>NZ_JBIAWE010000025.1:0-180084 GCF_042895235.1 Streptomyces sp. NPDC001410
GAAGCACACGACGACGGGTCGCCGATTGCTGGCTGATACTTGCGGAATGGCTGTCCGGGGACCGACCGGAGTCGGCGCTCACGTCGGACAACCCGAAGAACATTACGTAGCGGGCCGGGGTGTGTCAACTCGCTGCGGGCGGGGCCCCTGCGGGCGTACGCTGGCCGACGTGATGACGCGTACGTGTACCCAGCTCTGGTGGGCCGCCTGACCGGCGGCCGTACTCACGTATGCACTCAACGGCCGCCGCCTCGGCGGCCGTTCTCGTATCTCCCTCCAGGACTCCGGGGGCCGGCCGACCGGGACGGCGGTTTCGACCTGGAGGTGGAGTAGAGATGACGCGGGTCTTCAGCGGGGTCAAGCCGACCGGACATCTGACGTTGGGGAACTACCTGGGTGCCATGCGGCAGTGGGCCGCGGTGGACCAGCACCGGGCGGACTCCCTGTTCTGCATCGTCGATCTGCACGCGCTGACCGTGGACCACGATCCGGCGCGGGTGCGCAGGCTCAGTCGTCAGGCGACGACGTTGTTGCTGGCGTCGGGGCTCGACCCCGAGCTGTGCACGGTGTTCCTGCAGAGCCATGTCGACGAGCACACCCGGCTGTCGTACGTGCTGGAGTGCGTGGCGACGGACGGCGAGATGCGGCGGATGATCCAGTACAAGGAGAAGTCCGCGCGCGAGCGTGAGCGCGGCGGGAGTGTGCGGCTGTCGCTGCTGACGTATCCGGTGCTGATGGCGGCGGACATCCTGGCCTACGGGGCGGACGAGGTGCCGGTCGGGGACGACCAGACGCAGCACGTCGAGCTGACGCGGGATCTGGCGGTGCGGTTCAACCAGCGGTACGGCCACACGTTCGTGGTGCCGAAGGCCACCCCGCCGAAGGTGGCCGCGCGGGTGATGAACCTGCAGGACCCGACATCGAAGATGGGGAAGTCGGACGACTCGGGTCCGGGGATCGTCTATCTGCTGGACGAGCCGGACGTGGTGCGCAAGAAGGTCATGCGGGCCGTGACCGACAGCGGGCGGGACGTGGAGTACGACCGGGAGGCCCGGCCGGGGGTCTCGAATCTGCTGGAGATTCTCGCAGCGTGCACGGGCGGGAACCCTGAGTCACTGGCGGCCGTTTACGACTCGTACGGCGCTTTGAAGAAGGACACCGCTGAGGCCGTGGTGGAGGTTCTCAGGCCCGTGCAGGCCAGGCACAGGGAGCTGTGCGCGGATCCTGTCTATCTGGAGGGGGTGCTGCGAGATGGTGCGGAGAAGGCTCGGGCGATGGCCCGGCCGATCGTCGATACCGCCTATCGGGCCATCGGGTTGCTGCCGCCCGTGGCGGAGCCTTCGCTGAACTCGCTGAGCGCCGCTCGCTAGCCGTGGGGCGGCGGGGTGGCCCGCCGCCTTCGCGGTGTCGTGGGTGAGTCCTTCTTGGGTGTCAGTCCTTCTTGCCGGAGGCGAGTTCGCGGCTGCGGTCGCGGGCGGCCTCGAGTGCGGCGATGAGCGCGGCGCGGACTCCGTGGTTCTCCAGTTCGCGGATGGCGCTGATCGTCGTACCGGCCGGGGAGGTGACGTTCTCGCGGAGCTTGACGGGGTGTTCGCCGCTGTCGCGGAGCATCACGGCGGCGCCGATCGCGGACTGGACGATCAGGTCGTGGGCCTTGTCGCGGGGCAGGCCGAGCAGGATGCCGGCGTCGGTCATGGCTTCGACCAGGTAGAAGAAGTACGCCGGGCCGGAGCCGGACAGGGCGGTGCAGGCGTCCTGCTGGGACTCGGGGACTCGGAGGGTCTTGCCGACGGCGCCGAAGATCTCCTCGGCGTGGGCGACGTGTTCGGGGGTGGCGTGGCTGCCGGCGGAGATGACGGACATGGCCTCGTCGACGAGGGCCGGGGTGTTCGTCATGACGCGGACGACCGGGGTGCCCGCGGCGAGGCGCTCCTCGAAGAAGGAGGTGGGGATGCCGGCGGCTCCGCTGATGACCAGGCGGTCGGCGGGGATGTGCGGGGCCAGTTCGTCCAGGAGGGCGCCCATGTCCTGCGGTTTGACCGTGAGGATCAGGGTGTCGGCGGTCTTGGCGGCCTCGGGGTTGGTGACCGCGGCGACTCCGTAACGGGCGCGGAGTTCTTCGGCACGTTCGGGGCGGCGGGCCGTGACCAGGAGGTCGGCGGGGGCCCAGCCGGCCCGGATCATTCCGCTGAGCAGGGCTTCGCCGATCTTGCCGGTGCCGAGGACTGCGACTTTCTGGCTCATGCGGTTCAGTCTGGCACCGGGGTCGGGTGTGCGGGTCGGTTGTCCGGCAGGCGGAATGTCGGTCGGCGGGTGGGCCCGCGGCTATGCCGTGCGTCGTCGCAGCGTCGCTGCCCCGAGTGCCAGGACCAGCACCGCGCAGCCCGCCACGATCGAGACGTCCCGTACGAATGTCGCCGTCATGTCCGTGTGGTGGAGGACCTCGTTCATGCCGTCGACGGCGTAGGACATCGGGAGGACGTCGGAGATGGCCTCCAGCACGGGGTGCATGTTGGGGCGTGGAGTGAAGAGGCCGCAGAGGAGGAGCTGGGGGAAGATCACCGCGGGCATGAACTGGACCGCCTGGAATTCCGAGGCCGCGAAGGCCGAGACGAAGAGACCGAGGGCCGTGCCGAGCAGGGCGTCGAGCAGGGCGACCAGCAGGAGCAGCCAGGCTGAGCCGGTGACGTCCAGGCCGAGGAGCCAGACGGCGAGTCCGGTGGCGAGGGCCGACTGGACGATGGCGAGGCCGCCGAAGGCGAGGGCGTAGCCGGCGATGAGGTCGGCCTTGCCGAGGGGCATGGCGAGGAGACGTTCGAGGGTGCCCGAGGTGCGTTCGCGCAGGGTGGCGATGGAGGTGACCAGGAACATCGTGATCAGCGGGAAGATGCCGAGCAGAGAGGCGCCGATGTTGTCGAAGGTGCGCGGGCTGGCGTCGAAGACGTAGCGCAGCAGGATCAGCATCAGGCAGGGGACGAGGATCAGCAGCGCGATGGTCCGCGGGTCGTGGCGGAGCTGGCGCAGGACGCGGGCCGCGGTGGCCGTGGTGCGGGCGGCGTTCAGGGCGCTGGTGGGCGCGGCGGGGGCGGCAGGAGTGGCGGGCGCTGCCGGTGTGGTCGTGCTCATCGGGTCGTCTCCTTGGTGCGGTCCGCGGCGTCGGCGGCGTCGGCGGCGTCCGCGTCGGCGTCGTCTGCTCGGTCTGCTTCGTCGACGAGGCGGAGGAAGGCGGCCTCGACGGTGTCGGTGCCGGTACGGGTGCGCAGGGCGTCCGGGGTGTCGTCGGCGAGGATCCGGCCCTCGCGCATGAGGAGGAGGCGGTGGCAGCGCTCGGCCTCGTCCATGACGTGGGAGGAGACGAGGAGGGTGGCGCCTCGGGCGGCGAGGTCGTGGAAGAGGTTCCACAGGTCTCGGCGCAGGACGGGGTCGAGGCCGACCGTCGGTTCGTCGAGGACGAGGAGTTCGGGCGTGCCGAGGAGGGCGACGGCGAGGGAGACACGGCTGCGCTGGCCGCCGGAGAGGTTGCCGGCGAGGGCGTCGGCGTGGCTGGTGAGGTCGACGTCGGTGAGGACGCGTGCGACGTCCTGGCGGCGTTCGGCGGGGCTGCGGCCGGGGTCGAGGATCGCGGCGAAGTAGTCGAGGTTCTGGCGGATGGTCAGGTCGTCGTAGACGGAGGGGGCCTGGGTGACGTAGCCGATGCGGCTGCGCAGGGTGGGGTGGCCGGCGGGGTGGCCGAGGACGTCGAGGGTGCCGGTGACCTTGGCCTGGGTGCCGACGATGGAGCGCATCAGGGTGGACTTGCCGCATCCGGAGGGGCCGAGCAGGCCGGTGATCTGGCCGCGCGGGACGGTGAAGCGGAGGTGGTGGAGGACGGTGCGGGGGCCGCGTACGACGGTGAGGTCTTCGGCGTGGACGGCGTCCGGTGCGGTGGGGTGGGGTGGATCGGGCGCATAATTCATCATGCGATGAATAATCTTCCCGGCGGCCGGTGCCGTCAAGGGGAGGAAGTAGGTGTGCCGCACACGAAAGCGGCGGCCCGGGAAGGAACCGAGCCGCCGCTGCCGCCGGGGAGGTTGACGAGGTGTCGGATCAGGGCTTGGTCGCGACGAGCAGGAGCACGTCGTACGTCTCCTCGACGATGCCGTCCGGGAAGACCGTCAGCACATGGCCGCGCTCTTCCTCCAGGAACGCGTTCCGGCGCTCCTCGGGAGTGACGAGGAAGGCCGAGTGGCTGCCGATGTTGGCGATGTGGGTGTCGATCGGGACCCGGCGGCTCCAGCGGACCTCGCGGCGGGTGAAGCGGAGGCGGCCGCTGGGGTCGGCGTGCTCGGTGCGGTCTCCGGTCTGGCGCTTCTCGGCGGCGATGTCCACGTCGAAGAACCGACCGAAGCGGTCGGCGGCCTCGGCGATCCACTCGACGTCGAGGGCGGAGGTGTTCCACCACAGGGCCAGCGCACCGCCCGGCCGCAGCACGCGCAGCGCCTCCGGCACCGAGTGCGCGGTGTCGGTCCAGTGCCAGGCCTGGGCGTAGGTGAGGAAGTCGGCGCGGGCGTCGGCGACGGGGAGGGCGTTGCCGTTGCCCCGCACGATCGGGATGTGCGGCAGGGCACGGCGGAACTCGGCGGCCATGCCCGCACCGGGTTCCACCGCGAGGACGTCGGCACCGCGGGCGTCCAGCAGGGCGGTCGCGATCCCGGTCCCGGCACCGACGTCCACGACCCGGGCACCGGACAGCGGCCGGCCGGCCAGCTCCTCGACGGTGTCGAAGAGGGCGGGCGGGTAGGAGGGGCGGTTCGCGGCGTACTGGGCCGCGGCGGCGTTGAAGGAGTGGGCGCGCAGGGCGGGGGACGGGGCGGCGGCCGGTTCCGGGGTGGCTGGACTCGTGGTCATGCCGCCATCGTGCGCGAGGTGAGGTGGGAGGGGACAGCGGGTTTGTGGGCGAGAGCAGCGCGTTCCGGCCAGGCACACCGCTCTGTGCGGACCTACCGCTTTCCGGCTCACGGGCTGCACCGCTTACCGGCTTTACCGCTCACCTGCGCCCGTCGCGGCTTACCGGCGCCGCTTCTTCTTCGACGGGTTGCCCGTGCGCCGGGAGGACCGGCGCTCGTACTCCTCGCGGGCCTTCTCGTACTCCTCGCGGTGCAGCTTCTCGCCCGGGGCCTCGGTGAGGGAGCGGAAGAAGTAGGCGAGCAGGGAGCCGACGAAGCCGATGGCGAGCAGGCCGCGCAGCTGGGCCTGGCGCTGGGGATCGTGGCGCCGGCCGAAGCCCTCCCAGGTGTTGCGGAAGGCGAGCGCGCTGCAGATCGCGAACATGGCGACGACCAGCACGGTCACGAAGGCGCCGGTGTCGGCGATCTGGATGCCCTCGTAGGCGAAGTTCAGGACCAGGCAGGAGGCGGCGGCCGCGGCGAGGGAGCCGACGGCCACGCCGGCTCGGCGGGCCGCGTACCCGTTGTCGTGGTTCACCCAGGAGGTGCCGAAGAAGCGGAGGGGCTCGGGGCGGGGGCCGCCCTGGGCCGCGCCGCCCGTAGAGCCCGCCGGGGTGTCCGGGGTGCCGGTCTCGTCGCTCACGGGACGATTATGGCTCCGGGCGGGGGCGGGCTCTTCGCGGGGTCAGCCGCAGCGAGGGGCGACGTAGCCGTCGCTGCCGGTCTGGACGAAGGCGTCCGAGACGTACTCACCGTTGCCGATGTTGTCCCAGATGTTCGAGGTGCCGTACGGACCGGAGATGGTGGTGCCCGGCGACTGGCAGTAGATGTGGACCTTGGCGCCCTCGGGCAGGACGCGGACGAGGTTGTAGCTCGTGCCGGGTCCACTGCGGACGTTCAGGCGTACGCCCGGCGCGACCGAGTAATAGCGCAGGGACTCCGTCGCGACCGCGGCCGCGGCGCTGCTGTTGTCGTCTTCTTCGACGCGCTCGACAGACATCGAGTGCCTCCCCCCATTGTCCCCATGACTGTCATGGGGTCACGTTGATTCCCCTGAAGCGAATTGCGAAACACCGGTGCGCAACTCGCATGCAGACGCTAGCAAGCCGCCTCTGTCTCGTACGAGTCATCGACTAGGCTCCGTGCGTCGCGCGCGCGGACGAACAGCACGGGGGTGGTCCATGACGCCACAGCGCAACACCGGAGCGGGCGCGGAAGCGGAACTTCCCGAGTACGCCGGTCAGTATCACCTGGAGTCGTGTCTGGGCTCCGGTGGCATGGGTGTGGTGCATCTGGCCCGGAGCACCTCGGGACTGAGGCTCGCGGTGAAGGTCGTACACGCCGAGTTCGCCCGGGATCGCGAGTTCAGGGGGCGTTTCCGGCAGGAGGTGGCCGCCGCCCGGAGGGTGAGCGGTGCCTTCACGGCGCCTGTCGTGGACGCCGACCCGGAGGCCGAACGGCCCTGGATGGCCACGCTGTTCATTCCCGGTCCGACCCTCTCCGAGCACGTGAAGCGGAGCGGTCCGATGCCGGCGGCGCAGCTGCGTCGGCTCATGGCCGGGCTCGCCGAGGCGTTGCGCGACATCCATCGGGTGGGGGTCGTGCACCGGGATCTGAAGCCGAGCAACGTGTTGCTCGCCGAGGACGGTCCGAAGGTCATCGACTTCGGCATCTCCCGGCCCAAGGACAGCGAACTGCGCACCGAGACCGGCAAGTTGATCGGTACACCGCCGTTCATGGCTCCCGAGCAGTTCCGGCGGCCGCGGGAAGTGGGACCGGCGGCGGACATATTCGCCCTCGGGTCGGTGCTGGTGCACGCGGCGACCGGGAGGGGACCGTTCGACTCCGACAGTCCGTATGTGGTCGCCTACCAGGTGGTGCACGACGAGCCCGACCTGACCGGGGTGCCGGAGGGTCTGGCGCCGCTGATCCTTCGCTGCCTCGCCAAGGAACCCGAGGACCGGCCGACTCCCGACGAGCTGATGCGGGAGCTGCGGTCGGTGGCCGCCTCGTACGACACGCAGGCGTTCATACCGGCGCAGCGGACGAGTGAGGACGACCGGGAGCCGAAGGCCGGCGACGAGCAGGCCGCGGAACAGCTCGCGGAGCAGTCCGCGGGACAGTCCGTGGAGCGGTCCGCGAGACGCCGTCGCCCGGGCAGGCGAGTGGCGGTCCTGGGCGCCGCGGCGCTCGGCCTGGCCCTGCTCGGCTCCCTGGTCTCGGTACGGCTGTTCGAGAGCAGCCGTCACACGTCGCAGCACGGGAGCCCGCGGACGGTGTCGACGGCCTCCGCCGGCTGGACGGCCGAACCGGTCGGGGCGGACAAGGGCATGCCGCAATGCTCCTACGGATCCGGGAAGTTGCTCTGTGCCCAGCCCGGTGCGGTGTTCGCCGTGTCCCCCGCCGACGGCACCCTGTTGTGGCGGCACTCCGTCGCCACCCGGACCACGAGCGAACCGCCCGTGGTCTCCGCCGGTCTCGTGCAGCCCTATACGAACGGCGGGGCACGTCTGGCGGCTCTCGCCCCCGCCTCGGGCAAACAGGTCTGGGAACGGAGCCTTCCCCCGGACACGACGATCCGTTACGCGGGCGGCATGGCCCTGCTCACGCGTGCCGACGGGACGGTCACCGGGGTGGACGCGGCGACCGGTGAGGCGAAGTGGCAGCGCGGCTTCCCCGGCCAGGGCGCACCGGCCTTTCTCTCGTTCCCGGGGGACTCCTCGGCCTACGCGACCCGCACGTCCGGTGACGGGTCGAGCACGCAGGTGACCGCGGTGGATCCGCGCACGGGGCACGTGCGGTGGGACGTCCGGCTCGCCGGAGCTCTGCGGCCGTTCGGTGCCCGGGGCGGCTCGGTGTTCTTCCTGTCCGTCGACAGCGTCTACGGGCAGACCAAGGAGGTCGTCCGCTACTCGGCCGCCTCCGGGCAGACGAGCCGGGTGAGGTTGCCCGTCGCGCTGGACGACGCCCAGGCGACCGTGCGGGGGTCCCTCGTCCACCTCCTGGGCACCGGTGGTTCCCTGGTCGCCGTCGACCTGGACGCGCACAAGCAGCTGTGGCGGCTGGAGACCTCCGTGACCCGGGGTTCGGCACCGGTCACCGACGGCGCGAGGGTGTACTTCAGCGCGGGTGACGGGCGGCTCCTCGCCGTCGACGCGGCCAAGGGGAAGCTCGTCGGGCAGACCGAAGCCCGCCTCGGCAGCCACTCGGCCCGGGTTGCGGGGGCGCCGCCCGCACCGGTCGTCGTCGGCCATCGCGTGTGCGCCACCGCCCCGGACGGCACCGTCTTCGCCCTCGACGCACGCGATCCCTCGGCCTGGTGACATGCGAAAGGGGCCGCCCCCGTCCGGGGGGCGGCCCCTTTGCGTGGACCGGTCAGCCCAGCTTGTTCACGTCGCGCACCGCGCCCTTGTCCGCGCTGGTGGCCATCGCGGCGTAGGCGCGCAGCGCGGCGGAGACCTTGCGCTCGCGGTTCTTGGGGGCGTACACGCCGCCGAGGGCCTGCTCGCGTCGCGTCAGCTCCGCCTCGTCGACCAGCAGCTCGATCGTGCGGTTCGGGATGTCGATGCGGATGCGGTCGCCGTCCTGGACCAGGGCGATCGTGCCGCCGGAGGCCGCCTCGGGGGACGCGTGGCCGATGGAGAGGCCGGACGTGCCGCCGGAGAAGCGGCCGTCGGTGATCAGGGCGCAGCTCTTGCCCAGGCCGCGGCCCTTCAGGTACGAGGTCGGGTAGAGCATTTCCTGCATGCCGGGGCCGCCCTTGGGGCCCTCGTAGCGGATGACGACGACGTCGCCCTCCTTGACCTCCTGGGTGAGGATGCGCTGGACGGCCTCCTCCTGGGACTCGCAGACCACGGCCGGGCCCTCGAAGGTCCAGATGGACTCGTCCACGCCGGCGGTCTTCACGACGCAGCCGTCGACCGCCAGGTTGCCCTTGAGGACCGCCAGGCCGCCGTCCTTGGAGTACGCGTGCTCGGCGGAGCGGATGCAGCCGTTCTCGGCGTCGTCGTCCAGGGAATCCCAGCGCTCGGACTGTGAGAAGGCCTCGGCGGAGCGGACGCAGCCGGGGGCCGCGTGCCACAGGTCCACGGCCTCCGGGGACGGGGAGCCGCCGCGGACGTCCCAGGTCTTCAGCCAGTCGGCCAGGGAGGGGCTGTGGACCGCGTGGACGTCCTCGTTCAGCAGGCCCGCGCGGTGCAGTTCGCCGAGGAGGGCGGGGATGCCGCCGGCGCGGTGCACGTCCTCCATGTAGTACGTGCGGTTCTTCGCGACGTTGGGCGCGACCTTGGCCAGGCAGGGGACGCGGCGGGAGACGGCGTCGATCTGCTCCAGGCCGAACGGGACGTCCGCCTCCTGGGCGGCTGCCAGCAGGTGCAGGATCGTGTTGGTGGAGCCGCCCATCGCGATGTCCAGGGCCATGGCGTTCTCGAAGGCCGCGAAGGTGGCGATGTTGAGCGGGAGGACCGACTCGTCGTCCTGCTCGTAGTAGCGGCGGGTGAGGTCCATGACCGTGCGGGCCGCGTCCTCGTAGAGCCGGCGGCGGGCCGTGTGGGTGGCCAGGACCGAGCCGTTGCCGGGGAGGGAGAGGCCGATGGCCTCGGTCAGGCAGTTCATCGAGTTGGCGGTGAACATGCCGGAACAGCTGCCGCAGGTCGGGCAGGCGTTCTCCTCGATCCGGAGGATGTCCTCGTCGGAGATCTTGTCGTTGACGGCGTCGGAGATCGCGTCGACCAGGTCGAGGGTGCGGACCGTGCCGTCGACCAGGGTGGCGCGGCCGGACTCCATCGGGCCGCCGGAGACGAAGACCGTCGGGATGTTCAGGCGCAGGGCCGCCATCAGCATGCCCGGGGTGATCTTGTCGCAGTTGGAGATGCAGACCAGGGCGTCGGCGCAGTGGGCCTCGACCATGTACTCCACCGAGTCGGCGATCAGGTCGCGGGAGGGCAGGGAGTACAGCATGCCGCCGTGGCCCATGGCGATGCCGTCGTCGACCGCGATCGTGTTGAACTCGCGCGGGATGCCGCCTGCCTCCTTGATCGCCTCGCTGACGATCCGGCCGACCGGCTGCAGGTGGGTGTGGCCCGGGACGAACTCGGTGAAGGAGTTGGCGACGGCGATGATGGGCTTCCGGCCGATGTCCGCACCGGGTACACCGGAGGCGCGCATAAGGGCGCGGGCGCCCGCCATGTTGCGGCCGTGGGTGACTGTGCGGGACCTCAGCTCGGGCATCGTCGCTCGCTCCTTCAGAGACTGCGATCAGAGAGACTTCTGACTTCCTACGAGCGTACGCCGCCCCTCCAAGGGCTGGACAAGGTTGTCCGGAATGCGGGACGCGTGTTCCACGGAACGCCGACGTCAGAGCTGCGTCACTTCAGGACCGTGTCACCCTCAGGGCTGAGTCAGATGTCCCTGCACCACCGGTGCCACCCGCGCGATGATCTGCTCCAGGTCCGCCGAGGCCAGCGGCTCCAGCTTGATCACGTAGCGCATCATCGCCGTGCCCACCAGCTGCGCGGCCGCCAGCTCGGCCCGCAGCTCCGCGTCCGGCAGGTCCACCTGGGCGGCGATGCGGCGCAGCAGCTGGGCGGCGACGAGGCGGCGGAAGACGGCGGCCGCGGTCTCGTTGTTCACGGCGGACCGGAGGATCGCGAGGAGGGGCGTACGGGTCGTGGGGTTCTCCCAGACGCCGAAGACGAAGCGGGTCAGCCGCTCCCCCACCCCCTCCAGCGGGCCGTCGGCCACCGCGTTCGGCGCATTGAGCGCGGGGGCGAAGGCGACCTCGATGGCAGCCTCGAAGACCTGTTCCTTGGTGCCGAAGTAGTGGTGGACCAGCGCGGAGTCGACCCCGGCGGCCTTGGCGATACCGCGTACGGACGTCTTCTCGTAGCCGCGTTCGGAGAACTCCTCGCGGGCCGCGGCGAGGATCCGGTCGCGGGTGTCGGCGGACTCGGCGCGCGGCGGCCGTCCCCTGCGGCGTGCGGTCGCCCCGGTCATCGCCGGGGCACCTGCAGGGCCGCGGCCAGGTGCTTACGGGTGAAGGCCAGGGCCTCGGCGAGGTCGGCCTCGCGCTCGGCGCTGGACATCGCCCGGCGGGTGTTGACCTCGATGACGACATGGCCGTCGTAGCCGGTGCGCGCGAGGCGCTCCAGCAGCTCGGCGCAGGGCTGGGTGCCGCGGCCGGGGACCAGGTGCTCGTCCTTGGCCGAGCCCCGGCCGTCGGCGAGGTGGACGTGGCCGAGGCGGTCGCCCATGCGGTCGAGCATGCCCAGCGCGTCCGTGCGGGCCGTCGCCGCGTGACTGAGGTCGATCGTGAAGTGCCGGTAGTCGTCCTTGGTGACGTCCCACTCGGGCGCATAGGCCAGCATCTCGCGGTCGCGGTAGCGCCACGGGTACATGTTCTCGACGGCGAACCGTACGTCCGTCTCGTGCGCCATCCGCCAGACCCCGGAGACGAAGTCGCGGGCGTACTGCCGCTGCCAGCGGAAGGGCGGGTGTACGACGACGGTGGAGGCACCCAGCTTCTCCGCGGCAGCCCTCGCCCGCTGGAGCTTGACCCAGGGGTCTGTGGACCAGACCCGCTGGGTGATCAGCAGGCAGGGGGCGTGCACGGCCAGGATCGGAATGCCGTGGTAGTCGGACAGGCGGCGCAGGGCCTCGATGTCCTGGCTGACCGGGTCGGTCCAGACCATGACCTCGACGCCGTCGTACCCGAGGCGCGCGGCGATCTCGAAGGCCGTCGCCGTCGACTCCGGGTAAACGGAGGCTGTCGACAGCGCGACGGACACGTCCCTTGGTTCAGCCACGTCCGTCACCTTACGGGGTCGAGTGGTGAGGGGGTGGGGTGCCTATTCGCCGTTGTGACGTTCGCCATTCGGGTGGGTGCGGGTGTGCCGCGGTTGCCTGCGCCCACGCGGCGGAGCCGCCCACCGACACGGCCCGCGCCCCTTCACGCAGTCAAGCCGTACCCATGTGATCGAGGCGCCGCAGGATCACGCCCTCGCGCAGGGCCCACGGGCAGACCTCCAGGCTCTCCACCCCGAAGAGATCCATCGCGCCCTCGGCCACCAGTGCCCCCGCCAGCAGCTGGCCGGCTCGGCCCTCGGAGACTCCGGGGAGTTCGGCGCGCTGTTGCGTGGACATGCCGGCCAGGCGGGGGACCCAGGCCTCCAGGGACTCCCGCTTGAGGTCGCGCTGGATGTAGAGGCCCTCGGCGCTGCGGGCGGCGCCGGCGATGCGGGCCAGCTGCTTGAAGGTCTTGGAGGTGGCGACCACGTGGTCGGGGGTGCCGAAGCGGTGGAACTCGCCGACGGTCCGGGCGATCTGCGCGCGAACGTGGCGGCGCAGGGAGCGGACGTCGTCGGGGACGGGCGGGTCGCCGGGCAGCCAGCCGGCGGTGAGGCGGCCGGCGCCGAGCGGGAGGGAGACGGCGGCGTCCGGCTCCTCGTCGATACCGAAGGCGATCTCCAGGGACCCGCCGCCGATGTCCAGGACCAGCAGCTTTCCGGCGGACCAGCCGAACCAGCGGCGGACGGCGAGGAAGGTGAGCCGAGCCTCCTCCGCACCGGTGAGGACCTGGAGTCTTACGCCGGTCTCGTCCTCCACGCGCGCGAGGACCTCGTCGGCGTTGGTGGCCTCCCGCACCGCGGAGGTCGCGAACGGCAGCAGGTCCTCCACGCCCTTGTCCTCGGCGGCCTGGAGCGCGTCCTGTACGACCGCGATCAGCTTCTCGACACCGTCATCACCTATGGCACCGCTGTCGTCGAGCAGCTGGGCGAGCCGAAGTTCGGCCTTGTGCGAATGCGCGGGCAACGGGCGCGCGCCGGGGTGAGCGTCCACCACCAGCAGATGCACCGTGTTCGAACCCACGTCCAGGACACCGAGTCTCATGTACGGAACGCTACTGCCAGAACCGCCGTCCTCGGTCCCCGAAGCGGCCTCGGGCCACTTACCCTGGACGGGTGCCAAAGACGAAAAAGGCTAACTCCGACAAGAGCACCAAGACCACCAAGGGTGCCAAGTCGGGCAAGGCGCCCAAATCCTCCAAGGGGTCGAAGGACCCTTCGCAGGTGAAGGCGTCGACGTCCGGGAAAGGCCCGAAGGTGAGCGACGAGAAGGGTCTCGACTTCGCGCGAGCCTGGGTGGAGTTCCCGGATCCGGCGGACGACGAGCAGATCTTCCGGTGCGATCTGACCTGGCTGACCTCGCGCTGGAACTGCATCTTCGGCAGCGGCTGCCAGGGCATCCAGGCGGGCCGCGCGGACGACGGGTGCTGCTCGCTGGGGGCCCACTTCTCCGACGAGGACGACGAGAAGCGGGTCGCCGAGCATGTGGCGAGGCTCACCCCGGAGATCTGGCAGCACCACGAGGAGGGCACGCGGGGCGGCTGGACCTCCGAGGACGAGGACGGATCCCGCCAGACCCGGCCCTTCCAGGGCTCGTGCATCTTCCAGAACCGTCCCGGGTTCGCCGGCGGCGCGGGCTGCTCGCTGCACATCCTGGCCCTGAAGGAGGGCCGGGAGCCGCTGGAGACCAAGCCGGACGTGTGCTGGCAGCTGCCGATCCGGCGCACCTACGACTGGATCGACCGCCCCGACGACACCCGCGTCCTGCAGGTCTCCATCGGTGAGTACGACCGCCGGGGCTGGGGTCCGGGCGGCCATGACCTGCACTGGTGGTGCACGTCGGCGACCTCGGCACACGGAGCGGGCGAGCCGGTGTACGTCTCCTACCGCGCCGAACTGACCGAACTGATGGGCAAGGCCGGCTACGACCGCCTGGTCGAGCTGTGCGAACAGCGACTGGCCTCGCAGCTGCCCCTGGTGGCACCGCATCCGGCGGATCCGGCGTAGGGGTGCCGGGGGCGCCTTCCGGGGCGGCGCGCTGCCTGCGGGGGCACGAGTGCCCCGACAGGCAACGTTCGCCCCGTCGCGACGCCCGGCACGCACTCTCGCCGCACCGGCCGAAAGCCCAAGTACATCCAGTACGAGGACTTCCGGCCGGCACGCCGAGAGCACGCACCGGACGCCGCTCCTTGACGGGCGAACGTTGCCTGCCGGGGCACTAGCTGTCCGACGGGCTCGGAGTTCCGTCGTCGCTCGGGGACGGTGACGGGCTCGGGGGGTCGGACGGGGTGGGGGCCGTGGGACTGGGGCTCGGGTCGGCCGGTGTCGGGGACTGGCTGGACGGCGGGTTCGTCGGGGGTGAGGACGACGGGCTCGGGTCGGGGGTGCCGGGGGCCGGGGGCGGGGTCGTCGGGCGGGTCGGGGCGGTGCCGTAGCCGTCGATGGTGACCACGGCGCCCGCCGGTGAGATGGCCACCTGTGCGTGCCAGTGGCCGGAGGGCTCGCGGAGAGGGTCGACGTACACCTTGATCGTCAACGTCTCGCCCGGGGCCAGGGTTCCCGTGGACTGGCTGAGGTAGAGCCAGGCCGCGGAGGTGGCGGCGGACCAGCGGACGGGGCCGGAACCTGAGGCCGTGAGGGTGATCAGGGTGGTGTCGCCGTCGTTGGCGGCGCTGACCGCGAGCTGTCCCGCGCCCTTCTTGTCTCCTCCGGAGACGCTGATGACCTCCACGGAGACGTCCGACTTGCCGCCCTTGCCGGGGCCGCCGGGCTTGACGCTGGCGTTTCCGGCGTTCTCGTAGCCGCCTGCGGTGTCGCTGCCGAGCGCGTCGGGCCCCTGCGCCTCGCTCGCGGTGGCCGAGCGTCCGCCGTCGGCGTCCGGGGTGCCCCGGTAGGCGGCCCACAGGGCGAGCACGGGGGCCGCGACGACGGTGGCGACGACGGTCGTGGTGACGGCACGCGCGCGCAGGCGGTCACGACGGGCCGCGCGGTCCTTGGGGTCCATCGGGAAACCGCGCCGGTCGAAACGGGGCATGGCCGCGCCCCGCGCGCGCGGCTGGTGCGTGAGGGTGACGTGCAGGGCCGCGCGGGGTGCCTCCAGGACGGGCAGCTCGGCCGGGGTGACCGTGGCGCCGGGCCAGTGGCCGGGCACCGCGCGCTCGGCGGTACGGCGGCAGCGCGGGCAGTCGTCGACGTGCCGGACCAGCTCCCGGCGTAGGGCCGTGCTGAGGACCAACTGGCTGTCTCCGGTCAGATGAGCCACGCTCGGGCACCCGCCGGTCTCGACCACGGCGAGCGCGGCGCGGGTGCGCTCGACCTCGCAGGCGGCGGAGGCGAGCAGCTCGCGCGCGGCAGCGGGCTCCATGCCGAGGACGGCGGCGACCTCGGGGGCGGCGAGGTGGTGGCGGACGGCGAGTTCCAGGGCCTCGCGCTGCTCGGGGGTGGTACCTGCCGCCTCCGGCCACGCGAGCAGGGCCAGTTCGCGGCGCCGCTGCTCCTGGATCTCCGGGGCGACGGGCGGATCGGGTGCCTGTCTCGTGGCCGCGGCCCGGCCCGCCGCGTGGGTGGCCTGACGTTTCTGCTTGGCCTCGGCGAGCCCTCGCAGGCACGCCCAGCGGGCCAGCGCGTACAGCCAGGCCCTGCGGTCGGCGGGGGCCTCCGGGACACGCTGCCCACGCCGCTCGGCCAGCACCAGGACGTCCCCGAGGGCGGCGGTGGCCGCGTCGTGGTCGCACAGCACCGACAGGCAATAGGTGAACAGACCGTCCAGGTACGGCTCGTAGCGGGCCGGCGGCCGCTGGGCGAGGGTGCGCGCGGCGGCTCGATCGCGCGCCTCTCGGTGCGCCCGGTGCGCGCCGGTGGTGCGGGTCGTGGTCTGAGGACTGCTGCTCATCACCTGTGCGACCGTAGGCGGCTACGGAGTGCACCTTCTTGCACCTTGAGCACTTTTAATCCGTACGGGTGAAACGATCCCTCATAAGGGGACAGGAACCCTTTGTTCCGCGGCTCGAACCCGACGGACATTGGCCAATACCGATCCACCCACATGCGCCCCGAGCGGGCGTTGTCAGTACCGCGGGCTACGGTTTCCGCATGGCTGCCCGTACCAAGACCACCAAGGACCGACCGTCCTACCGCTGCACCGAGTGCGGCTGGCAGACGGCCAAGTGGCTCGGCCGCTGCCCCGAGTGCCAGGCCTGGGGGACGGTCGAGGAGTACGGCGCGCCCGCGGTCCGTACGACGGCTCCGGGCCGGGTCACCAGCTCCGCGGTGCCCATCGGCCAGGTCGACGGCCGCCAGGCCACCGCACGCTCGACCGGCGTGCCGGAGCTGGACCGGGTGCTCGGCGGCGGTCTCGTCCCCGGCGCGGTCGTGCTGCTCGCGGGCGAGCCGGGCGTCGGCAAGTCCACCCTGCTGCTGGACGTGGCCGCCAAGTCGGCGAGCGAGGAGCACCGCACTCTCTATGTGACCGGCGAGGAGTCCGCGAGCCAGGTCCGGCTGCGCGCCGACCGCATCCGCGCCCTGGACGACCATCTGTATCTCGCCGCCGAGACCGATCTGGCCGCCGTCCTCGGCCACTTGGACGCGGTGAAGCCGTCCCTGCTGATCCTCGACTCGGTGCAGACGGTGGCCTCCCCGGAGATCGACGGCGCGCCCGGCGGCATGGCCCAGGTCCGCGAGGTGGCCGGCGCCCTGATCCGCGCCTCCAAGGAGCGCGGCATGTCCACGCTGCTGGTGGGCCACGTCACCAAGGACGGCGCGATCGCCGGCCCCCGGCTGCTGGAGCACCTGGTGGACGTCGTCCTGCACTTCGAGGGCGACCGGCACGCCCGCCTGCGCCTGGTGCGGGGCGTGAAGAACCGCTACGGAGCCACCGACGAGGTCGGCTGCTTCGAACTGCACGACGAGGGCATCACGGGCCTCGCGGACCCCAGCGGACTCTTCCTGACCCGTCGCGACGAGCCGGTACCCGGCACCTGCCTGACGGTCACCCTGGAGGGCCGCCGCCCGCTGGTGGCGGAGGTGCAGGCGCTGACCGTGGACTCCCAGATCCCCTCCCCGCGCCGGACCACCTCGGGCCTGGAGACCTCCCGGGTGTCGATGATGCTCGCGGTGCTGGAGCAGCGGGGCCGGATCAGCGCGCTCGGCAAGCGGGACATCTACTCGGCGACGGTGGGCGGCGTGAAGCTGTCGGAGCCGGCCGCCGACCTCGCGATCGCCCTGGCGCTCGCCTCGGCCGCCAGCGACACCCCGCTGCCCAAGAACCTCGTCGCGATCGGCGAGGTCGGCCTGGCGGGCGAGGTCAGACGGGTCACGGGCGTGCAGCGCAGGCTCGCCGAGGCACACCGGCTGGGCTTCACGCACGCGCTCGTACCGGGCGATCCCGGCAAGGTCCCGCCCGGCATGAAGGTCCTGGAAGTCGCGGACATGGGGGACGCGCTCAGGGTCCTGCCGCGCTCCCGTCGCCGAGAGGCCCCACGGGAGGCGGAGGACCGCCGGTAGACTTTGCCCAGGTCTCGCCCGTCCGTACGAACCGAGTGCGCGAAACGGGAGCGCCCCAGAACCTGCGACCGGAGGAGTGCAGTGGCAGCCAACGACCGGGCGGCAGCTCCCGGAAAGTCCGGTGGGAGTTCCGGTGCCGAGGGCCTGATGCGCGCCGCGCTGAGCGCGGTGGCTCCGGGCACGGCCCTGCGTGACGGCCTGGAGCGGGTTCTCCGCGGCAACACCGGCGGGCTCATCGTGCTCGGCTCCGACAAGACCGTCGAGGCGATGTGCACGGGCGGGTTCGTCCTGGACGTCGAGTTCGCGGCCACGCGCCTGCGGGAGCTGTGCAAGCTCGACGGCGGCATCGTGGTCTCCTCCGACCTGTCGAAGATCCTGCGGGCCGGAGTGCAGCTGGTGCCGGACCCGACGATCCCGACGGAGGAGACGGGCACGCGGCACCGCACGGCGGACCGCGTCTCGAAGCAGGTCGGCTTCCCTGTGGTCTCCGTCTCCCAGTCCATGCGGCTGATCGCCCTGTACGTCGACGGGCAGCGGCGCGTGCTGGAGGACTCGGCGGCGATCCTGTCCCGCGCGAACCAGGCGCTGGCCACCCTGGAGCGGTACAAGCTCCGGCTGGACGAGGTCGCGGGCACGCTGTCGGCGCTGGAGATCGAGGACCTGGTGACGGTCCGGGACGTGTCGGCGGTCGCCCAGCGTCTTGAGATGGTCCGGCGCATTGCCACCGAGATCGCCGAGTATGTGGTCGAACTGGGCACGGACGGCCGGCTTCTGGCGCTTCAGCTGGAGGAGTTGATCGCCGGGGTGGAGCCCGACCGTGAGCTGGTCGTCCGGGACTACGTCCCCGAGCCCACGGCGAAGCGCTCCCGCACGGTCGAGGAGGCGCTGTCCGAGCTGGACGCGCTCTCCCACGCGGAGCTGCTGGAGATGGGCACGGTGGCGCGGGCGCTGGGCTACACCGGCTCCCCCGAGACCCTCGACTCGGCAGTGTCCCCGCGGGGCTTCCGCCTGCTGGCGAAGGTGCCGAGGCTTCCCGGCGCGATCATCGACCGCCTGGTGGAACACTTCGGCGGGCTGCAGAAGCTGCTCGCTGCGAGCGTGGACGACCTTCAGACGGTGGACGGGGTTGGCGAGGCGCGGGCGAGGAGCGTGCGCGAGGGCCTGTCTCGCCTGGCCGAGTCGTCCATCCTCGAGCGGTACGTCTGATTCGAGGGCCGCTGGGTCCGTCGTAAGCCGCGGGCCGGTGGGGGCTGGTCGCGCAGTTCCCCGCGCCCCTTAAGTACTCACCGCACCGCCTACTGCCCTGGCGCCGCACGCAGCTACGCACGGGGCGTTTGCGGCCGACGGCGCTGCAACCCCCTAGGGGCGCGGGGAACTGCGCGACCAGCCCCACCCACCCGCACCCGCACGGCGAACCCGACAGCCCGCTAATCAGCCGCCAGCACGAACGAAGCCTGGGCCTTCGCGAACCCCGGCGCCTCGGCCTCCAGCAAGTACGTGCCCGTCTTCGCCGAGCCCGCCGGAGGCGTCCCGCACTGGGGAGCGCTCGGCTTGCGGTCCCACGTCACGGCGTACGTGATGCTCTGCCCCGCGGGCACCCGGAACACCAGGCTCGCCGCACCCTTCGGACAGTCGCCCGAGGACCAGTAGGCGTCACTGCTGTCGGCCGGCGTGATCGTCAACACCGCGCTCTTCGGCCCGAGATCGACCTTGCAGTCACTGGACGACGCGTTCTTCGCGACGAGTTCGAACGTCGGCACCTGGTCCGGCGAGTACGAGTTGTGCCGGCTGCGCAGGCTCAACGTGACCGCCCCGGCCGTGCACTTGGGCAGCGAGGAGGACGCCGGCAGCGCGTCGCCCGTACCGACATCGCCCCCACCGGACCCCGAACCCGAGCCACCGCCAGAGCCGCCGTCGGACCCCGCCGAGCCGGAGTCACCCTTGCCGTCCGACCCGGACCCGGTCCCGCCGGTGTCTGCCCCGCCGCTCGACTCGTCGCGCCCGCCAGGGTGTTGGCTGATCGCGGACTCCGACGAGGAGGGCCCCGGCGTGATCGTGGACACGGGGTTCTTGCCGTTGGACGCGTCGGTGTTCTTCTTGCCGCCCCCGCCACCGGCCGTGACGATCCAGGTGATCAGCAGCGCCAACACGGCGACCACCGACACCATGACGACCCTCCGTCGCCAATAAATGGAGGAGGGAAGCGGCCCGACCGGATTGCGCAGAGATCCCACGGCGCAAACTGTACGAGAGATCGGCGCGCTTGCTTGCGCCACCCGCCGCCTCGGCTCCAACTTTTCCGGATCATCATCCCGGCAACTGCCGCAGGAGAAAGGGTCCTTCACGCACCGCGACCAGACGCAACGCTCCGCAACCGCGCTGTCACCGGCCCTGCCCGCCCGACCCGTGGCAGGATCAGAAGGCCATGACTGAGAAGCTCCACGCCCCCGTGATCGCCTGGTTCGACACCCACGCCCGCGACCTCCCCTGGCGCCGCCCGGAGGCGGGCCCCTGGGGCGTGATGGTCAGCGAGTTCATGCTGCAGCAGACCCCCGTCAGCCGGGTCCTGCCCGTCTACGAGCAGTGGCTCGCCCGCTGGCCGCGCCCCGCCGACCTCGCCGAGGAGGCCCCCGGAGAGGCGGTGCGCGCCTGGGGCCGGCTCGGCTACCCGCGCCGGGCGCTGCGGCTGCACGGCGCCGCGGTCGCCATAACGGAGCGGCACGGCGGGGACGTACCGACGGACCACACCCAGCTGCTGGCGCTGCCCGGCATCGGCGAGTACACGGCCGCCGCGGTGGCCTCCTTCGCGTACGGGCAGCGCCACCCGGTGCTGGACACGAACGTGCGCCGGGTCTTCGCCCGGGCGGTGACCGGGGTGCAGTACCCGCCGAACGCCACCACGGCCGCCGAGCGCAAGCTGGCCCGTGAGCTGCTGCCCAAGGACGAGAGGACCGCCGCCCGCTGGGCCGCCGCGTCCATGGAGCTGGGCGCGCTGGTGTGCACGGCGAAGAACGAGGGCTGCCATCGCTGCCCGATCGCCGTGCAGTGCGCCTGGCGGCTGGCGGGCAAGCCGGAGCACGAGGGTCCGCCGCGCCGCGGACAGACGTACGCCGGCACGGACCGCCAGGTGCGCGGCAAGCTGCTCGCCGTGCTGCGGGAGGCGCACGCGCCGGTGCCACAGGCGGCGCTCGACAGGGTGTGGCACGAGCCGGTGCAGCGCGCCCGCGCGCTCGACGGGCTCGTCACGGACGGTCTCGTGGAGCCGCTGCCCGGCCATCTGTACCGGCTGCCGCTGATCTGACACACAGCCAAGTCACGGCGTACAGGCCTTCGTTACGGACCCTCCAGCCATACAAACCATCCCATAAAGGGACATTAGGGCCAGCTTCCTTACCCCGAACCCACTTCCGTTACACAACCGACGGACAGCCGATTGCTAGCCGCAGGCTGCTCCGCACAGCCCCGTGACAACAGCTCCGTAGCTTTTTTCTCGTGCCCGGCAGACCACGGGCCAGCGGGACAGCGGGACTTCGGCGGGGAGCCGGAGTACGGGGAACGGAGGCGGTTGATCATGGCGCAGGGTGAGGTGCTCGAGTTCGAGGAGTACGTCCGCACCCGGCAGGACGCGCTGCTGCGCAGCGCTCGCCGGCTGGTTCCGGACCCGGTCGACGCCCAGGACCTGCTGCAGACCGCGCTGGTGCGGACGTACGGCCGCTGGGAGGGCATCGCCGACAAGCGGCTCGCCGACGCCTATCTGCGCCGGGTGATGATCAACACCCGTACCGAGTGGTGGCGGGCGCGCAAGCTGGAGGAGGTCCCGACCGAGCAGCTGCCGGACGCCTCCGTCGACGACTCCACCGAGCAGCACGCCGACCGGGCCCTGCTGATGGACATCATGAAGGTGCTCGCTCCGAAGCAGCGCAGCGTCGTGGTGCTGCGACACTGGGAGCAGATGTCCACTGAGGAGACGGCCGCGGCCCTCGGCATGTCGGCCGGTACGGTCAAGAGCACGCTGCACCGGGCGCTCGCCCGGCTCCGCGAGGAGCTGGAGGCCCGCGATCTGGACGCACGCGCGCTGGAGCGTGAGGAGCGGGAGCGTTGCGCGGCCTGACCGGGGCCGGGCCCAGCGAGGCCCGAGGCAGTACACAGGCGGTGATCACGGCTGCGGCCGCGGTCGCCGCCCTCGCCCTTTTCGTCGTCGCGTGCGGCACCGGGGGAACCGGCACCCGGGACGAGGGCCCGGCGCAGGCGTCGGCGGTCGCGGGAGCCGCCGACTCTCCCAGCCCGAGCACGACCGCCGGCTATCGGGAGGTGGACGCGGTCGCGCTGATCAAGAAGGACCCGGCGGTCTCCCCGACGGTGAAGCGGGAGCTGAAGCCGTGCAGCGGCGACGACGACTACCCGATCGAGACCACCTACGGCTATCTGACCGGCGGATCCGTCAACGACGTCCTGATCAACGTGTCGACCTGCGGTGACTGGGTGGGCATCGGCACGTACATGTACCGGGATGTCGGCGGCACCTACAAGAATGTGTTCAAAGCCGAGGATTCGCCGGTCGTCGGGGAGATCGACGGCACCGCCCTGACCGTTACGAAGCAGGTGTACGACACGGACGATCAGATGTCGAACCCGTCCAGGGAGACCGTGCTCACCTACGCGTGGAAGGCGGGCCGGTTCACCCAGCGGTACAGGCACGACACCTACTACAGCAGAACCGGCGGCGACACGGCGTCCGCGTCGGACAGCTGAACCCCCCACGTACGCCCACCACAAGGACTGAGAGCACCGGGATGGCAGACCAGACCCACGTCCTGTTCGTCGAGGACGACGACGTCATCCGCGAGGCCACCCAGCTCGCCCTGGAGCGGGACGGCTTCGCGGTGACCGCCATGCCCGACGGACTGTCCGGCCTGGAGGCGTTCCGGGCGGACCGCCCCGACATCGCGCTGCTGGACGTCATGGTCCCGGGCCTGGACGGCGTCAGCCTGTGCCGTCGTATCCGGGACGAGTCGACCGTGCCGGTCATCATGCTCTCGGCGCGGGCGGACTCGATCGACGTCGTCCTCGGTCTGGAGGCGGGCGCCGACGACTATGTGACCAAGCCGTTCGACGGTGCCGTCCTGGTCGCCCGGATCCGCGCGGTGCTGCGCCGCTTCGGCCACGCCGGTGCCGCGCACGGCGCGCAGGACCCGGCGCAGGTGAACGGCGGCCCGCTGACCTTCGGTGACGTGGAGATCGACACCGAGGGCATGGAGGTGCGCCGGGCCGGGCAGCCGGTGGCGCTGACCCCGACCGAGATGCGGCTGCTGCTGGAGTTCTCCACCGCGCCCGGCACCGTGCTCTCCCGGGACAAGCTGCTGGAGCGGGTGTGGGACTACGGCTGGGGCGGGGACACCCGGGTCGTCGACGTCCATGTGCAGCGGCTGCGGCAGAAGATCGGCCAGGACCGGATCGAGACGGTCCGCGGCTTCGGCTACAAGTTGAAGGCCTGAGCGGGGCCGACATGCGGGGGATCATCAGGCGCCCGGTGGGGTGGGCGGAGCGCGCAGGCCTGCGGACCGGGCTCAGATGGAAGCTCAGCGCGGCGATCGCCCTGGTCGCCGGGCTGGTGGCCATAGCGCTCAGCCTGGTCGTGCACAACGCCGCCCGGGTCTCGATGCTGGACAACGCGCGCGACCTGGCCAACGAGCGGGTGCAGCTGGCCCAGGGAAACTACGAGCGGTTCGGGCGGCCGAACTTCCCCAACATCAAGATCGACGACCCCGAGCTGCCGCTGGTGCTGCGCGAGAAGGTCCAGGAGGGCCGCCGGGCCAGCTACGTCAGCGACCACCGCGGCGGCGTGCCGGACATCTGGGCGGCCGTACCCGCCAAGGACGGGCATGTGCTGTCCCTGCACAGTCACTTCCCGGACCGCTCCACCGACGTGATGAAGGACCTCGACCAGGCCCTGGTCATCGGGTCCATCGCGGTCGTGCTCGGCGGCAGCGCGCTCGGCGTGCTGATCGGCGGGCAGCTGTCGCGGCGGCTGCGCAAGGCGGCGGCCGCGGCGGGCCAGGTAGCCAACGGCGAGACCGACGTACGGGTGCGGGAGGCCATCGGCGGGGTCGTACGGGACGAGACCGACGATCTCGCGCGCGCGGTGGACGCGATGGCGGACGCGCTGCGGCAGCGTCTGGAGGCCGAGCGGCGGGTGACCGCCGACATCGCGCACGAGCTGCGCACCCCGGTGACCGGCCTGCTCACCGCCGCCGAACTCCTGCCGCCCGGCCGCCCCACCGAACTGGTCCTGGACCGGGCGAAGGCGATGCGCACGCTCGTCGAGGACGTCCTGGAGGTGGCCCGCCTCGACAGTGCCTCCGAGCGGGCCGAGCTGCAGGACATCGTGCTGGGCGAGTTCGTGGCCCGGCGCGTGGCGGCGAAGGACCCGGACATCGCCGTACGGGTGGTGCACGAGTCGGAGGTCACCACCGACCCGCGCCGCCTGGAGCGCGTCCTGTTCAACCTGCTCGCCAACGCCGCCCGGCACGGCAAGCCGCCGATCGAGGTCACCGTCGAGGGCCGGGTCATCCGGGTCCGCGACCACGGCCCCGGCTTCCCCGAGGCGCTGCTCGCCGACGGACCGAGCCGCTTCCGCACCGGCAGCGCGGACCGCGCGGGCCAGGGTCACGGCCTGGGCCTGACCATCGCGGCCGGCCAGGCCCGGGTGCTGGGCGCCCGCCTGACCTTCCGCAACGTACGCCCCGTCGGCACCCCCGACCATCTCCCGGCCGAGGGCGCGGTGGCCGTCCTCTGGCTCCCGGAACACGCGCCCACGAACACGGGCAGCTATCCGATGCTGCCGCGGTCCGGGGGCGTCGGCAGCTGAGCACGGAGCCGGGTTCCCTGAGGGGCCGCCCTCACGTGGTGGCGACGAGCAGCTCCTCCCCGCGTGACGGCCGCAGGCCGTCCGTCCGGTCGGCGAAGTAGCGCTCGCCGAGTTCCACGGCCGTGACATGGCGGACCTCACGGAACCCGCTCTCGCGGGCCAGGGCCAGGATCCGCGGCGGTGTGAAGAAGCTGAGGAAGGGGGTCCCGGCGGCACGGGCGCCGTTCACGGCGGCCTGCAGCTGCGGACGTTGCTCCGGCTCGACCTCCTCCAGCGGCCGCAGGAAGGTCGTGACCAGCGTGCCCCCACCAGTCCCCCTCGAAGTCGACCGGCACCAGCCGCAGCCACTCGGGGACGAAGGTGTCGTCCATGTCCGGGCGGCCGCGCCAGTCCTCAGAGCGATGGTGCCATGGGGGACTGACAGCGGTTTTGAAGCGCCCACGGCGGCCGCAACCGTCAATCGAGGAACCACGACGGCGATCAACCAGGTCCGCGAGAGCGGCGCCGGTTCAGGCGCAAAAAGGGGCGAAGGCCCCCGGGGCGGACACCTGCCGGGGGCCTTCGGCTCGGAAGCTCGGAAAACTCAGACTGCCTCGATCACCGGCGCCGGAGCGGCATCCGCCTCCGCGCTGTCCGCCGCGGGCTTCTGCGGGCCGCCCCGGAGCGGCACCTCCTTCACGAACAGCGAGGCGATCAGCACGACCACGGAGATCACCGCGCCCAGCAGGAAGGCCGAGTGCGTACCGGCGGACACCGCGTGCTGGTACGCCTCCCGCGCCGCCGCCGGCAGCTTCGCGAGGCTCGCCGCGTCCAGCTGGGCCGACTGCTCGGTGATCTTCGAGCCCAGCGCGCCGGCCCGCTCGGCCATGACGTCCTGGACCCGGTGGTTGAACAAGGCGCCCATGATGGCGACACCGAAGGAGGAGCCGAGCGTACGGAACAGGGTGGTGGACGAGGACGCCACGCCCATGTCCTTCATCTCCACGCTGTTCTGCGCGACCAGCATGGTGACCTGCATCAGGCAGCCCATGCCGAGACCGAGCACGGCCATGTAGATGCCGGAGGTCAGCCGGGTCGTGTCCGTGTCCATCAGCGACAGCAGGTACAGGCCCACGATCATCAGCGCGCCGCCGGCGATCGGGAAGATCTTGTAGCGGCCGCTGCCGGTGGTGACCCGGCCGGCGACCATCGAGGTCACCAGCATCGCGCCGAGCATCGGCAGGAGCAGCAGACCGGAGTTGGTCGCGGAGGCGCCCTGCACGGACTGCTGGTAGAGCGGCAGGAAGAGCGTGGCGCCGAACATCACGAAGCCGGTGATGAAGCCGATGAGGGACATCAGGGTGAAGTTGCGGCTGCGGAAGATGTGCAGCGGCACGACCGGTTCGGCGGCCTTGGTCTGCCAGAACACGAACCCGATCAGCGCGGCGACGCCGATGCCGATCAGCTCCATGATCCGCGCGGACGTCCAGGCGTACTCGGTGCCGCCCCAGGTGGTGACCAGCACGATCGAGGTGATGCCGACGGTCAGCAGGACGACGCCGAGGTAGTCGATGCCGGCCTTGGCCCGCTTCTTCGGCAGGTGCAGCACGGCGCTGACCAGCGCCAGCGCGACCACACCGAGCGGCAGGTTGATGTAGAAGGACCAGCGCCAGCCCCAGTTGTCGGTGATGGTGCCGCCGACCAGCGGGCCGCCGATCATCGCGAGCGCCATGACGCCGGCCATCATGCCCTGGTACTTGCCGCGCTCCCGCGGCGGGATCAGGTCACCGATGATCGCCATCACGCCGACCATCAGACCGCCGGCGCCGAGGCCCTGGATCGCGCGGAAGCCGATGAGCTGGCCCATGTTCTGGGCCATGCCGCTGAGCGCGGAGCCGATCAGGAAGATGACGATCGAGCTGAGGAAGGTGGCCTTGCGGCCGTACATGTCGCCGAGCTTGCCCCAGATCGGGGTGGCCGCCGCCGTCGCGAGGGTGTAGCCGGTCACGACCCACGAGAGGTGTTCCAGCCCGCCCAGCTCGCCGACGATCGTCGGCATCGCCGTACCCACGATCATGTTGTCGAGCATGGCGAGCATCATCGCGATCATGAGCGCGAGCAGCACCACGCGCACGCTCTTCGGCTGTTTCTCCTGAGGATCGGGTATCCCCTGAACCGTCACGGCCGCCTGTGTGTCCGCCATCTCTCCCACTCCCCCTGACGACTACTTACTTGCCGCCCGGCTAGTTCACTACACTGGGGAAGGTAGACCTTTCACTAGCCGGGCGTCAAGTAAGTTTTCGCCGGGGGGCGAGGAGTACGAGGATGGGCGTCACCATGGACGGCACCAAGCAGCAGCGCCGCGGCAACACCCGCCAGCGCATCCAGGACGTCGCGCTCGAACTCTTCGCCGAGCAGGGCTACGAGAAGACCTCGCTCCGCGAGATCGCCGAGCATCTCGACGTCACGAAGGCGGCCCTGTACTACCACTTCAAGACCAAGGAAGAGATCATCGTCAGCCTCTTCGAGGACCTGACGCAACCGATCCAGGACCTGATCGAGTGGGGCCGCAGCCAGCCGCACACCCTGGAGACCAAGCACGAGCTGCTGCGGCGCTACAGCCAGGCCCTGGTCGGCGCGGAACCGCTCTTCCGGTTCATGCAGGAGAACCAGGCGACGGTACGGGAGCTGCGCATCGGCGACACCTTCAAAGACCGCATGCGCGACCTCAGGGAGATCTTCATCGACCCCGAGGCACCGCTCGTGGAGCAGGTCCGCTGCGTCAGCGCGATGTTCACGCTGCACGCGGGGATGTTCGTGATGCAGGACGTGGAAGGCGACTCCGAGAAGAAGCACGAGGCCGTTCTCGAAGTCGCCATGGACCTCGTCACGCAGGCGCACCAGGGCGCCCACAAGGAGATCTAGCCAAGCCGCCCGGAGGGCCGGCTCAGACGGTCACGCCCTTGGCCTTCAGGAAGGCGACCGGGTCGATCCCGGAGCCGTAGTTCGGGGTCGTACGGATCTCGAAGTGCAGGTGCGGGCCAGTGGAGTTGCCGGTGCTGCCCGAGAGGGCGATGTGCTGGCCGGTCTTGACGATCTGACCGATCTTTATGTCGACCCGGGACAGGTGGGCGTACTGCGAGTACGTGCCGTTGCCGTGCTTGATGACGATGGCGTTGCCGTACGCGGGGCCGTCACCGGCGCCGTTGGGGCCGGCCTTGACGACGGTGCCGCCGTGCGCGGCGACGACCTCGGTGCCGGTCGGGACGGCGAAGTCCTGACCGCTGTGCTTGGCGACCCAGTGGGCGCCGGCCTGGGCGAAGCCGGCGGAGAGCGTGTACTTCTTCACCGGGTCGACCCAGGCGGTCGCCGACGGAGCGGCGGCGCTCGCGATCCCGGTCCCCAGCACGGCCGTGGCGCCTACTCCGGCAGCCAGGACGGTTACACGGGTGCGGAGCGAGGACGTACGGGAAGAACGGGACGTGAAGCGCTGGATCATCGGGACCTCGTGGGCTCGGGGACATAACCGCCACCCGGCGCTCAGGTGTTCGCCGGGCGGGCCACTCATTGGTAACCCGTCACCCCATCTCGACTCAAAGACCCCCATCTACGGCGCAAGCTAGTAGGAGGACACAAAAACGCCCACTCCTTGACAGGTCGCCCACCCTTGGCCACCAACCCCGACGACGTCGGGTTTTTACGCGGGGTTCCGGGACGAAAGTCCCTTTTGTTCTGATACGGAGTCCCACTATGTGGGTTAGTAACGGACATTTCGCCTGTGCGGCTTATCACCGGCAATCCAAACCGCCGGCCCGAGAAATGTGACGCACACCTCTAGCCACCTACCAGCCGGTAACCCTACGGTTCCCCTCGCGCCACCCTCACCACAGATCATGCCCCTGACAGTTAACCGTTCAGGCCGTGCAGCGTACGGACGTGAGAGGACCCCCACCGATGACCAACCGCCCCTGGGCGCGCCGGATTTCCGCCACCGCCGTCTCCGTGGCCGCGCTCACCGCGCTGGCCGCCCCGGCCGAGGCTGCGGACGCGACCACGAGCAGCGCCTCCGCCACGGCCGCCAAGGTCGACTACGCCACCTGGCAGAAGGACTGCCAGTCGGTCATGGACCAGGCCCTGCCGTACCTGAAGGCCCGCATCGCCGCCGCCAAGCCCGGTGAGAAGCAGGCGATCGTCTTCGACATCGACAACACCACGCTCGAGACCGACTTCGGCTTCAGCTACCCGCAGCCGGCCAACAAGCCGGTGCTGAACGTCGCCGAGTACGCCCAGGAGCACGGCGTCTCGCTGTTCTTCGTCACGGCTCGTCCGGGCATCATCTACTGGCCCACCGAGTACAACCTGGAGCACGACGGCTACGACGTCTCCGGTCTCTACGTCCGCGGCCTGTTCGACCTCTTCAAGGACGTCGCCGCCTACAAGACCGCCCAGCGCGTCGACATCGAGAACCAGGGCTACACGATCATCGCGAACGTCGGCAACAGCGCCACCGACCTGTCGGGCGGCCACGCCGAGAAGACGTTCAAACTGCCGGACTACAACGGCCAGTTGTCGTAACCCGTCCGGAATTCGCCCTTCCGGAATCGCCCTTCCGGAATTCGGCGCTCCCGCACGGGAGTCCGCGCATACGAAAAGGGGCCGGTGCTCGAAAGCACCGGCCCCTTTTCGTCGACCGTGACGCTTACGCGTCCTTGCTCAGGTTCGGCCCGGCACCGCCGGCCGCCTGCTCGACCGGCGGGACGTCGGGCAGAGCCGACTTCTCCTCACCCCGGAAGGTGAAGGTGGCGGCGTCGCCCTCGCCCTCGGTGTCCACGACCACGATGTGGCCGGGGCGCAGCTCGCCGAAGAGGATCTTCTCCGAGAGCGAGTCCTCGATCTCGCGCTGGATGGTGCGGCGCAGCGGCCGGGCTCCCAGCACGGGGTCGTACCCCTTCTTGGACAGCAGCTCCTTGGCGGACTGGGAGAGCTCGATGCCCATGTCCCGGTCCTTCAGGCGCTCGTCCACCTTGCCGATCATCAGGTCGACGATCCGCAGGATGTCCTCCTGCGTCAGCTGCGGGAAGACGACCACGTCGTCGACGCGGTTGAGGAACTCGGGGCGGAAGTGCTGCTTGAGCTCGTCCGAGACCTTGTTCTTCATGCGCTCGTAGTTCGACTTCGTGTCACCCGTGGCCGCGAAGCCCAGGTTGAAGCCCTTGGAGATGTCCCGGGTGCCGAGGTTGGTCGTCATGATGATGACCGTGTTCTTGAAGTCCACGACCCGGCCCTGGGAGTCGGTCAGGCGACCGTCCTCCAGGATCTGCAGCAGCGAGTTGAAGATGTCCGGGTGGGCCTTCTCGACCTCGTCGAAGAGGACGACGGAGAACGGCTTGCGGCGGACCTTCTCGGTCAGCTGACCGCCCTCTTCGTAGCCCACGTAGCCGGGGGGCGAACCGAAGAGACGCGAGACCGTGTGCTTCTCGCTGAACTCCGACATGTCGAGGGAGATCAGCGCGTCCTCGTCACCGAAGAGGAACTCGGCGAGCGCCTTGGACAGTTCGGTCTTACCGACACCGGACGGGCCGGCGAAGATGAACGAACCACCCGGACGCTTCGGGTCCTTCAGGCCCGCACGCGTACGACGGATCGCCTTCGACAGCGCCTTGACGGCGTCGTTCTGGCCGATGACCCGCTTGTGCAGCTCCTCCTCCATGCGGAGCAGGCGGCTGGACTCCTCCTCGGTCAGCTTGAAGACCGGGATGCCGGTGGCCGTGGCGAGGACCTCGGCGATCAGCTCGCCGTCGACCTCGGCGACGACGTCCATGTCGCCGGCCTTCCACTCCTTCTCCCGCTTGGCCTTGGCGGCCAGGAGCTGCTTCTCCTTGTCGCGCAGGGAGGCGGCCTTCTCGAAGTCCTGCGAGTCGATCGCGGACTCCTTGTCCCGGCGGACGGCGGCGATCTTCTCGTCGAACTCGCGCAGGTCCGGCGGCGCGGTCATCCGGCGGATGCGCATCCGGGAACCGGCCTCGTCGATCAGGTCGATCGCCTTGTCCGGCAGGAAGCGGTCCGAGATGTAGCGGTCGGCCAGGGTGGCGGCCTGGACCAGCGCCTCGTCGGTGATGGAGACGCGGTGGTGGGCCTCGTACCGGTCGCGCAGACCCTTGAGGATCTCGATGGTGTGCGGCAGGGACGGCTCGGCGACCTGGATGGGCTGGAAGCGGCGCTCCAGGGCCGCGTCCTTCTCCAGGTGCTTGCGGTACTCGTCCAGCGTGGTCGCGCCGATGGTCTGCAGCTCACCGCGGGCCAGCATCGGCTTCAGGATCGAAGCGGCGTCGATGGCGCCCTCGGCGGCACCCGCACCGACCAGCGTGTGCAGCTCGTCGATGAACAGGATGATGTCGCCGCGGGTGCGGATCTCCTTGAGCACCTTCTTCAGGCGCTCCTCGAAGTCACCGCGGTAGCGGGAGCCGGCGACCAGGGCGCCGAGGTCCAGCGTGTAGAGGTGCTTGTCCTTGAGCGTCTCGGGCACCTCGCCCTTGACGATGGCCTGGGCGAGGCCTTCGACGACGGCGGTCTTGCCGACACCGGGCTCACCGATCAGGACCGGGTTGTTCTTCGTACGGCGGGACAGCACCTGCATGACCCGCTCGATCTCCTTCTCGCGCCCGATGACCGGGTCGAGCTTGGACTCACGAGCAGCCTGGGTGAGGTTCCGGCCGAACTGGTCCAGGACGAGGGAGGTCGAGGGCGTGCCCTCGGCCGGGCCGCCGGCGGTGGCGGTCTCCTTGCCCTGGTAACCGGAGAGCAGCTGGATGACCTGCTGCCGCACCCGGTTGAGGTCTGCGCCCAGCTTGACCAGGACCTGGGCGGCGACGCCCTCGCCCTCGCGGATCAGGCCGAGCAGGATGTGCTCCGTGCCGATGTAGTTGTGGCCCAGCTGAAGAGCCTCGCGGAGCGACAGCTCCAGGACCTTCTTGGCACGGGGGGTGAAGGGGATGTGGCCGGACGGGGCCTGCTGGCCCTGACCGATGATCTCCTCCACCTGCTGGCGGACCGCCTCAAGCGAAATGCCGAGGCTCTCCAGGGCCTTAGCGGCGACACCTTCGCCCTCGTGGATGAGACCCAGGAGGATGTGCTCGGTGCCGATGTAGTTGTGGTTGAGCATCCGGGCTTCTTCCTGAGCCAGGACGACAACCCGCCGCGCGCGGTCGGTGAACCTCTCGAACATCGTTAATCGCTCCTCAGAGCGGTCAGGCAGTGGGGGGAACTTCCCCTCCCTGTCCTTCCGCAGCTTAGTCCCGCAAGCGGGGACCGCTCATTCCAACTGCCGACACCGTCCTTGGCCTCCTGACCCCGAACGCCGACATCTGCTCCAACCCGATGGTGCGAGACGATGTTCCCGCAGGCCAGGCAGTTACCCCACTCGCCACTACGCCGATGGCGAACGTGAGACGGCCCGTTCTGCGCGTCGCCCCCTCCCACTAGGCATGTCTTACCCGCTGGGACTGACACTCCATGCCGTGCGCACGGGTTCCCTCCGCTATGGGCGAACAACCTTGCGCCTCCCCGGACCCCCACACGCTCCCCTTTTGGGAACTCTGCGCAATCGTCAGAGCACCCAGCGTAACCTGAGGCCCGCTTTGGCTGTTGCACTTGGCATGGCTGGCTCGGTCTCCATGACCTCCACTGTCCCCCTTCCTCGCCGACCGCTCGACCGGAAGCTCTCCGATCTTCCGGAGAACCCGGACGTACGGGCCCGGTACTGGTACGAGAACGATCTGGGCTGGCCGACCGTGCCCGGACGGCCGCTGATGTTGGTCACGGGGCTGCGGTTCGACGTCCTGGACGCGCCGGCCGAGGCGGGAGCCGCGGCGCTCAGGCATCTCGCGCCGGACTCTCCGGTGGCCCTGTGGGGCGATCGGATGCGGCTGCTGCTGGCCGTCGGCAGCGCGGAGGAACTGCCGGCGCTGCTGGAGTGGCTGGAATGGGGGGCGCTGACGCTGGACCTTCGGGTCCTGGGCGCGGGCGGCCTGATGGAGGCGCCGACTCCGCCCGAGCGGGCCCGGAGCGGGGCTCAGCCGCTTCTCGACGGGCCCTGCGCCGCCGATTCCCTGCAGGGGGCCGCCGTATGGCTGCGGCCCCCCGGGCCGGGGGGCGAGGTCGAGGCCTCGCTGCCGGCGTTGCCGGCCATGGGGAGCCCGGGAGGCGCCCCCGATCTCGTACGAGTGATGGACGCGGTGGCAGCGCAGTGCCACCGGGTCCGGCTGCGGCGCGCGAGCGCCCGGCCGTTCACCTGCCGGCGAAATCAGCCGTTGGCCTTCTCGTAGGCCTCGCGAATGGACGCGGGAACACGGCCGCGGTCGTTGACCTCGAAGCCGTTGTCCTTCGCCCAGGCGCGGATCTGCGCGGTGTCCTGGCTGCCGCCGGAAGCGGCACGCGTCTTTCCGCGCCCGCCCGAGGCACGGCCACCGGTACGCCGACCACCCTTCAAGTAGGGGTCGAGAAGGCCACGCAGCTTGTCCGCATTGGCAGTCGTGAGATCGATCTCGTACGTCTTGCCGTCCAGCGCGAACGTCACAGTCTCGTCCGCCTCGCCGCCGTCGAGGTCGTCGACAAGAAGGACCTGAACCTTCTGTGCCACCGGATTTCCTTTCATCGATAACGTGAGGGCCAGGGGGTGTGCGGCGCCCGCCGTTTCGCCGCCCCTGTTATATGCAGTACTGCAGTACGTCGGAAAGCAAACCGCTTTTGCCGGAAAAACACAAACCCCTGGGAGAGACCCAGGGGCCCGTCTCGGCCCGGAAACATGCGCGTTTCGGACATAGGGCACCCGGGCAAAGACGATCACAGATGCAGAAGCATCCGGCTGTTGCCCAAGGTGTTCGGTTTCACTCGTTCGAGACCGAGGAACTCGGCGACACCCTCGTCATAGGAACGCAAGAGCTCCGCGTACACATCGGTGTCGACCGGTGTCTCCCCGATCTCCACGAAGCCGTGCTTCCCGAAGAAGTCCACTTCGAAGGTGAGACAGAAAACGCGCCGAACGCCGAGCCAGCGCGCCGTCTCCACCAACTTCTCCAGCAACTGATGGCCGACACCGGCGCCCTTGAGGCCGGGCTTCACCGCGAGAGTGCGGACTTCCGCCAGGTCTTCCCACATGACGTGCAGCGCCCCGCAGCCGACCACCTCGGCGTTGTCGTCGCGTTCCGCGACCCAGAACTCCTGGATGTCCTCGTAAAGCGTCACCGTGGCTTTGTCGAGCAGGATGCGGTCGCGGGCGTAGGCGTCGAGGAGGCGGCGCACGGCCGGAACATCGCTGGTCCGGGCCCGCCGGACGGTGATGGCTTTTGCGGTGACTTCGGGACGCTCTGCTGACATGAGCGGACGCTATCGCCCGGCGGCCTCCCCCGCCGCGCCGGGGTTCTCCACTTGCGGGGCTTGGGGGGCTTCCTGCGTTTCCGGACCCTGGACGATGCGTACGGCGTCCCTGAGGGCCTGGCGCTGTTCCTCGCTCATCATCCCGAAGAAGGCGACGAGAGCCGCGGCGGGGTTGTCGCTCTGCGACCAGGCGTCGTTCATCAGAGCGGCGGCGTAGGCGGCTCGGGTGGAGACGGCCTCATATCGATAGGCGCGCCCTTCGGCCTCACGGCGCACCCAGCCCTTCTGATGGAGATTGTCCAAAACGGTCATCACGGTGGTGTACGCGATGGACCGTTCCTGCTGCAGGTCTTCCAGGACTTCTCGAACGGTCACCGGGCGGTTCCACTTCCACACCCGCGTCATGACCGCGTCTTCGAGTTCTCCCAATGGGCGAGGCACAGCTCAGAACAATAGTGGGAGATCCCGCCAATGGCGTGCCGAACGTGCACTTAGGTTACGAAGGTGGACAAAAAGGGCGCACGACTCGGAGAGCACCGGGGTGCGAGGAGTCGTGCGCCCAGAGCCGTACGGTTCAGGCGTCGCCGGCGGCGGAGGCCTGACGTGCACTTTCCGCGCGCGCGAGGGCGGCGTCCACGGCCGCGTCCTCCTTGGCCTTGGCGGCCCCGCCCTGGGTCTTCACGATCACCCTGACCACACCGATGAAGAACACGGCCATGACGACCGGGGGCACGAGCGCGGAGACGTAGTCCATGGCTCCAGAGTAGCCAGAGGGGCCGGGGCGAAAGGGACGGGGTGGGCGAAGCGGCGCTCAGCCGGCAGCGAGCTGCCGCGACTCGGCGGGCTCGGCCGGGTCGGCGGGCGGCGTCGGCGGCTTGCGGCGGGGGAAGACCTCGCCCGGCGTGGGGATGGGGCGCTTCGGGGCGGCCGGTTCGGAGGCCGGGCGCTCGGCGGGACGTGCGGGAGGGGTCTTGCCGGGCTTCGGAGCGGGCTTCTGGGCGGGCTTGTCCGCGTCGTCGGCCTCCGCAGCCAGGGTCTCGCCCGCGCCGCCGGGAAGGGCCAGCAGGCGCGCCCTGGAGGGCGGTACGGCGGGGGCCGGGACCTTGCGGGCGCCCTGGGCGAAGCGTGCCCGTACATCCTGCTCGGCGAGCCCCTGGCAGCGGTCCAGCAGGGCGGCCGCCACAGGGTTCCCGCGCAGCGCCCGGAGTGCGACGAGATCGTCCGGCGTCGGCCGGTGCCCGGCGCCCAGCGCCTCCTCGATCAGGGTGAGGTAGCCGGCGGCGGCGCCCGGCAGGGCGGCGCGGTACCGGCCGAGGTCGGCCACCAGGAAGGCGCGCAGCCTGGCCCCCTCGCGCATCGCCTCGTCGAGCGACTCGGCGAGGCGGAAGCAGTCCTTGACGTCCTCGGTGGACGCTCGGCCGGGGTGAAGGGCGAGGGCGAGAGCACGGCGGAGCACACGCAGCTCCTCCGCGCCGAACGCCATGCCGCCGCGGGATCCGTATGGCGTGGGCATGCGGCGACGCTACCGCTAATCGGACAAAAGTGACGAATCGGAATGCTGTGTCGTCGCGTGTCGCTGCCAGGTTTCCCCCGACCGGGGTCACCCGCGCGCGTGCGGCGCAAAGACCGGGCACCCGGCGCCCGCGAAGGCCGGCGCCCGCCACGGGCGCCGGTGCCTCACATCCGGGACACGTTCCGCTCGTACACCAGGCGCAGGCCGATCAGGGTCAGCCACGGCTGGTGCTCGTCGATCACCGAGGACTCGCCCAGCACCACCGGCGCGAGGCCGCCCGTGGCGATCACCGTCACGTCGTCGGGGTCGTCGGCCAGCTCCCGGGCCATCCGGCCCACCACGCCGTCGACCTGCCCGGCGAAGCCGTACACGACGCCCGACTGCATGGCCTCGACGGTGTTCTTGCCGATCACGTTCCTGGGCCGGGCCACCTCGATCTTCCGCAGCTGCGCGGCCCTGATCCCGAGGGCCTCCACCGAGATCTCGATGCCGGGGGCGATGACCCCGCCGACGTACTCCCCGCGCGCGGAGATCGCGTCGAAGGTGGTCGCCGTGCCGAAGTCGACGACGATCGCCGGGCCGCCGTACAGCTCGTTCGCCGCGACCGCGTTGATGATGCGGTCGGCGCCGACCTCCTTGGGGTTGTCGAACTGGATCGGCACGCCCGTCTTCACGCCCGGCTCGACCAGCACCGCGGGCACGTCGCCGTAGTAGCGCCGGGTGACCTCGCGCAGCTCGTGCAGCACCGACGGCACGGTCGCGCAGATCGCGATGCCGTCGATGCCGTCGCCCAGCTCCTCACCGAGCAGCGGGTGCATGCCCATCAGGCCCTGCAGCAGCACCGCCAGCTCGTCCGCCGTGCGGCGCGCGTCCGTGGAGATGCGCCAGTGCTCGACGATGTCCTCGCCGTCGAACAGGCCGAGCACGGTGTGCGTGTTACCGACGTCGATCGTGAGCAGCATGGCCGTTACTCCGCCTCGCGCAGGTCCAGGCCGATGTCGAGGATCGGCGAGGAGTGGGTGAGGGCGCCGACGGCCAGGAAGTCCACGCCGGTGTCGGCGTACATGCGCGCGGTGTCGAGGGTGAGCCGCCCGGAGGCCTCCAGCAGAGCGCGCCCGCGGACGATCCCGACCGCCTCCGCGCACTGGTCGGGCGTGAAGTTGTCCAGCAGGATCAGGTCGGCGCCCGCCTCGACGACCTCGCGCAGCTGGTGCAGGGTGTCGACCTCGACCTCGATCGGCACCTCCGGGAAGGCCTCCCGTACGGCCTTGAAGGCCTGTGCGACGCCGCCGGCGGCCACCACGTGGTTGTCCTTCACCAGAGCGGCGTCGGAGAGCGACATGCGGTGGTTGACGCCCCCGCCGCAGCGCACCGCGAACTTCTCCAGCGAGCGCAGCCCCGGCGTGGTCTTGCGGGTGTCACGCACGCGCGCGTTGGTGCCCTCCAGCGCGTCGGCCCACGCGCGCGTGGCGGTCGCGATGCCGGAGAGGCTGCACAGGAGGTTGAGGGCGCTGCGCTCGGCGGTGAGCAGGTCACGCGTGCGCGTGGTGACCGACAGCAGCTTCTGCCCGGCCTCGACGCGGTCGCCGTCCTCGACGTGCCGCTCGACCTCGAACTCGTCCGTGCAGACCACCGAGAGCACGGCCTCGGCGACCCGCAGGCCCGCCGCCACTCCGGCCTCACGCGCGGTGAAGTCGCCGGTGGCCACGGCCTCCTCGGGGATGGTCGCGACGGTCGTCACGTCCACGCCGCCGGCCAGGTCCTCCTGGATGGCGACGTTCGCGATGTCCTCGACCTCGACGGGGTCGAGTCCGGCAGCGGCCAGCAGCTCGGCGAGCGCGGGGTCGAGCCCGCACTCCAGGTACTCCTCGTCGCCCTCCGCGCCGCAGGCGCAGCCGTCACCGCAGCCGCCGGTCGGGACGAGGGGAAGGTCGTCGGTGCTCACTTGTTCTGCTCCTGAGGGCGCTGGTGTTGCCGGGTCGGGGGGAAGTCTGCGGTGTCCGTGGTGCGTACGGCCAGCGACCGGTCGGGATTGAGCCGTACGACGATGTGGCGTCGCCAGTCGGTGTCGTCGCGCTCGGCGCGGTCCTCGCGCCAGTGGCAGCCGCGGGTCTCCTCGCGCAGCCGCGCGGCGGCGATCAGGACGCGGGCCACGCACAGGAGGTTGGTCGACTCCCAGGTGTCGACGCCCGGCTCGGCGGTCTTGCCGTTCTCCTCCAGGGCGTCGCGGGCCTCGCTGTGCAGCCGCTGGAGCTGGTCCGCGGCCTTGTCCAGCGACTCCGCCGAGCGGAGCACGCCCGCGCCCTCGGTCATGATCCGCTGGATGGCGAACCGGGCCTCGGGGGCGAGCAGCGGGTACGCGGGCTTCTCCGGGTCCGGGACCGGTACGGGCACGCGCGCGTGCAGGCCGTCCGCGGCGTGGGCCGCCGCGATGTCGGCGGCGATCCGCTCGGCGTAGACGAGGCCTTCGAGGAGGGAGTTGGAGGCGAGCCGGTTGGCGCCGTGCACGCCGGTGCAGGCGACCTCACCGCACGCGTACAGGCCGGGGACGGTCGTCCGCCCCTGCGCGTCGGTACGGACGCCTCCGGAGGCGTAGTGGGCGGCCGGGGCGATCGGGATGGGCTCGGTGACCGGGTCGATGCCGTTGGCGCGGCAGGCGGCCAGGATGGTCGGGAAGCGGTGCTCCCACATGTCGGCGCCGAAGTGCCGGGCGTCGAGGAACATGTGCTCGGCGTCCTGCTCCAGCATCCGCCGCGTGATGCCCTTGGCGACGATGTCCCGGGGCGCCAGCTCGGCCAACTCGTGCTGTCCGACCATGAAGCGCACCCCGTCCCCGTCGACCAGGTGGGCGCCCTCGCCGCGCACCGCCTCGGAGACGAGCGGCTGCTGGCCCTCGGCGTCCGGGCCGAGGAAGAGCACGGTCGGGTGGAACTGGACGAACTCGAGGTCGCTGATCTCCGCGCCCGCGCGCAGCGCCAGCGCCACGCCGTCGCCGGTGGACACGGACGGGTTGGTGGTCGCGGAGAACACCTGGCCCATCCCGCCGGTGGCGAGGACGACAGCGGGGGCGTGCACGGCGCCCACGCCGTCGTGCTGACCCTCGCCCATCACGTGCAGGGAGACACCCGCGGTGCGGCCCTCGGCATCCGTGAGCAGGTCCAGGACCAGCGCGTTCTCGATCATGCGCACCCCGCGCGCAAGTGCGGCCTCCACGAGCGCGCGGGAGACCTCCGCGCCGGTCGCGTCCCCGCCCGCGTGCACGATACGGCGCCGGTGGTGGCCGCCCTCGCGGGTGAGCTGGATGTCGCCCTCGTCGTCGGTGTCGAAGTGGGCGCCGGTGGAGATCAGCCGCCGTACCGCACCGGGGCCCTCGGTGACGAGAATCCGTACGGCGTCCTCGTCGCACAGGCCCGCGCCGGCCACCAGGGTGTCCTCGAGGTGCTGCTCCGGAGTGTCGCCCTCGCCGAGGGCGGCGGCGATGCCGCCCTGCGCCCAGCGCGTGGAGCCGTCGTCCAGGCGGGCCTTGGTGACGACGACCGTCGTCAGGCCCGCGGCCTCGCAGCGCAGGGCGGCGGTCAGGCCGGCCACTCCGGAGCCGACGACGACCACGTCTGCGGAGATGGACCACCCGGGTGCGGGCGCGTGCAGTCGTATGCCTGTGCTGGTCACGAGGCGGCTCCGAGGGATCCGAAGGTGAGAGGGAGGTTGTCGATCAGCCGGGTGGTGCCCACCCGGGCGGCCACCGCGAGGACGGCCTCGCCGGTGAAGCCGTCACCGATCTCGGTGAAGTCGGACGGGTCCACGAGGGCGAGGTAGTCCAGCTGGAGCGGCGGGTCGAGGCGGACGGCCTCGTCCAGGACCTGGCGGGCGGCTGCGCGGACGGCCGCCGGGCCGCCGGGCGCGGCGGTGGCCACGGCGTGCGCGTCGGCCGCCGCGCGGGACTCCCCTATGGCGCTCAGCGCCTCGGCACGCGCGCGCGTGGACGGCACTTCGCGGGCCCGCGCGCGCAGCGCCTCCTGCGCGGCGTGCCGGTCGCGGCCGGCGAACAGCGCGCGGGACAGGGCGAGGGCGGTGCGGCGCTCGTCGGGCGAGAGGTAGCGGTTGCGGCTGGACAGGGCGAGCCCGTCCTCCTCGCGCACGGTCGGTACGCCGACGATCTCGATGCCGAAGTTCAGGTCCCGCACCATGCGCCGGATCAGGGCCAGTTGCTGGGCGTCCTTCTGCCCGAACAGGGCCACGTCGGGGCGGCTGAGGTGCAGCAGCTTGGCGACGACGGTGAGCACGCCGTCGAAGTGCCCGGGCCGCGAGGCGCCCTCCAGGCGTGCGCCCATCGGGCCCGCGGAGACGCGCACCTGGGGTTCGCCGCCCGGGTACACCTCGTCCACGGAGGGCGCGAACACGGCGTCGGCGCCCGCCTGCTCGGCGAGCTTCAGGTCGGCTTCGAGGGTGCGCGGGTAGCGGTCCAGGTCCTCGCCGGCGCCGAACTGCAGCGGGTTGACGAAGACGGTGACGACGACCTCGCCGCCCGGGCCGGCCAGCTCGCGCGCGGTGCGGATCAGCGTGGCGTGGCCCTCGTGCAGGGCGCCCATGGTCATCACGACGGCACGGCGGCCGTGGCGCACGCGCGCGTGCAGCTCTTCGGCGGTGCTCAGCAGGGCGGCGGTCATCAGGCGTTCCCCTCGGTGCTGTTCGTGCCGTCGGTGCCGTTCCCGCCGTCGGCCAGCACGCCGAGCAGGTCCTCGGCGAGTTCCGGCTTCAGCAGGCCGTGGGCGAGGGCACGGTCGGCGGTCGCGCGGGCCATCGCCAGATAGCCCGCGACGGTCTGCGGGGCGTGTCTGCGCAGCTCGGTGACGTGCGCGGCGACCGTGCCCGCGTCCCCGCGCGCGACCGGTCCGGTGAGCGCCGCGTCGCCGGAGCGCAGCGCGTTGTCCAGGGCGGCGCCGAGGAGCGGGCCGAGCATCCGGTCGGGGGCCTCGACGCCCGCCGTGCGCAGCAGCTCCATGGACTGGGCGACCAGGGTCACCAGGTGGTTGGCGCCGAGGGCGAGGGCCGCGTGGTAGAGCGGGCGGTTCTCCTCGCTGATCCACTCGGGCTCGCCGCCCATCTCGATGACGAGGGCCTCGGCGGCCAGGCGCAGCTCCTCGGGCGCGGTGACGCCGAAGGAGCAGCCCGCCAGGCGCTGGACGTCCACCGGGGTGCCGGTGAAGGTCATCGCCGGGTGCAGCGCCAGGGGCAGCGCGCCCGCGCGCAGGGCGGGGTCGAGGACCTTGGCGCCGTACCGCCCGGAGGTGTGCACGAGCAGCTGTCCCGGCCGCACGGCGCCGGTCTCGACGAGGCCGGCGACCAGATCGGGCAGGGCGTCGTCGGGGACGGTGAGCAGGACGAGGTCGGCGCGCTGGAGGACCTCGGCGGGCGGCACCAGGGGCACGTCGGGGAGCATCGTCTCGGCGCGCCTGCGGGAGGCGTCGGAGACTCCGGAGACGGCCACCGGGCGATGCCCGGCGAGCTGGAGGGACGCGGCCAGGGCGGGGCCCACCCGTCCGGCGCCGACGACGCCGACGGTGAGCCGCGCGGGGCGGTCCTTGAGGTCTGGCTGGTGGACTGTACTCACGCGACGGCGGCCTTCCCGTTCCAGTCCGCTCTGGGTACCGGACGATTTCTCGTCATGTTAACGCTATCGGGTCGGGTCACGGCCGGTCGTCCACAGGCTGTGGGTTACGCCACGCCTTCGCCGTACGGAGATTCCGCTGCCGCGCACCAGCGCGCGGGGCATGATCCACGGCATGACTGATACGGCTGAGCAGGGTGACGAGCGGTCCGCCGAGGAGCAGCTGCAGGAGCGGCGCGCGGCCGGCTACCGGAAGGCCACGCGCGTCCTGGCGCGCACGGGTCTGCGCGCCTCGGTCCGCGAACGGCTCGCGCTGCTCCAGGAGACGGCGCATGAGGTGTACGACCTGGACGAACCGGCGGACGTGTACGGCAACCGGATCGTCGCGACCCTGGAGGAACGGGTCGCTGCTCTGCTGGGCACGGAGGCCGCCGCGTTCTTCCCGACCGGCACGATGGCCCAGCAGGTGGCCCTGCGCTGCTGGGCGGCCCGGACCGGCAACCCCACGGTCGCCCTGCACCCGCTCGCCCACCCCGAGGTGCATGAACGCAACGCGTTCCGGGAGGTCAGCGGCCTGCGCACGGTACACGTCACCGAGGAGCCCCGGCTCCCCACGGCCGAGGAGATACGCGGCTTCGAGGAGCCCTTCGGGGCGTTGATGCTGGAACTGCCGCTCAGGGACGCCGGTTTCGTGCTGCCCTCCTGGGAGGAGCTGACGGAAGTCGTGCAGGCGGCGCGGGAGCGCGACGCAGTGGTGCACTTCGACGGCGCGCGCCTGTGGGAGACCACCGTCCACTTCGGGCGTCCCCTGCACGAGATCGCGGACTTGGCGGACAGCGTCTACGTGTCGTTCTACAAGTCCCTGGAAGGCTTCGGCGGCGCCGCGCTGGCCGGCCCGAAGTCCCTGGTCGAGGAGGCGAAGACCTGGCGGCACCGCTACGGCGGCGCGATCTTCCAGCAGTTCCCGACCGCTCTGTCGGCGCTCGTCGGCCTGGAGCGGGAGCTGCCCCGGCTGCCCGACTACGTGCGCCACGCGCGCGTGGTCGCCGCCGCGCTGCGCGAGGGGTTCACCGAGGCCGGGCTGCCGTGGGCGCGCGTGCACCCCGGGGAGCCGCACACCCACCAGTTCCAGGTCTGGCTGCCGTACGACACCGACGTACTGGTGGAGGCAGCCGTACGCCAGGCCGAGGAGACCGGGACCTACCTCTTCGTCGGGCCCTGGGCCGCCAAGGGGCCGGGGCTGTCCTCGATCGAGGTGACCGTGACCGCCGCCGGCCTGGAGTGGACCACGGACGACGTGCGAGCGGCGGTCGCGGACTTCACGGCGCGCTTGCCGGAGCGGGCGTAGCCGGCGCGCTTTCCGGAGCGGGCGTAGCTACAGCGCGCGGGGGCGCAGCCGGCGGGTCAGGGCCTGGCGGAGCCGCCCGCGCGCCGGGCGCTCGGCGAGGACCGCGCGGAAGCGGCGGTAGTCGCGCAGCTCGCGCATCAGGTCGCGGTCGTGGCGGCCCGGCGCGGGCGGTGCGGGCTCGCCGTGCAGGCGGGCGCGGTAGGTGTCGAGGAGGTACTGCTGCGTGATGCTCATGGCGGATCGCCTTCTCGGGACGTGGCTGATCGATGACTGATCGGGCTCCGCGGTTGCCCCGGTGTCCTCAGATTGCTCCTGCTCAGAGCGGATGTCCCGTGGATTGACGGCAGCCGTCAATCCACGGGGCAGTGTCGGTGGCCGGGTGCACCATGGGGGCATGAGCGTGACCATCGACATCGCCGGACTGCCGCCGGAGCGCATCTCCGTCGTGCCCTCACCGCTGGCGGAGCTGGGGATGGCGCTGCACGCGCTCAGCGAGCCCGGCCACCACCCGCAGCTGCAGGGCTGGGTGACCGCCGTGTCGACGCGGCTGGACCCGGGTCTGGCCGACCGGCTGTGCGAGGCGGACTTCCTGTGGCGCACGACGTTCTCCGACGTCTTCGCCCCGTTCGCCGGGATACCCGGCGGGCGTGCGCAACCGGGCGCCACGCTCGCCGAGGAACTGGACCAGCTGGACATGCTGACGGACGAACAGTTCGTCCACGCGGCCCTGGAGTTCACCTGTCAGCTGCGCTACGACATCGCCGAGCCCGGCCCGCTCGACGATCCGGAGCTGCGTCGGCGCTCCCTGGAGCTGGCCGCCGCGCGCGGTGCCGTCCAGGAGCGGGTCACCCGCCGGCTGCTGGAGGACCCGCCGGCCGTCCGCGCCTGGTTCCGGCAGCTCGTGCTCGACTGCGACGAGGCCTTCTTCGCCGACACCTGGGCCCGGCTCCAGCCCCAGCTCGCGGCGGACGCCCGGCACAAGACCGAACTGCTGCGCCGCAAGGGCCTGGGCGAGGCCCTCGCCTCGCTCTCCGGTGCCGTCTCGCTGGACGAGGAGGCCGGGCTCATCACGGTCGACAAGCTCCTGGTGGGGCGGACGGCCATCGGCGACGGCGGCCTCGTCCTGGTGCCGACCAGCCTCGGCTGGCCCCATGTGATGGTCCTGCACCGGTACGGCTGGCAGCCCACGATCACCTATCCCGTCAGCGGCTGCCACCCGCAGGCGCCGTCCGTCGAGCAGCTCACGCTCCGCCTGGAGGCGCTGGCCCACCCGGTGCGGATGCGGCTGTGCCGCCATCTGGCCCGCGCCCAGCACACCACGAGCGAACTGGCGGACGCGCACGGCATGTCCGCCCCCGAGATATCCCGGCACCTGGCGGTGTTGAAGAAGGCGGGCCTGATCACGAGCGGCCGCCGCGGCCGCTACGTCCAGCACCAGCTGGACCTGTCCGCGGTGGCCCGCCTGGGCAGCGACTTCATCGAGGGCGTCCTGCGCTAGGTCCTGTCGTCAAACACGGCCCCGCGCCCCTTCAGGGCGCTGCCGAACTGCAGCGGACTTCGCCGAGGGGGCGTCAGCCGTGCCCGCCGGCCCGGACCAGTCCGGTCTCGTACGCCAGCACCACCACCTGCACCCGGTCACGCAGGCCGAGCTTGGTCAGGATGCGCCCCACATGGGTCTTCACCGTCGCCTCGGACAGCACCAGCCGGGCCGCGATCTCGCCGTTCGACAGGCCCTGCGCGACCAGCACCATGACCTCGCGCTCCCGGTCGGTGAGCCGCTCCAGTTCCTTGTGCTGGGGCTCCCGGCCGGCGGAGGGCAGCATCGGCGCGAACCGGTCCAGCAGGCGCCGGGTGGTGGACGGCGCCACCACCGCGTCGCCGCTGTGCACGGAGCGGATGGCCGCGAGCAGCTCGCCGGGCGGCACGTCCTTGAGCATGAAGCCGGAGGCGCCCGCCTTCAGCCCGGAGAAGGCGTACTCGTCCAGGTCGAAGGTGGTCAGGATGAGCACCTTCGGTGGGTTCGGCTCCTGGCAGATGCGGCGCGTGGCCTCGACGCCGTCCAGCTTCGGCATGCGGACGTCCATCAGGACGACGTCGACGGCGGTGGAACGCACCACCTGAAGGGCCTCGACTCCGTCACCCGCCTCCGCGACGACCTCCATGTCCGGCTGGGCGGCGAGCACCATCCGGAACCCGGTGCGCAGCAGCACCTGGTCGTCGACGAGCATCACGCGGATCGTCATCGGGGGCCTCTTCCGTTTGCTCTGGGGGTTGCTCTGGGGGCGTGACAGGTGTCAACAGGGGGCGTGCGGCGGCGTCAGTGCGCCGGTTTGAGCGGGAGCAGCGCGCTGATGCGGAATCCTCCGCCCGGGCGCGGGCCGGCGTCCAGGGTGCCGCCGACCATGCCGACCCGCTCGCGCATGCCGATCAGGCCGTGCCCCTGGCCGTCGGCGCCGCCCTCCTCGTACAGCTCGTGCGGGGCGCCCTTGCCGTCGTCCTCGACGAGCAGGCCGAGCCCGTCGTCGAAGTAGACCAGCCGCACGCTCGCGCCCGCGTTGGGCCCGCCGTGCTTGCGGGTGTTGGTGAGCGCCTCCTGCACGATGCGGTACGCGGTCAGCTCCACCCCGCTGGGCAGCGGGCGCGGGGTGCCCTCGACCTTGAAGTCGACGGGCAGACCGGAACTGCGGCACTGCTCGATGAGGTCGTCGATCTGCTCGACGTCCGGCTGCGGGACGTACTCCCCGCTCTCCTGGTGCTCGCCGGTGCGCAGCACGCCCAGCAGGCGGCGCATCTCGGCGAGGGCCTGGCGGCCGGTGGAGGAGATCGTCTCCAGGGCCTTCTTCGCCTGGTCGGGCGCGGCGTCGAGGACGTAGGCGGCGCCATCGGCCTGGACCACCATCACCGACACGTTGTGCGCGACGACGTCGTGCAGCTCGCGCGCGATCCGGGCGCGCTCGGCCGCGACCGCCACCTTCGCCTGTGCCTCGCGCTCCTTCTCCAGCCGGGCGGCGCGCTCCTCCAGCTGGGCGAAGTAGGCCCGGCGGGTGCGCATGGAGTCGCCGAGCACCCAGGCCAGGGCGAACGGCACCGTCTGGAACACCGCGATCGCCAGCTGGCCCAGCCCGCTGGAGTGCTGGTCCGGCCAGCGGATCTGCGCCAGGGCGGCCGCGGACAGGCTGACGAAGAGCGCCAGCCGGGAGGCCCAGCGCGCACCGACCGCCGCGACCGTGTAGGTGATCACCAGCATGGCGAAGTCGGCGGCGGTCATCTCGATGTCCAGGACCAGCTGGGCCAGCCCTGTCGCGAGGGCCAGCAGCAGCATCGCCTCCGGGAAGCGGCGACGCAGCGCCACGACGACGCACAGGACGGCGGACACCGCCAGCCCGCCGCCGACCGACATGTGGTGGTCCGGCACGCCGTTCTGACTCACCACGCTCACGCCGGAAATCCCGAACAGGACGACGGCCCAGAAGCTGTCGACCCATGTCGGGTGCCTGCGGAGGAAGTCATAAAGGCGTTGCACGTAACCCAGAGTAGGGAAGCGAGATGCGTGCAGGGGTCAACCGGAGGGCCGATCCGCAAGAGCGACGCGTACTCCGCAAGGTGGATGCCGTGATCACCTGTGCGCCTAGTCTGTCCCGGTGACGGATGAGGCGACGGCGGAGAGCATCCGCGAGGGACACGGCTGGCGGGAGGCGACCCAGGAGGCGCTCTACGGGCCGGGCGGCTTCTACCGGCGGCCCGAGGGCCCGGCCGGTCACTTCCGTACGTCCGTGCACGCCTCCGCGTTGTTCGCGGGCGCCGTGGCACGGCTGCTGTGCCGGGTCGACGAGGCGCTCGGGCGGCCGCGGACGCTGGACTTCGTCGACATGGGCGCCGGGCGCGGAGAGCTGGTGACCGGCGTGCTCGCCGCCCTGCCGGCCGACGTGGCGGCCCGCGCGCGCGGGCACGCCGTCGAGATCGCGGACCGTCCGGCGGGCCTGGACGACCGGATCACCTGGCGGAGCGAACCCCCGGAGACGATCACCGGGCTGCTGTTCGCCAACGAGTGGCTGGACAACGTGCCCGTGGACGTCGCCGAGGTGGACCCGGCGGGCGTGCCCCGGCTGGTGCTCGTCGCGGCGGACGGCACCGAACGGCTCGGGCAGCCGGTGTCGGGCGCGGACGCGGACTGGCTGGCGCGGTGGTGGCAGCTGCCGGGCGAGGAAGGGCTGCGCGCGGAGATCGGGCTGCCCCGGGACCTGGCGTGGGCGGCCGCGGTGGACCGGGTGGTGCGGGGACTTGCGGTGGCCGTGGACTACGCGCACACCGCGGACGCGCGCCCCCCGTTCGGGACGCTCACCGGCTTCCGGGAGGGGCGCGAGACGGCACCCGTGCCGAACGGCTCGTGCGACATCACGGCGCATGTCGCGCTGGACGCGTGCGCGGTGGCAAGCACGTCAGCTCGCACGGCGCACACACCTCACGACATGGCGCACACACCCTCCGACACGGCGCGCACACTCCCCGCCGCACGCCTGCTCACGCAACGCGCCGCCCTGCGCGCCCTGGACCTCACCGGCGCACGCCCGCCGCTCGCGCTGGCCTCGACGGACCCCGCCGCCTACGTACGCGCCCTGGCGAGTGCCGGCGAGGCCGCCGAACTCACTGCCCCGGGCGGCCTCGGCGACTTCGGCTGGCTGCTACAGCCGGTTGGAATCCCGGACCCACTCGCCTAGGGCCGGCGGCTCACTTGTCGATGTCGCCGACCACGAAGAACATCGACCCCAGGATCGCCACCATGTCCGCCACCAGCGTCCCCGGCAGCAGCTCGGTCAGGGCCTGGATGTTGTTGTAGGACGCGGAGCGCAGCTTCAGCCGGTACGGGGTCTTCTCGCCCTTGCTGACCAGGTAGTAGCCGTTGATCCCGAGCGGGTTCTCGGTCCACGCGTACGTGTGCCCCTCGGGCGCCTTCAGCACCTTGGGCAGCCGCTGGTTGATCGGCCCGGGCGGCAGCTCGGCGAACCGGTCCAGGCAGGCGTCGGCGAGGTCGAGTGCGTTGTGGGTCTGCTCCAGGAGCACCTCGAAACGGGCGAGACAGTCGCCCTCGCTCCGGGTGACGACCTTCAGCGTGTCCTGGAGGTCGCCGTAGGCCAGGTACGGCTCGTCGCGGCGCAGGTCGAAGTCGACGCCCGACGCGCGCGCGATGGGCCCGCTCACACCGTAGGCGTGCACGGTCTCCGGCGTGAGCGCCCCCACGTCCCGCGTACGCCCCCGGAAGATCTCGTTGCCGAGCACCAGGTCGTCGAAGACGTCCATCCGGGAGCGCACGGCGGCGACGGCGGCACGCGCGCGTGCCGTCCACCCGGCCGGCAGGTCCTCCTTGAGGCCGCCGACGCGGTTGAACATGTAGTGCATGCGCCCGCCGGAAACCTCCTCCATGACGTTCTGGAGCACCTCGCGCTCCCGGAACGCGTAGAAGACCGGCGTGATCCCGCCCAGCTCCAGCGGGTACGAACCGAGGAACATCAGGTGGTTCAGCACCCGGTTCAGCTCGGCGAGCAGCGTGCGCGTCCACACCGCGCGCTCGGGGACCTCCATGCCGAGCATCCGCTCCACGGCGAGGACCACGCCCAGCTCGTTCGAGAACGCCGACAGCCAGTCGTGGCGGTTGGCGAGCATGATGATCTGCCGGTAGTCGCGCGCCTCGAAGAGCTTCTCCGCGCCCCGGTGCATGTAGCCGATGACCGGCTCCGCGTGCAGGATGCGCTCTCCGTCCAGCACCAGCTTGAGCCGCAGCACGCCGTGCGTGGACGGATGCTGGGGGCCGATGTTGAGCACCATGTCGGTGCTCTCGGCGGCACCGCCGATGCCGACCGTGGTCTCCGTCGCAGTCATGGACCCAGTTTCCCCTACGTACGCTGGCTCCATGGAAACGGGGATCCCCGAGGAGACCGGGATATCGGGGGAAGAGCCGGTGTGGCGGGGACTGCCGCCCGGCCTGCTGCGCATGCGCCGCCTGCTGCTGGCGGTGTGGACGGGCGTGTTCGCCGTCGCGGCGGGGCTGCTGCCCGGCCTGCTCGCCGGCTGGACGTGGGCCGCCTTCGCGCTGCTCCCGCTGGCCCTCGGCGCGTGGGGCTGGCGGCTCCTGGCCCGCAACTGGCGCTCCTGGCGGTACGCCGAGCGCGCCGACGACCTGCTGATCAGCCGCGGTGTCCTGTGGCGCGAGGAGACCGTGGTGCCGTACGGGCGGATGCAGCTGGTGGAGGTCACCTCGGGGCCCGTGGAACGCTCCTTCGGGCTGGCCAGCGTGCAGCTGCACACCGCCGCCGCGGCGACCGACGCGACCATCCCGGGTCTGGACCCGGCCGAGGCGGAGCGGCTGCGCGACCGGCTCACCGAGCTGGGCGAGGCCCGATCGGCGGGCCTGTGACCACATCCGACCTCGACGACGTGCCGGCACACCCGCCCCTGGCCGAGCGGCGGCTGCACCCCGTCACGCCCTTCCGGCGGACCTGGGCGCCGGTCGCCGTACTCGCCGGCTGGGCCGGGCACGACCCGAGCGGCGCGCAGGAGCAGCTGCAGCGGCTGACCTCCACGATGCTGCTCGTCGGACTCGCCGTGCTGGTCCCGGCGGCCGGCCTCTACGGCTTCCTGTCCTGGTGGTTCACGCACTTCGCGGTCACCGACAGCGAACTGCGCATCCGTACCGGGCTGCTGTTCCGGCGCACCGCGCACATCCGGCTGGAGCGCATCCAGGCGGTCGACGTCACGCGCCCGCTCCTCGCGCGCGTGGCGGGTGTCGCCAAGCTGCGCATCGATGTCGTCGGGGCCGACAAGAAGGACGAACTCGCCTTCCTGGGCGAGCAGGAGGCGCGCACGCTGCGCGCGGAGCTGCTCGCGCGCGCCGCGGGTTTCGCGCCCGAGACGGCGCGCGAAGTCGGCGAGGCACCGGCGCACGAGCTGCTGCGGGTGCCCCCGCGCGAGCTGGCGCTCTCCCTCGTGCTGACGGGCGCCGCCTGGGGCTCCCTGGCCGCCGCCCTCGTCGTACCGCCCGTGCTGTGGCTCGCCACCCACAGCCTGTGGACCGTCCTCGCCGCCGCCCTGCCGCTGCTCGGTACGGCGGGCGCGAGCAGCGCGGGGCGGTTCGTCGCCGAGTACGACTGGACGGTGGGCGAGTCCCCGGACGGGCTGCGCATCGACCACGGCCTGCTCGACCGCGCGCACGAGACGGTGCCGCCGGGACGGGTGCAGACCGTGCGGATCGTGGAACCGCTGCTGTGGCGACGGCGGGGCTGGGTGCGGGTGGAGCTGGACGTGGCCGGGTCCGACAACTCCGTGCTGGTGCCGGTCGCCCCGCGCGCGTTGGCCGAGTCGGTCATAGCGCGCATACTGCCCGGCGTGACCGTACCGGAGTCGCTGTCCCGCCCGCCCCGGCGGGCCGGTCGGTGCGTGCCGGTGTGGTGGCGCGGGCACGGCCTCGCGGTCACCGAAGCGGTGTTCGCCGCCCGGCACGGCCTGCTGCGCCGCCGCCTGTCGCTGGTCCCGCACGCCAAGGTGCAGAGCGTACGGCTCACCCAGGGGCCCTGGGAGCGGCTGTGGCGGCTCGCCGACGTCCACGTGGACACCGGGGCCGACAAGACCGTCACGGCCCGCCTGCGGGACGCCGAGGAGGCCGCACTGCTGCTGCGCGCCCAGGCGGAGCGGTCCCGCACCGGCCGCAGGGACGCCCGCCCCGACTGCTGGATGGCGTGAGCCCGGCCCACCCCTCGCGGGTGGACCGGGCTCGGTGCCTGGTGGATGCCTGGCGGAGACTCAGGAAGCGGCGGTGCGCAGCCCCTGGAGGTCGATCTGCTCCGTCTCGTCGTGCGCGGTCAGGTCGATGACCTGGCCGACGCCGCGCGACTCCGCGTCGGCGGGCTTGAACTCGGCCTCCGCCTCGGCCTTGTGCAGCGCGAGGGCCTCCTGGCCGACGACGTCGGCGAGGTCCTCGTTCTGCACGGACTCCAGCGCGGCGGACGCCGACTGCTTCTGGGTGCCGAAGAAGTCGAACCCGCCCTCGATCGCCGGGCGCCGCGCGGGCGCGGCCGGTACGACGGCCACCGCGGTCGGCACCGTGAAGTGACCGGCGGGCTGCTGCCCCGCGGGCTTGGCGGGCTGGTCCGCAGTCGTCGAGGTGGCGGCCGCGGGCTCGTGTCCGCCGGCCGCCTCGGGCTTCCCCTGCGCCTCGCCCTCCGTGTCGGCCTCCTGCGCGGGCTCCTTGCGCACACCGTCACCCGGGGCCTCGGCGGACCCGTCCGAGGTCGACTCGGCCGTGACGGGCTCGGGCCTTACGGGCTCGGGCCTGACCGGCTCGGGTTCGGCGGACTCGGGCGCGACGGACTCGGCCTGGACAACCGCGACCTCGGCAGACTCGGCCTGGGCAACCGCGACCTCGGCAGACTCGGCCTGGACAACCGCGACCTCGGCAGACTCGGCCTGGGCAACCGCGACCTCGGCGGACTCGACCTCGGCCTCGACTGACGCCCCGTCACGGTCCAGCCGGGACAGCGCCACCGCGGCCTTCAGGAACAGCTGAGCGCCCTCGGCGGAGAACACCGGGCCGGCCTTCGGCTTCTCCTCGGCGGCCTCGGCGGCCTCGGCGGTCTCGACCGCGTCACCGGTCTCGGGCTCGCCGGCCTCGGGCTCGGCGCTGCGCGCGGGCGGCAGTGCGGGCGGGCCGGACGGCACGGCCGCCTCGATCTCCAGCAGCCGGCGCCCCTCCAGGGCGCTCGCGCGCTCGGTCTCCGCCGTGGCGTAGCGGCGCAGCAGGGCCGCGTGCTCGTTGCGCAGCCCGGCCAGCTCCGCGCGCTTGGCGCGCAGCCGCTGCTCGAGCTTGGTGCGCAGCTCGCGCGACTCCTCCAGGTCGGTCTCCAGTTCGGCGACCCGTTCGTCGTAGCGCCACTCGTCGCTGACCCGCGCGCGCGTGAGGTCGGCGACCTGCTTGCCCGCCTGGGAGTCCCAGCGGCGCATCACGACGGCGCCCACGACAGCGGTTGCCGCGGCGGCCGCGGCCAGCGTGCGCAACACCGTGACCTCGGAGAACACCCAGGGACCCAGCGCGCAGACGACGGACACGCCGGCGATCGCCGACGGAGGCAACAGCCGGTGCAGAGGTGGTGAATGGCGGTGGCGTCCACGTGGCATGGCCAGAAACTTACCGCGCGTAGGCGCTTCGCGGACCCCCGCCCCGTAAAAACACCGCCACACCACGAGCTTCTCCGGGCATCGGGCACCCGGCGGCTCAGCGGTCGCTCAGCCGCCCGCTGAGCCACTGCAGCGTCGGCGGGATCTCCCGGCGCCAGGTGTTGAAGTTGTGCCCGCCGCTGTCCAGGATGATCGACGAGATCCGGGTCAGGTTCGTGGCCTGCACATCCCCTATGAACTTGAGGGTGTCCTTGTAGTTGTGTTCGCCGATCCTGCTGCTGGTGACGAGCAGCGAGGTGTCGGGCGCGGGCTCGTGCTTGAGGAGCCACCACAGGTCGGCACGATTCTGCAGTTTCGTGTCGCCCTTGAAGAGGTCACCGGTCGTGGGGTCGATCGGCGCCTTGTAGTAGGGCGAGAGACCGGCGGCGGCCGCGTAGACGCTCGGGTGGTGCATGGCGAGCTTCAGCGCGCAGTAGCCGCCGGTGGAGTCGCCGACGATGCCCCAGCTGCCGGGCCGCTTGCCCACCCTGTAGTGCGCGAGTACGGCCTCGGGCAGGTCCTCGGCGAAGAAGGTCTCGCTCTGCGGCCCGCCCGGGACGTCCACGCACTCGGTGTCGCGTGGCGGCGCCACGGTCGGCCGCAGCATCACCAGGATCATCGGCTGCATCCGCCCGTTCTTGGCCAGCTCCTGCGCCGTACGCGGGTAGTGCAGTTTGTCCACCAGCGCCTGCGCCGTACCGGGGTAGCCGGTCAGTACGACGGCCGCCGGGAACGTACGCGTGCGGTACTGCGGCTGGAAGTACTCGGGCGGCAGATAGACGTACGCCGGGGTGGCGATGTGGGTCTTACGGCCCACGATGTCCACCTTCTGGATCTGCCCGGCCGTCTGCGGCCGTGATCCGTTGACGCCCTTGACCAGGGAGGAGGAGACCACCTGCAGCGGGCCGCCCGTACCGGCGTTGGCCGAGTGGTCGACGACTATGCCCTGGTCGGTCTCCTGGCCGAACAGGTCGGCCCAGCTGGCGTAGAACCCGAAAGCCTGGTTGGCGGCGACCCCGAGGGAGCCGAAGAGTGCCAGCTGGGTGGCAAGGAGCAGACCGACGCGCCCGCTGACGGCCCGCCAGTTCTGCCGGGCGAGCCGCGGCCACAACCACACCGTGGCGATGAACAGCACCGCGGCGAGCACGACCGCAAGCGCCAGCACCTTGTTGCTCGTGAGACCCATGGGCTCTTCCTGCCTGCGCTTTCCGCCCGTGGCCCACCCAGCATCGTTGCAAGGGCTTGCCCGGGGCTTTCCTTGGCCTTTGACCCGACTTTCCGGAGGGGAGTGAACCTCTCTCCCCAAGACACCGTCCTAGAGGGCGCAATGTCGCCGGATGCCCCGATCGGCACCGGGTTCAAGGTCTCTCGCAGAACTACGGGATGCGATGTCTGTCAGGATAGATGGGGAAATGTCGGGCGGGGTTCCGAGCCGATCAAGCCGGGCGCGGCGCATATTGCGCGGCCCGCGCCCCGAGGCCGTCCCCGCTCTGGTCGGCAGGGCGTGCGCCCTCGTGGGCGTGATGGACATCGCCGCGGGCGTGTTCCCGCGCTTCCGTCACAGCCGTATGCATGCCCTGGCCGAGGTACTGCCCGGCTCCTTCGGGCCGTTCGCGGCGGCACTCTCGCTCAGCGCGGGCGTGCTGCTGCTCCTGCTCGCACACGGGCTCAAGCGGCGCAAGCGCCGGGCGTGGCGCGCCGCGGTCGCGCTCCTGCCCGCCGGTGCGGCCGCCGAGTTCGTGTACCGGCACTCGGTCATCGGCATGCTCATCTCGTTGGCGATCCTGATTCCGCTGCTGCGCCACCGCGACGAGTTCGCGGCGCTGCCGGACCCGCGCAGCCGCTGGCGCGCACTCGCCAACTTCGTCCTGATGGCCGCCGGTTCCCTCGCCCTCGGCCTGGTCATCGTCAGCGTCCATCCGAACCGGATGGTCGGCGACCCGAGCCTGGCCGACCGCCTGACGCACGTCGTCTACGGCCTGTTCGGCTTCGAGGGCCCGCTGGACTACGACGGCAGCACGTCCTGGACGGTCGCCTTCTCCCTCGGCGCCCTCGGCTGGCTGACCGCGGTCACCACCATCTACTTCGCCTTCCGCCCCGAACACCCGGCCGCCCGCCTCACCGAGGAGGACGAGGCCCGGCTGCGCGCCCTGCTGGACAAGCACGGCGGCCGCGACTCCCTCGGCCACTTCGCGCTGCGCCGTGACAAGGCGGTCGTCTTCTCGCCCAGCGGCAAGGCGGCGGTCACCTACCGTGTGGTCTCCGGCGTGATGCTCGCGAGCGGCGACCCGATCGGCGACGTCGAGGCCTGGCCCGGCGCCATCGAACGCTTCATGGACGAGGCCAAGGCGCACTCCTGGACCCCGGCCGTCATGGGCTGCTCGGAGACGGGCGGCGAGGTGTGGACCCGCGAGACCGGCCTGGACGCCCTGGAGCTGGGCGACGAGGCGGTGGTCGACGTGGCGGATTTCTCACTCGCCGGACGCGCGATGCGCAACGTGCGCCAGATGGTCAAGCGCATCGAGCGGGCCGGCTACGAAACCCGGGTACGGCGCATCCGTGACCTCGGCGAGGCCGAGCTGGAGCGCGTCCGCCGGGCGGCGGAGGACTGGCGCGGCACGGACAACGAGCGCGGCTTCTCCATGGCGCTCGGCCGCATCGGCGACCCCACCGACGGCGACTGTCTGATCGCCACCGCCCACAAGGCCGACGACGAACCCGGCGAGTACGGCGACCTGAAGGCGATCCTGCACTTCGTGCCCTGGGGATCCGACGGTGTCTCCCTGGACCTGATGCGCCGCGACCGCACCGCCGATCCCGGCATGAACGAGCTGCTGATCGTCGCCGCCCTGCAGGCCGCCCCCAAGTTCGGCATCACGCGGGTCTCGCTGAACTTCGCGATGTTCCGCTCCGCCCTCGCGCGCGGGGAGAAGATCGGCGCGGGCCCGGTGCTGCGCGCCTGGCGCGGACTGCTGGTGTTCCTCTCCCGCTGGTTCCAGATCGAGTCGCTGTACAAGTTCAACGCCAAGTTCCAGCCGCGCTGGGAGCCGCGCTTCGTCGTCTACCGCGCCTCCGCCGACCTGCCCCGCATCGGCTTCGCCGCCATGCAGGCGGAGGGTTTCGTCGACCTCGCCCTGCCGCTCCCGCGCTTCCTGCGCCGACGCCGGGCGGCCGCCGAGCGCCCCTGCGCGCACTCCGTGGCGGAACGCGACGTCCGAGCCGCCTGACCCCGGCCTGCCGCGCCGAGAGCACGGCCCGGCCCCTGACCGGCCCGGGCGGAAGCCCCATCCCCTCCAGCACGGGAGCTTCCGCCCGGGCCGCGGCGCGTGTGCGGCACCCCCCTGGGCCTACGCTGAACGTATGAACAACCTCAGCGGGCGCGGCCGAGTGGCAGGCCTTCCGGCATGGGACCGGTGCGCGGTCATGGGGGTCGTGAACGTGACCCCCGATTCCTTCTCCGACGGCGGCCGCTGGTTCGACACGACCGTCGCCGTCAAGCACGGCCTGGACCTGGTGGCCGAGGGCGCGGACCTGGTCGACGTCGGCGGCGAGTCCACCCGCCCCGGCGCCACCCGCGTCGACGAGGCCGAGGAACTCAGGCGCGTCATCCCCGTCGTCCGCGGCCTCGCCTCCGAAGGCGTGGCCGTCTCCGTCGACACCATGCGCGCCTCCGTCGCCGAACAGGCCCTCGCCGCCGGCGCCGCCCTCGTCAACGACGTCAGCGGCGGCCTCGCCGACCCCGCGATGATCCCCGTGGTCGCCGCCACGGGCGCCCCCTTCGTCGTCATGCACTGGCGCGGCTTCCTGCAGGGCGGCAACGTCCAGGGCGTGTACGAGGACGTCGTCACCGAAGTCGTGGACGAACTGCAGGCGCGTGTGGAGGCCGTTCTCGCGGGCGGCATCGCCCCCGAGCGCATCGTCGTCGACCCCGGTCTCGGCTTCTCCAAGCAGGCCGAGCACGACCTCACGCTGCTCGCCCACCTCGACCGGCTGCACGCCCTCGGCCACCCCCTGCTCGTCGCCGCCTCCCGCAAGCGGTTCCTCGGCCGCGTCCTCGCCGGCCCGGAGGGTGCACCCCCGCCGGCCCGCGAGCGCGACGCCGCCACGGCCGCCGTCTCTGCGCTCGCGGCGCACGCCGGCGCATGGGCGGTTCGGGTGCACGAGGTACGCGCCACCGCGGACGCGGTGCGAGTGGCGCGCGCCGTCGAAGGAGCCCGGTGAGCGCCCCCCACACGGACGTCGAACAGGTGGAGGCCGCCAACACCGCCTTCTACGAGGCGATGGAGCGCGGTGACTTCGAGGAGCTGTCCTCGCTCTGGCTCACGCCCTCCGACCTGGGCGTGGACGAGGAGTACCACGACCCGGCGGACACCGGCGTGATCTCCTGCGTCCACCCCGGCTGGCCGGTGCTCACCGGCCGCTCCGAGGTCCTCAGGTCGTACGCGCTGATCATGGCGAACACCGACTACATCCAGTTCTTCCTCACCGACGTGCACGTCTCCGTCACCGGCGACACCGCCTTGGTGACCTGCACCGAGAACATCCTGAGCGGCGGCCCCGCCCCCGAGGACGGCGCGGAACTCGGCCCCCTGGTCGGCCAGCTCGTCGTCGCCACGAACGTGTTCCGGCGCACCCCCACCGGCTGGAAGCTCTGGTCGCACCACGCCTCCCCCGTACTGGCCGAATCCGACGAGGAAGAGGAAAGCGGCCAGAACGGAGCGGACGGCGAGAATTCTGGCGACAACCCCCTCGCGTGACCGCGTACGAACCCCACACGGACCAAGAAGTGGTTGGAATCACCTACCCGGGGGTATGTGCGGCTACCAGCCCATGACGCGGCCGGGTTCCCCAGGGGAAACACACGGTGAAGCCTGCGGGTCCCCGCCCGGGCACGCGCCCCCGTCACCCGGATGTGTCAGCGTCCGCAGGTAGATTCGTCAGAGGCCGGTGTGCCGCCCGCACGCGGCACCGCCCGGCCGTTCCCGACGATTGCAGGAGTGATTCGCGTGGATCGTGTCGCGCTGCGCGGCCTGAAGGCCCGCGGGCACCACGGTGTGTTCCCCAAGGAGCGCGAGGAGGGCCAGACCTTCATCGTGGACCTCGTCCTTGGCCTGGACACCCGGCCGGCTGCGGCCGACGACGACCTGGCGAAGACCGTCCACTACGGCATCGTGGCCGAAGAGGTCGTGGCCGTGGTCGAGGGCGAACCGGTGAACCTCATCGAGACCCTCGCCGAGCGGATCGCCCAGACCTGCCTGAAGCACGAGGGAGTCCAGGAGGTAGAGGTCTGCGTCCACAAGCCGGACGCCCCGATCACCGTCCCCTTCGACGATGTGACCGTCACCATCACCCGGAGCCGAGTATGACCCGACCTTTCGCCCAGGGTCACAGCGACCCGACCGTCCAGCCGGTGCCCGCCTCGGTCGTCGAGCAGGTGGACGCCGCCGACACGACACTGAGCAACCCGAAATGGGCCGTGATCTCCATCGGCTCCAACCTCGGCAACCGCCTGGAGACCCTCCAGGGAGCCGTCGACGCCCTGGAGGACACCCCCGGCGTCCGCGTGAAGGCCGTGTCGCCGGTCTACGAGACGGAGCCGTGGGGCGTCGAGCCCGGCAGCCAGCCCTCCTACTACAACGCCGTCGTCGCCCTGAAGACCACCCTGCCGCCGTCCTCCCTGCTGGAGCGGGCCCATGCCGTCGAGGAGGCCTTCAACCGGGTCCGCGACGAGCGCTGGGGACCGCGCACCCTGGACGTCGACATCGTCGCCTACGCGAACGTCACCTCCGACGACCCGCAGCTCACCCTTCCGCACCCGCGCGCCCACGAGCGCGCCTTCGTGCTCGCCCCGTGGCACGACATCGACCCGCAGGCGCTGCTGCCCGGCCGGGGTACGGTGGCCGAACTGCTGTCGGCCGTCACCCGCAACGGCGTCGAGGCCCGCAGGGACCTGGAACTCCGACTGCCCGAGTAGTCGTTAAGGTCAAGACGACCACAGTCCGGGACCGGTCCGGGGGAGCTGAAGGGACACCGTGAGAGAGCTGCGCATCAGGTTGCTGGCCGGCGTCTTCGTCGTGGCCGGCGTCCTGTCCTGGGCGGGCGCCCGCCTCTGGAACTCGATCGGGACACTCCCCAGCGTCCCCCTGGCCGCCCCCGTCGTCCTCGCGCTGATCGCGGTGGTCCTGCTGGCCACGGCGCTCTCGCTGCGCGCCCGGCTCAGGGCCCAGCGCGAGCGCCGCCCCGGCGCCAAGGGCGTCGACCCCCTGATGGCCGCCCGAGCGGTCGTCTTCGGCCAGGCCAGCGCCCTGGTGGCCGCCCTGGTCGCCGGCATGTACGGCGGCACGGGTGTCTTCCTGCTGGAGCTCCTCGACATCCCCGCCCGCCGCGACCAGGCCCTCTACGCCGGCCTCTCGGTCCTGGCCGGCATCGGCGTGATAGCGGCGGCCATGTTCCTGGAGCGGGTCTGCAAGCTCCCCGAGGACGAGGACCGCAACCACGCGGGCGCGGAGCCGGCGGCCTGACCACCGGCTCCGGTCGTTCGGCGCAGGCCGGTCAGCGCGCCATGATGAGGCTCATGGCCTCGTTCCGCGTCGTCGCGTCGCGCAGCTGACCGCGCACCGCCGAGGTGATCGTCTTCGCGCCCGGCTTGCGGATGCCGCGCATCGACATGCACATGTGCTCGCACTCGACGACCACGATCACGCCCCGCGGCTCCAGGATCTCCATCAGGGAGTCCGCTATCTGCGTGGTGAGCCGCTCCTGCACCTGCGGGCGCCGGGCGTAGACGTCCACGAGCCGGGCCAGCTTGGACAGACCGGTGATCTTCCCGGTCACGGACGGGATGTAGCCGACGTGGGCGACGCCCCGGAACGGCACCAGATGATGCTCACAGGTGCTGTAGACCTCTATGTCCTTCACGAGCACCATCTCGTCGTGCCCCAGGTCGAACGTCGTCGTCAGGACGTCCTCGGGCTTCTGCCACAAGCCCGCGAAGATCTCCTTGTACGCCCGCGCCACCCGCGCCGGCGTCTCCCTGAGGCCCTCACGATCCGGATCCTCACCGACCGCGATCAGCAGTTCCCGTACGGCGTTCTCGGCGCGCTTCTCGTCGAACTCGCCGATGGTGCCCTCACCGTCCAGGGTCACGGGGTCGGTCATCTGGTTCCTCGTTCCTGTGCTGTCACGCGTGCGTCCACGCGCTCTGTCTGCGGACATGCGAAATGCCGCGCCCCCCAGGCTAGAACCTGGGGGCCGCGGCATTCATTCCGGCCTGGTGGCTGAAAGTGTTCAGCTCTCGGGGCGGTCTTCCGGGGTCTTGTCCGTCACCGGGGCGGACTCCGACGCCGTCGACTTGACCGTGCTGATCGCCGCCGTCGAGCCGTTCGCCCCGTTGGTCAGTGCCAGCTCCTTCGGGGAGAGCACCGGCGGGCGGGTGGACGGGGTGCGGCGGGAGGAGCCGGTCCACGCGGGCCGCGGCGGGCGCTTGTGGATCGGGGCGAAGATCTCGGCGATCTCCTCCTTGCCCAGGGTCTCCTTCTCCAGCAGGTGAAGGACGAGCTGGTCGAGCACGTCGCGGTTCTCGACCAGGATCTCCCAGGCCTCGTTGTGCGCGTTCTCGATGAGCTTCTTGACCTCTTCGTCGACCAGCGCGGCGACCTCTTCCGAGTAGTCGCGCTGGTGAGCCATCTCACGTCCGAGGAAGGGCTCGCTGTTGTCGCCGCCGAACTTGATCGCACCGAGCCGCTCGGTCATGCCGTACTGCGTGACCATCGCGCGGGCCACGTTGGTGGCCTTCTCGATGTCGTTGGCGGCGCCGGTGGTCGGGTCGTGGAAGACCAGTTCCTCGGCCGCGCGGCCGCCCAGCATGTACGCCAGCTGGTCGAGCATCTCGTTGCGGGTGGTCGAGTACTTGTCCTCGTCCGGGAGCACCATCGTGTAGCCGAGGGCGCGGCCGCGGGAGAGGATCGTGATCTTGTGGACCGGGTCGGAGTTCGGCGAGGCCGCCGCGACCAGGGCGTGACCGCCCTCGTGGTACGCGGTGATCTTCTTCTCCTTGTCCGACATGATCCGGGTCCGCTTCTGCGGGCCCGCGACCACGCGGTCGATCGCCTCGTCCAGCGCCTTGTTGTCGATCAGCTTCTGGTCGCTGCGGGCGGTGAGCAGCGCGGCCTCGTTCAGCACGTTGGCGAGGTCGGCGCCGGTCATGCCGGGGGTGCGGCGGGCGACGGCGGCCAGGTCGACGTCGGGCGCGACCGGCTTGCCCTTCTGGTGAACCTTGAGGATCTCCATGCGGCCCTGCAGGTCCGGCGGGTCGACCGCGATCTGGCGGTCGAAGCGGCCGGGGCGCAGCAGCGCCGGGTCGAGGATGTCGGGCCGGTTCGTCGCGGCGATGAGGATCACGCCGCCCTTGACGTCGAAGCCGTCCATCTCGACGAGCAGCTGGTTCAGCGTCTGCTCGCGCTCGTCGTGACCGCCGCCGAGGCCGGCGCCGCGGTGGCGGCCGACCGCGTCGATCTCGTCGACGAAGACGATCGCCGGGGCGTTCGCCTTGGCCTGCTCGAAGAGGTCACGGACTCGGGAGGCACCGACACCGACGAACATCTCGACGAAGTCGGAACCGGAGATCGAGTAGAAGGGCACTCCGGCCTCGCCGGCCACGGCGCGCGCGAGGAGCGTCTTGCCGGTACCGGGACGGCCGTAGAGGAGCACGCCCTTGGGGATCTTGGCGCCGACGGCCTGGAACTTGGCCGGCTCCTGGAGGAACTCCTTGATCTCGTGGAGCTCCTCGACGGCCTCGTCGCAGCCCGCGACGTCGGAGAAGGTCGTCTTCGGGGTGTCCTTGGTGATGAGCTTGGCCTTGGACTTGCCGAAGTTCATGACCCGGGAGCCGCCGCCCTGCATCTGATTCATCAGGAACAGGAAGACGACCACGATCAGGACGAAGGGCAGCAGGGAGAGCAGGACGCCGACGAACGGGTTCTGCTTGGACGGCGAGACCGTGTAGCCGTCCGGGATCTGCTTGTCCTGGTACTTGTTCTGCAGTGTGGCGGCGATGGCCACGCCCTGGTCGCCGATGTAGCTCGCCTGGATCTTCGAGCTGTCCTCGACCTTCTGGCCGTCCTTGAGGGTGACCTTGATGGTCTGTTCGTCACCGGTGGTGAGCTTGGCCGACTCGACCTTGTTCTCGTTGATCGCCGCCACGACCTGGCCGGTGTCCACCGTCTTGTAGCCGCCGGACGAGCCGACGACCTGCATCAACACGACCACGGCAAGGACGGCCAGCACGATCCACATGACCGGCCCACGGAAGTATCGCTTCACGTCCATCCATACGGAGCGGTGCCGCCCCGTCCCTCCTGCCATAGTGAGTTTGATAAGACAGTTCTTCTGACGGTACCCCAGCATTGTTGTCCGAAGCCGCACGGAGTGGCATGGACGGCTGGCATTCCCGTCTCTGCTTCCTCCAACGGCGCGAAACCCGCTGGGGTTCCCGATCGTCTTACAGGGGCTGGCCCGATTGGCTCAGCCGCCGTAGACGTGAGGCGCGAGCGTACCGACGAACGGCAGGTTGCGGTACTTCTCGGCGTAGTCGAGGCCGTAGCCGACGACGAACTCGTTGGGGATGTCGAAGCCGACCCATTCCACGTCGATGGCGACCTTGGCGGCGTCCGGCTTGCGCAGCAGCGTGCACACCTTGAGGGACTCGGGCTCACGGGAGCCGAGGTTGGACAGCAGCCAGGACAGGGTCAGTCCGGAGTCGATGATGTCCTCGACGATCAGGACGTGCTTGCCCTTGATGTCGGTGTCCAGGTCCTTGAGGATCCGCACGACGCCGGAGGACTGGGTGCCCGCGCCGTAGGACGACACGGCCATCCAGTCCATGGTGACGGGGGTGGACAGCGCCCGGGCCAGGTCGGCCATGACCATGACGGCGCCCTTGAGCACGCCGACGATGAGCAGGTCCTTGCCCGCGTACTCCGCGTCGATCTTCGCGGCCAGCTCGGCCAGCTTCGCGTCGATCTCTTCCTTGGTGATGAGTACCTGCTTGAGGTCGGCACCCATGTCTTTCGCGTCCACCCGCATCACTTTCGGTCGTCCCGCACTTACGGCCGCTCTTACGGCCACCGGCTGTCCGGCCCGTCGGAGGGTCGCTCCGGGGGTCGGGAATCAGCCTTGCCGAATCACCAGTCTGCCACCCTGACGCTGGGCGACGACTTTGCCGGGGAGATTGATGGCTTTCTGGCCGCGCCAGCCGGTGATCAGCCGGTCGACTTCCTCGATGTGGCGGGCGAAGAGCGAGCCGGCCGGGGCACCGGCCTCGATGGCGGCGCGGCGCAGGATCCGGCGGCGTACGGCGGGCGGGAGGGCGTAGAGCTTGGCGCACTCCAGGAGGCCCATGGCGTCGCGTACGGAGGCCTCGGCCTGGGAGGCCCAGGTGTCGAGGGCGTCGGCGTCGTCGCGGGAGAGCTGGGCGGTGCGGGCGAGGGCCTCGACGACGCCTTTGCCGAGGGCCTTCTCCAGGGCGGGCAGACCTTCGTGCCGGAGCCGGGAGCGGGTGTAGGCGGGGTCGGCGTTGTGCGGGTCGTCCCAGACGGGCAGGGACTGGACCATGCAGGCCTTGCGGGCGGTCTGCCGGTCGATGTGCAGGAAGGGGCGCCGGTAACGGCCGTCGGCCCCCGAGACCGCGGCCATTCCGGACAGGGAGCGGATGCCGGAGCCGCGGGCGAGGCCGAGCAGGACGGTTTCGGCCTGGTCGTCGCGGGTGTGGCCGAGCAGGACCGCGGCGGCGCCGTGTCGCTGGGCCGCGGCGTCGAGGGCGGCGTAGCGGGCGTCTCGGGCAGCGGCCTCGGGGCCGCCCTCGCGGCCGACGGACACGGCGATGGACTCGGCGGGGTCGAGGCCGAGTTCACGCAGCCTGAGGACGACCTCCGCGGCCCGGAGGTCGGAGCCGTGCTGGAGGCCGTGGTCCACGGTGATGCCGCCGGCGCGGATGCCGAGCTTGGGGGCCTCGAAGGCGAGGGCCGAGGCGAGCGCCATGGAGTCGGCGCCGCCGGAGCACGCGACCAGCACGAGCGGGGAGGGGGTGCGCTCGTTCCGGCCCGGTTCGCGGGCTTCCACGGTGGCAGCCGTCGCGGCTGTCATCGCTGCTTCGGTGGTGCGGCTGTGGTCGGTGAGGAGGTCGTGAAGGACGCGGCGGACCGCCAGGCGTATCGCCGCGACCGCAGGATGGGGACCCATGTCCGGTTCCCTTCATGAAGTTTTCGGGGGGTGAGCCCGAGGTCGGTCACTCAGAGTGTGTAGATGGTGACAGAAGCGGGCCGTTCCCCGAGCATTGCACGCCTACCCATCGCTCACGGTCCCTCGGACGGGTGATTGGAGGGGCATTCGCCTGCCGTAGGCCGGATTCGGTTCACGACTGCCTCACGCGGTTCACGACTCGGCCTTGCGGTGCACCCGTGCGACCCAGTCCGCCGGTTTGGCGATCTCCGCCTTGGTGGGCAGGGTGTTGGGGGATGTCCACACGCGGTTGAAGCCGTCCATGCCGACCTGTTCGACGACCGCGCGCACGAAGCGTTCGCCGTCCCGGTACTGCCTGAGCTTGGCGTCCAGACCGAGCAGCTTGCGCAGGGCGAGGTCGAGGCGGGAGGCGCCCCTGGCGCGGCGCTGCTGGAACTTCTCACGGATCTCGGAGACGGTCGGCACGACGCTCGGGCCCACCCCGTCCATGACGAAGTCGGCGTGGCCCTCCAGCAGGGACATGACCGCGGTGAGGCGGCCGAGGATCTCGCGCTGGACCGGGGTCTGCACCAGCTCCACGAAGGAGCGTCCGCCGTCGTCCTCCTCGCCCTCGGGGCGGCCGCCGGCGAGGGACTGGGCGGCTTCCCGGATGCGCTCCAGGACGGTCATCGGATCGACGTCGGTCTCCGCCAAGAACGACTGGATTTCACCCTCGAGGTGGTCACGGAGCCAGGGCACGGCGGTGAACTGCGTGCGGTGGGTCTCCTCGTGCAGGCACACCCAGAGCCTGAAGTCGTGCGGCTCGACGTCGAGTTCGCGCTCCACGTGGACGATGTTGGGGGCGACGAGGAGGAGGCGGCCGCCACTCGGTGCATCAGGGGGGCCGCCGGCCGGGAGGTCGCGGGAGGCGGGGGCGAAGGTCTCGTACTGGCCGAGGACGCGGGAGGAGAGGAAGGACAGCAGCATGCCGAGTTCGACGCCGGTGACCTTGCCGCCGACGGCGCCGAGGACCACGTTGCCGGGGCTGCTGCCGCGGCGTTCCTGCATCTTCTCCAGGAGGGGCTTGAGGATCTCCCGGAAGCCGGCGACGTTCGCCCGGACCCAGCCCGGGCGGTCGACGACCAGGACGGGGGTGTCGTGGGTTTCCCCGGTGCCCATCCGAGTGAAGCCCCGGACGTGTTCCTCCGAGGCCTTCGCGTGCCGGCGCAGCTCCGCCACGACGGCCCTGGCCTCGTCGCGGCTGACTTCGGGGCCCGGTCGTACGAGCCGTGTCGCGGTCGCCACCGCGAGGTTCCAGTCGACCATCCCGGGAGATGCGGTGCCACCGAAGCTCGTCATGCGTCAACGGTACGTGAGCGCTCCCGCTTGGGGCAGGCCGTGGGCGTCGGGTGAGGTGCGGTTTCTCGTGTGGTGACGGGTGTTGGCGTCCTACCGGCAGCCGCAGTCCGCCAGTGCCGTCGCCGTCTTGTCCAGGGCAGTCTGGGCCTCCTGGGGGTCGGTCGTGTCGGAGGCCAGGAAGGCGAAGGCCAGGAAATGGCCGTCCTGGTCGACGACCGTGCCCGCCAGGGTGTTCACGCCGGTCAGGGTGCCTGTCTTCGCGCGTACGACGCCTGCCGCGCCGTCGGTGTAGCGGTCGGTCAGGGTGCCGGTGAAGCCGGCCACCGGGAGGCCGGTGAGGACCGGGCGGAGGCCGGGGCGGGCCGGGTCGGCGGCCTTGACCAGCAGGGCGGTGAGGAGGTTCGCCGTGAGCCGGTCGTCGCGGTTGAGGCCGCTGCCGTCGTGGAAGGCGGCGCCGGACATGGGCAGGCCGAGCTTGGTCAGCTGGGTGGCGATGGCCTTCGCACCGCCGTCGAAGCTCCCCGCCCGGCCACTGGCCAGGGCGGTCTGGCGGGCCAGGGCCTCGGCGATGTCGTTGTCGCTGTTCGTCAGCATGCGCTCGACCAGGGCGGACAGCGGGGGCGAGGAGACGGTGGCGAGGGTCTGGGCGCGGTTGGTGGCCTTGGAGGGCCCGGGGGGCGTGGCCTTGATGCCGGCCTGATTGAGGTAGTCCGCGAACTTGCGGGCCACGTCGGCCGCCGGGTCGCTCACGCGGGTCGCCGGGCCGCTGGTGGAGGCGTCGGTGCGGCCCTCGTCGGCGGTCAGGGCGCTGACCGGGGCGAGGTTGTCGTTGACGCCGATGGGATGCAGCGCGGGGCCGGAGAAGAGCGTGGTGTCGTAGGAGAGCGTGATCTTGTCGATGCCGCGCTTCTTGAGGGCGGCCGCGGTGTCGGCGGCGAGCGTGCGCAGGCTCGCCCAGCTTTCGGCCTTCGGGTGGGCGGTGAGGGTGGGGTCGCCACCGCCGACCAGCACCAGTTCCTTGGTGTCGGGTTCGAGCGCGGCGCGGGTGGTGAGGCGGTGGTCGGGGCCGAGGGCGGACAGCGCGGCGACGGCGGTGGCGATCTTGGTGGTGGAGGCGGGGGTGAAGGCCTGGTCGGCGGCGGTGCCGTACAACTGCTTGCCGGTGCTGACGTCGACGACGGCCGCCGCATGGCCGCCGCCGAGCGCGGAGGCGTCCAGGAGCGGCCCCAGGACGTCCGCGAGGGCCTTCCGGCCCGGCGGGGCCTTCTTGGTGCTGACGGTGCCCGTGGTGCCGCCCAGGCCCGTCAGGACGGCCGGGGCGCTCGGTGCGGGCCGGGGGCCCCGCGCGCTCGTGCCCAAGGCGCCGTGATCTGCGCCACCTGACCGCTCCAGGGCGGCGGCCCGGTCCCGCTCGGCCGTACGCTGACCATTGGCGTCCCAGGGACCGGCGACGGTCACCACACCGGCGGCCAGCGCCAGCCCGGCGGTGGCGGCGCCCGCGGTGTACTGCCAGGTCCTGAGGGCTCGCGGCCCAGGGAGGTGTGCAAGCCCGGGGCGCACTGCCTTCGTCAGCCGCGCGACCCCTGGTTTCGCGGCCGTCACGGCGCGCGCCAGTCGCGGTCGTACGGCGTTCGCGATCCGCAGCACCTGCGGTCTCGCGGCTCGCCAAGGCCTCAGCTCTGGCACGACCACCAGCCCCTTTCGCGATCACACACCTGCGTGAGGGACACTTAACCACCAGAACTATGTGCTGATCATGGAGGAGCCACCGGTGGAGTTCGACGTCACGATCGAGATCCCGAAGGGTTCGCGGAACAAGTACGAGGTGGACCACGAGACCGGTCGGATCCGCCTGGACCGTCGCCTCTTCACCTCGACCGCCTACCCGACCGACTACGGCTTCGTCGAGAACACCCTCGGCGAGGACGGCGACCCGCTGGACGCGCTGGTCATCCTGGACGAGCCGACCTTCCCGGGCTGCCTGATCAAGTGCCGTGCGATCGGCATGTTCCGGATGACGGACGAGGCGGGCGGCGACGACAAGCTGCTGTGCGTTCCGGCCACCGACCCGCGTGTGGAGCACCTGCGCGACATCCACCACGTGTCGGAGTTCGACCGCCTGGAGATCCAGCACTTCTTCGAGGTGTACAAGGACCTGGAGCCCGGCAAGTCGGTCGAGGGTGCCAACTGGGTGGGCCGCACGGACGCCGAGATCGAGATCGAGCGGTCCTACAAGCGCTTCAAGGAGCAGGGCGGCCACTGAGGCTCTCTGTTGCCACGGGCCGCACGCGCACGCGTGCGGCCCGTTCGCGTACCCATGCGCATACTGAGCCCTACGGAATGTTGCGTTCAGGGAGCGGTGCGAGGTGACGGAGGCGGAGGACCGCAAGCCCCGGTCCGACGAGGCGCGGTACGACCCGGAAATCACGTCCGAGTTCGCCGTTCCCGAGGGCATCGAGGTCCCCGAGGGCGCCGGTGAGCCGGAGACCACCTCCGAGTTCGCCGTGCCGGAGGGGCTGGCGGCGCCGCAGCCGCCCAGTGCCGAGCCGGAGGGGTCGGCGTTCAGCCTGCCGCGCACCTACAGCGCCAAGGACGCCCCGCCCGCGTTCACCCCGGCGACCGGGATGCCGGCGGTCAGCCTGATCAAGGACGCGCCCTGGCAGGACCGGATGCGCACGATGCTGCGCATGCCGGTGGCCGAGCGGCCGGCGCCGGAGCCGGTGCAGAAGGCCGAGGAGGGCGGGCCCGCCGTCCCGCGCGTGCTCGACCTGACGCTGCGTATCGGGGAACTGCTGCTGGCGGGCGGCGAGGGCGCGGAGGACGTGGAGGCCGCGATGTTCGCGGTGTGCCGGTCCTACGGCCTGGACCGCTGCGAGCCGACCGTCACCTTCACGCTGCTGTCGATCTCCCACCAGCCGTCCCTGGTGGAGGACCCGGTCACCGCGTCCCGGACCGTACGCCGGCGGGGCACGGACTACACGCGGCTCGCGGCCGTGTTCCGGCTGGTGGACGACCTGACCGACCCGGAGACCCATGTCTCGCTGGAGGAGGCCTACCGGCGTCTGGCGGAGATCCGCCGCAACCGGCACCCCTACCCCGGCTGGGCCCTGACCCTGGCGAGCGGGCTGCTCGCGGGTGCGGCCTCCGTGCTGGTCGGCGGTGACCTGATCGTCTTCGTCGCGGCGGCGATCGGCGCGATGCTCGGCGACCGGCTGGCGTGGCTGTGCGCGGGGCGGGGACTGCCGGAGTTCTACCAGTTCACGATCGCCGCGATGCCCCCGGCGGCGATCGGTGTGGCGTTCGCGCTGGCGCACGTCGACGTGGCGGCGTCCGCGGTCGTCACCGGTGGGCTGTTCGCGCTGTTGCCCGGGCGGGCGCTGGTGGCGGGCGTGCAGGACGGGCTGACGGGCTTCTACATCACCGCGGCCGCCCGCCTGCTGGAGGTCATGTACTTCTTCGTCGGCATCGTCATCGGTGTGCTGACCGTCCTGTACTTCGGCGTGAAGGTGGGCGGCGAGCTGAATCCGGACGCGGCGATGAACATCTCCGAACGGCCGCTGATCCAGATCGCCGCGTCCATGCTGCTGTCGCTGACGTTCGCCGTACTGCTGCAGCAGGAACGATCCACCGTGCTGGCGGTGACCCTCAACGGCGGTGTGGCGTGGTCGGTGTACGGCGCCATGCACTACGTGGGCGGCATCTCCCCCGTCGCCTCCACGGCGGTGGCCGCGGGGCTGGTGGGGCTGTTCGGGCAGCTGCTGTCGCGGTACCGGTTCGCGTCCGCGCTGCCCTACACGACGGCGGCGATCGGGCCGCTGCTGCCCGGTTCGGCCACGTACTTCGGGCTGCTGTCCATGGCGCAGAACGAGATCGACAAGGGGCTGGTGTCCCTGGCGAAGGCCGCCTCGCTGGCGATGGCGATCGCCATCGGGGTCAACCTGGGCTCGGAGATCTCCAGGCTGACCCTGCGGGTCGGCTCCGCGGGCAAGCGGAGGGCGGCCAAGCGGACCAGGGGGTTCTGAGCCGCCTAGTAGTTCCGGGGGTACCCGTTCTGGTCGTACTGCTGCTGGTCGTACTGCTGCTGCGGGTACTGCTGCTGGTCGTAGTACTGGTTGTCGTACCCCTGGTGGCCCTGGTTGTCATAACCCTGGTGGCCCTGGGGGTCGTAGCCCTGCTGCCCCTGCCCCTGGTTGTCGTAGCCCTGGTTCCAGTACTGCTGGTCCTGCTGCTGCGGCTGGTACGGCTGCTGCTGGTACTGCGGCTGGTAGGGCTCCTCCGGCTCGATGCGGCGGAGCTGGGTGGTGGCGGCGTCCATGGCCGGGGGGCGCTGGTACTGGGGCTGCTGAGGAGGCTGAGGCGTCTCCTGCGGGGCCTTCTTGGCCTTGCCGCGCGCGCGGAGGAACTCGATCGCGATCGGGATCACCGAGACGAGGACGATCAGGATGAGGATCGCCTCGATGTTCTTGTTGACGAAGTCGATGTTGCCGAGCCAGGAGCCGAGCAGGGTGACGCCCGCGCCCCACATGACGCCGCCGATGACGTTGAAGATCAGGAACGAGCGGTACTTCATGCCGCTGACGCCGGCGATGATCGGCGTGAACGTGCGCACGATGGGCACGAAGCGGGCCAGGACCAGGGACTTCGGGCCGTACTTCTCGAAGAACTCGTGCGCCTTGGTGACGTTCTCCTGCTTGAAGAGGCGGGAGTCCGGGCGGTTGAAGAGGGACGGGCCGACCTTCTTGCCGAACATGTAGCCCGCCTGGTCGCCGAGGACCGCGGCGAGGCAGATCAGGGCGATCGCGCCCCACAGCGGGAAGTCCAGCTGGTCGGACGTGATCAGCAGACCGCAGGTGAACAGCAGCGAGTCGCCCGGCAGGAAGAACCCGATGAGCAGACCGGACTCGGCGAAGACGATGAGCAGCAGACCCCAGATGCTGTACGTGTTGAGCAGATAGTCGGGATCGAGCCAGCTCGGGCCGAGGGCGAGTGTCATCACGGGTCCGGGCTCCTGAGGGGGATGAGGGCGGCTGCGGCGGCTGAAGGGCGATGGGCCGCCGCACAAAGCTACCAACGCGATGTGACCGCCCCAGGTTCCACCGGTGACTCCAGGATGCACTGTGGGGCAACCGGGACAAAGCTGTGAGCCATGGGACTCGATGACTACGGCGGCGGCCAGGGGCCCCAGCCGGACGTGCTGGTCGTCACGACCAACGACGTGCCCGGATACCGGGTGCAGCAGGTGCTCGGCGAGGTCTTCGGGCTCACGGTGCGCTCGCGGCACCTGGGCAGCCAGATCGGCGCCGGACTGAAGTCGATGATCGGCGGCGAGCTGAAGGGCCTCACCAAGACGCTCGTACAGACCCGCAACCAAGCCATGGAGCGGCTGGTGGAGCAGGCACGCGCGCGTGGCGCCAACGGGGTGCTGGCGTTCCGCTTCGACGTGACGGAGGCCGCCGACGTGGGCACGGAGGTGTGCGCGTACGGGACCGCGGTGGTCCTGGCCCGGGAGTAGGCCTCCCGGGCCAGGGATCACGCGGTGTGCCGGTCGGCGTTGGCGGTGATCGCCTCGCTCAGGTGATCGGCGAGCCCGGGCCGCATGGCGTCGTAGAACGCCTTGAAACGCTCGTCGGCGACGTACATCGCGCCCAGGCAGCGGTGCATGGGGTGCGGGCACTCGTAGAACCACTTGCTGATGTGCAGGCGGTGCTCCTCGGCCAGGTCCATGGCCGGCTCGCCGGACGGCTGCTCGCCGGCGGTCATCAGGGCGACGTAGCGCCGGGTCCAGTCGTCGACCTCCGCCTGGAGACGCTTCCAGTCCTCCTTGGTGTAGCGGGCGGTGCGGCGCTGTGACTCGGCGTACGCCTCGGTGCCGCCCCAGCGCTGCTCCGCCTCCTCGGCGTACTGCTCGGGGTCCTTGTCCCCGAAGACCTCGAACCGCTCCTCGGGCGTGAGGTTGATGCCCATCGTGCGTGCCTCCATGGCGTGCTCCACGGCCGTGGCCATCTTCTGCAGCTTCTCGATCCGGGCGGTCAGCAGCTCGTGCTGGCGGCGCAGGTGTACGCGCGGGTCCACATCCGGGTCGTCGAGCAGGGCCGCGACCTCGTCGAGCGGGAAGCCGAGCTCCCGGTAGAACAGGATCTGCTGGAGCCGGTCGAGGTCGGCGTCGCCGTAGCGCCGGTGGCCGGCGTGGGTGCGCTCGCTGGGCACGAGCAGGCCGATCTCGTCGTAGTGGTGCAGAGTGCGCACCGTGACCCCGGCGAACCCCGCGACCTGTCCCACGGAATAGCTCACTTTTCCGCTCCTTGTCGTCGGTACGTCGTACACGCTGAGGCCTCACGCCACGTGAGGTGCAAGCCCGTTTCACTTCGGGATGTTTGACCTCTTTTGTCCGCTTATGGTGATCTCGTGGCCCAGGACAGCGCGCAGCAGGCGCCCCCCACCGCTCCCGCGACCCCCGCGCGCGCTCTGTTGCCCTTGATCCTGCCCGCTCTGGTCGTGGGCGTGGTGTGCAGCCTGCTCTTCGTCGGGGTGAGCGTGGCGGCCGAGCAGCTCGAGGACGTGCTGTGGAAGAACCTGCCCGCCGCCCTGGGCATCGGCGGCTACTCCACGCTGTGGATCTTCGTCATGCTCACCGCGACCGGCATCGCGGTCGGTCTGGTGGTGTGGAAGGTGCCGGGGCACGCGGGGCCCGACCCGGCCACCATGGGGCTGAACGCGCCCGCGCTGCCGCCCGTCGTGCTGCCCGGCCTGCTGCTGGCGGCGGCCCTGATGCTCGCGGGCGGCCCGAGCCTCGGCCCCGAGAACCCGATCATCGCCGTCAACGTCGGGCTGGCGGTGTGGCTGGGCCGCCGGTTCCAGCCCAGGCTGCCCGGCCTGCTGTGGATGATGCTGGCGGAGGCGGCGACGATCGGCGCGCTGTTCGGTACCCCGGTGGCCGCCGCCCTGGTCATCTCGGAAGCGCTGGCCGGGCAGCGGATCAAGGGCCTGCTGTGGGACAACCTCTTCGCCCCACTGGCCGCCGCCGCGGCGGGCGCCCTGACGACCGACCTCGTCCACCACGCGAGCTTCGACCTCCATCTGCCCCCGATCGGCCGACCGGGCGCGGGCGACATCCTGGCGGCGATCGTCATCGCGTCGTTCAGCGCGGTACTCGGCATGTGCGCGGTCTATGCCTTCCCGCACCTCCACCGCGGCTTCCAGCGGCTGCGGCACCCGATGCTGATGCTTCCGGTGGGCGGACTCGCCCTAGGGGCGCTGGGGGCCCTGGGCGGCCCGCTGACGCTCTTCAAGGGGCTGGACCAGATCGCGCAGCTGGCGGCCGATCCCGAGGGCTGGTCGGCCGGACAGTTCGCCGCGATGACGGTGGTGAAACTGGCCGCCCTGACGGTCGCCGCGACCTGTGGCTTCCGCGGCGGCCGGATCTTCCCCGGCGTGTTCATCGGCACCGCCCTGGGTCTGTGCGCCCACGCCCTGGTGCCCGCCGTCCCGCCCGCTGTGGGGGTGGCGGCGGGCGTGCTGGGCATGCTCCTGGCCATCACCCGGCAAGGCTGGGTGAGCCTGTTCACCGCTGCTGTCCTGGTCGCCTCGCCCGCCATCCTCGCCCTGCTCTGCATCGCCTCGCTGCCGGCCTGGCTGCTGGTGACGGGGCGGCCGCAGATGCAGCTGAGGGCGGACGGCACACAGATCCGCTGACTCACTCCCCTGTCTGGAGGCACGTACATGGCCCTGCACAAAGGTCCCGAGAAGCAGGACGAGCGGCCGATGTCGGTCAACCCGTTCTTCGGGGAGGCGAACCCGGTTGTCGAAATGACCGAGGCCCCGCCCAAGCACCGGCTCCCCGACGCGCCCCTGCCCCCCACCACGGCGGCGCAGATCGTGCACGACGAGCTGATGCTGGACGGCAACTCCCGGCTGAACCTGGCCACGTTCGTCACCACCTGGATGGAACCGCAGGCCGGGGCGCTGATGGCGGAGTGCCGGGACAAGAACATGATCGACAAGGACGAGTACCCGCGCACGGCCGAGCTGGAGCGGCGCTGCGTGGCGATGCTCGCCGACCTGTGGAACGCGCCGGATCCGTCGGCCGCCGTGGGCTGTTCGACCACGGGATCCAGCGAGGCGTGCATGCTCGCCGGGATGGCGCTGAAGCGGCGCTGGGCGACGCGCAACGCCGACCGCTACCCGGCGGCGCGCCCGAACCTGGTCATGGGCGTCAACGTCCAGGTCTGCTGGGACAAGTTCTGCAACTTCTGGGAGGTGGAGCCCCGGCTGGTCCCGATGGAGGGCGAGCGGTACCACCTGGATCCGCAGGCGGCGGCCGGGTTGTGCGACGAGAACACCATCGGGGTCGTCGGCATCCTCGGCTCCACCTTCGACGGCTCCTACGAGCCGATCGCGGACCTGTGCGCAGCCCTGGACGACCTCCAGGAGCGCACCGGTCTCGACATCCCGGTGCACGTGGACGGCGCGTCCGGGGCCATGGTGGCGCCCTTCCTGGACGAGGACCTGGTGTGGGACTTCCGCCTCCCGCGCGTGGCCTCGATCAACACCTCGGGCCACAAGTACGGCCTGGTCTACCCGGGCGTCGGCTGGGCCCTGTGGCGGGACAAGGAGGCGCTGCCCGAGGAGCTGGTCTTCCGGGTGAACTACCTGGGCGGCGACATGCCGACCTTCGCGCTCAACTTCTCCCGGCCCGGCGCCCAGGTGGTCGCGCAGTACTACACGTTCCTGCGGCTGGGCCGGGAGGGCTACCGGGCGGTGCAGCAGTCGACACGGGACGTGGCGCGCCACGTCGCCGGCAGGATCGAGGCGCTGGACGACTTCCGGCTGCTCACACGCGGCGACGAGCTGCCGGTGTTCGCCTTCACCACCGCTCCGGGGGTGAAGGCGTACGACGTGTTCGACGTCGCCCGGCGGCTGCGCGAGGGCGGCTGGCTGGTGCCCGCGTACACCTTCCCGCCCAACCGGGAGGATCTCTCCGTGATCCGGATCGTGTGCCGCAACGGCTTCTCCCACGACCTCGCCGACCTGTTCGTGGAGGACCTGAACCGCCTGGTGCCGGAACTGCGCCGGCAGCCGCATCCGCTGACCCAGGACAAGGAGGCGGCCACCGGCTTCCACCACTAGCGGCCCAGGCGCGCGAACTTCCGTACCGCCAGCGGGAAGAACACGGCCAGCAGGCCCAGCGGCCAGGCCACGGCCGCCCCCACGTGGCCCGGATCGCCGCCCTGGCCGCCGAGCAGGTCCCGTACCGCCGTCGCCGACTGGGACAGGGGATTCCACTGGACGGCCGTGCCCAGCCAGTCGGGCATGGCGTCCGGTGTGGCGAGGGCGTTGGAGAGGAAGCCGACCGGCCAGACGAGGATCTGCACGGCCTGGACCATCTCGGGCCGGCCGGCGACCAGGGCGAGGTGGATGCCGACCCACAGCATCGCGAAGCGGAGCAGCAGGAGCAGGCCCATGGCGCCCAGGAAGGCTCCGGGGCCGCCGTGGGCCCGCCAGCCGAGCGCGTACGCCACCGCCGTCATCAGGGCGAGCACGACCGCCGACTGGAGCATGTCGGCCGCCGAACGGCCCACCAGGACCGCCCCGTTGGTCATGGGCAGGGAGCGGAAGCGGTCGATGACGCCCTTGTTGAGGTCCTGGGTGACGTTGAGCATCGTGCCCTCCAGGCCGAAGGCCATGGTGAGCGCGAGCATGCCGGGCACCAGGTAGTCGACGTAGTCGCCGGTGACGCCCCGGCCGCCGCCGATCAGGTAGCCGAACATCAGCAGCAGCATCACCGGGAAGACCAGGGCGACCAGCACCTGCCCGGGCTGCCGTGCCCAGTGGGCGAGTTCGCGCCGGGTCATGGTCCAGGAGTCGGTCAGGACATACTGGACGGAAGGGGACACCGCCATCACGCGGCCTCCTTCACTCGGTTCCCGTCACCGGTCAGGTACAGGAACACCTCGTCCAGCGCGGGCCTGCGCAGGGCGACGTCCGCCGCCTCGATGCCCGCCGCCTCCAGGGCGCGCACGACCCCGGACAGCGCGCTCATGCGGTCGGTGACCGGTGCGCTGAGCAGCCTGCGGTCGGTGTCCACCCGGACGCCGGTGACGGGCAGCAGGGCGACGGCCGCGCCGAGCAGGCCCGCGTCGCGCAGCACGACGTCGATGCGGTCGCCGCCGGTGAGGGTCTTCAGCTCGTCGGGGGTGCCGTCGGCGACGACCCTGCCGTGGTCGACGAAGGCGATGCGGTGGGCCAGTTGGTCGGCCTCCTCCAGGTACTGGGTGGTGAGCAGGACGGTCGTGCCGCCGCCGACCAGGGAGCGGACGGCGGCCCAGACCTCGGCGCGGCCGCGCGGGTCGAGGCCGGTCGTCGGCTCGTCCAGGAACAGCACCTCGGGATCGGTGATCAGGGAGGCGGCGAGGTCGAGGCGGCGGCGCATGCCGCCGCTGTAGCGGGCCACCGGGGTGCGGCCGGTGTCACCGAGGTCGAAGCGGTCCAGGAGTTCGGCGGCGCGCACGCGCGCGCGGCGGGCGCCGAGGTGGTGCAGGCGGGCGAACATCTCCAGGTTCTGCCGGCCGTCCAGCTGCTCGTCCAGGGCCGCGTACTGGCCCAGCAGGCCGATGCGCCGCCGCAGCGCGCGGGCCTCGGTGCGGACGTCGTGCCCGGCGACCTCGATGCGGCCGCCGTCCGGCCTGAGCAGGGTGGACAGGATCCGCACCAGAGTGGTCTTGCCCGCCCCGTTGGGGCCGAGCACCGCGTGCACGGTGCCGCGGGTGACGTGCAGATCGAGCCCGTCCAGGGCGTTTCTGGTGCCGTAGGTCTTGCGTGCGTCCTCGACGGTGATCGCCGTGTCGGCCACGTGCCACTCCCTCGCTAGTCAAACTTGACTACTTCTCGAAAGTAACGCGACCTCGCTCATTGGTCAAACTTGATTAGCGGTCGTCCTCCGGATGCCGCTCCCCCGTCGCGTACGGGTTCTCCTGGCCCTCGGTGAGCACGCCCACGAAGCGCTCGCCCTCGCCGGCGAACGTGTAGGCGCCTGCCTCCAGGCGGGCGATCAGCCCCCGGGTCCAGGCCTCGTCGGAGTCGGCCCTGTGGACCCAGAGGTTCATGATCTCGCCGATGTGGCCGAGCTGTTCGGGGCCGTCCTCGGGGATGTAGTGCTCGGTGACGGCGGCCCGCCACTCCCCGATGCGCCGGATCCGCTCCCGGAGCAGGTCCAGCGCCTCGGCCCGCGCCAGCTCGACCAGGAGGCCGATGGCCGCCGACTGGATGTCCATCTTCTGGTCGTAGGCGACCAGGGACTCCCGCAGCAGCCGGAAGAACTCCTCCTCGCCCCGGTCCGTGATCTCGTACTCGGTGCGCGGCGGCCCCCCGGCCGTGGAGGGCGCGATCTCGTGCGCGTGCAGCAGCCCCTGCTTCTCCATCTGCTTCAGGGCGTGGTAGATCGAGCCCGGCTTGGCGTTGGACCACTCGTGCGCGCCCCAGTACTCCAGGTCGTTGCGCACCTGGTAGCCATGGGCCCGCCCGTGCTGGCGCACCGCGCCCAGCACGAGAAGACGGATCGCTGACATGCGGTCCAGGTTATTGCCGTGGAGCTAGCCCGCCTGCTCCAGGGCCACCAGCTCGAACGCGGTTTTCCCGTCCAGGGACTCGCGGATGATGTCGGCGTGGCCGGCGTGCCGGGCCGTCTCGCGGATCAGGTGCAGACACAGCCAGCGCAGGGAGACGCGGCCCTCCGGCGGGAACCACGGGTCGGGCGGCAGCGGGAAGCTGTCGTCCAGGCTGGGCGCGGAGCGGATGAACTTCTCCGTCTCGGCGGCGACCTGCTCCCAGTACGCGAGCTGCGAGGCGACCGTCTCGTCGTCGGCCAGCCGGAAGCACTCGTGCCAGTTCGACTCGTCGCGGTGGATCGCCGGCGGCTCCTGCTTGGCGCGGGCCACCCAGCCCTGCTCGACCTCGGCGACATGCTTGAGCAGTCCGCCGAGCGACAGTTCGCTGGCGCTGGGGCAGGAGCGGGCCTGCTCCTCGGTCAGTCCGAGCAGCGCCCGGCGGATCCCGCCGCGCTGTTCCTCGATGAACGCCAGCAGCGCCCCGCGCTCGTCGCCCTGCATCTCCGCCGCCACGTGAGTGACCATGACCGACCGCCTTTCTTCGGGTCCGTTTCCCTGACACCGACGAAGCTACGGGCCCTTGCGGTCAGGTTCTGTCCGCAAGGGCCCGCGATGCGAAGGAGATCTGGAGGGGATCCCGGTGAAGGCCTAGAACGGGAAGCCACTGCGGCCGTGCTGCACCGAGATCCACTTGATGGTGGTGAAGGCCTCCAGGGTCGTCTCGCCGTTCAGGCGGCCGAGGCCGGAGTGCTTCTCGCCGCCGAAGGGCACGAGCGGCTCGTCGTGCACGGTGCCGTCGTTCACGTGGAACATGCCCGTGTCGATCTGCTTGGCGAACGCCACACCGCGCTCGATGTCACCGGTGTGGACGGCGCCGCTGAGGCCGTACGGGGTGTCGTTGACGATCCGGACCGCCTCCTCCTCGCCGTCGAAGGGGACGAGGAAGACGACCGGACCGAAGACCTCCTGCTGGAGCAGGGCGGAGTCGGCGGGGACGTCGGTGAGCACGCTGGGCTCGACCAGGTTGCCGGTGGTGGTGCCGTGCACCAGGGCGGTGGCGCCCTCGGCGAGTGCCTGCTCGACGGTGCCCGAAACGGCGTTGGCCTGCGCGGAGTTGATCACCGGGCCGATGACGGTCTGCGGGTCGCGCGGGTCGCCGACCTTGAGCGTCCTGACCTTGGCGACGAACTTCTCGGTGAACTCGTCCGCGATCGAGCGGTCCACGAGCACCCGGTTCGCGGCCATGCAGACCTGGCCCTGGTGGACGTAGCGGCTGAAGACCGCCGCGTCGACCGCGTAGTCGATGTCGGCGTCGTCCAGGACCACCAGCGCGCTGTTGCCGCCCAGTTCGAGCACCGAGCGCTTGAAGTGCGAGGCGCAGACGGTGGCGACGTGCCGGCCGACCTTGTCCGAGCCGGTGAAGGAGATGACCTTGGGGATCGGGTGCTCGATGAAGGCGTCGCCGATCTCGGCGATGTCGGTGACGACGACGTTGAGCAGGCCGCCGGGCAGCCCGGCCTCCTCGAAGATCTTCGCGACCAGGGTGCCTCCGGCGATCGGGGTGTTCTGGTGCGGCTTGAGCACCACACCGTTGCCGAGGGCGAGGGCCGGGGCCACCGACTTGATCGACAGCAGGAACGGGAAGTTGAACGGGCTGATCACGCCCACCACACCGACCGGCACCCGGTAGACGCGGTTCTCCTTGCCGTCGGTCGGCGAGGGCAGGATCTTCCCCTCGGGGCGCAGCGCCAGGTGGACCGACTCGCGCAGGAACTCCTTGGCGAGGTGCAGCTCGAAGCCCGCCTTCACGCGCGTGCCGCCGAGTTCCGCGATGATCAGGTCGGCTATCTCCTGCTCGCGGTCCTCTATCAGCCTGAGGGCCCGCTCGAAGACCGCGCGGCGGGTGTACGGGTTGGTCGCGGCCCACTGCTTCTGGGCACGAGCGGCGCTCTTGTAGGCCTGGTCGACCTCGTCGACGGTGGCCACCGTGATGGAGGCCAGCTTCTCGTCGTCGTAGGGGTTGAAGTCTATGACGTCCCAGGAACCGGTGCCCGGGCGCCATTCACCGTCGATGTACTGCTGGGCCAGCTCGCTGAAGTAGGACGACATGTGATCCCTCAATCACTAGCGATGCCAGATCCTCGTCACGGTCTGATCATCCGTCATCGTACTTGTGATTCAAGAGAGTTGAACGTGACCTCTCAAGACAGTTGAAGCAGACCTCGCAACAGGTCCCGGCTCTCGTCCGGCCCCGGGCTGTCCTGCTGCAGCTCCTTCAGCGCCTGCTCGTACTGGGCGACGTCCTCCCGCTTGTCCAGGTAGAGGGCGCTGGTCAGCTGCTCCACGTACACCACGTCGGACAGGTCCGACTCGGGGAAGCTGAGGATGGTGAAGGCGCCGCTCTCACCGGAGTGCCCGCCGAAGCCGAACGGCATGATCTGCAGCCGTACGTTGGGCCGCTGGGAGATCTCGATCAGATGCTGGAGCTGGCCGCGCATCACGTCGCGGTCGCCGTAGGGACGGCGCAGGGCCGCCTCGTCCAGGACGATGTGGAACTCGGGGGCGTTGTCGTCGAGCAGGTGCTTCTGCCGCTCCAGGCGCAGCGCCACCCGCCGCTCCACGTCGGCCGCGCTCGCGCCCTTCATCCCGCGCCGGACCACCGCGCGGGCGTACTCCTCGGTCTGCAGCAGGCCGTGCACGAACTGCACCTCGTACACCCGGACCAGGGAGGCGGCACCCTCCAGACCCACATAGGTGGGGAACCAGCTGGGCAGCACGTCGGTGTAACTGTGCCACCAGCCCGCGACATTGGCCTCCCGGGCGAGGGAGAGCAGCGACTCGCGCTCCGCCTCGTCGGTGATGCCGTACAGCGTCAACAGGTCTTCCACGTCCCTGGTCTTGAAGCTCACCCGGCCCAGCTCCATCCGGCTGATCTTCGACTCGGACGCACGGATCGAGTACCCCGCTGCCTCACGCGTGATCCCCCGCGCTTCACGCAGTCGCCTGAGTTGCGAGCCGAGCAGCATGCGCCGCACCACCGATCCGGGCTCTCCCGCGCTCACGTTCGCCAGCCTCCCCAACCGTCTTTGGGGCCGAAGTCTGCCACTAAAACACTTCGAGCAGTACTCGTCCGGTTACGGAAACGGAAAGAGGTCAGCCGTTTTCCACAGGAAGAGGTCAGGACCTTTGACAGACTCGCGATCCAAGTTGGCGGAAAAAATGGCCAAGAAGCGGTACGGGCAGGTTCAATTCGGTCGCGTGCACGTGCATCTGCCCTTGCATCTGCCCTTCCCATCCGAAACCATGGTGCAGCGCCACCGCTGCATCGCAACGACCGCGAATTCCCGGGAGTGCCTCGCATGGGAACGAATGGATCGACCATGCTCAAGCCGTTACGGCAGGGCCTTCCGCCGCTGGATCCCGCGGCCGTGTCCGATGCCGCCTCCTGCGCCCTGCCCGCCCGCTACGAAGCGGTGCGCGAGGCCCGCCGCTTCGCCCGCGGCACGCTGGACCAGTGGGACGTGGGCGACCGCTTCGACGACATATGTCTCGTCGTCTCCGAACTCGTCACCAACGCCCTGCGCCATGCGCTGCCGGCCGACGCAGCATGCTCCGAGCACGAGCCCTCGGTACGGCTGCACCTGATGCGCTGGACCGAGCGGCTGGTGTGCGCGGTGCGCGACCCCAGCCACGAGACGCCCGTCCCGCGCGACTCGGACGACTTCTCGGCCGAGTCGGGCCGCGGACTGTTCCTGGTCGACTCCTTCGCCGACAGCTGGGGTTGGCACCCGCTCGCGGGCAGCATCGACGGCAAGGTCGTCTGGGCGCTGTTCCGGCTCCGAACGGCCGACTGAAGAAACGCGGCGTCGACCGACGCCGCGTTTCTACGCGCGTACACCCGAACTTCGCCCGACCGTCACCGGCTGTCCCGACCACCCCGGCCGACCGGGCCGGTGAGTCGTTTCAGCCGGCTATCAGATGGTCGAACTCGCCGTCCTTGACGCCGAGGAGCATGGCCTCGATCTCCGCGCGCGTGTAGACGAGCGCGGGCCCGTCCGGGAAGCGCGAGTTGCGTACGGCCACCTCGCCTCCGGGCAGCCGCGCGAACTCCACGCAGGAGCCCTGCGAGTTGCTGTGCCTGCTCTTCTGCCAGGCCACGCCGTCCAGCTGCGTGGCAGCCATGCCGTTGTAAGCCATGCCGTTGTACACGTCGTACCCCCCGTACACGCCGTCAACGTCGCGGTCCACAGGTCGCTCCCCGGTGGTGCACTGGCTGGTGTGGCCATGGATGCTGTAGTCAACTGACCCGGATCATATCCCCGTTCACGTGCAGATGCATGAGCAGATGCACGTGCACAGGGGGTGTTCCCGCGATTACAGCTTTGGCGTCCGCTTTACCGAAATCGTTCCAGCGTCTGCCCCAGAGACGGCAGCACATGCCCCCGCCAGCCCCCGCCCATGATCTTCCGAGTCATCATCTGCGCCGGGTCGTCCGGATCGAATCCCTCGTGCACTAGGAAGAGACGCGTTCCGCGCCCTTCCTGTTCCAGGGTCCAGGTAATGGTCCAGTCCGCGGGATTGGCCGGATCCGCGTCCACCCACCGGAGGGACAGCATCCGCTCGGTGTCGTAGGCCAGTACCCGCACTTCCACGACACCGGAGAAGCGGGCGTTGGGCCGCGGGACCGAGGTCATCCGGTACCGGTGACCGACCTCGAGCCGGAAGTCCTCGGCGCCGGGCATCTGCCAGCGGGCCAGCAGGTCGGGCTCGGTCAGGGCGCGCCAGACCTTTGCGGGCGGGTGCGGGAAGAACTGGTCGACGCGGATCGTGGTGAGGTCGTCGGCGTCGCCGGGTGCGGAGTTCATGGGCGGTCATCGTCCGGCATGCGGTCGAGCAGAGCGCCGAGGCCCTTCAGCTGGTCCCGCCAGAACCGCTCGTACGGGTGGAGCCAGTCCTGCACCTCGGCGAGCGGGGCCGCCTCCAGGCGGTAGATGCGCTGCCGACCGGAGCGCTGCTCGGAGACGAGGCCGGCCTCCCGGAGCACCCTGAGGTGTTCCGAGAGGCTCGGGCGGCGCATGTCGAAGTGGTCGGCCAGGGCCTGCACGGGCTGCGGCCCGCGCTCGCGCAGCAGCCGGAGCACTTCCCTGCGGCTGGCGTTGGCGAGCGCCGCGAAGACGCGGTCCTCGGCGGCCTCCCGGGTTCCGGCTGCGGTCATTGCCGACCTTCCTACTGGTGAGCCTCCGTGAGCAGCATCAGACCGTTGCCGTCCGGGTCACGGAAGGAGGCCATCCGTCCCCAGGGGTACTCGTCGGGGCCCTGCACCTCGGTGCCCGCCTCGGCGAGCCGTGCGCAGTCGGCGTCGACATCGGTCGTCACCAACATGATCCCCCGGGCCGAACCGGGCTCGAAATCCCCCATGCCGGGCCCGGAGAGCGTGCAGACGGTCTGCGCGCCCTTCGGCGCGACCTGGAGCCAGCGCCCCGGCGGCATCTGGAGGTCGGCGGTGACCTCGAAGCCGAGGACGTCCCGGTAGAAGCGCAGGGCGCGGTCCTGGTCGGCGACGGGAAGCGTGACGAATGAGGCATGCGTGATGGTCATGGCCAGAAGCATAGGTAGGCAATCTCCTACGCGTCAACCGTAGGAGATTGCCTACCTATCACCGCTCACCTGCTGGAGCCCGCACCCGCTCAGCCCGGCCGCGCAGTACCGGCTTCACCGCGTCTCCGAGCGACTGCACGCCAAGAACGACCACTAGCAGCGGTGTCTGACCCCGCTCTGGATGACAAGGCAGCGACCTTGGCGGAGGAGGTCCGGACCCAACGGTTCACGTGGGATCGCTTAGCTGATCAGAGACGCTCACAACGGATTCCTGCCCGGCGTCCGGAAGTCCTCCTGGTAACGGCTGGTAGCTTGCTGCGGTCCCTCCGGTCCGGGGGGTGTCGACCGCGACGGGCCGACGGCCCCGGGGCGGCCGGCCCGCCAGAGCTTGGGGAGCTTGACGTGACTACGGCGACTGCAAGGGTGCGGACCGCGGCCGCGGCCGCGGGACTGGTGGGCGCGCTCGCGCTGACCGGGTGCAGCGGGGGCGGCGGGGGCGGCTCCAAGGACGACGCCTCGCCCACCCCGAGCGCGACCCCGACGTCCACGGGTACGGGCGCCGTGACCGGCTCCTCCGGCAAGCTCCAGGGCAGCTGGATCACCACCAGCAAGGGCGCCGTCGTGGCCCTGGTGATCACCGGGAAGCAGGCCGGGCTGTTCGTGACCGGCGGGACCGTGTGCAGCGGTGCCGCGGGCACCGAGGCGGGCATGCAGATGATCCATCTGACCTGCACCGGCGGCGGAAAGGACCGGGTCACCGGCATGGTCGACTCGGTGAGCAAGGACGCGATGAAGGTGACCTGGTCGGGCAAGCTCGGCCAGGAGACCTACACCAAGGCCGAGGGCGGCAAGCTGCCGTCCGGGCTGCCGACGACACCCGTGAAGCAGTGACGGGGCCCCTGAAGCGGTGAATTCGCCCGGGGCGCGTGATCGCGTCCGGGGCGCAGGGGCCATGATGCGGGGAGACCGTCACGACCTCGATGGGACCCGCTCATGCGCGCCATTCCGCTCACCGTCACCGCCCTCGCCGCCGCCCTTGTGCTGACCGCCTGCAATGACGGCGGTGGCGGCAAGAACGGGAAGAGCAGCTCCGCCTGCGAGATCGGCAGAGTCTCCGTGCAGATCGGGTCGGCGAGCGTGGCCCCGGTCGCCGGTGACACGGGCGAGGTGCCCGTCAGCATCACCAACCAGAGCGCGCCCTGCGTCCTGGACAAGTTCCCGGGCGCCCTGCTGAACACGGGCAAGGCCGAGGTCGACGTGCCCGTGCAGCAGGGGGCGAAGGCCCAGAAGCTGAAGCTCGCCAAGGGCGACTCGACGAGCTTCACCATCTCCTACGTGCGCGGCAAGGCGGGCGACAAGAGCAGCGTGGAGGCGAAGACCGTGAAGATCGCCCTGCCCGGCTCCACCACCACCCGGAGCTTCCCGTGGACGTACGGGCCCGTCGCCTCCAAGGGCACCCAGGGCACCCCGGACGCCTCCGTCAGCGCCTTCCAGCAGGTCGGGGACTGACCCTCACGGCAGCCTGGGGCGAGCCCTCACCTGGGCCTCGTCCGCCGCTCGCGCGCCCTCCGTCCAGCCGGCCGCGTCGGTCACGCCGCGCAGCCGGGTCGTGGTGGTCTCGGGGAACATGCGCTCCAGCCGGTCGGTGACGGCCACCTCGCGGGTGGCGAGGACGGGCAGCAGGTCCTGGGTCACCTGGGTCTCGGCCACGGCCGCGAGACGGTCGCCGACGCGGTGGGCGTAGGCCGCGAGGAAGGACTGCCGGAAGGTCTTGGTGCGCTTGCGGCCACCGGCTCGCTGGGCGGCCTCCGCCTTGGTCATCGCGTGCGTGGCCTGCACCAGCAGCGAGGTGTGGAGCAGCTCGACCGCCTCCAGGTCCGCCTCGAAGCCGACGACCGTGGAGAAGCCCAGCGGTTCGTTCCACACCGCGCGGCAGTGGTTGGCGGTGGCGACCGCGTCCAGCAGCATCGCCTTGGCCTGCTCGTAGGGCGGCTCGACGCCGATGCGGCAGGCACCGGGCGCGTCCGGCGCGGGGGCAGCGGCGGCGAGCAGCGCCTCGTCGACGCTGTGCCGGGCCATCAGCTCCTGCGCCTTGGCGCTCAGCGCCTCGGCCTCCTCCGGATACCCGGTCGCCTCGGCCTTGGCGAGCAGGGCGCGGATCCGGGTGAGCATGCGGGACGCGGCGGGCCCGTGCTCGCGGCGGGGCTCTTCGAGGGGCTCCAGGGCGGGCAGCCGCAGCAGCAGGCGGTACAGCTGGAGGACCGCGGTGGCGTGCGAGAAACGGTCGCCGTCGCGCGCGGGGTCCTGCGGCAGCGCCTCCAGCTGGGCTGCCCAGCGGTGCCCGCGCGGGCGGTCCCGCCCGGCCTGCGCCCGGATCAGCCCCGCGGCCAGGCGGACGTGGCCGTCGTCCAGCTCGCGCCGTACGAGCCGTACGACGTCGGCGGGCTGCCAGCCGCGCTGCCAGGCCGTGGCGACGAACTCCTCGCCCCGCCGCACGAGTTCGGCGTCGGCCGCGGGGTCGGCGGCGAGCAGGGAGGCGCCCGTGTCGAGTCCGGCGTCGGTGTCGTCGTACAGGGCGGCCCGGAAGGCCCGCTCGACGGTGCTGGAGGTGCTGGTCACGGTGTCGATCGTGCCATGGGCCGCGGACAACGGGCCGGGGCCGTCCACACCCTGTGGACAGCTTCCGCACGCGGCCGCCGCAGGAGTGGCCTGCACACTGTCAACTACTGGTTGACAGTACCGGGGTGGCAACCTACGGTTGACACATGGCGACCAACCCGAACATCACGGCATCCGTGCGCCTCGACGACCTCATCGAGGCGATCAAGAAGGTCCACCCCGAACCCCTCGACCAGCTCCAGGACGCGGTGATCGCCGCCGATCACCTCGGTGACGTGGCCGACCATCTGATCGGTCACTTCGTCGATCAGGCCCGCCGCTCGGGGGCCTCCTGGACCGACATCGGCAAGAGCATGGGCGTGACCCGGCAGGCGGCGCAGAAGCGGTTCGTGCCGAAGGAGTCCGCCGACCTCGACCCCAGCCAGGGCTTCAGCCGCTACACCCTCCGCGCGCGGAACGTGGTCATGGCCGCGCACAACGAGGCGCTGGCCGCGCGCAACACCGAGGGCCGCCCCGAGCACCTGGTCCTCGGGCTGCTGGTCGAGCCGGAGGGCCTGGCCGCGAAGGCGGTCACCGCGCAGGGCGTCCTGCTGGACTCCGTACGCCAGGCCGCGACCGCCGCGCTCCCGCCGGCCGCCGAGGAGGTCCCCGACCTCGTCCCCTACGGCCCGGAGGCCAAGAAGGTCCTGGAACTCACCTTCCGCGAGGCCCTCCGGCTCGGCCACAACTACATCGGCACCGAGCACCTTCTGCTGGCCCTGCTGGAGCACGAGAACGGCGCGGGCGTCCTCAGCGGGCTCGGCATCACCAAGGCCGGGACCGAGGAGTACGTCGGCAAGGTGCTGGCGCTGCTCCTGGAGCAGAAGAAGGCCGCCTCGGACGCGCAGGAGGCCGCGAGCGACGGACCGGCGGACTGAGAAGGGGCCGGAACAGCGGTCCGGGAGCATCCGGCCCCGAGACGCGAATCCGCAGGTCAAGCCCATTGTCAGTGCCGCCTGCCACACTCGCGGTCATGACCGACCGGTGGGCTCTCGCACCGGCCGAGGACGGTGGCGTGGACGTCGCCCCCCTCGGCCCGGACGGGCTGCCCGCCGGTCCGGTGCGGCGGGAGAGCGATCTCGCCGGGGCGGTGCGGAGCCGCCCGGAGGTGACGCGCTGGGTGTGGCGGTCGACCCCCGAGGTCTATCCGCGTCTGCTCGCCACGGGGGTGCGAGTGGAGCGGTGCTACGACATCGAGGACGCCGAGACACTTCTGCTGGGCCACGAGGGCCGGTACGGCGAGCCGCGCTCGGCCGCCGCCGCCCTGGCCCGCCTCCGCGGCGGCCCCGTACCGCCCGACCCGCCGCTGCGCCCGGCCGAACCGGGCGCCCAGTCCCCGCTGTTCGAGCCGAGCGGCACCCGGCTGCCGCTGGCGGACCTCCTCGCGGTCTACGCCGACCAGCAGCGGCGGCACGGGAAGACCGCCCACCCCGACCGGATGCGGCTGCTGACCGCCGCCGAGTCGGCCGGGATGCTGGTGGCCGCCGAGATGAACCACGCCGGCCTCCCCTGGAGCGCCGGGGTCCACCGCGAGCTGCTGCATGACCTGCTGGGCGAGCGGTACGCGGGCGGTGGCGAGCCGCGCCGACTGGCCGAGCTGGCCGACGAGGTGTCCACCGCCTTCGGCCGCCGGGTCCGGCCCGACCTGCCCGCCGACGTCGTCAAGGCCTTCGCCCAGGCCGGGATCAAGGTGAAGTCCACCCGCCGCTGGGAGATCGAATCCCTCGACCACCCTGCGGTGAAACCGCTGCTGGAGTACAAGAAGCTGTACCGCATCTGGGTCGCGCACGGCTGGTCCTGGCTGCAGGACTGGGTCCGCGACGGCCGCTTCCGGCCCGAGTTCCTCGCCGGCGGCACGGTCACCGGGCGCTGGGTGACCAACGGCGGGGGCGCGCTGCAGATCCCCAAGGTGATCCGGCGGGCCGTGGTCGCCGACCCCGGCTGGCGGCTGGTCGTGGCCGACGCCGACCAGATGGAGCCGCGCGTGCTGGCGGCGATCTCCCGCGACCCCGGCCTGATGGAGGTGGCCGGCCGCGAGAGCGACCTCTACCAGTCCGTCTCCGACCGCGCCTTCTCCGGCGACCGGGACCAGGCCAAGCTCGCCGTGCTCGGCGCGGTCTACGGCCAGACCTCGGGCGACGGCCTGAAGAACCTCGCCGCGCTGCGCCGCCGGTTTCCCAAGGCGGTGGCCTACGTCGACGAAGCCGCGCGGGCCGGTGAGGAGGGCCGGCTCGTGCGCACCTGGCTGGGCCGGACCTGTCCGCCCGCCGCCCGGCAGGGCGAGGACGCGGAGGAGGAGGCGGGCATCCCCATCGGCGAGGACACCCCCGACGGGCAGCCATGGGTCCCCGGATACGCGTCCACCGACTCCCGCGCGCGGGGCCGCTTCGCGCGCAACTTCGTGGTGCAGGGCAGCGCCGCCGACTGGGCCCTGCTGCTGCTCGCCGCGCTGCGCCGGTCCTGCGCGGACCTGGCGGCCGAGCTGGTGTTCTTCCAGCACGACGAGGTGATCGTGCACTGCCCCGCCGAGGAGGCCGACACCGTCGCCCAGGCCATCCGGGACGCGGCCGAACTCGCCGGACGGCTGACCTTCGGCGAGACCCCGGTGCGCTTCCCGTTCACGACGGCGGTGGTGGAGTGCTACGCCGACGCCAAGTGAGGGCCCCTCACGGGGCCGAGGCCTCGGCCAGCAGCTCGCGCAGCTCCTCCAGCACCGCCTGCTCGTCGGTGCCGTCGAGGGCCACGAGGGCCGCGCGCCAGGCGTCATGCGCCTCCGGCCGCCGTCCCTGCTCGCTCAGCAGCAGCCCGTGCTGGTGACGGGCGAGGCCGCCGATGTAGCGGTCGGCGCGGGCGTCGGCCCGGCGCAGCAGTTCGGTGCACTCCTCGGCGGCCCGCTCGGCCTCGCCCAGCCGGCGCAGCGCGCGGACCAGGCCGAGCCGGGTCTGCGACTCGCCGTGCCAGTCGCCGTGTCCGCCGAGGATGCGCAGGCTCTCCTGGAAGTGCCCGGCGGCAGCGGCCGGTTCGCCGAGGGTGAGGTGGGCGTAGCCGATGTTGCAGTGCGCGGAGTGCTGCACGATGACCGCGCCGATCTCGTCCCCGATCGCCAGCGAGCGCCGGTGCTGCTCGATGGCGGCCCGCGGGTCGGTGTGCTCGTAGAGGTTGCCGAGGTGGCTGCGGGTGACGGCCTCGCCGTAGGGGTCGTTCAGCTGCCGGGAGTGGGCGAGGCTCTGCCGCAGCGCCTCGCCGGACTCCTCGAACCGGCCGAGCCCCTCCAGCAGCAGCCCGCGGTTGTTCAGACAGCGCCGGATCCAGGAGACCCTGCCGAGCCGCCGCCAGATCACGAGGGCTTGGTCGGTGAGGGCGAGGGCGACGTTCTGCCGGCCGGTCAGGAAGTGCAGGCCCGCGAGGTCGCCCAGGGCGTACGCCTCGGCCGCCGCGTCCCCGAGCCGCCGCGCCGCACCGAGCGCGGCCCGCCCCAGCACCTCCATCTCGGCGACCCGGCCGCTGCGCTGCACATAGGGGAAGAACAGCCGGACCAGCGTGGAGAGATGGGCGTCCCGGCAGTCGTCGCCCGAGCCGGCGTTGCGCTCCACCAGCGCCACGATGTTCTCCAGCTCCACGTCGCCCCAGGCGAACGCCCGCTCGGCGGACTCGAAGGTGCCCAGGGTCGCCACGTCCGCCGCGTGCTCCGGCGGCTGGGCGGAGGTGGGCCGCAGACGGTCGTCCTGGTCGAGACCGGGCTCCACGATCGCGACGAGGGCGCGCTCGGCGGCGGTCGCGTACCAGCGCAGGGCGGTCAGGTCCGGATCGGCGCCGGAGGCCGTCTCGGTGCTCTGGCCTGCCAGTTCGCGGGCGAAGTCACGGACCAGGGCGTGCGGGGCGTAGCGGCCGTACTCCGTCTCCTCCAGCAGGGCCACGTCGACCAGCCGGTCCAGGGCGGCCTCGGCGCGGCGCGCGTCGGTGCCGGTGAGGCGGGCGACCAGCGGGGCGCTGTAGGTGGGCAGATCGAGCGCGCCGATGCGGCGCAGGGCGAGCGCTGCGTCCCGGTCGGCCTCGCGTTCGGCGGCGGCGAGCGCGTCATGGGCGACGGCCAGGGACCGGCGGACGCTCAGGTCGTCGTACTCCAGGTGGTGCAGGCGGCCTTCCGTGGCGGCCAGTTGACCGGCCAGCACGTCCGGGGTGAGGGCCCGGCGGGCGGCCAGCCGGGCGGCGACGACCCGCAGCGCGAGCGGCAGCCTGCCGGTCAGCTCGACCAGGGCGTGGCTCGCGTCGAGCCCCTCGCGTCCGCTCACCGCGCGCAGCAGTGCCGCGCTGTCCTCGCCGGTCAGCGGGGAGAGCGGGAAGCGCCGGGCGCCGTCCAGGGCGGTCAGCGGGGAGCGGCTGGTGATGATCACGGCGCAGCCGGGCCCGGCCGGCAGCAGGGACCGCACCTGGGCCGCGCTCGCCGCGTCGTCCAGCACCAGCAGGATGCGGGCCGGGGCGAGCAGGGAGCGGAGCAACGCGGCTGCGGCGTCCGGATGTTCGGGGATGTTGCGGGGATCGGCGCCGAGGTCGCGGAGCAGGGCGGTGAGCGCCTGGGACGAGGTGAGCGGGGCCATGCCGGGGGTCGCGCCGTGCAGGTTCACGTACAGCTGACCATCGGGGAAACGTTCCCTCAGTTCATGGGCCACGTGCAGGGCGAGGGCGCTCTTGCCCACGCCGGCCATGCCGCTGATCACGGCGACCTGGCTCCGCCGGTTGGCGAGGGTGTCGTGCAGCGCGTTTACTTCTGCTGCTCGGCCGGTGAAGTTTGCGGGGGGTGCCGGTAGTTGAGCCGGTGCGGGTGCGTGGTGGGGTACCCGGCCTTCGGCCGGGTTTGGGTTCCCACCCGAACCGCCCGTGCCACTTTCGTTGTCGGGTGCGGGTGGCCCCTGTGGGGGGTGCTCGCCGTCGGCGGCTGCGGGGACGTGCGTGCCGTACGTGCGCTGGGCAGGGACCCTGGGAGCGGCTCCCCCGGCCTCCAATGCCGGGGCGCCCCGCAGGACCTCCACATGGGCCTCGCGGACCGATGGGCCCGGTTCGATGCCGAGTTCCTCCACCAGGCGGGCGCGCAGGTCGCGGTGGACGGCCAGGGCCTCGGCCTGGCGACCGGTGCGGTGCAGGGCGAGCATCAGCTGGCGGTGGTAAGCCTCGCGCAGCGGATGCTCGGCGACCAGGGCCGCCAGCTCGGGGACGAGTTCGGCCAACCGGGCTCCGCCGAGCGCGAGTTCGGCGTCGTACCGCCACTCCAGCAGGAGCAGCCGCGCCTCCTCCAGACGCTGTACGAGGGCGTAGCCGCCGAAGTCGGCGGGAAGTCCGCTGAGCGGGGTGCCGCGCCAGAGCGCGAGCGCGGCCGTGCAGGGGCGCACGACACCCGCCCAGTCCCGCCGGGCGTGCGCGGCGCGCGCTTCGGCGACCCGGGCGTCGAAGACGTGCACGTCCAACTCGCCCTCGTCCACACGCAGCAGATAGCCGGGCGCCACGGCCCTGAGCCGCTCGGGGTCGTCCAGGAGCCGGCGCAGCCGGGTGACGTGGTTGTGCAGCGAGGCCTGCGCGGAGACGGGGGGTGCCCCGCCCCACAGGGCGTCCTTCAGCGACTCGACCGAGACGACCCGGCCGGCCTCCAGCAGCAACGCGGCGAGCAGGGCGCGGACCTTGGGGCTGCCGATGGCACGGACGAGGCTGTCGGGAGTGTCGGGGGTGCAGGAGGTGTCGGAAGTGTCGGAAGTACCGGGGGTGCCTGAGGTGCCGGGGACGCCGCCAGAAGCGCCGTACGAAATCTCGTACGGCTGCCGGTCGTACAGGACGGGCGGTCCCAGCAGTCCGAACCGCAGCTCGCACCGCCGCATCCCGCTCCACTGCCTTCCCGCGCGGCCCCGTCCGACCGTGCTGCGCGGCGGGCGTGCGCCCGCCGGTCCCTGGCGGAAATCCGCCCCATTCACAACGATTTCCCGCCAGCCACCACCTGTTGACGGGGGCCGGAATCCGTTAGGGTTCCTGCCTAACAGCCCTGCCGCCCGACTACTTCCGGCCAGCCGAACCGCGACCTGCGGACGAACCGTTGGCCACATGTTAGCGATCCGTTGGTGAGCCCTGATGTGATCCTTTCATCGGATCCGGCCCGACGGCGCGCGCGGCAAGTCGCGTAACTCGGGGGAGTGTCGCCGCAGGCCTGATCCGGGGACGCAAGGGCCCCCGGTCGTCGGAGGTGAACGACCGGGGCCCTGTCCCGTCCCTTTCCCGCCCTTCGGGCCTTCGCGCCTTCGCTGCCCCTCGCCGCCCTTCGCTCAGATGACGGGCGGGCGCCCGAGCCGGGTGAGCCGCCACACCGTCCGCCAGCGCATCGGCCGCCGCTCGCCGGGCGACTCCCGCAACCCCTCCGCGAACCCGCCGAACCAGGCCCGCAGCCCGGCCGGGGAGCGGATGCGGGCGAGGGTGAGCAGCAGCCACGCCCCCAGGTGCACCGGGATGAGCGGCAGCGGCAGCCGGCGCCGGACGAGCCAGACCCGGTTGCGGGCGTTGACGCGGTAGTAGATGGCGTGCCGGGCCGGCGAGGTCTTGGGGTGCTGCAGCAGCAGCTCGGGGGCGTAGAGGATCTTCCAGCCGGCGTCGGCGGCCCGCCAGGCGAGGTCGGTCTCCTCGTGCGCGAAGAAGAACTCGGCGGGCCAGTCACCGGTCTCGGCCAGCATCGCCATGCGGAGGGCGTGCCCGCCGCCGAGGAAGCCGGTGACGTAACCACCGCGCAGGGGATCGGACTTGCCCACCCGGGGCACGTGCCGCTGCTGCGTCTCGCCGCGCTCGTCGGCGATGCGGAATCCGATGACGCCGAGGCGCGGGTCGGCCGCGTACAGCTCGCGCACCCGGCGCAGCACGTCGGGGTCGACGAGCAGTCCGTCGTCGTCCAGTTCCACCACGGCGTCGACGTCGCCGTACTCCCGCAGCCGGGCCAGGGCGACGTTGCGGCCGCCCGGGCAGCCGAGGTTCTCCTCGACGTCGATGGTGGTGACCTCGCCCGGCAGGGACAGCCGCTCGGCGAACTCGGGCAGCCGGCAGCCGTTGCCGACGATCACGATGCGGGCGGGCGCGACGTCCTGTTTGGCCACGGACTCCAGCAGGGCGTCGACTTCGGCGGGCCGGTTGCCCATGGTCACCACGGCGACGGCGATCCTCGGCTCCACCACGTCCCTCACCCCATCCGGCCGACGGCGGCACCGGCGTCCTGACCGCGGGGTGCTCGCCGTTCACCAAGATGTTGCCTCAGGTGCGCCGGTTCACCTGACGCCGATTCACTTTGCAGCCCCTTTGCTCCGGTTTTGTGTGCACCTTTCCATGCGCCGCGGGAACTTCAGCGGCGACTCCCTCCCCCGGCTCGCCACGACTCCGCACTCTCGACAACTCCCGACGGCCGTGTGGTGCCGAGGACGTCAGCGTCGTGGGCTGCGACGACATCCGCGAAGCCGCACCCCTGCTGGAACTCATCGTGCGCCGGAGCACGGGCCCGGCTGCCCGGTAGGGGGTCTCCCGGCGCGGTTGAAACCGCGCTGAAACCGCGCTGAACCGCCTCGGCCGCAAGCTCTGCGGCATGACGACGACAGACCACGAACTCGCCATCGCAGCCACCGGGTTGCGCAAGTCCTACGGCGACAAGACCGTCCTGGACGGCATCGACATCCAGGTGCCGGCCGGCACGATCTTCTCGCTGCTCGGCCCGAACGGCGCGGGCAAGACCACCGCCGTCAAGATCCTCTCCACCCTGATCTCCGCCGACGGCGGTCAGGCGCGGATCGCCGGGCACGACCTCACCGCCCAGGCCCAGACGGTACGGGCCGCGATCGGGGTCACCGGCCAGTTCTCCGCCGTGGACGGCCTGATCACCGGTGAGGAGAACATGCTCCTGATGGCCGACCTGCACCACCTCTCCAAGCGTGAGGGACGGCAGGTCACCGCCGAACTGCTGGAACGATTCGACCTCACCGAGGCCGCGAAGAAGCCCGCCTCCACCTACTCCGGCGGCATGAAGCGCCGCCTCGACATCGCGATGACCCTGGTCGGCAACCCGCGGATCATCTTCCTCGACGAGCCGACCACCGGCCTCGACCCACGCTCCCGCCACACCATGTGGCAGATCATCCGCGAGTTGGTCTCCGACGGCGTCACCGTCTTCCTCACCACCCAGTACCTGGACGAGGCCGACGAACTCGCCGACCGCATCGCGGTGCTCAACGGCGGCAGGATCGTCGCCGAGGGCAGCGCCGAGGAACTCAAGCGGCTCGTCCCCGGCGGACACGTCCGGCTGCGCTTCACCGACCCGGCCGCGTACGAACGGGCCGCGACCGCGTTGCGCGAGGCCTCCCGGGACGACGAGTCCCTCGCCCTGCAGATCCCCAGCGACGGCAGCCAGCGCGAACTGCGCGCCATCCTCGACTGGCTCGACGCCGCCGACATCGAGGCGGACGAACTGTCCGTGCACACCCCGGACCTGGACGACGTGTTCTTCGCGCTGACCGGCACTTCCGACCCCGCCCCCGCCACCGCCGCCAGCACCGCCGACAAGGAGACCGCCCGATGAGCGCCCCCGCCCACGCCTTCCGCGACAACCTCACGATGCTGCGCCGCAACCTCCTGCACGCCCGGCGCTACCCGTCGCTCACCCTGAACCTGCTGCTCACCCCGATCATGCTGTTGCTGCTCTTCGTCTATGTCTTCGGCGACGTGATGAGCGCGGGCATGGCCGGCGGCCACGCGGACCGCTCCGAGTACATCGCCTACATCGTCCCCGGCATCCTCCTGATGACCGTGGGCATGACCTCGCTCGGCACCGCCGTGTCCGTGGCCACCGACATGACCGAGGGCATCATCGCCCGGTTCCGCACCATGGCGATCTCCCGCGCCTCGGTGCTGACCGGCCACGTGATCGGCACCGTGATCCAGACGATGCTGGCCCTGGCGCTGATCCTCGGCATCGGGGTGGCCATGGGCTTCCGGCCCGACGCCACGCCGCTGGAGTGGCTCGCGGCGGCCGGCCTGATGGCCCTGGTCAGCCTCGCCCTGACCTGGATCGCGGTCGGCATCGGCCTGGTGAGCCCGAACGCCGAGGGGGCCAGCAACCTCGGCATGCCGCTGACGATGCTGCCGCTGCTGTCCAGCGCGTTCGTGCCGGTGGACGCCATGCCGGGCGGGTTCCGCTGGTTCGCCGAGTACCAGCCCTTCTCGCCGGCCATCGAGACCCTGCGCGGGCTGCTGCTGGGCAGCGAGATCGGCACGAAGAACGCGGTGCTGGCGGTCGGCTGGTGTCTGGCGCTGACCGTGCTGGGCTACCTGTGGTCCAGGGCGCAGTTCAACCGCGAGCCGCGGAGTTGAGTTCGCGTCACTCGCGAGCCGCAGCGGTGAGTTCGCGCAGTGCCGCAGCCCGCAACTCCTCCTGGCCCAGGGTGGTGTACGCCGATCTCGCCTCGGCGTAGGCCGCCCTGTCGGCGTTCTCTGCCGCATGCCGGGACCGCGCCGAGGACAGGGTGGGCAGGTCCCGCATCACCGGCATCCGCTCCGCCAGCGCCATCAGCCGTACCGCCGCCGTGTCGCCACGGGCCAGCCCGGTGAAGCCGAGCGCCAGCAGCACCGTGCCGTACACCGGCAGTTCCGGCAGGTCCCCGGCCCCGGGGGAGCCGGACAGCATCCCGAGCAGCCGTACCCGCAGGTGCTCGGCCAGGTGGGTCACCGGCTCCAGCCGGCCGTGCTGCGCGTGCGCCGCGAGCGCGGCCGCCTGCACCTGAAGCACCCACGAATCCAGGAAGGGATCACCGGCCACCAGCAGGCTGCTCTCCCGCAGCCCCTGCGCGGCCTGTCGCCACAGGCCGAGGCCGACCTCGGTCAGTCCCCGGGCCAGTGCGATCTCCGCCCGGGCCTGCAGCCCTTCGGGAGTCAAGGCCTGGGCGTGCTCCGGCTGCCGGTCCGGGGCGGCGAGGCCCAGCCAGTACTCCGCCTCGTCGACCTCCCCGCGCTGCAGACAGGCGGACACCAGCCCGTAGCGGACGCCGATCGCGTCGGACCAGTCCCCCACCTCACCGAGCGCCTCCGCGGCCCGCAGATGGTCGTACGCCTCCGCGCCCCGCTCCGTCTTGAGGCACAACTCGCTGATCCGACCGTGACTGAGCAGCATCATGAACGGATTGCCGAGCGGCTCCACCGCGGTGAGCATCCGGCGGGCGCAGTCGAGCGCGCGCTCCGTCTCGTACGTGGATTCCCACACGTAGCTGGCGACGCCCGCCGCGATGCCCGCCAGCATGGGCTCGTCGGCGTCGCACAGTTCCTGGAGCCGCGCGAACTGAGGCGGGTGTATGTCCGGGACGGCACCCAGCACGACGGCCAGTGCCCGCGGCACGGTGTCCGGCCGGGCGGGCGGCAGGCGGCGCAAGGTGACGAGCTGGCGCACGGCGTGCGGGCCGTGGCCCATGAAGAGGCCGGCCGCGCACACCACCGCCGCGCTTCGGGCCGCCTCCAGGTCCTCGGGATCCTCCGGCCCCGGGCGGAAATGGGACAGCGGCCCGCCGGTCTCGGCGGCGAGGCCGGTGAGCCGGGCGTAGTTGTTGCCGGCGGACCACGCGCAGGCCAGTGCGGCGGTGACCGCGGCGACGGCCGGCGCGTCGGCGCGGGCCAGGGCGTGCCGCAGCGCCAGGACGAGGTTGTCCTGCTCGGCACGGACGCGGCCGAAGGCGGCCAGCGCCTCGGCGCCGAACAGCTCGTCGTGGTGCGCCCGGCCGAAGTCCCGGGCCCAGCAAAGGAACCGGCCGGTCACCGCCTCCCCCTCGCCCGCCTCCTCCCGCCGGGCCGCGCTGAACTCCCGCAGCGTCTCCAGCATGTGAAAGCGCACCCCGGAAGGGCTGTCACCCACCTTGATCAGGGACTGCCCGGCCAGCTGCTCCAGCAGATCCAGCGCGCCCCCGCTCTCACCGAGCACGTACTCCGCCGCGTCCACGGTGAAGCCCCCAGGGAAGATCGACAGCGCGCGCAGCGCGGCCCGGCCGTCGCTCTCCAGCAGGTTCCAGCTCCACTCGACCACGGCCCGCAGCGTGCGATGCCGTTCGGGTGCGTCCCGGGCACCGCCGCGCAGCAGCGCGAAACGGTCCTGCAGGCGGCGCGCGATGTCGGCCACGGAGAGCACCCGCACCCGGGCCGCGGCGAGTTCCACGGCCAGCGGCAGCCCGTCCAGGTGGCGGCAGATCTCGGCCACGGGGTCGGCGGGCAGCTCGACGCCGGGCCGGGCCGCCCGCGCCCGTTGCACGAACAGTTCCACGGAGGTCGCCGGGGACAACTCGGGCAGCGCGTACACGGACTCCGAGGTCAGCCCCAGCGGCGCCCGGCTGGTCGCCAGCACCCGCAGCTCCTTCGACCGCGACACCAGCGCCTGGACGAGACCGGCCGCACCGGCGAGTACGTGCTCGCAGTTGTCCAGCACCAGCAGGGCGGGGCCGGGCCCCAGCGCGGCGACGATGCCGCTCACCGTGTCCCCGCCGCCGGCGAACTGCCGGACGTCCCCGGTGCCGACCGCCGAGGCCACCTCGTCGGCCACGTCCTCGTCGGCGGTGACACCGGCCAGGGCGACGAAGTGCACCAAGGGCTGCGCGGCCGCCCGGCTCACCGCGTACGAGAGCCGCGTCTTGCCCAGCCCACCGGGGCCCACGACGGTGACCACCCGCGCGTCGCGCAGCAGCCCGGCGACGGCGGCGACGTCGGCCTCCCGCCCCAGCAGGGGGTTCGGCTCATGCGGCACGCCGTGGCGGACGGGTGGGGTGTCCGCGCGCAGCAACTCCTGGTACACGGACCTGAGCCGGGGCCCCGGATCCGTGCCCAGCTCGTCGCGCAGCCCGCGCCGGTAGGCGTCGTACCGGGTCAGCGCCGCGGCCCGGCCCGCCGTGGCCGCCTCGCAGCGCAGCAGCTCCGCCAGCACCTCCTCGTCGCGCGGCAGTTCGCGGACCAGTTCGGCCAGCGGCGCCGCGGCCTCCGCCCTGCGCCCCAGCCGGGCCAGCGCAAGCGCCCGGTACCGGACCAGCGCACGGAACGCCCGGACCCGGTCGGCACGCAGCGCCGTCACCGGATCGTGCCGTTCCTCGTCCGCCCCGGCGCCCAGGCTGCCGTCCCACAGCGCCAACCCCTGCTCGGCCCGCGCCAGGGCGCCCTCGTGGTCCCCCGCCCGCGTGCACTCGGCGCTCGCGGCCTCGTACGACAGCAGCGCCGAGCTGTCGACCTGCGCCTCGTCCAGCGCGAGCCGGTACCCGGTCGGTGTGCTCACGATCAGCTCGGCACCGAACTGTGCCCGGAGCCGCGACACCAGTACCTGCACCGCCTTGCCCGGCCGCTCGGGCAGCTCCTCCGCCCACAGCCCCTCGACCAGCCGCCCCGTACTGCACCCGGTACGCAGCTCGTCGGCGAGCAACGCCACCAGTCCACGCAGCCGAGGCGCCGTGATCTCCTGTCCGCGACAGGAGACTCGGGGCAGCAGGGTCAACTCGGTCGTCACGCCTGAAGACTAGCCAGCGGGACGCCGAACACACTCCCGATTCCGCCGCCCTCACAGCCCACGCCACCGCAACAGAAAAACCCCAAGCCAGAAGCATCTGACCTGGGGTTCCAATGGAGCCGCCTTCGGGATTCGAACCCGAGACCTACGCATTACGAGTGCGTTGCTCTGGCCATCTGAGCTAAGGCGGCACGCCGTCCGCACTATGGTGCGATCAGCAACGTCGGTAAGTCTACACAGTTTCCGGGGGTGCTCCGTACCAACCCCCGGAGCACCCCCGACCGACCCGGCGATCAGGTCTATGAGCAGCGCTTTCCCGTCGCCGGAGGCGTCCCGTGGAGGAGGTAGGTGTCGATCGCCGAGTCGATGCAGGAGCTGCCGCGGCCGTAGGCGGTGTGGCCATCGCCGACGTAGGTCAGCAGGCGGCCCGAGGAGAGCTGGTGGGCGAGGGACTGGGCCCAGGGGTAGGGGGTGGCCGGGTCGCGGGTGGTGCCGACCACGACGATGGGGGCCGCGCCCTTCGCCTCGACGCGGTGCGGCTCGCCCGTCGCCCGCACCGGCCAGTACGCGCAGTTCAGGGAGGCCCAGGCCAGGCTCTCGCCGAAGACCGGGGACGCCTTCTCGAACTGCGGGGCGGCCTTCTCCACCTGCTCGGGGCCGGTGAAGGCGGGTGGCAGGTCGAGGCAGTTCACGGCGGCGTTGGCCATCATCAGGTTGCTGTAGTGGCCGTTCGCGTCGCGTTCGTAGTAGCTGTCGGAGAGGGCGAGCAGGCCGGCGCCGTCGTTCTTCTGCATCGCCGAGGTCAGCGCGTCGCGCAGCTGCTCCCAGGTTCCCTCGTCGTACATCGCCGCGATCACCCCGGTGGTGGCCAGCGGCTCGCCGAGCGTGCGGTGGTGCACGTCGTCCGCCGGGATGGGGTGGGCGTCCAGCTTGCGGAAGAAGGCCTGAAGATGGTCGCCGACCTTGGCGGGTGTCGTGCCGCTGCCGCCGAGCGGGCAGTCGGGCCGGCGTACGCAGTCCTTGGCGAACGCCTGGAACGCCGTCTCGAAGCCGGCCGTCTGGTCCAGGTTGAGCTTCCGGGCGTCCAGGGAGGGGTCCATCGCCCCGTCCAGCACCAGACGGCCCACCCGGTCCGGGAACAGCCCGGCGTACGTCGCCCCGAGGAAGGTGCCGTACGACGCCCCCACGTAGTTCAGCCTGGGGTCGCCGAGCACCGCCCGCAGGATGTCCATGTCCCGCGCCGCCTCAATGGTGGACACGTGCCGCAGCAGCTTCGCCGAGTGCGCCCCGCAGCTGTCGGCGAACGTCCGGTACTCGCTGACCAGCGCGTTCCTCTCCCGCTGGTCGTCGGGCGTGTTGTCCGTCTGCGTGTAGGCGTCCATCCGGCGCCCGTCGAGGCATTCGACGGGCTCGCTGCGGGCGACGCCCCGCGGGTCCATCGCGACCATGTCGTAGCGGGCGCGGATCTCGGCGGGGTAGCCGATGCCCGCGTACTGCTGGAGGTAGTCGATCGCGGAGCCGCCCGGGCCGCCCGGGTTGACCAGCAGCGAGCCGAGCGGCCGGTCCTTGCCGGTGGCCTTCTTGCGGGCGACGGCGAGCCGGATGTCACCCGAGCCGGGCTTGGCATAGTCCAGCGGCGCCACCATCGTGGCGCACTGGAAGCCGGCGGCACCGCAGCTGCGCCACTGCAGGTGCTGGGTGTAGTACGACGACAGCGCCGCCGGGGTGGACCGCGGCAGCGCGGCCAGCGCCACCTCAGCCGCACCGCCGGACGACGTGGTCGAGCCGCCGACGGAACAGGCGGACACGAGCAGCGCGGCGGCCGCGAGGAGGCTGCCCGAGACGCGCGCGGTCCCCCGGCGGGTCCGGTTTCGGGTCCGGGTGGCGTACTTCCGGCGGGGGGAGGGCCAGGTGTGCATCGGACGAGCGTAACGCTGAGCAACAGGGTGGGTGCGGTGCGTTCGGACTGTGGCCTCGTACGGGGGACGCGGTCCGTCAACCACCGTACGCCCGGCTCACCCCGCCCGCAGGGCCATCGTCATCGCCTCCACCGCCAGCAGCGGAGCCACGTTGCGGTCCAGGGCCTCGCGGCAGGCGGCGATCGCCTCGATGCGGCGCAGCGTGGCTTCCGGGCTGCTGCCGCGGGCCAGCCGGTCCAGGGCGTCCTCGGTGTCGCCGTTGGCGATGGCGACCCGTGAGCCGAGCTGGAGGGCGAGGACGTCGCGGTAGAAGCCGGTGAGGTCGCCGAGAGCCACGTCCAGGCTGTCGCGCTGGGTGCGGGTTCTACGGCGCTTCTGCATGTCCTCGAGGTCCTTCATCACGCCCGCCGTACCGCGCGGCAGCCGGCCGCCCTGGGCCGCGCCGAGCGCCGCCTTCAGCTCCTCGGTCTCCTTGCCGTCCATCTCCTCGGCGAGCTGCTTGGCGTCCTCGGCGGCCGCGTCGACCAGCTCCTGGGCCGCCTTGAGACAGGCGCCCACCTCGTCCAGCCGCAGCGGGAGCCTGAGCACGGCGGCGCGGCGCTCACGGGCCGCCGGGTCGGTGGCCAGCCGGCGGGCCCGGTCGACATGGCCCTGGGTGGCGCGGGCGGCGGCCGCGGCGACCTGGGGTTCGATGCCGTCACGGCGGACGAGCATGTCGGCGACCGCGTCGACCGAGGGCGTCCGCAGGGTCAGGTGGCGGCAGCGGGAGCGGATCGTGGGCAGGACGTCTTCGATCGAGGGGGCGCACAGCAGCCAGACCGTCCGCGGGGCGGGCTCCTCGACGGCCTTGAGGACGGCGTTGGCCGACTTCTCGTTCAGCCGCTCGGCGTCCTCGACCAGGATGATCTGCCAGCGGCCGTTCGCGGGGGAGGTGAACGACTTGCGGACCGTGTCCCGCATGTCCCTCACCAGGATCTCCGAGCCCACGGCGGCGATGGTGGTGACGTCCGCGTGGGTGCCGAGCAGCGCGGTGTGGCAGCCGTCGCAGAAACCGCAGCCGGGTGAGCCGCCGAGGGCGCGGTCGGGGCTCACGCACTGCAGGGCCGCCGCGAAGGCCCGCGCCGTCTGGTTCCGGCCCGCTCCGGGCGGGCCCGTGAACAGCCAGGCGTGGGTCATCTTCGACGCCTCCGGCGGCGGCTGGTCCGCCGCCGCGGCCGTGACCAGGGCGTCGGCGTCCCGGGCGGCGGCGTCGAGCACCGCGCTCACCTTCTCCTGCCCGACGAGGTCGTCCCACACCGTCATGGGTCACGCCGCCCTTCCGTCACACTCCGCGTTCCGTCATCCATTGTGCGGGTGCGCACTGACAACGACGGCGGCGCCCGTCGGTGCGCCTGAACGCTCCGACGGGCGCCGCCCGATGTCCTCGCTCAGCCGCGGCGGCCGCGACCCCGGCCCCGGCGGGGCTGGTCCTCGCCCGGCTCCCCGTACTCCTGCTCGTCGTACGACCCCAGCAGCTCGTCAGCCAGGGACGGCAGGTCGTCCAGCGGGGTCTCCTCGGCCCAGTCCGGGCGCGGTCGGCGGCGCGGTGTGCCGTCGGCGTCGACCTGCGGCATCTCGCGCGTACGGTCCTCGGAGCCGTCGGGGCCCGCGCCCGGCCGCTCGTCCCGGAAGAAGCCGGGCGGCATCCGGTCCGCCGGGGCGTCGCCCCGCACGGGCGGCAGCACGGCGGTCTCGTCCGCTGCGCCAGGGGGCACCGGCGGGAGTACGGCCGTCTCGTCTGCGGAGGCGGGCGGCGCTGCGGCCTTCCTGTCCGCGGACACGGGCGGCAGCACGGCCGTCTCGTCCGCCGCACCCGCAGGCACCGGTGGCAGCACCGCGGTCTCGTCGGCGGCCGAAGACGCAACCGGCGGCTGCGGCAGCTCGGCCGTCACCTCGGCGTCGGCCCCGCCCTTCCGGGCTTCTTCGGCCCGCTCCTCGCGCACCGGCCGCAGCACCGTCGTCTCGTCCGCGCCCGGCGAGACCACCGGCGTCGGCACGGTCGCCGCGTCCGGGGTCATGCCCGGCACCGTCGGCTGCGGGGTGCCGGGCTTGCGGGCCGCCACGTCGGCCGCAGCCGCGGCCTCGGCCGCCTGACGGCGGGCCTCCTCCGCGCGCAGCAGGGCCTCCTCGGCCTTGCGCTGCTTCTCCAGGCGGCGCGCTTCCTCCTCGGCACGCAGCCGGGCCTGCCGGGCCTCTTCCTCGGCGCGCAGCCGGGCCTCCTCCTCGGCCTGCTTGCGGCGCCGCTCCTCCTCGGCCCTGCGGCGGGCCTCCTCCTCGGCGCGGGCCTTCTCCTCGGCGAGGAGCCGCTGTCGCTCCTCCTCCGCCCGGCGCCGTGCCTCCTCGGCCCGCTGCCGGGCCTCCTCCGCCTGCCGTTCGGCCTCGCGGCGCTGCGCCTCCTCCAGCTCGCGGCGCTTGCGTTCCTCCTCTTCGGCGCGCAGCTTGGCGAGCTGCTCCTCGCGCTCGCGCTCCAGGCGCTCCTCCTCGGCCTTGCGCGCGGCCTCTTCCTCGGCCTTGCGGCGCGCCTCCTCCTCGGCCTTCTTCCGCGCCTCCTCCTGGGCCTTGATCTCGGCCTCGGAAAGCGGCAGCACGGTGTCGAGCCGGTGCCGGATCACGGTGGTGACGGCCTCGGGCTCCTGCGCGGCGTCCACGACCAGGTAGCGGCCCGGGTCGGAGGCGGCGAGGGTGAGAAATCCGGCCCGCACGCGCGCGTGGAACTCGGCGGGCTCCGACTCCAGCCGGTCGGGCGCCTCGGTGAACCGCTCGCGGGCGGCCTCCGGCGCGACGTCCAGCAGGACGGTGAGGTGCGGGACGAGCCCGTCGGTCGCCCAGCGGTTGATGCGGGCGATCTCGGTCGGGGACAGGTCGCGGCCCGCGCCCTGGTAGGCCACGGACGAGTCGATGTACCGGTCCGAGATGACGACGGCGCCGCGCTCCAGGGCTGGCCGTACGACGGTGTCGACGTGCTCGGCCCGGTCGGCGGCATACAGCAGCGCCTCCGCGCGGTGCGACAGGCCCGCCGAGGACACGTCCAGCAGGATCGAGCGCAGCCGCTTGCCCACGGGGGTGGCGCCCGGCTCGCGGGTGAGGACGACCTCGTGGCCCTTGGCGCGGATCCACTCCGCGAGCGCCTCGGCCTGGGTGGACTTGCCGGCGCCGTCGCCGCCCTCCAGGGCGATGAAGAAGCCGTTCGCCGCCGGAGCCTGGACGGGGTCGTCGCCGCCGAGCAGCGCGTCCTTCAGGTCCTGGCGCAGCGGGACGCCGGAGCGGTCGTCGACCTTGGCGAGCACCAGCGCGGCCACCGGCAGCAGCAGCGCGCCGACCAGCATCAGCGTGAAGGCGGCACCGCCGTGTGCGAAGACGAACCTGCCGTTCTCCAGCCGGTGCGGGCCGATCAGCGCCGCTACCAGGGGTGCGATCAGGGCGCCGAGCGCTATGAAGACCCGTACGACCGCGTGCAGGTGCTCGGTGGTGCGGGCCCTGCGGTACTCCTCGGTCTCCTGGTCGAGCAGCGCGTGCCCGGTGTTCGCGGCCACGCCCGCGGCGACACCGGCCAGCGTGACGATCAGCAGCACGGTGGTGACGTCCGGGACGAGCCCGGCGGCCAGCAGGGCGATGCCGGTGAAGGCGATCGCGAGGGCCAGGAGCCGGCGGCGCGAGAGCGAGGGCAGCACCGAGGGCGCCGTCCGGATGCCGACGGCGACACCGCCGGTCAGGCCCAGCACCAGCAGGCCGTACAGGACCGGGCCGCCGCCCAGGTCCTTGGCGTGCAGCACGCACACCGCGACCGCGGCGGCGATGGCTCCGGCCACGGCGGCGCAGGCCGGGACGAGCAGCGGGATGGCGCCCGTACGGCCCTTGTCGACGCCCGTGCCGGTGCGCGGACGGCGCAGGCCCTCCAGCGGGGAGCGCGGGCGCGGGGTGCGCGTGTCCGGCAGCTCCAGGAAGGCGACCACGGACAGGGACGCGGCGAACAGTCCCGCCGCCACGTACGACCCGAGGGCCGCCTGGTGCTGATCGAACCACGCCACCACGGTGCCGAGCAGGTTGTTCAGCAGGGCGGCGACGACCAGGGCGGCGGCGGCCAGCGGGACGGCCAGGAAGCTGGTGCGCAGCGCGAGGCGGCGCAGCGCGTCCAGGTGGTCCGGCAGCGGCCGTACCGTCGCCCCCTCCGGGGGCGGGGCGGGCAGCAGGGCGGGGGCCGCGCTCTCCCGGCACACCGTCCACAGCCGCTCGGCGACGCCGGTGACGAAGGCGGTGACCAGCAGGACCGCGAGTGCGTTGTCCGGGGTCCAGTCGATCCACAGGGGGGCGACGATCAGCAGCGCGGCCCGCACGCCGTCGGCGCCGGCCATCGTCCAGCGGCGGTCGAGCGGGCCGTCCTGGGAGGTGAGCGTGGTCAGCGGGCCGAGCAGTACCGCGCCGAAGAGCAGCGCGGCGAGGATGCGCGCCGCGAAGACGGTCGCCACTGCGAACGCCACGCCTCGGTAGCCGCCGCCGAAGGAGCCCTCGACGATGGCCGCCTGGAGGACGAGAAGGACCAGCACCAGCAGCGCGAGGGTGTCGCCGACACCGCTCACGAGCTGTGCACTCCACAGGCGCCGAAGCTCCGGTCGGCGCAGCAGGGAGCGGACGGCGCGCTCGCGGGAGTCCGCGACGAGTGCGTCGTCCGGTTCGGTGGTGGGGGCCGTTGGCTGCTCGGCTCGCGTCATGCGTTCAGCCTATCGGCAGCCACCGACAGCACACCCAGGCCGTCCGGGCATGCGCGCGCCCCGACACCAAAGTGATGCCGGGGCGTTCGTTTCGCGAAGCCGGAACGGCGCACCGGGCGCCGCTCCGACGCAGCGTCAGTCCTCCGCGCCGGAGGCGGTCGCCTTCGAAGCCGTCGCCTTCTTGGCCGTCGTCTTCTTGGCCGTCGTCTTCTTCGCGGCCGCGGTCGTCTTCTTCGCCGCCGTCTTCTTGGCGGCGGTCTTCTTCGCCGGAGCGGCCTTCTTGGCCGTGGCCTTCTTCGCCGTCTTCTTGGCGGGCCCCTTCGCCCGCTTCTCGGCGAGCAGCTCGAAGCCGCGCTCCGGGGTGATCGTTTCCACACTGTCGCCGGAGCGCAGGGTCGCGTTGGTCTCGCCGTCGGTGACGTACGGACCGAAGCGGCCGTCCTTGACCACGACCGGCTTGCCCGAGACCGGGTCCTCGCCCAGCTCCTTCAGTGGCGGCTTGGCGGCCGCGCGGCCCCGCTGCTTCGGCTGGGCGTAGATCGCCTGCGCCTCCTCCAGCGTGATCGCGAAGATCTGGTCCTCGGACTGCAGCGAGCGCGAGTCCGTGCCCTTCTTCAGGTACGGGCCGTAGCGGCCGTTCTGCGCGGTGATCTCCACGCCGTCGGCGTCGGTGCCGACGATGCGCGGCAGCGACATCAGCATCAGCGCCTCTTCAAGGGTCACCGTGTCCGGCGCCATGGACTTGAAGAGGGAGGCGGTGCGCGGCTTGACCGCGTTCTTGCCCGTCTTCGGGGTGCCCTCGGGAAGGATCTCGGTGACGTACGGGCCGTAGCGGCCGTCCTTGGCGACGATCATGTTGCCGGTCTCCGGGTGGGCGCCCAGCTCGAAGTCGCCGCTCGGCTTGGCCAGCAGTTCCTCGGCCAGCTCGACGCTCAGCTCGTCCGGCGCCAGGTCGTCCGGGATGTCGGCACGCTGGTGCTGCTCGGTGTCCTTCTCGCCGCGCTCGATGTACGGGCCGTAGCGGCCGACGCGCAGCACGATGTCGTTGCCCACCGGGAACGAGGAGACCTCGCGCGCGTCGATCGCGCCCAGGTCGGTCACCAGCTCCTTGAGGCCGCCGAGGTGGTCCCCGTCGCCGTTGCCGGCGTCGGCGGCGCCGCCGACGCCGACGCCGGTCTCCTCGCCGAAGTAGAAGCGCTTCAGCCACGGCACGGCCTGGGCCTCGCCGCGGGCGATGCGGTCGAGGTCGTCCTCCATCTTGGCGGTGAAGTCGTAGTCGACGAGCCGCCCGAAGTGCTTCTCCAGGAGGTTGACCACGGCGAAGGACAGGAAGGACGGCACCAGGGCCGTGCCCTTCTTGAACACGTAGCCGCGGTCGAGGATCGTGCCGATGATCGACGCGTACGTCGACGGGCGGCCGATCTCGCGCTCTTCCAGCTCCTTGACCAGGGAGGCCTCGGTGTAGCGGGCCGGGGCCTTGGTGGCGTGGCCGTCGACCGTGATCTCCTCGGCGGACAGCCCGTCGCCCTCGGCGACCTGCGGCAGGCGGCGCTCGCGGTCGTCCAGCTCGGCGTTCGGGTCGTCGGCGCCCTCGACGTAGGCCTTCAGGAAGCCGTGGAAGGTGATCGTCTTGCCGGAGGCGCTGAACTCGACGTCCCGGCCGTCGGCGGCGGTGCCGCCGATCTTCACGGTCACGCTGTTCCCGGTCGCGTCCTTCATCTGGGAGGCGACGGTCCGCTTCCAGATCAGCTCATAGAGCTTGAACTGGTCGCCGGTCAGGCCGGTCTCCGCCGGGGTGCGGAAACGATCACCCGAGGGGCGGATCGCCTCGTGCGCCTCCTGGGCGTTCTTGACCTTGGCGGCGTAGGTGCGCGGCTGCGGGGGCAGGTAGTCGGCGCCGTACAGCTGCGTGACCTGGGCGCGGGCGGCCGAGACCGCGGTGTCGCTCAGCGTCGTGGAGTCCGTACGCATGTACGTGATGTAGCCGTTCTCGTACAGCTTCTGCGCGACCTGCATCGTGGCCTTCGCGCCGAAGCCGAGCTTGCGGCTGGCCTCCTGCTGCAGCGTCGTCGTACGGAACGGGGCGTACGGCGAGCGGCGGTACGGCTTGGACTCGACCGAGCGCACGGAGAAACGGGTGTTCTCCAGGGCGGCGGCGAGGGCGCGGGCGTTCGCCTCGTCGAGGTGGAGGGTGTTCGCGCTCTTGAGCTGTCCCAGGGAGTCGAAGTCGCGGCCCTGCGCGACGCGCCTGCCGTCGACGGTCTGCAAGCGGGCGAGCAGCGACGACGGGTCCGACGGATCCCCCGCGCGGCCGGTCGCGAAGGTGCCCGTCAGGTCCCAGTACTCGGCCGAACGGAACGCGATGCGCTCGCGTTCGCGCTCCACCACGAGCCGGGTCGCGACCGACTGGACACGGCCGGCCGACAGACGCGGCATGACCTTCTTCCACAGGACCGGCGAGACCTCGTAGCCGTAGAGGCGGTCGAGGATGCGGCGGGTCTCCTGGGCGTCGACCATGCGCTGGTTGAGGTCGCGCGGGTTGGCGACGGCCTCGCGGATCGCGTCCTTGGTGATCTCGTGGAACACCATGCGCTTGACCGGGACCTTGGGCTTCAGGACCTCCATGAGGTGCCACGCGATGGCCTCGCCCTCGCGGTCCTCATCGGTGGCGAGGAAGAGCTCGTCGGAGTCCTTCAGCAGGTCCTTGAGCTTCTTGACCTGGGCCTTCTTGTCGGCGTTGACGACATAGATCGGCTCGAAGTCGTGCTCGACGTCCACCCCGAGGCGGCGGACCTCGCCGGTGTACTTCTCGGGCACCTCCGCGGCGCCGTTGGGGAGGTCACGGATGTGCCCGACGCTCGCTTCGACTACGTAGCCGGGGCCGAGGTAGCCCTTGATCGTCTTCGCCTTGGCAGGCGACTCGACGATGACGAGTCGGCGGCCGCCCTGTGCGGTCTCGCTGGTCGGGGACAACTTCGCTCTTCTCTCCGGTCGACGCTGTGGCCTCCCCAGGCCTTGGTCCCGGGGTCGCGGCGTGCTTCTGGCTCGTGTGACGCTGCGGAGTGTGACGCTACATCCCGCCCCCGTGTCAAACGGGAAAAGCCCACAACGGCCACTCGAACGGTAACCCGACTACCGGCATTCCTGCCGCCCGGAGTGTCCGGTGACGTCTGGTCCCCTGTCCGGAGCGTGACGCTCCCATTACTCGTACGACAGTACGGTCACCGACGTCAGAGGCGGGTGAGGCAGTACGCGGCGAGGCCCAGCGCGATGACTCCGGCGGCGCCGGCGAGGGTGGCCGATGCGACCTGACTCACACCCTGGGCGACTGGTTCACCACGCCGCACCCGAGTCCCGGTCCACACCAGCAGAGCGCCCCCGAACAGGGCGAACACCACTCCCGCGAAGATCGCCGGCCCGCTCTCCATGACCCGCCCGCCCCTTTCGTGCCGTCCACCCCTACCCAGCGCGGGGAGGGTGCCACGCGCGGGAGACGGGCGGGCGACATCGGGGTGAACGGAAGGCCGACGTGACGTCGAACACACACTCGAACGAGGTCGGCCCGGCCAGGCACCCGTAATTTTCCGGCCGTTTTACCGGCACCGGCGCGCCCCCGCCCGTGCCACCGGCATACGACCCCGATCCGGACGCGAGTACGACGGCTCGGGTAGCCGGGCTACGGCATTTTTCGGCCCGGCCGCCGTACCCCGCCCCGCCTCACACCACCGGTTCCAGGAAGCCCTGCTCCACCAGCAGCCGGATCTGCGCGGGCGTGCGGTCGCGCAGCAGCACCGAGTCCTCGCCGACGAGCTGGGCGATGGCGTCCAGGATGCGGCCGGCGCTCAGCGTGCCGTCGCACACGCCCGCGAAGCCCGCGCCGATCGTGTCCACCTTCGTGGCGCGGCGCATCCCGCGGTGCTGGCGCAGCACCACGTGCTCCGGGTCCTCGGCGCCGGGCAGCCCGACCTGCTCCTGGACCACTTCGGCGACCAGCCTGAAGTGACCTTCGAGCAGGGCCGCGTCGTCGTACTCCCGGAGGAAGTCGAGGCGGTCGAAGTGCGCCCGGATCGCCTCCCCGAGCGGCTGTTCGACCGGGTGCGGCCATTCCTCCACGGTGACCGAGGGCTCGGCGGCCCCGGTCCTGCGCAGGGTGATCCAGCCGAAGCCGATCGCCTTGACCTTGCGCGCCTCGAACTCGTCGAGCCAGGCGTCGTACCGCGCCTGGTACTCCGCGGGGTCGCCGCGGTGGTCGCCGGCGTCCCTGAGCCACAGCTCGGCGTACTGCGTGATGTCCTGCACCTCGCGCTGCACGATCCAGGCATCGCACCCGCGCGGCACCCATGACCTGAGTCTGTCCTGCCAGTCCTCCCCCGCGACGTGCTGCCAGTTGGCGAGGAACTGCGCGAACCCGCCCTCGTTCAGCCGTTCCCCCGCCTGCTGAACGAGCGAGCGGCACAGATCGTCCCCGCCCATCCCGCCGTCGCGGTACGTCAGTCGGGCACCCGGCGAGATCACGAACGGCGGGTTGGACACGATCAGATCGAACGTCTCGTCGTTGCGAACCGGCTCGAACAGCGAGCCCTCGCGCAGGTCGGCGGCGGGCGCGCCGGAGAGCGCGAGCGTGAGCGCGGTGATGTGCAGCGCGCGCGGGTTGACGTCGGTGGCCGTCACGCGCGTGGCGTGCTGGGAGGCGTGCAGCGCCTGGATGCCGGAGCCGGTGCCGAGGTCGAGCGCGGAGGCGACGGGCGTGCGGACGGTGATGCCGGCGAGGGTCATGGAGGCACCGCCGACACCGAGGACGACGGCCTCGTCGCGCCGGCCGATGCCGCCCGCGCCGCCGACCGCACAGCCCAGGTCGGACACGATGAACCAGTCCTCGCCGCCGGGACCGCCGTAGGGCCGTACGTCCACGGTCGCGGCCACCTCGTCGCCGCCCACGCGCAGGAGCCACCCGCCCTCCAGGGCCTCCTCGACCGGCAGAACGGCCGCCACGCGCGCGTGGGGCGCCGGTTGCTGGAGCAGGAAGAGCCGTACGAGCGTCTCCAGCGGCGTGTCGCCGCGGGTGGCCCGCAGGGCGGGCACGGTCTCGCTGCGGGCCAGCGCCGCGTAGGCGGGGGCGCCGAGCAGATCGAGCAGCCCGTCGGCGGTGAAGGAGGCGGCGAGCAGGGCGTCGCGCAGGCGCGCGGCTACCTCGGGCCGGTCGGTGGCGGGCAGGGGGGCGAGGCCGGAGTCAGTCACGCCCCCCATTGTGGCCCGCGCGGGCGGCCGGGGGCCGCCTCAGCACGGGCCGTGGGCCGATGTCAGCCGGTCGTCGCCGGAGCCGACGCCGACGCCGACGCGGCGACCTGGCAGCTGGGCTGCTTGGCGATGGCCGCCTGGACGTCGCCCTGCTCCAGCCGCTTCAGCGCCTCCGTGCCGCTGTTGCTCTGCTTGCCGATCTGCTTCGTCTGGTCGGCGACCTCGTGCAGCCCCTGGGCGAACTTGCCCTGATCCTTGGTGTCGAGATCGTCGACCTGCTTCTTCAGGTCGGCGTACGAGGAGGACAGACCGCTCAGGTTCTTGGCGGCGTCCTGCTGCCGCTTGGCGCCGCCGTCGACGCCGGGGGGCGCTCCGGCGCTGTTGATGGCCGCGGCGAGCGCCTTGTAGCCGTCGGCCATGTCCTGGAAGGCCTGCGAGTACGTCGCCTTGGCCGTCTTCGGCGGCAGGTTGCTGTCCGTGGCGATCTTGGCTATCGACGCGTTCGCCGCCCTGATCTTCGCGTCCTGCGCGGGCACCGCGTCGCACACCGTCTTGGCCCAGGCCACCAGCTTGGGGTCGGGTCCGCTGTCCTTGTTGCTGCTGCATCCCGACAACGCCACTACCAGTACCGCACCGCTGGACAGTGCGGCCGCGAGCTTCTTGTTCACCGGATTGGTCCCTTCCATGGCTCTCGGCCCCCGGAATCTACACGCGGACCGACGTCCTCCACATGCCGAACGCCCCATTAGTCAGCTTTTGTGACTCTTTACGCCATGGGAGAGAAGGCTCACGACGTGGGCGAGCCCACACACGAAGGCGGGCGGGCGGCGCGTCAGCACGCGCCACCCGCCCGCCCGTTGTGCAGGCCCGGTTCGGACGGCCTACGAAACCACCGCCGGATCAGCCGAGTTGGAGACCCGCTCGGCGCCGTCGTCGTCGCCGACCGCGATGCCGCGCCGCTTGGAGACGTACACCGACACGACGATCACCACGAGCGCCAGGACCGCGATCGCGATGCGTACACCGATGTTCTTGTCGCTGCCGTAGGAGAACTTGATCACCGCGGGCGCGATGAGCAGCGAGACCAGGTTCATGACCTTCAGCAGCGGGTTGATCGCCGGCCCGGCGGTGTCCTTGAAGGGGTCGCCGACCGTGTCGCCGATCACCGTGGCCGCGTGGGCTTCACTGCCCTTGCCGCCGTGATGACCGTCCTCCACCAGCTTCTTGGCGTTGTCCCAGGCGCCACCGGAGTTGGCGAGGAACACCGCCATCAGCGTGCCCGCGCCGATCGCTCCCGCGAGGTACGAACCGAGCGCGCCGACACCGAGGGTGAACCCGATGAAGATCGGCGCCATCACGGCGAGCAGACCGGGCGTGGCCAGCTCGCGCAGGGCGTCCTTGGTGCAGATGTCGACGACGCGCCCGTACTCGGGCTTCTCCGTGTAGTCCATGATCCCGGGGTGCTCGCGGAACTGCCGCCGCACCTCGAACACCACCGAACCCGCCGAGCGCGACACGGCGTTGATGGCGAGTCCGGAGAAGAGGAAGACGACCGCGGCACCCGCGATGAGGCCGACCAGGTTGTTGGGCTGCGAGATGTCCAGCGACAGGCTCATCGGCGCACCCGGCCCGGTGAGCTTCGCCCCGACGTCCTGCACGCTGGTCGTGATCGCGTCCCGGTACGACCCGAAGAGCGCCGAGGCCGCGAGGACGGCGGTGGCGATGGCGATGCCCTTGGTGATGGCCTTGGTGGTGTTGCCGACCGCGTCCAGGTTGGTGAGCACCTGCGCGCCCGCGCCCGTGACGTCGCCGGACATCTCGGCGATGCCCTGCGCGTTGTCGGAGACCGGACCGAAGGTGTCCATGGCGACGATCACGCCGACCGTGGTGAGCAGGCCGGTACCGGCCAGGGCGACCGCGAACAGCGCCAGCATGATCGACGTACCGCCGAGCAGGAACGCCCCGTACACGCTGAGGCCGATGAGCAGGGCGGTGTAGACGGCCGATTCCAGACCCAGCGAGATGCCGGAGAGGATGACGGTGGCCGGGCCCGTGAGGGAGGTCTTGCCGATGTCCCTGACCGGGCGGCGGTTCGTCTCGGTGAAGTAGCCGGTCAGCTGCTGGATCACGGCGGCGAGCAGGATGCCGATGGCGACCGCGACCAGCGCGAGGATCCGCGGGTCGCCTTCCTTGCCCCGGATCGCCGCGTCGGTGACGCCGGCGAGGTCGGAGTACTTCGCGGGCAGGTAGACGAAGACCGCGATCGCGACCAGGACGAGGGAGATCGCCGCGGAGATGAAGAAGCCGCGGTTGATCGCCGTCATGCCGCTGCGGTCGGTGCGCCGCGGGGCGACCGCGAAGATGCCGATCATGGCGGTGACCACGCCGATGGCAGGCACGAGCAGCGGGAAGGCGAGCCCGGAGTCACCGAAGGCGACCTTGCCGAGGATCAGTGCGGCCACCAGGGTGACGGCGTACGACTCGAACAGGTCGGCCGCCATGCCGGCGCAGTCGCCGACGTTGTCGCCCACGTTGTCGGCGATGGTCGCGGCATTGCGCGGATCGTCCTCCGGAATGCCCTGCTCGACCTTGCCGACCAGGTCGGCGCCGACGTCGGCGGCCTTGGTGAAGATGCCGCCGCCCACACGCATGAACATGGCGATCAGGGCGGCACCGAGGCCGAAGCCCTCGAGCACCTTCGGCGCGTCGGCCGCGTACACCAGCACCACACAGGAGGCGCCCAGCAGGCCGAGGCCCACCGTGAACATGCCGACGACGCCGCCCGTGCGAAATGCGATCTTCATCGCGGTGTGCGAAACGGTGGTGAGATCCTTTTGCGGTTCACCCGGGCCCGGGGTCGCTTCCCGGGCCGCCGCGGCGACCCGCACATTGCTGCGCACGGCCAGCCACATGCCGATATAGCCGGTGGCCGCCGAGAACGCCGCGCCGATCAGGAAGAACACCGACCGGCCGGCGCGCTGATTCCAGTCGTCCGCGGGCAGCAGCATGAGCAGGAAGAAGACGACGACGGCGAATACGCCGAGCGTGCGCAGCTGCCGGGCGAGATACGCCTTGGCGCCCTCCTGGACCGCCTCGGCGATCTTTTTCATGCTGTCGGTGCCCTCGCCCGCTGCCAGCACCTGGCGCACCAGGACACCCGCGACCACGAGCGCGGCCAGGGCGACGGCCGCGATCACCGCCACGATGATCCGGTTGTCGTCGGTCAGGACCGCTGCTGCGAAGGTTGTGGGTTGGCCCAACTGATGAGGGGTAGAAAGCCCCGCCATTCGTCCTCCTTGACGCTTGGGCTGAGCTCAAGATGTGGACGGATTGTAGGTACCCGATCGCGATCTAAACAGGGCACGGTAAGCGGAATTGGCCTTCTTGTGCTCTTCAGCAAATGATCGAGATCACGCCAGGGAACCCGAAAGCGGTAATGCCTCAAAGGCATTGACGACCAGATTGATGCTTGATCGAATTATCAGGCTATCGATCGTGAATTCCTTCACGAATTCCAGGGTCGCCGGAAACGATGCTGGAAGCAACACGAAGGGCCCTGCTGAGCAGGGCCCTTCGATGCGCTGTGCGCGGGGGTCGTTCAGGCGAGTGCCGCGGCCGGCGGGGCAGTGGGCCAGCTCATCCGGATCAGCCCACCGTTCTCGCCCGTGGTGACCTCCACGTCGTCCACGAGGCCGCTGATGACGGCGAGGCCCATCTCGTCCTCCTCCGCCTCCACGTCCGCGTCCGCGGCGGCACCGCCGGCCACCCGCTCGGTGGGGGCGGCATGCGGGGCCTCGTCGCCGACCTCGATGGAGAACTGTTTCTCCTCCTCGATCAGCGCGACCTTCACGGGTGCCGTGATGGCGTTGCTCTGGTGCAGTCCGACAGCACGCGAGCAGGCCTCACCGACGGCGAGCCGGACCTCGTCCAGGACGGCCTCGTCCACTCCGGCCCTGCGCGCCACCGCAGCCGCCACCAGCCGGGCGGTACGGACGTGCTCGGGCAGCGCGCTGAAGCGGAGTTCGACGGTGGCCATGCATCCCCCTCGCGACTACGGGCGTGCGATCCGGGGGCGGGGCGCCGAGAGCCCACACCCCCTGATGAACTTCTGGGCCCCGGACACACCGGCCCGGGGCGGGACCGACCGGCGTCCGGACCGACGAGCGGTCCGGACCCGGCGATCGGCCCGGTGTCAGTCGGTGGCCGCCACCGCTTCCTCGACCGAGGTGTGGATCGGGAACACCTTGGTGAGGCCGGTGATGCGGAAGATCTTCAAAATGCGCTCCTGGTTGCAGACCAGGCGCAGCGAGCCCTCGTGGGCACGCACCCGCTTCAGGCCGCCGACCAGCACGCCGAGCCCGGTGGAGTCGAGGAAGTCCACGCCCTCCATGTCGACGACGAGGTGGAAATTCCCGTCGTTCACCAGCTCGACCAGCTGCTCGCGCAGCTTGGGCGCGGTGTATACATCGATTTCGCCACCGACCTCGACGACCGTACGATCGCCGACGGTACGGGTCGACAGGGACAGGTCCACGGATCCTCCAGCACCTTGCTATCGAGCGGTCGCCCCTCGGGCACCTCGGCTTGCGGCCCCCGGGACGCATCGCCAGCCGCGATGGCATTCAATCACTTACCGCAGGCGTGCACGACGCCTTGGCTCCATTGTCCGCTACGCCAGTGACACACTCGGTGCCGATGGCCAAGAATCACCGATCCGATCGACCCCCGGCGAACCCGGCGTCCCGCCCGTCTCCGGGCGCCGTCCTGGACCGGCTCGCCTCCGGGCCGAGCCGCTCCGCGCGCATCACTCATACGGAGCACTTGCCCCCGCGCGCGGGTCGGCATGCCGTCTGGCCTGATCGAATTCGCCCGGAAGTGATCGCGGCCGTGCAGGCGGGCGGCATCGAGCACCCCTGGGCCCACCAGGCGCTGGCCGCCGAGCACGCCCTGGACGGCGACTCGGTGGTCGTCGCCACCGGCACCGCCTCGGGCAAGTCCCTCGCCTACCTCGTGCCCGTCCTGTCCGCCCTCCTGGACGGCTCCGAGGCCCCCAACGGCCGTGGTGCCACCGCCCTCTACCTCGCGCCCACCAAGGCGCTCGCGGCGGACCAGTGCCGGTCGGTGAAGGAACTTTCACAACCGCTGGGCACCTCGGTACGCCCGGCCGTGTACGACGGCGACACGCCGTTCGAGGAACGCGAGTGGGTCCGCCAGTACGCCAACTACGTCCTGACCAACCCCGACATGCTGCACCGGGGCATATTGCCGTCCCACCCCCGCTGGTCCTCCTTCCTGAAGTCGCTCAAGTACGTCGTCATCGACGAGTGCCACACCTACCGGGGCGTCTTCGGCTCGCACGTCGCCCAGGTGCTGCGCCGGCTGCGCCGCCTGTGCGCCCGCTACGGCGCCTCGCCCGTCTTCCTGCTGGCCTCCGCGACCGCCGCCGAGCCCGCCGTCGCAGCCCGCCGGCTGACCGGCCTGCCGGTGGTCGAGGTCGCCGACGACGCCTCCCCGCGCGGGGAACTCGTCTTCGCCCTCTGGGAGCCCCCGCTCACCGAACTGCACGGCGAGAAAGGTGCACCCGTCCGGCGTACCGCCACCGCCGAGACCGCCGACCTGCTGACCGACCTCACCGTGCAGGGCGTGCGCTCGGTCGCCTTCGTGCGCTCCCGGCGCGGCGCCGAGCTGATCTCGGTGATCGCCCAGGAGCGGCTCGCCAAGGTGGACCGCTCCCTGGTCCGGCGTGTCGCGGCCTACCGCGGCGGCTACCTCCCCGAGGAGCGCCGCGCCCTGGAACGCGCCCTGCACTCCGGGGAGCTCCTCGGCCTCGCCGCCACGACGGCCCTGGAGCTGGGCGTGGACGTCTCGGGCCTGGACGCGGTGGTGATCGCCGGGTACCCGGGCACGCGCGCCTCCCTGTGGCAGCAGGCGGGCCGCGCGGGCCGCTCCGGGCAGGGCGCCCTGGCGGTGCTGGTGGCCCGCGACGACCCGCTGGACACCTTCCTCGTCCACCACCCCGAGGCCCTGTTCGACCAACCGGTCGAATCCACGGTCCTCGACCCCGACAACCCCTACGTCCTGGCCCCGCACCTGTGCGCCGCCGCCGCGGAGATCCCGCTGACCGAGGAGGACCTGGACCTCTTCGGCCCCGCGTGCGAAGAGCTGCTGCCGCAGCTGGAGGCCGCGAAGCTGCTGCGCCGCCGGACGAAGGCCTGGCACTGGACGCGCCGGGAACGGGCCGCCGACCTGACCGACATCCGGGGCGCGGGCGGGCGGCCGGTGCAGGTCGTCGAGGAGGGCACGGGACGCCTGCTCGGCACGGTGGACGCGGGCGCCGCCCACTCCACGGTCCACGAGGGCGCCGTGCACCTGCACCAGGGCCGCACCTACCTCGTCCGCTCCCTCGACCTGGAGGCCTCGGTCGCCCTGGTCGAGCAGGCCGACCCGCCGTACTCGACCGTCGCCCGCGACACCACGTCCGTCTCCGTCCTGGAGACGGACATCGAGGTGCCCTGGGGCTCCGGCCGCCTCTGCTACGGCTCCGTCGAAGTCACCAACCAGGTGGTCTCCTTCCTTCGCAGACGACTCATCACGGGCGAAGTGCTGGGCGAGACGAAACTCGACCTCCCTCCTCGTACGCTGCGCACGCGCGCGGTGTGGTGGACGGTCACCGAGGACCAGCTGGACGAGGCCCGGATCAACCCGGAGATCCTCGGCGGCTCCCTGCACGCCGCCGAGCACGCCTCGATCGGCCTGCTGCCCCTCTTCGCGACCTGCGACCGCTGGGACATCGGCGGCGTGTCGGTGCCGCTCCACCCCGACACGCTCCTGCCCACGGTCTTCGTCTACGACGGCCACCCCGGCGGAGCGGGCTTCGCCGAGCGCGCCTTCCACACCGCCCGCGACTGGCTCGCCGCCACCCGGGAGGCCATCGCCTCCTGCGAGTGCGACTCCGGCTGCCCCTCCTGCATCCAGTCCCCCAAGTGCGGCAACGGCAACGATCCGCTGCACAAGAGGGGCGCCGTACGGCTCCTCACGGTGCTGTTGCGGGGGGCACCGGAGGAGAAGCCGGACGAGGGCTGAGGGGCGCGGCGTCCGGGCCGGCCACCTCACCCGGCACGGCGGCCGACACGGGTCCCGGTGGCACCGGCCCTGCCGGCCCGGCCCTGGCCCTGACCTCCGCCGCGAACGGCCCCCGTCCCGACGCCGCCGTCACGTCCGAGGTCTCGCCCACGATCGCGCACCGCACCAACCGGGCCCCCTGCGCGGCCGCCACCCGCTCCGCCCGGGCACAGGCCTCCGCACCGCCCTCGCCCCAGTGGTCCGCCGCCGCGAGCGCCGCCAGGTCCGCACCGCCGGCCGCCCGATGCCGCACGACAACGGCCTGCCCGAGCGCAAGCACGGCACCGAAGACCACACAGAGCACGGCAATCGCCCCAAGGCTCCAGATGGTGGCGGACCCCCGATCCGAGCCCTGGAGACCCCGCCGACGGCGCTTCAGGCCCCTGCCTCCGAGGTCCTCACAGCCGGGACTGCGATCCACGGCCTCACCGCCAGGGTCCCCGCGGCCACCGCCGTGCCGGCACGTCACGGCTTCACCTCCCAGGTCCCCACGGCCAGGGTGACCCTTCACGGCCCCGCCTCCCCGATCCGCGAGTCCGGGCCAGGCCCCGAATCCGGGCCAGCCCTTCACGGCCCCACCTCCCCAGTCCCCGCAGCCGTACCCGGGCCCGCTCCGACCGCGTCCTCCGCCGCTGCCACGGCCTCCTCCCGTACCTCGAACGGTAGGCCGGTCAGCAGCGGCGGCTTGGCCACCACCGTCACGTGGATCTGGTCGCCCTTCCGCCCGACCGTCACCCGTGCCCCACGCGGGGCCGCCTCCTGGGTCACCTCCACCACCGCGCCGGGCGGGTCCTGCCGGGCGGCGGCCCGGGCGCCCGTGCGGGCGGCGTCCACGCACTGGATCTGCGCCGCCACCACGAGCAACGCCCAGGCCAGCGCCATGGTGAACGCCACCAGCACGGACAGCACCATGGCCGACTCCGCGGTCACGAACCCCCGGTCCGCCCCTCGCTCACATCCGCGCACTGAGGGCTCGCTTCACGATGGCCTGCAACTCCGCCTTGACCTGGCCGCTGGTGACGACCTCGTAGAGCAGCAACGCGAACCCGACCGCCGCGACGATCCCCATCGCGTACTCGGACGTCACCATTCCCGCGTCCCCGCGGCACCGCTCCCGCAGACACACCCACAGCCTCACGGCCCTGTCCCGCACCTTCAAGTTCCGCACCTCAAACTCCCCTCGTTCCAGCTCTGTTGTCCGATGTCCGACTCACCTGCAACCTGCGCCGCCCGTCAGCCCCCACCTCCTCCCACCACTCCGCCCGCCAGCCCGATCACCACGGGCAGCACACCGATCGCGATGAACGCGGGCAGGAAACACAGCCCCACCGGCGCGGAGACCATGACGGCCGCCCGGCGCGCCCGGGCCGTGGCGTCGCGGGCCCACTCCCCGCGCGCGTCCGAGGCGAGGCGGGCGACGGGCGCCGCCGCGGGCAGCCCCGAATCGCCGGCCCGCTCCAGCAGCCGGGCCAGGGCACCGGCTCCGGGCAGCGCGGCCAACCGCCGCCAGGCATCGGCCGGTTCGCCACCCAGCCGTACCTCCGCCGCACCCCGCGCCAGTGCGTCCCCGACGGGTCCGCCGAGGGCCTCCCCCACCGCCTGCGCCGCGATCACCGGACCGGCACCGGCCGCGATACAGGCCGCCAGCAGATCGGCGGCGAGCGGGAGTTGGCGGGCGGCCAGGCCCGTGTCGATCTGCTCCCCCGGGCCCTCCCGCGGCTGCCGGCGCCGCCATCGCCAAAGTCCCGCGGCGACGCCGAGCCCCACGACCGCACCGGCGACCCCGCCGACCAGCACCCACGCCCCGCACACCGCTCCGGCCACGGGCAGCCATCGCCGGACCGCCCCACCGATCTCGAAGGGTGGCCCGGAGTCGTGCGTCTCCTGGGCCAGCAGTTCGGCCACCCGGCGCCGCGCCCGGCGTCGGCGCCGGGTCATGTCCAGCCGCCGGACCGCCCAGCCGAGGGCCAGCAGGGCGGCCGTGGCCGTCCCCAGCCTGTGGACGACTTCCCCGCTCATACCGCCTCAGCTCCCCGCACGATCCGCGCCACCCACCAGATCCCGGCCCCTTCGAACACCACCCCGGCCACCAGGCAGCCCAGCCCGGCCCCGCTGTGCAGCAGCACCCGCAGCGGCTCTGCGCCCATGGCCGAGCCGAGGAGCAGCCCGAGGGCAGGCAGTGCGGCGAGCAGCAGTGCCGTCGCCCGGGCGCCCGCCAACTGGGCGCGCAGGTCGGCCCGCTGGTCCCGTTCGGCGCGCAGGGCCGCGTCCAGCCGGTCGAGGCCGGCCGCGAGTCCGGCGCCCTGGTCCACGGCCACCCGCCAGCAGGCGGCGAGCCCCAGCAGCCCTTCGGCGCCCGGCCGGCGGGCCGCGACGGCCAGCGCACTCGGCACGTCCCCGCCGAACCGCGCCGCCGCGACCACGGCCGCCTGGGCGTCCCCCAGCCCGCCGGAGTCCCGCGCGGCCCGCAGCAGTGCCTCAGCGGGTTGCCGTCCCGCACGCACCTCCCCGGCGAGCGCCCCGCACAGGCCGATCACCGCATCCGCGCGCCCCTCGCGGGCCCGCCCGGCCGCTCGGGCCAGCCGCATCCGGCGCAGCGCCGGCACCCCGGCCGCCCCCGCGACGGCCGGAATCACCGAGGAACCCAGCACAGCGAGCAGCAGCCCGGCCGCGAGCGACCACCACTCGGTACCCAACCTCCCGTGCAGCCGCCGCAGTTCGGCCATGGCTTGGTCCCAGGCGGGCGGCCCGGTCGCCACCACTCCGCCGCCGGCCAGCAGCAGCCGCGCCCGCCGCACTCCGTAGTGCCGCTCGCCCAGCAGCCAGGCCGCCGCCCCGACGCAGGCCGCCGCCGCGCTCATGGCCATCTCAGTGCTCATTTCCGTCGCCCCTCTCACTCCCGAACTCACCGCGCAGCAGCTCCCGCAGCCGCTCCCAGCCGCGCTCCCGGGCGAAGGTCCGCGCGCCCCACCGCAGCGCCGGCACCGTCCGCACCAGCCCCGAGTCATCCCGCTCCAGCACGTGCACCTCCGCGATCCGGCGCCGCCCGGACCGGTCCCGTACGAGGTGGAGCACCACGGACAGCGCAGCCGCCAACTGGCTGTGCAGCGCGGCCCGGTCGAGCCCGGCCGCCGTCCCCAGCGCCTCCAGGCGGGCCGGTACGTCCGTGGCCGTGTTGGCGTGCACGGTGCCGCAGCCGCCCTCGTGGCCGGTGTTGAGCGCAGCCAGCAGGTGGACCACCTCCGGGCCGCGCACCTCGCCCACGACCAGCCGGTCGGGCCGCATCCGCAGCGCCTGGCGGACGAGGTCCTCCAGGGTGACCAGGCCGGCGCCCTCCTGGTTCGCGGGCCGGGTCTCCAGCCGTACGACGTGCGGGTGCTCCGGTCTCAGCTCGGCCGAGTCCTCGGCGAGCACGATCCGCTCACCGGGCCCGACCAGACCGAGCAGGGCGCTCAGCAGGGTCGTCTTGCCGCTGCCGGTGCCGCCGCTGACGAGGAAGGACAGCCGGGCCGCCAGCAGCGCCCGCAGGATCCGGTCCCCGCCGGGCGGCACGGTGCCCGCCTCGACCAGTTCCTCGAGGGTGAACGCCCGGGGACGGACCACCCGCAGGGACAGACACGTGCAGCCGACGGCCACCGGCGGCAGCACCGCGTGGAGCCGGGTCCCGTCGGGCAGCCGGGCGTCCGCCCAGGGCCGCGCGTCGTCCAGCCGGCGTCCGGCCACGGCGGCCAGCCGCTGCGCGAGGCGCCGTACGGCCGCCGCGTCGGGGAAGGTCACCGGGGCCCGCTCCAGGCCGCCGCCGCGGTCCACCCACACCCGGTCCGGGGCGGACACCAGGACGTCGGTGACGCTCGGGTCGGCGAGCAGCGGCTCCAGGGGGCCGGTGCCGACGAGCTCGGACCGTAACTGCTCGGCCGCGCCGAGGACTTCGGCGTCGCCCAGCACCCGGCCCTGTTCGCGCAGTGCCTGGGCCACGCGCGCGGGGGTGGGTTCGGCGCCGCTCTCGGCCAGCCGGCGCCGGACGCCGTCGAGCAGGGCCGCGCCGTCGGCCCGGTCAAGGCCGGGGAGCGTCATCGTGCGCCTCCCGCCTCGACCAGCGCCTGTTCCCAGAAGGTGGTGCAGAAGCGGGCCAGGGGCCCGCGTCCGGTCGCGCCGGGTGGTTTCGCGGCACCCTGGGGGCGCAGCAGTGCCGGTTCGACGGGCACCTCGCCGGCCAGGGGCAGGCCGAGCAGCCGGGCCACCTCGCGGTCGTCCAGGCCGGGCGCGTACGGCCCGCGGACCGCGAGGCGCAGGTCCCGGACGACCATGCCGACCGCCGAGGCCACCCGGCCCGCGGCCGCGACCGCGCGCAGTTCGGCCGGGACGACCAGGAGTGCCAGGTCGAGCTGGGCGAGGGCTTCGGCGACTCCGTCGTCCAGGCGGCGCGGGAGGTCGACCACGACCGTGCCGCCGCGCCGCCGGGCGGCGGCGAGCACCGCGCGCACGGCCTGGGGCGGGATCGCGACGCAGTCGCCGCGGTCCCAGCTGAGCACCCGCAGGGAGTGCAGCTCGGGCAGCGACTCCTCCAGGGCGCCGCCGCCGACCCGGCCGCGCGAGGCGGCGAAGGCGGGCCAGCGCAGTCCTTCGGCGCTCTCACCGCCGAGGAGTACGTCGAGTCCGCCACCCAGCGGATCGGCGTCCACGAGGAGCGTGCGCTGTCCCTCGCGCGCGGAGGTGACGGCGAGCGCGCAGGCGAGCGTGGAGGCGCCGGCCCCGCCCCGGCCGCCGATGATCCCGACGGTGAGGGCCGGGCGGCCGACGCCCTCGGCGACGTCGGCGATCCGGTCGACCAGCCACTGCTCGCCGTCGGGCAGCATCAGGACGTGGTCGGCGCCGATCTGGACGGCCCTTTTCCACACCCCGGAGTCGTCCTGGTCGCGGCCGACCAGCACCACACCGCGCCGGCGTGCGGTCCCGCGCACCCGGCGGGCGGCGTCGTCGCCAACCAGGACGAGCGGGGCCGCTTCCCAGCCACCGCCGTGGTCCGGCACGCCGGGGTGGACCTCCGGTGTGGCGCCCGCGGCCGCGCACAGGCGCAGCAGATCGTCGAGCAGTTCGGCGTCCTCGGTGACGATGAGCGGCCGTCCCGGCCGGCCTCCGGTGGCGGGCGGCGGGTCGTGGGTGACGGTTCCGGTCACGTGTGGTCCCCCTTCGCTGTGTCTTCCGCGCAGCCTCTGCGGCCCCGCGATTCCCAAAGATGTGAAGAACCGGCAACCGGCCTCCATATGAACGGCCGATAGGAACCGGCCATACGCGCCCCGGCAATCAGAACCGGCCATGAACTCGCCGCGGTCGGAGCACGTGGGAATCACGGTGCAACGAACCGGGAAATCGTGTGGATCTTGGTCGAAAACCGTGGACAACTCAGTGGTTGTGAATATCGCCGTCACCCATACCGGTGACCCCTGTACTGGCCCCTGTACGACTTCCGCAGAGCAGCGCTGCGACTACCGTGAGTAACGAAGCGCGGGCATGACGAAGGGGCGGCCCGCGCCGCCCACTACCGGTCTCGCGACCGTTGAAGAAAGAAGAAAACCCGCCCGGACATGCGACGACCCCCACCGGGGGGGAGAGTGGGGGTCGTCTCCACGGCCGACTCGGGGGGGGAGGAGCCGGACCGGGTTAGCACGGTCGCGAACGATCCGTGACTTCCATGGTGTACCCGAGAGCCCTCTCAGGCAAACCCACGCGCCCCACCTTACGCCGAATGGTGGGCGCCTATGCTCAGGGGCGTGGAAAACCACTCCTTGCCCCGCGCAGCAGCCTTCTTTGACCTGGACAAGACGGTCATTGCGAAGTCGAGCACGCTCACCTTCAGCAAGTCGTTCTACCAGGGCGGTCTGATCAACCGCAGGGCCGCACTGCGTACCGCATACGCCCAGTTCGTCTTCCTGGTCGGCGGCCTCGACCACGACCAGATGGAGCGTATGCGCAAGTACATGGCCTCCCTGTGCCGAGGCTGGAACGTCCAACAGGTGCGGGAGATCGTCGCCGAGACCCTGCACGACCTGATCGACCCGATCATCTACGACGAGGCCGCCTCCCTCATCGAGGAGCACCACACGGCCGGCCGCGACGTCGTCATCGTGTCCACCTCGGGCTCCGAGGTGGTCGAGCCGATCGGCGAGCTGCTCGGCGCCGACCGGGTGGTGGCCACCCGTATGGTCGTCGGCGACGACGGCTGCTTCACCGGCGAGGTGGAGTACTACGCCTACGGCCCTACCAAGGCCGAGGCGATCAGGGAACTGGCCGCGTCCGAGGGGTACGACCTCGACCGCTGCTACGCCTACAGCGACTCGGTGACCGATCTGCCGATGCTCCAGGCGGTCGGGCACGCGCATGCCGTGAACCCGGACCGCGCGCTGCGCCGCGAGGCCGTCGCGCGCGGATGGCCGGTCCTGGAGTTCCGCAGGCCGGTCCGGCTCAAGCAGCGGCTGCCCGCGTTCTCCGTCCCGCCCCGCCCGGCCCTGGTCGCGGTGGCGGCCATAGGAGCGGCGGCCGCCACCGCCGGCCTCGTCTGGTACACCAGCCGACGCCGCGGCGTCGCATCCTGACCCATGCGCCCTGTTTGATACTGAAAGTAAAGAAGTGCAGGCAAGGGTTCCGCTTACCCCCTGCTTGCAGTAGAAATGATTTAGGCCCGCGAGACCAAAGGCCATCCGAGAGGATTTCCTGACGCTACGCACATGGCCCCACGGACCCCTGCATGAACACTGGGCACCCACGCGACGTCGACCCGTCGATTACGGGCCAGCCTCACCAGGTGACGGGCAAAGTTCCCGACCTGATGGGCAATATATCGAGGACGCCTGGTAACCGGGTGAACATGCCAGCGGCGGTACGAGTTCTCGTACCGCCGCAACCCGTGTCCGGGGAGTTCTCTCAGGCCGCCCCGCGCTGCAGCGCCTCGCACACCGCGGTGGACTCGCGCACACCCAGCTCGACCGCCCGGCCGCAGTGGGTGATCCAGGCCGCCATGCCCTCGGGGGTGCCGGAGACATACGCGTCCAGCGCGGCGAGGTAGGAGGCGCGGCCCAGTTCGGCGTGGCCCACCTCGGCCGGGCAGACCGCCTTCGGGTCGAGACCGCTTCCGATCAGGACGATCCGCTCGGCCGCGCGCGCCACCAGGCCGTTGTGCGAGGTGAAGGGCCGCAACGCGAGCAGTTCGCCGTGCACCACGGCGGCCGTCACCAGCGCGGGCGCGGAGGTCCCCGCGATGATCAGGTCCGCCAGGCCCTCCAGGCGTCCGGACACCTCCTGGGCGTCCGGCAGCGGCAGCTCGATCAGCGGCTCGTCGACCGGCTCGCCCGTCTGGCGCGGCCGTCCGACCTCGTCACCCTTGTCCGCGGCGGCCACCAGATGCAGCCGGGCCAGCACCCTGAGGGGCGACTGCCGCCAGATGGACAGCAGCTGACCCGCCTCGGCCGTCAGCCGCAGCGCCGCGCCCATGACGCGCGCCTCGGCGTCGACGCTGAAGTCGGTGCGCCGCCGCACCTCCTCCAGGGCCCAGTCGGCGCCGGACAGCGCCGCCGAACCGCGGGCGCCGCGCAGCGCGGCCTCGGAGGTGATCGCGTTGCTGCGGCGCCGCATGACCCGGTGCCCGTAGACCCGGTCCACAGCCTTGCGCACGGACTCCACGGACTCGGCCACACCGGGCAGCGAGCCCAGGGCCGCAAGGGGGTCCACCTTGTTCGAGCTCGTTCGAGAGCTTGGGGGCGGATCGGCGGTCGCGCCTGTCGTACTCATGAGTACGACACTACGCACCCGAGCCGCCCGCCCCACGAAGGAGTGGTCTTCTTCACTCCGCCTGACACATACAGCTATCAGCTGACTACCCTTGGTGAACATGAAAATTGCTTTCGTCGGGAAGGGCGGCAGCGGCAAGACCACGCTCTCCTCCCTCTTCATCCGCCACCTCGTGGCTGCCGGCGCCCCGGTGGTCGCCATCGACGCGGACATCAACCAGCACCTCGGCCCCGCGCTCGGCCTCGAGGAGGCGGAGGCGGCCGCGCTGCCCGCCATGGGCGAACGGCTGTCGCTGATCAAGGACCACCTGCGCGGCTCCAACCCGCGCATCGCCTCGGCCGCGACGATGATCAAGACGACCCCGCCCGGCGAGGGCTCACGGCTGGTCCGGGTGCGGGAGCCCAACCCGGTGTACGACGCCTGCGCGCGCCCGGTGGAACTCGACGGCGGCGCCGCCCGTTTGATGGTCACCGGCCCCTTCACGGACGCCGACCTGGGGGTCGCCTGCTACCACTCCAAGACGGGAGCGGTGGAACTGTTCCTGAACCACCTCGTCGACGGCCCCGACGAGTACGTCGTGGTCGACATGACCGCGGGTTCGGACTCCTTCGCCTCCGGCATGTTCACCCGCTTCGACATGACGTTCCTCGTCGCCGAGCCGACCCGGAAGGGGGTCTCCGTCTACCGCCAGTACAAGGAGTACGCCCGTGACTTCGGTGTCGCCCTGAAGGTCGTGGGCAACAAGGTCCAGGCACCGGACGACGTCGACTTCCTGCGCGCGGAGGTCGGGGACGACCTGCTCGTGACGGTCGGGCACTCCGACTGGGTGCGCGCCATGGAGAAGGGCCGTCCGCCCCGGTTCGACCTCCTGGAGGAGGCCAACTCCCGCGCTCTGCACACCCTCCGGGCCGCCACCGACGCCACGTACGAGCTGCGCGACTGGGAGCGCTACACACGCCAGACGGTGCACTTCCACCTGAAGAACGCCGAGGCGTGGGGCAACGAGCGCACCGGGGTCGACCTGGCGGCGCAGGTCGACCCCGGGTTCGTGCTCGGTGAGAGCGTGGCAACTCCGGTCTGATGCCTACTGCTTGACCGCCGACGCCCCGGGGACGCCCTTCGGCGCCGGAGCCTGGTGGCCGGAGAGGAAGGACGCCCAGCCCTGCCGGGGCGCCTGGCCCACCTCCAGGGTGCGCAGCTTCGCCAGCGTCTGCGGATCCTGGGCGTCCAGCCAGTCGACGAGCTGATGGAAGGAGACGCAGCGCACCTCGGACTTGTTGCACACCTCCTTCACCACCTCGTCGACGGCCCGCATGTAGGTGCCGCCGTTCCAGGACTCGAAGTGATTGCCGATGATCAGGGGCGCGCGGTTGCCGTCGTAGGCCCGGTAGAAGCCCTTGAGCAGGCCGTCACGCATCTGATCGCCCCAGTAGTCGTACATGTCGGGGTCGCCCTGGGTCTGTGTGCCGGACTGGTTGACCATGAAGTTGTAGTCCATGGTCAGTTGCTCATAGGTGTGCCCCGGGAAGGGGACCAGCTGCATCGACACGTCCCACAGGCCCTCCTTCTTCTTGGGCCAGACCTGGTCGTCGACTCCGCTGGAGTCGTAGCGGAAGCCCAGCTGGCTTGCCGCCTTCCTGAAGTTCTTCTGCCCTTCCAGGCAGGGGGTGCGGGCGCCGATCAGCTCCTTTTCGTAGTCGAAGGGAAGGGGGGCCGCGTTCTTCATCGCGGTATTGGTCTTCCAGGTCTTCACGAACTCCTTGGCCTGGGCGATCTCGCTCTTCCACTCCTTCACCGACCACTCGCCGACCCCGCCGTCGGGGCCGCAGAAGTGGCCGTTGAAGTGGGTGCCGATCTCGTTGCCCTCCAGCCAGGCCAGCCGCACCTGCTTGAGGGTGTCGGCGATGCCCTGCTCGTCGTTGAAGCCGATCTCCGAGCTGCCCGGCGAGTGCTGCGGGGGCCGGTAGAGGTCACGCTTCTCCTCCGGCAGCATGTACACGCCGCTGAGGAAGTACGTCATCGTCGCGTGGTTCTCCTTGGCGACCTTGCGGAAGTGGGAGAACAGCTTCTGGCTGTCCTCCCCCGCTCCGTCCCAGGAGAACACCACGAACTGCGGGGGCTTTTGACCGGGCTTCAGCCGCTCGGGGCTGGGCAGATGCGGTTGCGTACCGGTGAACGCGGTCGACCCGTCGCCGATCAGACGGAGCACACTGTTGGGCGCCGGCGCTCCCTTCTGCGGGCCGGACGACCCTTCCTTCGAGCCGCTGGAGCTCGCGCAACCGGCGAGCGAGGCGGCACACGCCGCGGCGACCATGGCGCCGGCGGCGATCCTCTGGTTGGCGGCCATGTTCCGCCACCTTCTTCCTTCTCTCGGACAAACGCTGGCGAGCGCGTTTTGCGGTGATGTGCCGGGTTGTGCCGACAGCGCCGCCAAGGTCGCACGAGGCCGAGAAGGAATTAGTACGACAAGCCGATGAAATGCTCGCTTCACTCGCTGGAGTGACCTGATGCTCCATTTGCCCCGAAAAACTATGCAAGTCCTTTACTTCGTATTACGGTTCATTTACTAAGCGTTGATTTCATCCCGCCGCTGCACGCCGTGACCCCACGGCCGCGACCGATCCCCGCCCCGCGGGGCACCCCCCAGTCCGCGACCGCGCCGCCCGGAGGAGACGGGACCATGTCAGCCTGCGCCCCCCTTTGCACCCACCACCCCCACCCGCCGCACAGCCCCCCACCGGCCCCGCGCCGGCGCTTCCTCGTCAAGGGCGCCGATCTGTCCGCGTCCGTCGCGGTGTTCCTGATCGCCCTTCCTCTGTCCCTCGGTATCGCCCTCGCCACCGGCGCCCCGCTCCAGGCCGGCCTGGTCGCCGCGGCCGTCGGCGGACTCGTCGCCGGCCGGTTCGGCGGCAGCCCGTTGCAGGTCAGCGGCCCCGCCGCCGGACTCACGGTGGTCACCGCAGACCTGATCCACCGCTACGGCTGGCAGGCCACCTGCGGCATCACCGTCCTCGCCGGGCTCGCCCAACTGAGCCTCGGCTGCCTGCACGTGGCCCGCGGCGCACTCGCCGTCAGCCCCGCCGTGGTGCACGGCATGCTCGCCGGCATCGGCGTCACCATCGCCGTGGCCCAACTGCACATCGTCCTCGGCGGCAGCCCCGACAGCTCCGTCCTCGCCAACCTGCGCGCCCTGCCCGCCCAGTTGGCCGACCTGCACCCGGCCGCCGTGTCGATGAGCGCGCTGACCCTGACCCTGCTGCTGGCCTGGCCGCGCATCCCCGGCCGCGCCGGCCGTCTGCTGCGCGGGGTCCCGGCCGCCCTGGTCGCCGTCGCCGGGGCCACGGCCACCGCCGCGCTGACCGGGCTGGCCCTGCCCCGGGTCGACCTGCCGTCCTGGTCCGGGCACGCCCTTCCCCAGCCACCCGACGGTCCGGTGCTGGGCATCGCCACCGCCGTCCTCACCATCACCCTGGTCGGCAGCGTCGAGTCACTGCTGTCCGCCGTGGCCGTCGACAAGCTGATCGCCGCCCGCGGCGGACCGCACGTTCCCCGGTCGGACCTGGACCGGGAACTGCGCGGTCAGGGTGCCGCCAACATCGTGTCCGGAGCGCTCGGCGGGCTGCCCGTCACCGGGGTCGCCGTTCGCAGCGCGGCGAATGTGCAATCCGGTGCCGTGAGCCGGAACTCCACGATGCTGCACGGCGTTTTCGTAGTAGTCGCCGCGCTGCTGATGGTCCCGCTCCTGGAGCAGATCCCGCTCGCCTCGCTCGCCGCCCTGGTGATGGCCGTCGGCATCCAGATGGTGTCCCTGCACCACATCCGCACGGTGACCCGCCACCGCGAAGTGCTGGTGTACGCCGCCACCGCACTCGGCGTGGTCTTCCTCGGTGTCCTGGAGGGCGTGGCCCTCGGGGTCGCCGTGGCGGTCGCCCTCGCCCTGCACCGCCTCACTCGCACCCGTATCACGCATGAGGAGAAGGAAGGAGTCCATCACGTACATGTACGAGGCCAGCTGACGTTCCTCGCGGTGCCCCGGCTCAGCAGAGCCCTGCATCTCGTACCCCAAGGCGCCCACGCCGTCGTGGAGTTGGACGGTTCGTTCATGGACCACGCGGCGTACGAGTCGCTGCAGGACTGGCAGAGCGCCCACACCGCGCGGGGCGGTTCCGCCGAGCTGGCGGGCCGGCGCAACGGAGTCACGACCGCCGACCCGGCCCCGTCCGCGGCGTGCCGGTGCCGCCCCTGGACGCCCTGGCGCAACCACCAGTCCTGCTTCGCCGGGACCCCCTCGGCCCCCGCCGCCCCGGCGGCCCGCGAACTGGCCCGTGGTATCAGCTCGTTCCAGCGCAACACCGCCCCGCTGGTGCGGGCGGAGCTGGCACGGCTGGCACGGGAGGGCCAGCGGCCCGCGCAGCTCTTCCTCACCTGCGCCGACTCCCGGCTCGTCACGTCGATGATCACCTCCAGTGGTCCCGGCGACCTGTTCGTCGTCCGCAACGTCGGCAACCTGGTGCCGCCGCCGGGCGAGGAGCACGGGGACGACTCGGTGGCGGCCGCGATCGAGTACGCGGTGGAGGTGCTCGGGGTCCGGTCCATCACGGTGTGCGGGCACTCCGGGTGCGGGGCGATGCAGGCGCTGCTGACCGCCGAGCCCGGGGAGCCGCAGACCCCGCTGAAGCGGTGGCTCAGGCACGGGCTGCCGAGCCTGGCGCGGATGGCCTCAGACCGCCGCGCCTGGCCCCGGCTGGCCGGGCGGGCGCCCGCCGACGCGGTGGAGCAGCTGTGCCTGACCAACGTGGTCCAGCAGCTGGAGCATCTGCGGGCGCACGACTCGGTCGCGCGAGCCCTGGCGGCCGGTGCGCTGGAGCTGCACGGGATGTACTTCCACGTGGGCGAGGCGCAGGCTTATCTGCTCGGGCGAACCGGAAAGGTGTTCGAGGACGTGAAGGACGACGGGAGCGCAGTGAAGGAGCTGCGCAGTCCGGTGTGACCAGCCACCCCCGGATAGGTCTAAACCAATTTTGCCGTCGACCCTTGTCATCCGCCCCCCGCGTCTGATGAGCTGTGGCCTGGGACACAACGGACACCCTGGGAAAGGGAGATGTCGTGAGCAACGAAAGCCTGGCCAACCTCTTGAAGGAGGAGCGACGCTTCGCGCCGCCGGCTGACCTGGCCGCGCATGCCAACGTCACGGCAGAGGCGTACGAGCAGGCCAAGGCTGACAGGCTCGGCTTCTGGGCCGAGCAGGCCCGCAGGCTGACCTGGGCCAAGGAACCCTCGGAGACGCTGGACTGGTCGAACCCGCCGTTCGCGAAGTGGTTCAAGGACGGCGAGCTGAACGTCGCGTACAACTGCGTGGACCGGCACGTCGAGGCCGGGCACGGGGACCGGGTCGCCATCCACTTCGAGGGCGAGCCCGGCGACAGCCGTGCGATCACCTACGCGGAGCTGAAGGACGAGGTCTCCAGGGCCGCCAACGCGCTGCTGGAACTCGGCGTCCAAAAGAGCGACCGCGTCGCGATCTACATGCCGATGATCCCCGAGACCGCGATCGCGATGCTGGCCTGCGCCCGCATCGGCGCCGCGCACTCGGTCGTCTTCGGCGGCTTCTCGGCGGACGCGCTCGCCACCCGGATCCAGGACGCGGACGCCAAGGTCGTCATCACCGCCGACGGCGGCTACCGGCGCGGCAAGCCGTCCGCGCTCAAGCCGGCCGTCGACGACGCGATCGACCGGGTGGACAACGTGGAGCACGTGCTCGTCGTCCGCCGCACCGGCCAGGACGTCGCCTGGAACGCCGAGCGGGACTCCTGGTGGCACGAGCTGGTGGAGCGGCAGTCCGCCGAGCACACCCCGGAGGCGTTCGAGGCGGAGCACCCGCTGTTCATCCTGTACACCTCCGGCACGACGGGGAAGCCGAAGGGCATCCTGCACACCTCCGGCGGCTATCTGACGCAGGTGGCGTACACGCACCACGCGGTGTTCGACCTCAAGCCGGAGACGGACGTCTTCTGGTGCACGGCGGACGTCGGCTGGGTCACCGGGCACTCGTACATCGTGTACGGACCGCTGGCCAACGGCGCTACGCAGGTCATGTACGAGGGCACCCCGGACACCCCGCACCAGGGCCGGTTCTGGGAGATCGTGGAGAAGTACCGGGTCACGATCCTCTACACCGCGCCGACCGCGATCCGGACGTTCATGAAGTGGGGCGACGACATCCCCGCGCAGTTCGACCTGTCGTCCCTGCGGGTCCTCGGCTCCGTGGGCGAGCCGATCAACCCCGAGGCCTGGGTCTGGTACCGCAAGCACATCGGCGCCGACCGGACGCCGATCGTGGACACCTGGTGGCAGACCGAGACCGGCGCGATGATGATCTCGCCGCTGCCCGGCGTGACCGAGACCAAGCCCGGTTCGGCGCAGCGCCCGCTGCCCGGCATCTCCGCGACCGTCATCGACGACGAGGCGAACGAGGTGCCCAACGGCGGCGGTGGCTACCTGGTCCTCACCGAGCCGTGGCCGTCGATGCTGCGCACCATCTGGGGCGACGACCAGCGGTTCATCGACACCTACTGGTCACGCTTCGAGGGCAAGTACTTCGCCGGTGACGGCGCGAAGAAGGACGACGACGGGGACATCTGGCTGCTGGGCCGGGTGGACGACGTCATGCTGGTGTCCGGGCACAACATCTCCACCACCGAGGTGGAGTCGGCGCTCGTCTCGCACCCGTCGGTGGCCGAGGCGGCCGTCGTCGGTGCCACTGACGAGACCACCGGCCAGGCCATCGTCGCCTTCGTCATCCTGCGCGGCACGGCGTCCGAGGACGACAAGCTGATCGGCCAGCTGCGCGACCACGTCGGCGCCACGCTCGGCCCGATCGCCAAGCCGAAGCGGATCCTGCCGGTGGCCGAGCTGCCGAAGACCCGCTCCGGCAAGATCATGCGCCGGCTCCTGCGGGACGTGGCCGAGAACCGCCAGCTGGGTGACGTCACCACGCTGACCGACTCCACGGTCATGGACTTCATCCAGGCCAAGCTCCCGGCGGCGCCGAGCGAGGACTAGGGCCTACGGCTGGTCCACGGCTGAAGGGGCGCCCGGCGACAACTCGCCGGGCGCCCCTTTTGCACTTAACGCGCATATCGTACGGATCACCGGATGCATCCCAACGGCAACCTTAGGTAAACTAAGCAAAACTCCAACGCGAAACGATCCTCAAGGTGTGCCGGGAAGTCTGGTCGGCAAGCGCTCCGTCCTGCCCACCGACCCGGAGGTCCCCGCCGTGGCCGCGCCCCGCACCCCGAACACCGCCCGCAAGGTTCTCGGACGTCTGTCCCTGCCCGAGCGGACCTTCGTCGCGGACGCGCTGCGCGCCGAGACCGTCGGCGGTGTCCTGCTTCTCGTCGCCACCGTGACGGCGCTGGTCTGGGCGAACATCCCCGCGCTGCGGCACAGTTACGAGGCGGTCAGCGACTTCCACTTCGGCCCGAGCGCCCTCGGCCTGAACCTGTCCGTGGCCCACTGGGCCGCCGACGGCCTCCTCGCCGTCTTCTTCTTCGTCGCCGGCATCGAGCTGAAGCGCGAGCTGGTCGCCGGGGACCTGCGCGACCCCAGGGCGGCGGTGCTGCCCGTGGTGGCCGCGCTGTGCGGGATGGCCGTACCGGCGCTCGTCTACACCCTCACCAGCCTCACCGGGCACGGCGCCACCCAGGGCTGGGCGGTGCCCACCGCCACCGACATCGCCTTCGCTCTCGCCGTCCTCGCGGTCATCGGCACCTCGCTGCCCAGCGCCCTGCGCGCCTTCCTGCTCACCCTCGCGGTCGTCGACGACCTGTTCGCGATCCTGATCATCGCGATCTTCTTCACCGAGCGGATCAACTTCGCGGCGCTCGGCGGTGCCGTCGCCGGGCTGGCGGTCTTCTGGCTGCTGCTGCGCAAGGGCGTACGCGGCTGGTACGTGTACCTGCCGCTGGCCGTCGTCGTCTGGGCGCTGATGTACAACAGCGGCGTGCACGCGACCATCGCGGGCGTGGCGATGGGCCTGATGCTGCGCTGCACCACCCGTGAGGGTGAGGAGCACTCGCCGGGCGAGCACATCGAGCACCTGGTACGGCCGCTGTCGGCCGGGCTCGCCGTACCGCTGTTCGCGCTGTTCAGCGCCGGGGTGGCGGTCTCCGGCGGGGCGCTCAGGGATGTGTTCACCGAGCCGGAGACGCTCGGGGTGGTGCTCGGGCTGGTCGTCGGCAAGACGCTCGGCATCTTCGGCAGCACCTGGCTGACGGCCCGCTTCACCCACGCGGAGCTGAGCGAGGACCTGGAATGGGCCGACATCTTCGCGGTGGCTTCCCTCTCCGGGATCGGCTTCACCGTCTCGCTGCTCATCAGTGAGCTGGCCTTCACGGGCGACACGCTGCTGACCGACGAGGTGAAGGCGGCCGTCCTCACCGGATCGCTGATCGCGGCCCTGTGTGCCACGGTGCTGCTGAAGATACGCAACGCCCGCTATCGCGGGCTGTGCGAGGACGAGGAGCGCGACGAGGACCTGGACGGCATTCCGGACGTCTACGAGCAGGACGACCCGGCCTACCACCTGCGGATGGCGGACATCTTCGAGCGCAAGGCCGCCGAGCACCGCCGCATCGCCGCCGAGCAGGCCGCCGCGGCGCGCCACGGGGGTGCGGAAGTGCCGGGCGGGGCGGGCGAGGAGGACGGTCGTCCGGCATGATCTGACGAGACGGTACAAATCAAGACGGCAGATACGACTTCAGAGGGAGAACGCGATGAGCGCACCCGACGGCAGCCCGGTCGGCGCCGAACGCAGCATCGGCCAGCTGGTCGCCTCGGCGACGACCGAAATGTCGGCGCTGGTGCACGACGAGATCGCGCTGGCCAAGGCCCAGCTCAGGCAGGACGTCAAGCGCGGCGCGACGAGCGGCGGCGCGTTCGGGGCGGCCGGCATGGTGCTGCTCTTCTCCCTGCCGATGCTCAACTTCGCTCTGGCGTACGGCATTCGGACCTGGAGCGGCTGGAACCTCGCCGTCTGCTTCCTTCTGTCCTTCGCGGCGAACGTGCTGGTCGCCGGCCTGCTCACGCTCATCGGCATGGCGTTCGCGAAGAAGCTCAAGAAGAGCCAGGGTCCGCAGATGGTCGCCGCGTCGATGAAGGAGACGGCGGGCGTCCTCCAGAACGCCAAGCCGCACCCGCGCCCCGAGCTGCCGCAGGACCGGGCGCCCGAGGCCATCGAGGCTGTGGCACGCTCGTCGTCATGACGGAGCCCGCCGCGACATCGGCCGTGAGGATCGACCTCCCCCACGGGGAGAAGGTGACGCACCGGGACGTCGCCGCCAACGGCGCGCGCTTCCACATCGCCGAACTCGGCGACGGACCCCTGGTGCTGCTGCTGCACGGCTTCCCGCAGTTCTGGTGGACGTGGCGGCACCAGCTGGTCGCGCTCGCCGACGCGGGGTACCGGGCGGTGGCCATGGACCTGCGCGGTGTCGGCGGCAGCGACCGCACCCCGCGCGGGTACGACCCGGCCAACCTCGCCCTGGACGTCACCGGCGTCATTCGCTCGCTCGGCGAGCCGGACGCTGCGCTGGTCGGGCACGACCTGGGCGGCTATCTGGCGTGGACGGCGGCGGCGATGCGGCCCAAGCTCGTACGACGGCTCGCGGTCGTGTCGATGCCGCACCCCCGGCGCTGGCGCTCCGCGATGCTCCTGGACGCCCGGCAGACGGCCGCCGGCTCCTACATCTGGGGCTTCCAGCGGCCGTGGATCCCGGAGCGTCAGCTGACCGCCGACGACGGCGCGCTGGTGGGCCGGCTGATCCGGGAGTGGTCCGGGCCGCGGCTGCCGGAGGACGCGGACGTGGAGACGTACCAGCGGGCCATGTGCATCCCGTCCACCGCACACTGCGCGATCGAACCGTACCGCTGGCTGGTGCGCTCGCTGGGCCGCCCGGACGGCATCCAGTTCAACCGCAGGATGAAGCGGCCGGTTCGGGTGCCGACGCTCCATCTGCACGGCTCACTGGACCCGGTGGCCCGCACGCGCAGCGCGGCCGGCTCGGGCGAGTACGTCGAAGCCCCGTACCGCTGGCGCCTGTTCGACGGTCTCGGGCACTTCCCGCACGAGGAGGACCCGGCGGCCTTCTCTTCCGAACTGATCAACTGGCTGAAGGATCCCGAGCCGGACCGGTAAGCAACCCGGTGAGTGGAGTATCCGGTTCCTGAACAGTTGTTCCCCGAACGGCCACATGCCTGCCGCATAGGCCAATTGGGGGGCGCCGAGGCGGTTATCGACCTTGGGGCAGGGGCACACGTCGGGGTATGGGCTGGACGCACGACTACAGTGACGCACCCCGCAACCGCCGCTCGGCCGCTGGGCCGAGCTCCTCACAGCGAGGCACTCCGCAGCTCGCGGAGGCGGACCTCAGGGTGGGAATTCCGCGCATCCTGCGCCGCCGGGCCCGCTGGGTCTCCGTGCGCCTGCGTCACCCGCGCGGCTGAACCGCGCGGGACGCTTCCCCAACACCCCTACAGGGCGCAGCTGTCGGTGCCCACCTGCTCGTTCGCCGCACGCCCCCGGCTGATGTCCTGCTTGATCTCGTCGGCCGTGAGCGCGTAGCCGGTGTCGGCGTCGTCGAGGGACTTGGCGAACACCACGCCGTACACCTTGCCGTCGGGCGTGAGCAGCGGGCCGCCGGAGTTGCCCTGGCGGACGGTCGCGTACAGGGAGTAGACGTCGCGGCTGACCGTGCCGCGGTGGTAGATGTCCGGGCCGTTGGCCGTGATGCGCCCGCGCACGCGCGCGGCACGGACGTCGTACGAGCCGTTCTCCGGGAAGCCCGCGACGATCGCGCCGTCGCCGCCGCCCGCGTCCTGGGTGGTGAACCGGAGGGCGTTCGCCTTCAGGTCCGGTACGTCGAGGACGGCGATGTCGCGCTTCCAGTCGTACAGGACGACCTTCGCGCCGTACTTGCGGCCCTCGCCGCCGATCTGCACGGAGGGCGCGTCGACGCCGCCGACGACATGCGCGTTGGTCATGACGCGGCGGTCGGCGAAGACGAAGCCGGTGCCCTCCAGGACCTTGCCGCAACTCTGGGCGGTACCGGTGACCTTGACGATGGAGCGCTGGGCCCGGGTGGCGACCGGGCTGTTCGCCAGGGCCGGGTCGGGCGGCTCCACGTCCTTGATCGGCTCGTTGGAGAAGGGGCTGAAGACCTGCGGGAAGCCGTTCTGCGCGAGGACCGAGGTGAAGTCCTTGAACCAGGTGTCGGCCGCGGCGGGCAGCGCCTCCGACACGCCCAGGAGCACCTTGGAGTTGCGGACCTCCTTGCCCAGGGTCGGCAGCGTGGTCTGAGCCAGCGCGGATCCGATCAACCAGGCGACGAGCAGCATGGCGACGACGTTGACGAGGGCGCCGCCGGTGGCGTCCAGGGCGCGTGCCGGGGACCAGGTGATGTAGCGGCGCAGCTTGTTGCCGAGGTGGGTGGTCAGGGCCTGGCCGATGGAGGCGCAGACGATGACGACGACCACGGCGACCACGGCCGCGGTGGTGCCGACCTCCGCGTTGTCGGTCACGGCGTCCCAGATGACGGGCAGCGTGTACACGGCGACGAGACCACCGCCGAGGAACCCGATCACCGACAGGATGCCGACGACGAAGCCCTGGCGATAGCCCACGACCGCGAACCACACGGCGGCGACCAGCAACAAGATGTCCAGCACATTCACGGACGACACCCTGTCATGACCGCCAGTCGAGCGGGACCTCGTTCTCCCTGTCCCAAGGGCGCTCCCAGCCCGCGAAGTGCAGCAGGCGGTCGATCACTCCGGCCGTGAAACCCCAGACCAGGGCCGATTCGACCAGGAATGCCGGACCCCGGTGACCGCTGGGGTGGACGGTGGTCGCGCGGTTGGCGGGGTCCGTGAGATCCGCCACGGGGACGGTGAAGACACGGGCGGTCTCGTTCGGGTCGACGACGCCGACCGGGCTGGGCTCGCGCCACCAACCGAGCACGGGCGTGACGACGAAGCCGCTGACCGGGATGTAGAGGGCGGGCAGGACGCCGAAGAGCTGGACGCCGGCCGGGTCGAGGCCGGTCTCCTCCTCGGCCTCGCGCAGCGCGGCCCGCAGCGGCCCGTCGCCGTGCGCGTCGCCGTCCTCCGGATCGAGGGCGCCGCCGGGGAAGGAGGGCTGGCCGGCGTGGGAGCGCAGGGAGCCGGCCCGCTCCATGAGCAGCAGCTCGGGGCCGTGCTCGCCGTCGCCGAACAGGATCAGCACGGCCGACTGCCGGCCCGAGCCGTTCTCCGGCGGCAGGAAGCGGCTGAGCTGGAGCGGCTCGACCGTCTCCACGGCCCGCACCACCGGGTCCAGCCAGCCCGGCAGACCCTCCTTGCTCAGCATGACCGGACCTCTGTGCGTGTCGTGCGTGTACGTCGTCGCCACCCCCGTCCTGCCGTGTCCAACGCCCCGGAGCCCCGAGATCGTTCCGTCATCCGGCCCCCAGCGGCGGCGCCGGCTTGCCACCCGCGTCGAGGTAGGCCTGCGGCGGGTTCAGGCGCTGGCCCGGGTAGCCGCCCTTCTCGTACTTCAGGAGCTTCTTCGCCTTCTCCGGGTCCGTCTCGCCCTCGCCGTAGGCCGGGCAGAGCGGGGCGATGGGGCAGGCGCCGCAGGCGGGCTTGCGGGCGTGGCAGATGCGGCGGCCGTGCCAGATCACGTGGTGGGACAGGTCGGTCCAGTCGCTCTTCGGGAACAGCGCGCCGACGGCCGCCTCGATCTTGTCGGGGTCGGTCTCGTCGGTCCACTGCCAGCGCCGCACCAGCCGCTGGAAATGGGTGTCCACGGTGATTCCCGGGCGCCCGAAGGCGTTGCCGAGGACCACGAAGGCGGTCTTGCGGCCGACACCGGGCAGCTTGACCAGGTCCTCCAGCTTTCCGGGGACCTCGCCGCCGAAGTCCTCGGCGAGGGCCTTGGAGAGCCCTATCACCGAGCGGGTCTTGGCCCGGAAGAAGCCGCAGGGACGCAGGATCTCCTCGACCTCCTCCGGGTTGGCGGCGGCCAGATCCTCGGGGGTGGGGTACTTCGCGAAGAGCGCCGGCGTGGTCTGGTTGACGCGCAGATCGGTGGTCTGGGCGGACAGCACCGTGGCGACCAGGAGCTGAAAGGGGTTCTCGAAGTCCAGCTCGGGGTGGGCGTACGGGTAGACCTCGGCCAGCTCGCGATTGATGCGGCGGGCACGGCGGACCAGGGCGGTGCGGGACTCGTTGGCAGCCGGTTTTTTACGAGGTACCTTTTGTCCTGATTTCATACTTTTGTTATTTCCGCCAGAGCCTTGTTCGCCCACAGCGGAATCCCGACGTACAACCACCCGCCCAGCCCCCTTGGCCTGTGCTCTCACCGGCGTTTTGGACACCCGGCCAGCCTAAAGCCAGGCACCGACATCCGCCCCGGACCCGGAAGATCAGCCCCCGATTGGACCCCTGCCGCTTACCTTGGGACACCTGTGCGGCATCCTTGTGACAGATCACACTGTTTGGATCGTCCGGCAAAATGGGGAGCACGGTCCCCTGGTACCAAGGGGGAGCAAGATCCCCTGAGCAGGTCGACAAGGAGAGAACTCGTGGACGACGTTCTGCGGCGCAACCCGCTCTTCGCGGCTCTCGACGACGAGCAGGCCGCGGAGCTTCGCGCCTCCATGAGTGAGGTGACCCTCGCGCGCGGCGACTCGCTGTTCCACGAGGGCGATCCCGGTGACCGGCTGTATGTCGTCACCGAGGGCAAGGTGAAGCTGCACCGCACCTCCCCCGACGGGCGCGAGAACATGCTCGCCGTCGTCGGCCCCAGCGAGCTGATCGGCGAGCTGTCGCTGTTCGACCCGGGCCCGCGTACCGCGACCGCGACCGCGCTGACCGAGGTCAAGCTGCTCGGTCTCGGTCACGGCGACCTCCAGCCCTGGCTGAACGCGCGCCCCGAGGTGGCCGGCGCCCTGCTGCGCGCCGTCGCCCGGCGACTGCGCAAGACCAACGACGCCATGTCCGACCTGGTCTTCTCCGACGTGCCCGGTCGTGTGGCGCGCGCCCTGCTGGACCTCTCCCGCCGCTTCGGCGTGCAGTCCGAGGAGGGCATCCACGTCGTCCACGACCTCACGCAGGAGGAGCTGGCCCAGCTGGTGGGCGCCTCGCGCGAGACCGTGAACAAGGCGCTGGCGGACTTCGCCCAGCGTGGGTGGCTGCGCCTGGAGGCGCGGGCCGTGATCCTGCTGGACGTCGAGCGGCTGGCCAAGCGGTCGCGCTGAGGTCGTTGGGGGCTGCCGCCCCCAGGCCCCCGCTTTCGGCCTGACCGGCCTCGTCCTCGAACGCCGGACGGGCTGATCGATGCCGACCGGCACCGAAAAACATGCGGCTTCACCGTGCCCCTCGGGGCACAGTGAACGCATGGTCGAACTCCCCGTCCCCCACGGGCTCGACGCCCTGGGCTTCATCGAGCGCGAAGGCTCCCTCGCGCGCGTGCCGCACGCGTTCCGTCCGGTCGTGGCAACCGCGCGCGACCGGCTGCTGGACACCTTCGGGACGCGGCTGCACAGCGCCTACCTCTACGGGTCGATTCCGCGCGGCACCGCGCGCGTGGGGCGCAGCGACCTGGATCTGCTGGTCGCGCTGCACGAGGAGCCCGCCGACGCCGACCGGGAGGCCGTCCGTGCCCTCGGCGAGGCGCTCGACAAGGAGTTCCCGCAGATCGACGGCGTGGGCACGCTGCTGTACGGCCGGGCCCGGCTGCTGAGCGACCTGGAGAGGTACGACCTGGGTTGGTTCGTGGCCTGCCTGTGCACCCCGCTGCTCGGGGACGACCTCGCCGAGTACCTGCCCCGCTACCGCCCCGACTCCCTGCTCGCCCGGGAGACCAACGGCGACCTCTCGCTGCTCCTCCCCCGCTGGCGGGAGCGGATCGCCGCCGCCGCGGACCGTGCGGAGGCCCGGCGGCCCCTGGTGCGCTTCATGTCCCGGCACCTGGTCCGCACCGGCTTCACCCTCGTCATGCCCCGCTGGAACGGCTGGACCAGCGATCTGCGGGAGATGGCCGAGGTGTTCGGCGCGTACTACCCCGAGCGGGCCGCCGAGCTGCGCAGGGCGGCGGAATACGGCTACGAGCCCGTCGGCGACCCGGACGTGCTGCGGTCGTACGTGGACGACCTCGGTCCGTGGCTGGCCGGGGAGTACGCGCGCGTGCACGGCGTCAAAGCCCCACGGCCGGACTAGACGCCCGCCCCGCAGCCGGACCGGCCCCCTGCCCCTCGGCCGGACCAGACCTTCGCCGGACTAGATCAGCCCGTGCTCGCTCAGATACTCCATCTGGGCCCGCACGGACAGCTCGGCCGCCGGCCACAGGGAGCGGTCCACATCGGCGTACACATGGGCGACGACCTGGGCCGGGGTGCGGTAGCCGTCCTCGACGGCCGTCTCGACCTGGGCGAGGCGATGGGCGCGGTGGGCGAGGTAGAACTCGACCACGCCCTGGGCGTCCTCCAGGACCGGCCCGTGGCCCGGCAGGACCGTGTGCACGCCGTCGTCCACGGTCAGGGACCGCAGACGGCGCAGGGAGTCCAGATAGTCGCCCAGGCGGCCGTCGGGGTGCGCCACGACCGTCGTACCGCGCCCGAGGATGGTGTCGCCGGTCAGCACGGCTCGGTCGGCCGGGAGATGGAAGCACAGGGAGTCCGCGGTGTGCCCGGGTGTCGGCACGACCCGCAGCTCCAGGCCGCCGACGCTGATCACGTCCCCGGCGGCCAGGCCCTCGTCACCGAGCCGCAGCGCCGGGTCGAGGGCACGCACGCGCGTGCCGGTCAGATCGGCGAAGCGGGCGGCGCCCTCGGCGTGGTCGGGGTGGCCGTGGGTGAGCAGGGTGAGGGCGATCCGCTTGCCGGCCCTCTCGGCCGTGTCGACGACGCTGCGCAGGTGTGTGTCGTCCAGCGGACCCGGGTCGATCACCACGGCCAGGTCGGAGTCGGGCTCGGCGAGGATCCAGGTGTTCGTGCCGTCCAGGGTCATCGCGGAGGCGTTGGGTGCAAGCACGTTGACGGCCCGTTCGGTCGCGGGCCCCGAGAGCACACCGCCTCGCGGCTGGCCGGGCAGGGCTGCGGCGTCGGTCATGCGGAAGCTCCGTCCGGCAGCGTCGTCGATGCGTCGAGCCGCCGGTCGGAGGCCGGCGCAGCGCCCCGCAGCCCGCGCAGCGGTGCAAGGGGCGCACGAGGAAACGGCACACCGCCTCGCGGCTGGCCGGGCAGGGCTGCGGCGTCGGTCATGCGGGGCCTCCACCGGTGCTCGGGGCGGTCGGTATGTGCTTGGTGAACTCGTCGTGCCCCGGCCAGGACAGCACGATCTCGCCGTTCTCCAGGCGGGCGCGCGCCAGTACCGGGGTCATGTCGCGCGCGGGCGCGGCGGCGAGCGTCTCGGCGGCGGTGGCGTACGGGAGCAGCTGGCGCAGAGTGGCGATGGTGGGCGGCATCATCAGCAGCTCGCCCTTGTCGTACCCGGCCGCGGCCTCCTCGGGGCGGATCCACACCGTGCGGTCGGCCTCCGTGGAGGCGTTGCGGGTGCGCTGGCCCTCGGGGAGGGCGGCGGCGAAGAACCAGGTGTCGTAGCGGCGGGACTCGAACTCCGGGGTGATCCAGCGGGTCCAGGCGCCGAGGAGGTCGGAGCGCAGCACCAGGCCGCGGCGGTCCAGGAACTCGGCGAAGGAGAGGTCGCGGGCGACAAGGGCGGCGCGGTCGCTCTCCCAGTCGTCCCCGGTGGTGTCGCCGACGACGGAGTCCGGGTCGGGTCCGGCGAGCAGGACGCCCGCCTCCTCGTACGTCTCCCGGACGGCCGCGCAGACGATGGCCTGGGCGCCGGCCTCGTCGACGCCGAGCCGGTCGGCCCACCACGCGCGCGTGGGGCCCGCCCAGCGGACCTGGCGGTCGTCGTCGCGCGGGTCGACACCGCCGCCGGGGTATGCGTACGCGCCTCCGGCGAAGGCCATGGAGGCGCGTCTGCGCAGCATGTGAACGACCGGTCCGGCCGCGGTGTCCTTCAGGAGCAGCACCGTGGCCGCGCGCCTCGGGGACACCGGGGTGAGGGTGCCGTCCGCGAGCGCGCGGATGCGGTCGGGCCACTCCTCGGGGTACCACTGACCGTTCGCCATGGCCGGAGGCTATCCCGTGTAGGGCGAATGTTCGAGAGGTACCCGAGGTCAGCGGGGCTGAGGGAACTCAGGGAACCAGCTCGACCTGGATCTCGACCTCCACCGGCGCGTCCAGCGGCAGCACCGCGACGCCGACCGCGCTGCGGGCGTGCACGCCCTTGTCGCCGAGGACCTCGCCGAGGAGCTCGCTGGCGCCGTTGACGACACCGGGCTGCCCGGTGAAGTCGGCGGCCGAGGCGACGAAGCCGACGACCTTCACCACGCGCGCGATGCGGTCCAGGTCGCCGGTGACGGACTTCACGGCGGCCAGCGCGTTCAGCGCGCAGGTGCGGGCCAACTGCTTGGCCTCCTCCGCGGTGACCTCGGCGCCCACCTTGCCGGTGACCGGGAGCTTGCCGTCCACCATCGGCAGCTGGCCGGAGGTGTAGACGTACACACCGGACTGCACGGCCGGCTGGTACGCGGCCAGCGGCGGGACGACCGCCGGCAGGGTCAGACCCAGTTCGGCCAGCTTGGCCTCGACCGCGCTCACGCCTGCTTCTCCCGCTTCAGGTAGGCCACGAGCTGTTCGGGGTTGTTGGGCCCGGGCACGACCTGGACGAGCTCCCAGCCGTCCTCGCCCCAGGTGTCCAGAATCTGCTTCGTGGCATGGACGAGCAGCGGCACGGTTGCGTATTCCCACTTGGTCATGGGCCGACTGTATCCGCTGTGACCCACGGGACAGGTGGACGGCCTGAGCACCGTTTATCCACAGCCTCCCGCGTGACCGTCGGCCGGACTGGTTAGTCTCGAAGGCGTGAGCAGGCTCCAGGTCGTCAGCGGCAAGGGCGGGACCGGAAAGACGACGGTCGCCGCCGCACTCGCGCTGACCCTCGCGACCGAGGGGAAGCGGACGCTTCTCGTGGAGGTCGAGGGTCGGCAGGGCATCGCACAGCTCTTCGAGACGGAGGCGCTGCCCTACGAAGAGCGGAAGATCGCGGTCGCTCCGGGCGGCGGGGAGGTGTACGCCCTCGCCATCGACCCCGAACTGGCCCTTCTGGACTATCTCCAGATGTTCTACAAGCTCGGCGGCGCGGGCCGGGCCCTGAAGAAGCTCGGCGCGGTCGACTTCGCGACCACCATCGCGCCGGGCCTCCGAGACGTCCTGCTCACCGGCAAGGCGTGCGAGGCGGTGCGCCGCAAGGACAAGTCCGGGCGGTTCGCGTACGACTACGTCGTCATGGACGCCCCGCCCACCGGGCGCATCACCCGCTTCCTCAACGTCAACGACGAGGTCGCCGGGCTCGCCAGGATCGGCCCGATACACAATCAGGCGCAGGCGGTGATGCGGGTGCTGAAGTCGCCGGAGACGGCGGTGCACCTGGTGACGCTGCTGGAGGAGATGCCCGTCCAGGAGACCGCCGACGGCATCGCCGAACTGCACGCGGCACGGCTGCCGGTGGGCAGGGTCATCGTGAACATGGTCCGGCCCCAGGTGCTGGACGCGACCGACCTGGAACTCGTACGGACCGTGCGGCGTTCCTCCTTCGCGCAGGCCTTGTCGGCCGCGGGGCTCGGCGGGGCCCGGCGGGGCGGGAACGCCGAGCGGCTGGTTGACCCGCTGCTGGAGCAGGCCGCGGAGTACGCCGAGCGGCACGCGCTGGAGCAGGAGCAGCGCGCGGTCCTCGGCGAGCTGGACCTGCCGCTGCACGAACTGCCGCTGCTCGCCGAGGGCATGGATCTCGCGGGCCTGTACGAACTCGCCACCGAGCTGCGGAAGCAGGGGTTGTCATGAGTCCGGACCCGGCCGAGGCGCAGGACGCCGCCCGCCCGCACCTCTCCGCCGCGCGCGTGCTCGACATCGACCCGCTGCTGGACGACCCGAAGACCCGGATCGTGGTGTGCTGCGGCTCGGGCGGGGTCGGCAAGACGACGACCGCGGCGGCGCTGGGCCTCAGGGCGGCCGAGCGGGGCCGCAAGGTGGTCGTCCTCACCATCGACCCGGCCCGCCGGCTCGCCCAGTCGATGGGCATCGACTCCCTCGACAACGTGCCCCGGCGGGTGAAGGGCACCGAGGGCGAGGGCGAGCTGCACGCCATGATGCTCGACATGAAGCGCACCTTCGACGAGGTCGTCGAGGCGCACGCGGACCCGGAGCGGGCGGCCGCGATCCTGGCCAACCCCTTCTACCAGTCGCTCTCGGCGGGCTTCGCGGGCACGCAGGAGTACATGGCGATGGAGAAGCTGGGCCAGCTGCGGGCCAGGGACGAGTGGGACCTGATCGTGGTCGACACCCCGCCCTCCCGCTCGGCGCTGGACTTCCTGGACGCGCCCAAGCGGCTCGGCTCCTTCCTGGACGGCCGCCTGATCCGGCTGCTGACCGCTCCGGCGAAGCTCGGCGGCCGCGCGGGGATGGCCTTCCTGAACGTCGGCATGTCGATGATGACCGGCACGCTGGGCAAGCTGCTGGGCGGCCAGCTGCTGAAGGACGTACAGACCTTCGTGGCCGCGATGGACACCACGTTCGGTGGTTTCCGCACGCGCGCGGACGCCACGTACAAGCTGCTCCAGGCGCCGGGCACGGCGTTCCTGGTGGTGGCGGCCCCGGAGCGGGACGCGCTGCGCGAGGCCGCGTACTTCGTGGAGCGGCTGGCCGCGGAGGACATGCCGCTGGTGGGACTGGTGCTCAACCGGGTCCATGGCAGCAGCGCCGGCCGGTTGTCGGCCGAGCGGGCGCTCGCCGCCGCGGAAAATCTTGAGGAGCCCCGCATTGTGGATCAGGGGGGCGGGAAAGCTGGACTTCGTAACTCTCCCGACACGTACGGCAGTTCAGAATCTCCCGCTTCCGCAACACCGGCTCCGGACGACGGCTCCCCCGCCTCGGACGACGGTTCACCGGCCGTGGACAGCGGCTCACCGAACAACGGCTCCCCGGCCGGGGACACGGAAGCGGACCCTGAGCGTTCCGTCGACCAGCTGACCGCAGGCCTGCTGAGGCTGCACGCGGAGCGCATGCAGCTGCTCTCCCGCGAGCAGCGCACGCGTGACCGCTTCACCGCCCGCCACCCCGAGGTGGCGGTCGTCGAGGTACCCGCACTGCCCGGTGACGTGCACGACCTCACGGGCCTGCGCGACATCGGGGACCGGCTGGCGGCGGGGCGAACGGAGCTGTCGTAGCGCCCACCGCGGGCGGCTCACGCTCACCAGCTCACCGCGGGCGGCTCAGCCGCCCGGGTCCCGGCCGTAAACGGACGCACACCTGACCGAGCTGTGCGCCGAGTTCGTGCACGCCTGCCGAGCGGGCGTTGCCCCGAGGGCACGCCCACGCACAGCAGGTGTTCAGCGGTTGTGTCCCACGACACACGTCCGACCGTTGCTTCCCATGCCTGATGGCCGGTCGGAGTGGCCCCGGGTCCACGCCGGGGGCGATGCCCTCAGCTCACCGCCGCGTAGTTCTCGTACACCTCGTCGCTGCCGAGGGGCACGATGCCGACGCCGCGCTCGTACTCCAAGCGGGCGGTTTCCAACAGCCTGCGCCAGGAGGTCACGGTGGGCCGCCGGCGCAGCAGTGCGCGGCGCTCCCGCTCCGTCATACCTCCCCACACGCCGAACTCCACGCGGTTGTCCAACGCATCGGCCAGACATTCGGTGCGTACCGGACACCCGGTGCACACCGCCTTGGCCCTGTTCTGTGCTGCTCCTTGAACGAACAGTTCATCCGGATCGGTAGTGCGGCAGGCAGCCTGCGCACTCCAGTCGGTTACCCAGCCCATACCGGCGCCGTCCTCTCCCGAATCGAGGCTCCCCCACGGCGGCAGCGGCATATTCACCGCCGCCAGTTGAGGACGTTACGGAAGGTGGGGACAGCGCAACACCCCCTTCGGGCCCAATCTTGAATGGCCCGAACGGACTATGGGTAAGCGGCAGATCACCCGCGGGAGTGAGCTGGCGACATGCGTGATCACCCCGGCAAACCGGGACGGCTGTGGTGCGCCACAACGGACGCCAGGTGACACACGAGGCGGATTCGGACACGTCCCCACCAGAAAATCGGGGTACTTCCGGAACGATTCGGGGTCGCCGGACGTATTGATACGTGGCCGCAGTGCTGTGACAGTTGAGAGCAGCTTAGGCCAAGGCCTGCGCGCATGTCCGGCGAATGAGAAGGTACGCGTTCTGCTTTGCCGTGCCGTGATGGAACGCTCATCACAACGGTTTAGGCTGCCCCCATGCCAAAGAAGCGCTCGGGCGGTGGCCTGTCGGCAACGCAGCAGGCCGCCAAGTTCCTCGGTGTCAGTGTGCTCGCGGGAGCCGTGATGGCGGGCATCGCGCTGCCCGCTGCCGGCGCGCTCGGACTCGCGGCCAAGGGCTCGGTCAAGGGCTTCGACGAGATCCCGGCCAACCTCAAGAGCCCCCAGCTCAGCCAGCGCACGACCATACTGGACAGCCGGGGCAACCAGCTGGCGACGGTCTACTCACGCGACCGTACGGTGGTGGACCTCAAGGACATCTCGCCGTACATGCAGAAGGCGATCGTCGCGATCGAGGACTCCCGCTTCTACAAGCACGGCGCGATCGACCTCAAGGGCGTGCTGCGCGCCCTGAACAAGAACGCGCAGAGCGGCGGGGTCTCCCAGGGCGCCTCCACGCTCACCCAGCAGCTGGTGAAGAACTACTTCATCGAGGAGGCCGGCGACGACCCCACCAAGGTCGCCGAGGCCACCCAGCAGACCCTCGGGCGCAAGGTCCGCGAGCTGAAGTACGCGATCCAGATCGAGGAGAAGCTGGGCAAGAAGAAGATCCTCGAGAACTACCTGAACATCACCTTCTTCGGCGAGCAGGCCTACGGCGTCGAGGCCGCCTCCCAGCGCTACTTCTCCAAGCACGCCAAGGACCTGAACGTGCAGGAGTCGGCGCTGCTGGCCGGCATCGTCCAGTCCCCGAGCCGCTACGACCCGGTGAACGACGAGGCCGAGGCCACCAAGCGCCGCAACACCGTCCTGCAGCGCATGGCCGAACTGGGCGACATCTCCCAGGTGGAGGCCGACCGGGCCAAGGAGAAGCCGCTCGGCCTGCACGTCAGCCAGCCGAAGAACGGCTGCATCACGGCCACCAAGGGCGCCGCGTTCTTCTGCAAGTACGTCGAGAACGTCTTCCTGACCGACCCGGCCTTCGGCAAGACCCGCGAGGCGCGCGCCCAGCTCTGGAACCGCGGCGGCCTCACCATCCGTACGACGATGGACCCGCAGGCGCAGGAGTCCGTGCAGGCCTCCCTGAAGGAGCACGTCTACAAGTCCGACAGCGTCGCGGCGGCGGCCACCCTGGTCGAGCCCGGCACCGGCAAGGTCCTGGCGATGGGCCAGTCGAAGCCCTACGGCTACGGCAACAACGAGACCGAGTACAACTTCTCGGTCAACCGGGACATGGGCGGATCCAACTACGGCTTCCCGACCGGTTCGACGTTCAAGCCGTTCGTGGCGGCGGCCGCGATCGAGGGCGGCAAGCCGGCGACGCAGGCGTACTCGGCGCCGTACAAGATGAACTACCCGAGCCCGGTCCAGCGGTGCAGCAGCAACCCCTACGTCAACACCAAGGGCGAGACGGTAGAGAACGAGAACGAGTCCGAGAAGGGCCCGTACCGCATGAAGGAGGCGATGGCGAAGTCCATCAACACCTACTTCGTGCAGCTGATCTCCGACATCGGTCTGTGCCCGGTGGTGAAGATGACCGACGCGCTGCACGTGGTGCAGGGCGACGGCTCGAAGCTCCCGGAGACCCCCTCGATCGCCCTCGGTTCGATCGGCCTCTCCCCGCTGACCATGGCGAACGCGTACGCCACCTTCGCCGCGCGGGGCATGTACTGCACCCCGATCGCCATCGAGTCGATCACCCAGAAGATCGGCAACGAGCAGAAGTCGATCGAGGTCCCCAAGTCGACCTGCTCGCGTGCGATGAGCGAGAAGACCGCCGACACCGTCAACACCCTGCTGCGCGGTGTGGTCGACTCCGGTACCGGCCAGCAGGCGGGCCTGACCGACCGGGAGAGCGCGGGCAAGACGGGTACGACGGACGAGCGCAAGAACGCCTGGTTCGTCGGCTACACGCCCAACCTGGCCGGTGCGGTCTGGGTCGGCAGCGCCAAGCAGAACGTGAAGATGACCGGGATCAGCATCGGCGGGGTCTACCACGACCTCGTCTTCGGTGGTCAGGTCCCCGGCCCGATCTGGAAGGACGCCATGACGGGCGCCCTGGCGGGCAAGGCGGCCCCGGACTTCAACCTGATCGACATCCCCGACGACGACACCAACGGGAAAGGCCGGGGAAAAGGCCGGGGGAACGACGGCGGCAAGAACGGGGACAACACGGGAGGACTGATCGGCGGACTGATCGGCGGCCTCACTGACGGGGGCACGACCGGCGGCGCCACGGGCGACACCAACGGCGGCACCTTCCCCACGCCGACGATCTCCCTCCCCGGCAACTTCATCGAGGGACAGACCAACGGCGGGAACAGGAACGGGGGCACGCGGGGCTAGTCCCGGCGGGCCTCACCCGGTACGACGGCGGGGCCGCGCCTCCTGGATGGAGGTGCGGCCCCGCCGTCGTACTAGTACGTCTCTGTTCCCGGCTCTCAGCCCTGGAGGAGCTTCTTCACCGCCGCGGCGACGCGGCCGCCCTCGGCCTGGCCGGCCACCTTCGGGTTCACGATCTTCATGACGGCACCCATGGCCCGCGGCCCCTCGGCACCGGCCGCCTTCGCCTCCTCGACGGCCTGGGCGACGATCGCGTTCAGCTCGTCGTCGGACAGCTGCTTGGGCAGGTAAGCGGCAAGAACCTCGCCCTCCGCCTTCTCCCGCTCGGCCTGCTCGGGACGACCACCCTGCGCGAAGGCGTCGGCCGCCTCACGGCGCTTCTTCGCCTCGCGGGTGATCACCTTCTGCACCTCGTCGTCGGAGAGCTCGCGCTTCTCCTTGCCCGCGACCTCCTCCTTGGTGATCGCGGCGAGCGTCAGCCGGAGCGTCGAGGAGCGGAGCTCGTCGCGCTCCTTGATCGCGGCGTTGAGGTCGTCGTGCAGCTTCGACTTGAGCGTGGTGGTCATGCGGTCGATTGTCGCAGGTACGACGGCGGGGGCGCCCGCGCATTTAAGCGGCGCCGGGCTCCGGGGTTACGTGGCGGTCGGCCCTGGGGTTACACGGCGGCCGGCCCGGGGGGTCACAAGGCGGCTGGTCTCAACGGCTCGGCGAGGTCTGACACGATGGTCATATGCGCGCGCGATACGGAGTACCCCTGGGAATCATGGCGGCAGGCGCCGCCGGACTGGCGTACGCGGCGGGCTTCGAGGCCCGCTCCTTCCGCCTCCGGCGAGTGACGGTCCCGGTCCTCCCGCCGGGCATGCGCCCGCTGCGCCTGCTCCAGGTCTCCGACATCCACATGGTCGGCGGCCAGCGCAAGAAGCAGCGGTGGCTGCAGTCGCTGGCGGGCCTGCGCCCCGACTTCGTGATCAACACCGGCGACAACCTGTCCGACCCGGAAGGCGTCCCCGAGGTGCTGGACGCCCTCGGCCCCCTGATGGAGTTCCCGGGCGCGTACGTCTTCGGCTCCAACGACTACTACGGCCCCAAACTCCGCAACCCCGCCCGCTACTTGCTGGAGAAGGCCAGCGGCCGCCACGGCCTGAACGGCAATGCCCCGGCGGTGGGCGTGATCCACAACCCCTGGGAGGACCTCAGGGACGGATTCGACGCGGCGGGCTGGCTGAACCTGACGAACACGCGCGGCGTGCTGAAGGTCGAGGGCGTGTCGATCGAGCTGACCGGCCTGGACGACCCGCACATCAAGCGCGACCGCTACGCCCGGGTGGCGGGCGGCCCCTCCGGCACGTACGACTTCTCGATGGGCGTCGTCCACGCCCCCTACCTGCGCGTCCTCGACTCCTTCACGGCGGACGACTACCCCCTGATCCTGGCCGGCCACACCCACGGCGGCCAGCTGTGCATCCCCTTCTACGGCGCTCTGGTCACCAACTGCGACCTGGACACGGACCGCGTGAAGGGCCTGTCCACCCATACGGCGGAGGGCCGTACGTCCTACCTCCACGTGTCGGCGGGCTGCGGAACGAACCGCTACACCCCCGTCCGCTTCGCCTGCCCTCCGGAGGCGACGCTGCTGACGTTGGTGGGGCGGGAGTAAGGGAAGGGAGCTGGTGGGGCGCGACGGGACGACGTAACCCACCCGGAGTGCCCCGAATAGCCCCTTTCATCCCTCCTGCTTAGCGTGGGGGCATGACCGCCCCCATACCCAGGGAGATCCCGGACCTGCCCGCGGTCCCGGGCCCGCCCCTCCTGCTGCCCGCACCGGTCCCGGCCACGGCGGTGGTGGCCCCGGCCCGCCGCCCCCTGGCAGCGCTGTTCCGCCTCCTGATCGCCCTGGCCGCGGCGGCCGGCGTCGCCCTGCAACTCCTGCTGGGCAGCCCCGCCCGGACCCTGAGCTACTTCAGCGTCCAGAGCAGCATCCTGCTGGCAGTGGTCATGCTCCTGTCGGCATCCAGGGCCTGGCGGGCCCGCCGCCCGCTCCCCTCGTCCGTGACAGGCGCCGCACTTCTCTACGCCGTGATCACCGCGCTGGTCTACCACGTGCTCCTCGCGCACACGACGCCCCCGTTCTCCATGACGGACGCGACCGCACCCCCGACCCGCTGGCACGCCCAGTGGGCGGCCCTTCAGCTCCTCCACACGGTGGTCCCCCTGGCGGCCGTCCTGGACTGGCTCCTGCTCACCCCCGCGGCCCGCCTGCACCTCCGCCAGGCGGCGAGCTGGCTCCTCTACCCCCTGGCCTACCTGGCCTTCTCCCTGATCCGGGCCACTTTCGTCCCCCCGGCCACCCCCGCCCGCTACCTGTACCCCTTTCTCGACGTCGAGGCCCACGGCTACCGCAGCACCCTCGCGAACGCCCTCCTCATCGGGCTCGCGATGTACGCCCTGGCGATCCTCCTGATCGCCCTGGACCACACCCGCCCGACCCCGGTCCGCCACGGCGGCTAAACCGGATTTCGTCTCCGGCCACCAGTGGGCTAAAGTAAACGACGTCGCCGCGACAAGCAGCGACATCGGGGTGTAGCGCAGCTTGGCAGCGCGCTTCGTTCGGGACGAAGAGGTCGTGGGTTCAAATCCCGCCACCCCGACGCTGGTCAGTGGGCCTGGTGTGCAAGTTGCACCAGGCCCACTGTCGTTCCTGGGGGCCAAAGGAAGTTGATCAGGCCACCGCGTCACTCTCGCCCGGGTCCTCCGCCTCCTCCCCTTCTTGATCTTCGGCAAAGATGTCATCCACCGCTTCGGCACCCTTCGTGATCACGGGCCGGAGTTGCTTGCGGTAGACCGCCTCGGTCGTCACCTGGCTGCTGTGACCGACCAGCAGGGCGATCGTCTCCAGCGGGATGCCGTCGTCGGAGAGCAGGGACACGAAGCTGTGCCGAAGCTCCCGCGGCGTCCACTCCGGCTTCAGGCCGGCCTTCCGCACCATGGCCTTGAAGTCGCGCCGAACGTTGGCCGCGTCGAGCGGCTCGCCGGTCCGGGTCGTGAAGACGCAGCTGGCCGGGCTCCACTCCATCCCCCGTGAGGCACGCTCCTGCTTCTGCCACCTCAAGTGTTCTTCAAGGACGTCGACCACCCTGCTTCGGCAGAGCGCTGGTCCGTCGGCTCTTCCTGGTCTTCGTCTCCCCGTGCTTGCACACCGAGCGCCAGACCGCGACGTGCGGCGGGATGCCGTTTCTCGTCTCCAGGAAGACGTGATCCCAGGTGAGAGGACGTGTCTCTTCGGTGCGGACATCGCTCAGGAGCGACAGCACCAGGTAGGCGTACAGCCTCGATCCGCGTGCGGCGGCGAGCACGGACTTCGCCTGCTCCAGGTTCAGCGCCCTGCTCGGCCGGCCAGGGCGCCCTTCCGGTCCTCGCAGCGCCCTCGGCATCACTCGCACCGCGACGCTGATCCCGGCGAAAGGCCTCAGCCGAGCACGCCGCCGACGCCTCCGGCTGCGCGATGCACGACGGGCCCGACCGGTTCTCCCGGTCGGGCCCGTCACACGCCTGCGCCAACAGCCGGCAACGGTCCCGCAGGCTGCCCGCTCGCCCGTCAGTCCCGGCGGATCAGTTCCGGATCGATTCGGCGGCCGACCAGCGGCAGTGAGCCCGCTGCCGCTGCCCCCACCGCTCCTGCCGCTGCCAGGAGCAGCAGGGGGATGCCGGCGACATCCCAGCGGATGCTGCCACCGCCGGTGATCAGATAACTGGACTCGGCGAGCTTCCCGGTGACGACTGCCAAGCCGAGTCCGAGCCCGAGTGGCAGCACGACCTGGAGGCACTGCACGGTCCGCATCGTCCGTGCCCGCGCCCCGATCAATGTGACGGCGGTGACCTGCGCCCGGCGCTCGACCGCGCGGTCGGTCACGGAGACCAGGAAGGCGGCGACACCGATGAGCAGCCCCATGATCATGCCGAGGGCGAGGAGGGTTTCGACGACCGAGATCTGTTCGAGTCCCTGGACGTTCAATCCGACCAGTTCCACCTCGGCGATGGGGGCGACGGCTCCGATGCCGTCCAGGACGCCACGGACCGTGCCGGGTTCCGAACTGCTGGTGAGTACGAGTTCCGCGTCGCGGGGGCGGGCGTGTCCGGGCAGCGCCGAGGGTGGGACGAGGAGGACGGCGTTCTGGACGGAGGACGCCGAGTACCCGCTGTAGACGATCCGTCCGGCGGGGAGCGGGATGTCCAGGTGATCGGCCTTGCCGCCCGAGAAGCGGAAGCGGAAAGGCGTGCCTGTCTTCAGGCCGGATCCGACGCTCGAGTTGGGGTCGACGAGCCGCATCACCTTGCCGTCCACGCAGCCCTCGGCGCGCTGGACCATGCGGTCCAGCTGGGCGCAGGTGGCGACCAGGGCGGTGGCCGACGAGGCGAACGCCGCGTCCGGCCGCTGCCTGTTGAGGTCGACCCAGGAGTTCATCATGAGCGCGTGGGTGCGTACGCCGGTCACGCCGCCGAGTTCCCGCTGCTGCTGCGCGGTGATGCCGGACAGGGAGAGGGAGTAGTCCTGTACGGGGCCGTCCGGCCGGGTGACCTGTTCGAGCTGGATGAGGACGCCCTGTGCGAGGGAGGCGGCGTAGACGAGGAGGACGAGACCGGTGACTACCCGCATCGTGCTCCCGGGTTCCGCCTCGTTGCGCCGCATCGCCAGGTTGAGCGTGATGGACTGGGTGGTCCGTGCCACCCGGCTGGCGAGAACGTACGAGATCAACGGGAGCGTCAGCACGAGCCCGACTCCGGTCAGCACGACGCCGCCGACCACGAGCAGCGCGTTGAGGCCCACACTCGAAGCCGGATGCCCCAGCAGAGCCGAGACGCAGAAACCGGACACGATGCCCAGGCCGGCGATCAGGAGCAGACCGCCCCACTTGGACGGTGATCGTGGTACCGCCGTCCGCCGTACTGCCAGCGGATTGGCGGTGGCCTCTCGCGCGCTCTTCCGGCCGACGAACCAGGCCAGCGCCGGACAGCCGATCAGACACACGGCGACCGTGGTCGTCGACAGGGCGCCGTCGCTCGGGTACCACCTCAGCGCGGGCAGACCCGTCCGGGACATCGCCTGGTTGAGAACCCAGTACTCGCCCAGTCCGAGCACCGCGCCCAGCAGAGCGGCGACGACGGTCTCCGCGGCGTTGACGCGCTGCGTGCCCTTCCTGCTGAGGCCCAGCAGCCGTAGCGCCGCCAGACGACGTGTGCGGCTGGCGGCCGAGAGACGCGCGCAGACGGACAGGAAGATGGCCAGGGGCAGGAGGACCAGGGTGGCCAGGGCGAACCGCACGTCCGTCAGGGTGGACGGTTCCACTGCGGGGAACGGGGCGTAGTCGTACCCGAATCCCTTCAGGGTCCGGCCCTCGCCGGCGATCCGGTCACGCGTGGTGCCGATGTACGCGTACAACTCGTCGGGATGCGCGAGCCCGTCCTGCGCGATGGTGCCCTTCTCGTGCCCCGGCAGCAGCCCCTTGAGGGCGGGCGACTCACGCAGCAGGTCGTGGACGCGCGGCGAGACGAACACCTCGCCGGGGCCGGGGAGTTGGATCAATCCGGGCGGGGCCGACCGTGTGCCCTCGCTGCCCCGCGCGATGAAGACGCGGGTGAACGACTTCGATCCGTACGCGTCGGAGCGCTGGACAACGAGAGTGCCGTCCGCCGGTCCTTTGGACGTGGTGACGGGTTGCCGAGCCGCGGCACGACCGTCGTGGGCGTGGAGGATCGCCGGAATGGTGAGGACGAGAGCCAGACAGCAGACTCCGATCGAGCCACCGGCCGCCATCAGGAAGAAACGTACGCGGTTGCCTCGTCCCCCGCCGAAGAGGAGCCGCAGACCGAGCAGGAACTCCGTCACACCGCACCTCGGGGGGTGAGGACTCCGTCGGCCATCGTGTACCGGGTGTCGGCCTGCGCCGCCACGCCGTGATCGTGCGTCACCAGGATGACGGCGGTGCCCTGTGAACGGGCCAGGCCGAGGAACTCCTTGAGTACGGCGGAGGCGTTGGCGCTGTCCAGAGATCCTGTCGGCTCGTCCGCGAAGACGATCGAGGGCCGGTGGACCAGGGCCCTTGCCACGGCGACGCGCTGGCTCTGACCGCCCGAGACCTGTGCGGGCCGGCGCTCGCGCAGCTCTCCGAGGCCGAGCCGCTCGAGCACTTCGCCGGCTCGGGCGAGGGCGGGCCGCTTGCGCTGCCCGGCGAGGCGCAGTGGCAGTGCCGTGTTCTCCTCGACGGTCAGTTCCGGGAGCAGTTCGCCGTACTGGAAGACGAAGCCGAAGCGTTCCCGGCGCAGGGTGCTGATGTCGTCGTCGGAGAGGTCACCGAGCGCGCGTCCTTCGAAGCGCACCTGCCCGCGGGTGGTGGGCAGGACACCGGCAAGGCAGTAGAGCAGTGAGGACTTGCCGGAGCCGCTCTGTCCGGTGATGGCCACGACCTCCCCCGGCATGACCGAGAGGTGGGCGTCACGGACAGCCGGTTGATTGCCGTAGGAGAGGTCGACACCGGCGGCTGAGAGTATGTCTGACGTGCTGATGGCTTCCCCCAAAGAAGCATGCGGGCCCAGGGGCGTGTGCCCCTGGGCCCGAGGTCCTGCCGGAGCGCTGCCTACCTCTGGTAGTGCTTCGTCGGCGAGCAGTTGTCAGGGTTGAGCGAGCCCTTGTCACGGCAGACGCGTATGTAGGCGTCGTCGGTGTGCAGGACGTCACCGTCCCAGTTGATCTCGTCGAGCGGGACGCTGTGCTTCTGCTTGCCGTTGTAGCGGCTCCAGTCGTACCCGTCCACGCGGACCTGCATGTAGACGTTGTGACCGTCACCGTGGTCGGTGTCGTTCAGGTTGCCCGCCCACTCGAAGCCGCCCTTGTGCTGGCTCGAGGGCCAGAAGGCGTACTGCCCGCCGGTGAACGAGCCGCCACCGGTGGAGAGCGTCGGAATGGTGTGCCAGGAGACGGCGGCCGCCGTCCCGGCGCTGACGGCGAACAGCCCTGCGGCGATCGCGCCGACTGCAAACTTGCGCATGGAATCCTCCCGTTTTTCTGCAAAGCCCCGGATGGTCAGGTCCGGAACCGTCGCGACGCTAGCAGGCAGGAAAGGGGGGTCATGGGCATGATCAGTTCAAGTCTGTCCGCTTTCGATCATGTTTCCGATCGGGATTCTTTGCCGCCGCTTAGCCATTGAATGACGATCTCCTTGACCTGGGTCCACTACGGCTTCACCGGCCGGGAGAACCTGTACCGCGTCAGAAGGCACCGGGAAGGCGTCGCCCGACACGGGGTCCCACAGGGTCACCTCACCACCGACTACACCGAAGCTGCCGTACACGGCGACCGGGAGGAGCAGGCGCAGAGTGCGGTGGTGAAAAGGGGCCCGCAGCGCCTCCGGCGACCACGACGAGGACTGACGGCAGAGCACCGGCGTACAACGAACCGGGCGGGAACCGCTCCGGCGGACACCCCCGCCCCGGCCGGTCACACCACGCCGAGGGGAGGCCCCGCCTCCTGCACCGGGCGACAACAGCCGACTTCGAGGTCGTGCATCAGCCGGTGCCGAGCCAGGAGCAGATGAGCGTGGCCAGCGCGCCGGGGGCGCCCGCGCCGAAGGCGACCACCATGGCCTGACCGATCGCCACGTCGGTGGAGTCGAGGCCGTGGGACCAGGCCAGCCTGGCGTCGATGCCAGGGATGTCACGGAGGGAGGCGTACGAGCGCAGGGTGCCACGCGCTTCGGCGATGGGCGTGCCGTTGCGCAGGAGCCGGGCCCGGCGCAGGCTGGTGGGCCGCAGCTCGTAGGTGCGCTCGCCCACCACGGCCGTGCGGGTGCGCGATCTCCGGCGCAGGGCCCAGCGGTTGCCGTTCCCCCGGCGCGTGGGGACCACCTGTCCGTTCACCTTGATCTGGCCGTGGTCACGGTCGGGCACGACCGTGACGGGCGGCAGGCCGGACCCCTGCACGAGCGCGATGACGGCGGGCCCGCGGTTGTAGCTGATCCGTATCGGCCCGAACGGGCTGTCGGCCGTACGGTGCTGGGTGAGCCGGATGGAACAGCGCCGGCTGAAGAAGGACACGGTCGGATCGGCTCCGGAGACGGGGAGTTGGAGACGGGACGGGCACGCGCGGCGACGCCGGCCGTCGTCAGCTGCGGGGTGGTCCCGGATGCCAGGACCGGTACGGCACGGCTCCTGGCGCAGATTGCGGATGCGGCATCGCCGTGGGGACCGGACGGTGGATGCGCAGCAGTGCCTCGAACCCGTCCCGGAGTTCCCGGGACTTATCGGGCCCGGCGGTGTAGGCGACGACGGATCCGTCGACGCGCTGGAGCGTCACCACGGCGTCGGTGCTCGGCTCCTCCTGGCCCAGCCACACTCCCCCGAGGGCAGTGGCAGGCACCCACCCCGGCTCGGACTCCGGGCCGCCCTCGCGCCATCGGCGCAGCACCTTCCGCCGATAACCCGGGATCAGCAGACCCGGGAGCGTCACCACGACGAGGAGGAAGAACACGATGCTCCCCACCGCCCCGGCCGCCCAGCGCAGCAGCGCGAGGAGAGCCGCGTAGCAGGCCGAGACGAGGAACACCCAGAGGCAACCCACGGTGAGGACGTGCGGCGCACCGGCCTTGTTCAGCAGGCTGTAGAGGCCCACCGAAGCGAGCAGTACCAAGGCCGTGACACATCCGGCCGTGTCGCCGAGGAACGCTTCAGCGACATGGCCGGCGAGCCGGTCGCGTCTGACGACGAAACCGTGGTCGTGGAATTGGACACGTACCCGTCCCCCCGGCGTGGCTCTGACGCCTGCGATCTCACGCATGCCGCTCACCCTAGACGGACGTCCGCCGCTCAGCCGTCACTGGCGGCTGACGTTCCTGGTCACGCCGGTGACGACCGTCGTGGCGAGGATCCAGCCGGTGATGATGAGCGCGTAGGACAGCGCCTGGTACCAGCCGTCCGGTGCGAAGGCGTCCTCCTGGCCGAAGGAGATCACGGGGAGCAGCAGGTCGAGGGTGTAGAAGACCGGGTTGAAGTGCGGGGCCTCGGACGCCTTGAGGGGGCGGGGGTGGTGCAGGGCGTACGCGACCGAGCCGACGGCCAGCAGGGACAGGAGCCAGGCGCAGGCTCGCAGGGGACGGAAGCCGTAGCCGACAGTGGCGTCCTGGACGTAGCCCCACAGGCGTCCGTACCAGGCCCGGGTGGAGCGCAGGCGGCGCTGCTTGGCGAGTTGGACGAGGCGGGCGGCGTGGTCGTCGCCGGCGCGGCGGTAGGCGGCGGTCAGCTGTTCGTAGGCGTCGGGGACGTAGCCTTCGCCGTCGCGTTCCAGCATGGGCAGGCGGCGTTCGGCGGGCTCGTGCGGAGTGAGGGTGGTGTAGACGAGGCCGCTGAGAAACACATCGGCCGGCACCGTCTCCGGGTCCAGGACCAGCACCTCGATCTGGGCCCGGCGCAGATTAAGTGCACCTTTCATGGGCGGGCTCTTGCGCAGCCAGAGTTCTCCGACGGTGCAGCTGCTCGCGCGCAGTGCCGCATCGCCGGGATTGGACAGAGACGCGTACGACAGGTCGAGCCGCCCGCGATGCGGGCGCCGCGCAGGCCGATCCAGCCCTCTGTGCGGACGTGCCGCATGTGGAAGTCGCCTTCCACGAGCAGCGTCTGTGCGTCGAGGGCGACGTTGTCCGGATGGCTGAGCCGTGCGTCGTCGAGGCTGGCCGAGCCGGCGATCGAGGTGCTGTTGAGCGTCACCTCCCCGTGCGTTCGCAGTCCGGGAGCCCAGAGGTCGTCGCCGATGGTCGCGTGACTGAGCCGGAGCGCGGGCCGCGCGGTGTCCGGCGGGATGATCTCTGCCCCGCTCAGGAAGAGCGGCCCGCCGATCTCCGTCCCGCCGAGCCGGACCGGTCCGCGGAACCGGCAGCGCGTCAGGTGCAGGATGCCCTCCACCCGCATGGTGGCGGCGGCCAGGCCGGGCAGTACAGAGCCGGTGAGGTCCAGCTCGCGGAGCCGGGAGGCGTACAACTGGGGCACGTCCTCGAAGAAGCAGTGGCGCAGTTGCACCGGATGGTCGACCGTGCCGTACTGCAGGTCGAGTACGCCGGTGATGCGCGCGCCGTCCAGTCTGAGGGCGGCTATCTCCCCGTCATCCTGCGGCCCGTCCAGGAGAAGGGCGCGCAACACTGCTGCGCGGACAGTCCGTTCAGGGCCCCAGACCTCCCCTTGGGTCGGGTCCTCGTCCTCCGCCGTGCGGAAGTCCACCGCCGTGCCCCTGGAAAAGGCGCGCCAGACCCGCAGTTCGGCAGGCTCAAGATCGTTCATGTCCATCAGCCGGGACTCTGGCGTCACGCCCGGGCACTGTCAACTCCCTTGAGCGTCAACTCCTCTTGATTTCGGACCGCGGGCGTAACGACGCGAAGTGGCGGGTATGAGCGGGCTCCGGCGGACCGACATGGTGGCTCGTCAACGTCGGAACGGGCCCGGCGACCAACGTCGTCGTTGCCCAGACGGAGGGGACCAGCCTCAAGCGGGGCCTCAACGGGGAGGTCTGGTTCAATCCGGTACTGGTGCCATCCGTCCCCCGTAGGCGGGAAGCTCGCGCTCACATGGCTCGGTGGCACTGGATGGGCTGACCCGGTGCTCTCCTACCGACCCCAGTGAAGCCCCGGGCCCGCTGTCGCCGTCGCCGGTGCCGATCGGGGGCGGGCCCTTACTTCGCGTGATCGGCCTGCGGCCGCCTGTCGCAGTCGTACGGCGGCGTCCAGGCCGGTGCCGGGGGCCGGGTGCAGGCCGATGTCTCCGCCGGAGGCGTGGACGAGGTGGCGGACGATGGGCAGGCCGAGCCCGGTGCCGTCGTTACGGGAGTCGGAGGCGCGCCAGAAGCGGTCGAAGGCGCGGGCGCGTTCGGCCTCGGTCATGCCGGGGCCCTGGTCGATGACGTGGAGTTCGGCGCCGGGGGCGCGGTGGAGGGTGATGGTGGTGCCGGGCGGGGAGACGCGCAGGGCGTTGGCGACCAGGTTGTCGATGATCTGGTCCAGTGCCCCGGGGATCGCCCACACCCGGCCGGCGGTGCGGCCGGTGACGGCGAGGGCTACGTACTGTTCGGCGGCCAGCGACTCCCACATCGCGACGCGGTCGGCGATGACGGTGTCCAGGTCGACCGGTTCCGGGGTGGTCGCGCTGTTCTCCAGGCGGGCCAGGGCGAGCAGGCCCTGCACCATGCGGCCGAGGCGTTCGACCTCGCCGACGGCCTCCTCCAGGCTGCCGTGGGCGCGCGGGTCGAGGTAGGGCTCGAAGTTCTCCAGGCGCAGGCGCAGTGCGGTCAGCGGGGTCTTCAGCTGATGGGAGGCCTCGGAGGCGAACGCCTGCTGGGCTTCGAGGAGATGTTGCAGGCGGGTGGCCGTGTGGGTGAAGGAGGCGGCGAGGCTGCGGAGTTCGGGCGGGCCGGTGGTCGCGTCCGGTGGGTTGGTGAGCCGGCCGTCGGCCAGTTGGGCGGTGGCCGCCTCCAGGGTGCGCAGGGGGTGGGTGATCCAGCGGGCGAGGGTGAAGGCGGCCAGGGCGACGGCGGCGAGGACGCAGGCTCCGGCCAGGGCGAGGGCGCCCCAGATGCGGTGGACACGGGCGTTGACCTCGGACATGGGGTAGGTCAGGCGCAGGGTGCCCCGGACCGTCGTACCGGAGGAGCCCGGCATGGTGGCCGACAGCACGTCGTCCGCGGTGGCCACGGTCGGCTGGTTGCGCAGGGCGCGGGCGATGTCCGGCTGGGCGGCGATGCTGATTCCGGTACGGCCGGACGGGTCGGAGTCGGCCAGGACGATGCCCTGCTTGTCGGTGACGACGACGCGGCCGCCGGTGCGGGTGGCGTAGTCGCCGACGACGTCGGGCAGGGCCTCGAAGTTGCCCTTCTCGATGTTCTCCTCGGTGACCTCGGCGAGCATCGAGGCATCGCGTTCGACGCTCTGGGAGGCGCGGGATATCTCTCCGCGGGCGTAGATCCAGCCGAGTGGCAGCTCCAGCCCGGCCAGTACGAGGACCGCCAGGCCGAGGTAGCTGAGCAGCAGGCGCCGGGTCATCCGGCCGTCCCGGGTTCCGCGTCGTGGCCGGGGACGGTGAGGCGGAAGCCGACGCCGCGCGACGTGGTGATCCAGGCCGGGTCTCCCAGCTTGCGGCGCAGGGCGGCGACGTGGGCGTCCAGGGTCTTGGTGGGGCCGAAGAAGTGCGGGTCCCACACCGTGTCCATGATCTGCTGACGCGAGTGGACCGTGCCGGGGTCCTCGGCGAGGTAGGCCAGCAGGTCGAACTCGCGCGGGGTGAGCGGTGTTTCGGCACCGTCAAGGCGGACCTGGCGGGTGCGGCGGTTGATCTCCAGCGGGCCGAGCAGCTGCGGTCCGGGAGTCTCGCTCTGCGCCACCTGATGCTGGGGCGCGGGGAAGGGCAGCGCGCCGCTGGTGCGGCGGGTGACCGCTCGGATCCGGGCCACCAACTCCCTTACGCCGAAGGGCTTGGCGAGATAGTCGTCGGCTCCGAGTTCCAGGCCGACGATGCGGTCGGCCTCCTCGCCCCGCGCAGTGATCATGATGATCGGTACGGCGGAGCGGGCGCGCAGATTGCGGCAGACGTCGAGGCCCTCCATGTCGGGCAGGCCGAGATCGAGCAGGACCAGGTCCGGGGAGTCGTCGCTGCCGGCGAGTCCGGCGGCACCGGTGCGGACATGGTCCACGGTGAATCCGTACCGGCCGAGCCCTTCGGTGAGCGGGCCGGCGATTCGGTCGTCGTCTTCGATGAGCAGGAGCCGCATGGCGCAAGGCTCGCACAGCTGTGCCAGGGGAGTTGGGCTGTTCATGGGAAGCCGCCTGGGACCTGGGAGGTGTACGGGACGGTGAGCGGCGCGGGGTACCGCCCGGCCGGTCGACACGAGAGCGTGGGAGCGGCCGGGCGGCGGGAGCGGGGCGGTGACGACGCCGACCGTGGGGAGTCAGTCGTCGGCGTGGTCTCCGTCCTCGCGTCCCTGCTCCTCCTCCCCGTGGTCGTCGTCACCGCGGTCACCGGTGACGGGCGGCACGGCGGTCTGTGCCGGCGGGGTGGCCGTGTTCACCGCCGTGTTCGCCCCGGCACCGGACGGTTGAGCGGGGAGTGCCGGGTCCGGCGGAAGGGAGGGTGAGCCGGGTGACCTGGGCGCGGAGACCTGGGCGGTGCCGCCGGGGTTCGGGGTGGAGGTGACCGTGTCGCTGACCGTGGACAGCGCGAGGCCGAAGCCGCCGAGGAGCGCGAGTGCCGCGACGGCCACCGCCGCCGACCGGTGCCGTACCGCAGTCTGCCGCCACCTGCTCTCGTCCCGCGCCCGGCTCCGCCGGCTCCCGCCCTCCTCGGCCACCGGCGCCGACTCGGCACCGGTGGCCTCGGTGGAGCCGGGCACGCTGTCGTCGGAGGACCAGGCGTGGGAAGGGGAAGGCGAGGGGTAGTCGAAGGCGTCCTCCTCGAAGCGGTCCCCGTAGCCTCCCCGTGCGGAGGTGGGAACGGAAGGCCCCAGGATCGCCGTCACCTCGGCGTCCGACAGGGGCGCGGTGGCGTTCTCGTGCTCGCTCGGCACCTGTTTCTCCCTTCCGGCCGGTCGACCCGCGCGTTTCAGCCGTCGTTCTCCGTCTCCTCGGTGCCTTCCTGCTTGGTGCCGGTGACCTTGAAGGACTTGTCCAGGTAGACCTCGACCGAGGTGCCGTCCTTCTTCTTCACCTCCACCGCGTACATGCCGGGCTTCTCCGCGTCCTCCTCGGACTTGATCACCGTGCCCGGGTGGGCCGCGATGGCCGCCGCCTCGGCCTTCTGCTTGATGTCGCCGGTCAGCGGCGGTTCCTTCTTGTCGTCGGTGTCGCCGGCGGCCTCGCCCGCCGCGTCGGCGCCGCCCGTGCTCTGGGCGGCCTGCTGGGTGTCCGACTGCGAACTGCCGGAGCCGGAGTCGGAGGAACCGCCGCCGCAGGCGGCGAGGGCGAACATCAGCACGGCGGCGGGAGCGGCGAGGAGGGCACGGCGGGGCAGGGTACGCATGGGCTCGTCTCCAGATTTCGGGGATCGGGGGATGCGGTGATCCGGGAGCCGGACCACCGGGGGACGGCAACGACCCTAGGAAGACGCTGTCGAGAGCCGGCCCAGCAGACGGAGAGCGGAAGCCCAGCAGATGTACAAAATTTCGCCACCGATATGGGCGGCGGCGATGCGACCGCGGTGAGCGGGGTGTTCTCCCGGGTGGTGCGGGAGCGTGCGGTGATCACGGCCGACAGGCCGATGGCGGCCACGGCGGAGATCGCGCCGCCGAGGACGAGGCTGAAGCGGGCGCCGAGGGAGTCGGAGACCAGGCCGACCAGAGGGGCGCCGACCGGGGTGCCGCCGAGCAGGACGAGGAGGTAGACGGAGACGATGCGGCCGCGCATGCCCGGGTCGGCGTTCAGCTGGGTCATGGCGTTGGCCGTGGTCATCACCGTCACGGAAGCGAGCCCGGTGGGCACGAGCACGAGCAGGAAGGTGGCGTAGCCGGGCATGAAGCCGGCCAGGGCCTCCAGCGTTCCGAAGACGACCGTGGCGGTGACCAGACGGCGGGCGGTGGGAGGTTTGCGTTTGCCGGCTCCTCTGAGCGCGCCGACGAGGCTGCCGATGGCGTAGGCGGCGGACAGGTAACCGTAGGCGGCGGAGCCCGAGTGGAAGACGGTTATGGCGATCAGGGAGATGGTGACCTGGAAGTTGAAGCCGAAGGTGCCGACGAAGGCGATGACCGTGATCGGCAGCAGGAGGTCGGGGCTGGCCCGGATGGCTCGGAACGCGTCCGACAGGCGGGTGTTTGCGCTGTTCTTCGCCTTGGGCGCGTGGAGTTCGTCGGTGCGGATGGCGATCAGACCGTAGAGCACGGCAAGGTACGAGGCCGCGTTGGCCAGGAAGACGGGTCCGGTGCCCGCGGCGGCGACCGCCAGGCCCGCCACGGCCGGGCCGATCGCGCGGGCGACATTGAACTGTGCCGAGTTCAGGCTGACGGCGTTGGCCAGGCGTTCCCTGCCCACGAGTTCGGAGACGAAGGCGCCTCGGGCCGGGCTGTCCAGCGCCGTGGCCGTGCCCAGTAGGAAGGCCAGCAGGTACACGGCCCACAGGTTCACCGCGCCGGTGACCGTCAGTAGGCCCAGCACCAGCGACTGCACTCCCATGGCGGACTGGGTGACGATCAGCAGGCGGCGTTTGGCGAACCGGTCGGCGAAGACGCCCCCGGAGAGACCGAAGAGTGTCTGCGGCAGGAACTGCAGCGCGGTGAGTATGCCGACGGCGCTGCCGCTGTTGCCGGTGAGCTGGAGGACCAGCAGGTCCTGGGCGGCGCGCTGCATCCAGGTGCCGATGTTGGAGACGAGCTGCCCGATCAGGTAGCGGCGGAAGTTGCGGGCCCCGAGCGTGGCGAGTGCTTCGCTCGGGGCCCGTCGCCTTCCGCCTCTGCGGACCCTGCGGTGCCGGCCGTCCATGTCGAGGGCGGCAAGGCGGGCGCGGAGGGTCTGCATCCTGTCGTTGTTACGGACGCGGCGGTGCTTGCTCATGGCCTGCTACGAGAGGGGTCCGGCGGGGACGGGAGCGTGGTCGAGGTGATGGAACTGCGGCGCGGGGTGCATCAGGAAATCGTGGTGGGAGATGTTCCAGGCGTACGCCCCGGCCAGGGCGAAGGCGATCCTGTCGCCGACGCGCAGCCGCCCTGCGTGCACGCTGCGGGCCAGTACGTCCTTCGGTGTGCACAACTGCCCGACCAGCGTGACGAGTTCGTCCTCGGCTTCGGGGCGCTTCCAGGGCCGGTCCCAGGTGTCGGCGGGGATGACGGTGAACGGCTGGTTGTGCTGTTTGGTGGCCGGCGTGCGCAGGTGATGGGTGCCGCCGCGCAGGACGGCGAAGGCGCGGCCGTGGCTGCGTTTGATGTCGAGGACCTCGGTGACGTACCAGCCGCAGTACACGGTGACCGAGCGGCCCGGTTCGATGCGCAGGGTCAGGCCGGGATGGCCCTCCAGCAGGCGGCGCAGGCCGGCGCCGAAGGCCGCCCAGTCGAAGCGCCGCTCGGGGTCGGCGTAGTCGACCTCCATGCCACCGCCGAGGTTGACCTCGCTCAGCTCCACGCCGTGCTGGTCGGCCCACTCCCTCGCCCAGGTCAGGACCTGCCCGGCGAGGTCGAGGTGTGCGGCGGCATCGAGGCCGCTGGCGAGGTGGACGTGGATGCCGCGCAGCCGGATGCGGGGGTCGTCGGCGATGAGGGCGAGGCAGTGGTCGAGGTGGCCGGGGTCCAGGCCGAACGGGCTGGGCCGGCCGCCCATGGCGAGGGCCACCGGGCCGAGGGCGATCGGGAGGTTGACCCGGAGCAGGACGTCCACGGTGCGCTCACCGAGCAGGCCGGTCAGCAGGTGGAGTTCTTGTTCGCTCTCGATGTGCAGGCGGTCCACTCCGGCCTGGAGGGCCTGTTCGAGTTCGGCGGGTGTCTTGCCGGGGCCGCCGAAGGCGATCGGCGTACCGGGGCAGGTGAACTGGACGTGGTGGAGTTCGCCGCCGGAGGCGACCTCAAAGCCGTCGACGTGGTCGCGCAGGACGTCCAGGAGCCGGGGGTCGGAGTTGGCCTTGGCGGCGTAGAGGAGCTGGACGCGTTCGGGAAGGGCGGCGCGGACGGCAGCCGCGTGCTCGCGCAGGTCCTGGAGGTCGTAGACGTAGGCGGGGAGGTCTTCCGCGCTCAGCTCGGCGACGTACTGGAGGAGTTGCTGCCTCATCGGGTCACCTCGCGGGGGAAGCCCTCGCCCAGCGGGCTGGGCAGGGGAACGTAGCCTGCGTGCCGGTCGGCCTGCCGGGACCAGCGCAGCAGCAGGTTGGCCTTGGCGGGCAGCGGGACGCCCGAGAGCAGGGCGCGCAGCCGGGGCGGCTCGCCCGCGCTGCGGGAGTAGGCGTCGAGGTGGTCGCGGACCAGGCCCCACAGGGCGGGTTCCAGGGCGGGGTCGGTGTCGGCGAGGGCGGCGAGGACCTCGGCGGTGTGGTTGACCAGGAGGCAGTAGGCCACCCGGTTCCAGCCGCGCTCGGCGTCGTACGTCATCGGCGTGCGCACGTCCGTGGGCAGGGCGGCGAGGAACTGGCGGTGGTGTTCGGGGACGAGCTTGGTTCCCTCCAGGTCACGGAAGATCACCTGGGCGGGGGTGCCGTCCTCGCGCACTCCCACGACGACGTTCTGAAGGTGGGGTTCGAGGACGATGCCGTGCTCGAAGTAGGCGGTCAGGACGGGCGGCAGCAGCAGGCCGAGATAGGCGTCCCACCAGGCGAGCGCATCGCCGTCACCGCGGGCCAGCAGGCGGGAGACGTGGGCTGAGCTGGTGGGGTGCTCGTCGGCGATCGCGGCGGCCAGCAGCGGGGTCACGCCGGGGCGCAGGTGCTCGCGCAGGCCGGTGCGGACGATGACGCCGAAGCCCTCCACGAGGGCGAGGTCGTCGTCGAGGGCGAGGGTGCGGTAACCCGGCTCGGCGAGCAACGAGGTTCCGGCATGGGCCCGGCCGATCTCGGCGAAGACGGGGCGCAGCAGCCGGTTGAGGGCCACGGCACCGGACAGCTCGTACGCGGCGTTCTTGCGGACACAGTTGGTCAGGCGGACGTTGAGGCTGAACTTCAGGAACGTGTCGGCGTCCGGCTGGTACAGGGTCCGCACCGAGGCCGTGGGGGCGAAGTCCGGGCCCACGACGCCCGTGTCGACGATCGAGCCCGCGGCCAGGGCCTCGCGCAGGGCGGGATGGTCGCCGAGCATCCGGTACTGCCACGGGTGCACCGGCAGGGTCACGTAGTCCCTTCGCCCGTACGGATGAAGCGCGTCGAGCCTGCTCAGGTCGCCTTCCTCGCGCACCAGACGCCGGTGGACGGCGAGGTGGCGCAGCGGGAACCGGGTGCCTGTCTCCGGGCCGTAGTCCAGCCAGTCCTCGGGGTCGCCGGTGCGCGACTTGGGCGAGGGGTGGAAGCGGTGACCGAAGACCAGGGACTGCTCGGACTCCAGGTACGGGTCCTCGGGCAGGGCCGCCGTGGCGCGCTGCTCCAGGACGGTGTGGATGGTGTGCCGGCTGTCGGCGACCTGGGCCAGGAACTCGTCGTTGGCGACGCCGGTGCGCAGTTCCAGTTCGTCCTGGATGTATCCGGCGAGCTGGCGCCACCCGATCGCGGTCCAGTCCCCGCCGTCGTACCGCTTGGGCGGGCCGTCGAAGCGGTGCGCGCCGATCAGGGAGACGCGGCGCAGGGGGACGCGGAGCAGGATGTCGCGGTGGGGCAGCCGCAGCAGCAGGTGGTCCTGGTCGACGGTGACCTGTCGTTCGGGCGCGGAGACCTCGCGGATCAGGCAGTTGAGCAGGGTGTGGGCGGTGACGGCGTCGGCGAACTGGGCGGGACTGTCGGCGGTGGCGAGAACGGCGCCGGTGGTGCTGGGGACGGTCATGCGGGAGGACTCCAGTCGGTGCAAGGATGAGGTGCGGGGAGGCCGGCCGGGCCCGGCAAGTCGGGAGCAGGGCTGTCAGCGGTGGCGGGCCAGGGGGTTGGGGACGGGAGTCCACTGGGCGACACCGGAGGCTTCGGCCAGGCGCATCGCGATGGTCGCCTTCAGCGGCAGCGTGTCGCCGAAGAACACCTCCCGGTCTCCGGCCGCGTCGGGAAGGTCGGCGTAGACGCGGCGGCTCACGGCGGCCACCGCTGCCCACAGTTGCTCGGGGTCGGCGCCCCGCGTCCGCGACAACACGGAGACCAGCTCGCTGAAGACGCCGCTGAGCAGACCGCCGAACAGCTTGGTGCGCAGCGCCGACTCGTCGTTCCCGGCGCGGGTGCCGGCCAGCGGCGGGAGCGAAAAGCCGTGGCCGGCGAGCCGGTCCGGGTGGATGCGCACACCGTCCAGGTCGCGGTAGAGCACCCGCACCGGGCGTCCGTCGCGCAGCGCGACGAGCGTGTTCTGGCCGTGGGCTTCCAGCGCCACGCCCATGGACAACAGCGTCAGCGCGGGCGGCAGGACGAGTTCTGCGAACTCCGCCAGCCAGGTGACCGGGTCGCCGCTCACCATGCGGGCCCCGGTGGCGTGGACGGCCGTGAGCGGGACGGCGATCTCCTCCGGCCCGAGGTGCCGCTCACCGGCCTCACGGATCATCGCCGCCAGGCTCGCCGAGGGCCTGCCGTCCACGCGGATGGCGCCGCCGGCGAGTTCGCGCAGGATGCGCAGGTTCTCGCCGTGGCCGGCCTTGTCGACGACGGCGGTGACCAGCTCGGACAGCGGGGCTCCGTCGGCCACCTCGGCCGGGGAGATGGTGCGCCGGTAGTTGGTGACCTGCACGTCCAGCGCCGTCTTGATGTGGCAGCCGGGCAGGGCGTCGACGGGGGACATGGTCCGCATCGACAGCAGCGGGCGGGCGGCGATCGTACGGTCGACGACCGCGAGGCCGGGCTGGTGCGCGAGTACGTGGTCGCGCTGCCAGGGGTGTATCGGCATCAGGAAGGTGTCGCCGTCGCGCAGTTCCTGCGGCCACTCGCCGGTGGCCTGCCAGCGGTCGGCCGGTACGGCGACGAGCGCCAGCTCGATGACGGGGTGGTGCTCGGGCGCGTAGGCGAGGACTTCGGCGACGGACAGTCCGGTGCGCGTGCGGCAGCAGGGGTGCTGCGGGTGGCCGTCGACCACGGCCTGTTCGGCGTCGGCGGAGTCCCGTACCTCGTGCGGCTCGTGGTTCGCCGCGCGGGCCAGGGCCAGGTTGGCGATGCTGTTGTCCAGTTCGGCGGCCAGCCGTGACGCGGCCTCGGTGCGGGCTCCGAGGGCGAAGAGCAGCCGGGTCGGCTCGTCGATCGGGCCGTCGGGGCCCTGCACGGTGAAGTCGGCAGGGATCGGGGCGAATCGTTCGGCCGCGGAGGCCGGGCCTGTGAGCCGCCCACCGCCCCTGAGGCGGATGACGAGAGCGTCGGCCTCATGGTTGCGGTCGGCGATACCCGGAAGGGGTTCGCGGGCGCATGCGCCCCAGAGCCGGCCGAGCACCGTGGCACGCGCACCGGGGAGCGCGGCCCTGAAGGGCTCGACCAGATCGGGGCGCACGCGGCGCAGTTCGTCGATCGTGCTGCTGTACGGCATGTTTCACCGTCCCGTGGCATAGGAAAGCAAGGGGGAGGCCGCGGAGGCGAAAAGAAAGCGCGAATGCGAGCGCCGTCCGCGATCAACTGCCGACAACGTTACGGGATCGTTAGTTAACCGATCGCCAGAGAAAAGGAAGGCCGACCCCAGAATCGATCCAGCATTCCCTCCGCTCCGCCGTACCCAAAAAATGGAACTGTCGGCGGACAAGTGGCCGCATGTCCCGTGTTCGCCGCCTCGGCGAACGGAGCGGACGCGCCGGGCTGCGGCTTGGCCGGGAAGCGGTTGCTGAAGCGGCTGCCGGGCACCGAAGCCCGCGCTGTACTTTCTTAACAGTCTGCTTGCCTGGTGCTGGCATTTCGCTGACGTTTTGCTGTAGCTGGGCTCATAGGGTCAATGACAGGCAGGAGACGGTAAGGAAAAGGAATACGGTTGTTCAGGTTCGCCGAAAGTAATTCATGCGCCTCTTACTGATCGAGGACGACGAACGGGTCGCCGGCCCGCTGATGGAGGGCCTCAGCCGTTTCGGGTTCACCGTCGAGCACGCTCGTACCGGCGCCGACGGACTCGCCGCGGCGGAACCGGAGATGGTGCTGTTGGATCTGGGACTGCCCGACATGGACGGCATCGATGTCTGCCGGACGCTCAGACTGCGCTCCCAGGTGCCCATCATCATGATCAGCGCGAGAAGCGACGAGGTCGACCGGGTGCTCGGTCTGGAGCTGGGGGCCGACGACTACCTGTCCAAACCGTTCGGAGTGCGGGAACTGGTCGCACGGATCCGCGCCGTCCTCCGGCGTGCCGGACCCGCCGCAGCCGGGCCGGCTTCGTCCGGTGCCGCTTCGGGAGGCGGCCGTCCTGATCCGGTGGCCCAGCAGATCGGTCCGCTGGCCATCGACCGGCGGGGCCGCCAGGTCCAGCTGCACCGGACCTGCGTCGCCCTCTCCCCCAAGGAGTTCGACCTGCTCGTCTACCTCGCCGACGATCCCGGCGCCGTCCGCACACGACAGCAGATCCTGGACGCCGTGTGGGAACCGAACTACTTCGGCCCCACCAAGACCCTGGACGTCCATGTCGCCGCACTTCGCCGCAAACTCGGCGATCCCGCCTGGATCGACAACATCCGCGGCGTAGGCTTCCGGCTCACGCCACCCGGCGAAGCCACAGCCGCAGCCGCCGGGCAGGTCGAGGAGAACGTCCTAGGAGGTGACCGGTGACCCGCCGCCTCCTGCTCAGCTATCTCAGCCTCACCCTGCTGGTGCTGCTGTGCCTGGAAGTGCCGTTCGGCTACGTCTACGCCCGTGGGGAGCTGTCCCGCTTCACCGGCAACGGGCAGCAGGCCGCGGTCATGCTCGCCGAGGTGCTGGAGGAGAAGGTCGAGCGGCGGCGGGCCGTCACCGACGTCCCCGAGGTGGTGGCGGGCTTCGCGCGGCGCACCGGCAGCCATGTCCTCGTCGTGGACAGCAGAGGAAGACTGCTCGCCGACTCACGCGGCGCGGTGGCCACCGGTACGGACCTGTCCGCGCAGCCGGACATCGCGACCGCTCTGGCCAACCGGTCCAGGTCCGGAACCCGGCAGGACCCGGCCCTGGGCGAGGACGTCTTCCTCGCCACGGTGCCGGGCGCCTCGGGCAGCACGGTCCGCTGCGTCGTACGGGCGTCCTTTCCCCTCACCGCGGTGACGTCCAAGGTCCATGACGCCTGGCTGGCACTGGCGGCCGTGGGGCTCGGGGTGCTGGCGGCCGTCGCACTGATAGCTCTCGCGCTGGCCCGCTGGATCACCCGCCCGGTGCGGGCGCTGGAGCACGCCACGACACAGCTCGCCGACGGCACTCTGAAGGACCTGCCCGCCACCGATCTCGGGCCCCCCGAACTGCGGCGCCTGGCCTCCAGCTTCGTCCGCACCGCGACCCGGCTGCAGCATCTGCTCAAAGCCCAGCACGCCTTCGCCTCGGAGGCGTCCCACCAGCTGAAGACCCCGCTGACCGCGCTGCGGCTGCGACTGGAGAACTTCGAGCCCTACCTCGACCCACGGGCACAGCCCAGCCTCGACGCGGCGGTGGGCGAGGTGGAGCGGCTCAGTCGCATGGTGCACGGGCTGCTTGCCCTGGCCCGGCTGGAGAACGCGGCGACCACACCGGAGGCCACCGACCTGGACGCCGTCATCGCCGACCGCGCGGCCGTGTGGGCCGCCTTCGCCGGCGAGCACTACGTGGACATAGTCGTGACCGGGCCGCGGGTCGGCCGGGTGTGGGCCATCCCGGACGCCCTGGAGCAGATCATCGACAATCTGCTCTCCAACGCGCTGCGGGTCTCGCCGCCCGAAACCACCATCACCCTGGCCACCGCCTGGGCGGCCGGTGCGCCCGGCACCGTCGAACTACACGTGACCGACCAGGGTCCGGGCATGAACGAGGAACAGCGGCGACGTGCCTTCGACCGCTTCTGGCGGGCGAACGACGCCGACCACGAAGGCACCGGGCTCGGCCTGCCCATCGTGCAGCAGCTGGCCCGTGCCTCGGGCGGCGAGGTGACCTTGCAGGCCGCTTCCGGCGGGGGGCTCGATGCCGTTGTCCGCCTCAGGACCGCCGGCGCGCACCGCACCGTCCATCCGCGGCGCGGCCGGTCGGCGATGTGGGGAAGACAGGACGAGGTGCCGCCCGTGCCCACCGGACATCCGCTCGCCGTATTCGACTGGCAGCAGTGGACGCCGCCCCACCGCACGCCCGGTCCGAATGTTTCCACGCACCACGAACGATCACGGACACACCCATGACGACGAACACCGATCCCTCGTGCACCGCAGGGGGCGAGCAGGTCGTCCCGGCCGAACCTCTGCCGGAGACCATGCGACTCCTCCTCGTCGAGGACGACGACCGGATCGCCGGCCCAATCATGGAAGGGCTGGACCGCTACGGCTTCGCCGTCGACCACGTGAGATCCGGGGCCTCGGCTCTGTCGGCCTCCCCCGCCGACCTCGTCCTGCTGGACCTCGGACTGCCCGACATGGACGGCATCGACGTCTGCCGGGCCCTGCGTGCCCGCTCCGCGGTCCCCATCATCATGATCACCGCACGGAGCGAGGAGGCGGACCGCGTCGTCGGCCTGGAGATCGGAGCGGACGACTACCTGTCCAAGCCTTTCGGCGTACGGGAGTTGGTGGCCCGCATCCGAGCCGTCACCCGCCGCACCCACCCCGAGAGGCACGCCCCGCCGAACATGGACACCGACACCGCCACCGCCACCGCCACCGCCACCGCCACCGCCACGACCGGAGTGCCCCGTCAGGGCTCCCCGCACGCGCAACTCCCCGAGGAGCGTGGCGTCCAGCGCCTCGGCCCGCTGACCATCAACCGACGGACCAGGGGCGTCACCATCGACAGCCGCCCGCTCACCCTCACACCGAAGGAGTTCGATCTCCTGGCCCAACTAGCCGGCGATCCTGGGGCCGTGCACTCCCGCCAGCAGATCCTCGACGCGGTGTGGGACCCGAACTACTTCGGCCCCACGCGCACACTCGACGTGCATGTGTCGGCGCTGCGCCGCAAGCTCGGCGACCCTGCCTGGATCGCCACCGTCCGCGGTATCGGCTTCCGGCTCACCGTCCCCGGCGACAGCACGTACGCCTGAACGGCCCCGCCGCGCCCGTATGCGGTGCGCGCGGGACGGTCCTGGGCCGCAGCCGCTCAGATCACCTGGAAGTTCGCCATCATCGCCATGTCCTCGTGCTCCAGGTTGTGGCAGTGCAGCATGTACCGGCCGCGGTGGCCGCGGAAGCGGACCAGTACGTCCACGACCTCGTACGGGCGGACGTCGACCGTGTCCTTCCAGCCGGCGTCGGTGGGTTCGGGCGCGCGTCCGCCGCGGGACAGGACCTGGAAGTGGGCCAGGTGAAGATGCACGGGGTGGTGGAAGTCGCTGGTGAAACGCCAGCGTTCGACGGTGTCCAGGCGCGGCCGGGCCAGGATCTCCGAGGTGCTGAAGGGGCGGCCGTTGATGGTCCACGCGTCGTCGGAGCGGCGGAAGTCGAAGTGCCGGGTGGCGACGGCCGACGCCGGGTGCAGGGCGGCGTACCGGGAGAGGCGGGCGGGGACGTGGCTGGTGTCCTTCTCCTTGCGAGCGACGCGGAAGCGCATGACCTGGCACATACGGCCGTCCGCCAGGGTGTTGCCCAGAGTGACGTGGCTGCCCACCGGGCAGTCGGTGAAGTCCACGACCACGTCGAAGCGTTCGCCCGGCGCCATGGGGATGCCGTTCAGCGACTGGGGGGCGGCCAGCAGGCCGCCGTCGCCTCCGATCTGCACGAAGGGGAGCGTGCCGCCGTCCTCCCGGCGCAGGACCAGGTGGTAGCGGCGGGCGTTGGAGGCGTTCAGCAGCCGCAGACGGTGCCGGTTCGCGGAGACCTCGGCCTCGGGCCAGGGGGCACCGTTCACCAGCTGTACGTCGCCGAGGACGCCGTCCATGTAGGCGTCCTCGACGCCGGGGGTGCCGGTGCAGGTCGGCGAGTGGCCCGGGTAGCGGAAGGAGCCGTCCTTCTCGAAGGAGCGGTCGCAGATCATCAGGGGGATGTCCCGCTCGCCGCCGGGCAGCGGCAGGGCGTCCTCCTCGTGGTCGTGGACGAGGAACATCCCGGCGAGACCGCGCCAGACCTGCGGGGCGCTGAAGTCCATGCGGTGATCGTGGTACCAGAGCGTCGCGGCGCGCTGGTTCATCGGGTACTCGTAGGTCTTGTAGCCCTCCGAGACCGTCCAGTCGGGGGCGGGGGCGTGCATGCGGCCCATGCCGTGCGTCATGCCCCGCGTCCTGAACTCGGCGCCGCACCGCACGGGCACCAGCACGTCGGTCGGGTAGCCGTCGGAGTGCGGCGGGGTGACGCCGCCGTGCAGGTGCAGCGAGGTGGGCACGGACAGCTTGTTGAGGACCCGGACCCGCGTCCTGCGGCCCGAACGGGCGGTGAAGGTGGGGCCGGGGAAGATGCCGTCGTAGCCCCAGACGGCCGTCCTCAGACCAGGGATGATCTCGACGGCGCCGTGGCGCTGGGTGATCTCGTACTGATCCGTTCCGCCCGTGGTGCGGGTCGGGCGGGCGCGCGGCGGTACGGGCAGGGGCACGGCGAACTGCCGGGGCGGGCGGATCCTGCTGGACAGGACCGTTCCGGTCCGTTCACCCGACCACTTCTCGTACGCCGCCGCTCCGACGGGCAGGGCGAGGCCGGCCGTGACGCCGGCCGTGACCCCCAGGAATCGTCGACGCGAGGTCACCCGCGGTCCTCCTCGTGCTTGTACGTGCAGGCCCAGCAGGCCAGCGCCACGCCGGCGCCGAACACCCCGAGTGCCAGCGGGACATGGCCGCCCAGCATCCGGGCGGCGCCCAGGCCCATCTGCGCGCCGACGAGCACGACCAGTCCGACCGCGAGCGCGAACGGCCACGCCGGTCCCCTCGTCGAGCGCCACACCAGCAGGGCGGCCACGGCTTCGACGAGGGAGAGCGTGGCGAGAACCTGCGCGTTGGCCGCGTGCAGGTCGAGGAAGCGGACGTCACCGGTGATGAACAGGCCGGCCAGGGCCGCCTGGAGCAGGGTGAAGAACAGGAACAGCAGCGAGGAGGTGCGCAGCAGGGTGAGAGGCCGGTTACGGGACATCGGTCACCTTGCCCTGCCCGTCCCCGCCGGTACCGGCCTGCGCCTCGAACGCCCGGAAGCCGTCCTCGACGCCCATGAAGATGTCGTTCACGACCAGGTAGCCCTGGGCGATGAGCGGCGAGTCGCGCAGTTCCTCGATGAGGAAGTAGTACGCCTGGAGGTCCTCGGTCTCCAGCAGGGCGAAGTCGGAGAACGCGGTGTGGAACGCCTCGGCGTCGAAGAAGCGGGCCGAGACCCGGTCGGCGTACTTGGCGAACACCGGGACGATGTGGGCCGCCTCCATCGCGCCGCGCTCCTCGCGGGGAAGCGCCAGCCAGGCCGGGGTGACGGTGTAGGTCAGGATGATCATGCTCTTCACGACGGCTCCAGGAGGTTGCTTACACCGTGTGCTTACAGCGTTTACTTACGCCGTTTACTAGACGCGATGGGCGTTAACATTGTCAAGCGCGGACCGGTCGGCGGAGCCGCACGACAGCAGGAGGCACCAGCCGTGAGCAGCCACAGCGCCCCACCGTCGACCCGGCGGGCGCGGCAGCGCGAGGAGTCGCGCGAGCGCCAGCGTGCCGAGATGAAGTCGGAGATCCTGCGCTGCGCCCGGCAGCTGCTGGTGGACGAGGGCCCCGGCGCCGTGTCACTGCGCGCCATCGCCCGCGAGATGGGCATGACCGCACCCGGCCTGTACCGCTACTACGCCGACCACCGCGAACTCGTACAGGCGCTGACCGCGTTCCTCTACGACGAACTCACCGCCGACCTGTCCAGCGCCCGCGACCAGGCCGCCGACCAGTCGCCGCGGGGCCGGTTCACCGCGGTCGCCCGCGCCCTGCGCACCTGGGCGCTGCACCACAAGCCCGAGTTCACGCTCATCTTCAGCAAGCCCATGTCCGACGCGGACTGCGCGCCCGGCGACCCCTGCCACGCGGCCAGCTGGCGCTTCGGCGGCGTGTTCGTGGGCCTGATGATGGAGTTCTGGCGGGCCGGCACCCTGCCGCTGCCGCAGCCCGGCACCCTCGACCCGGAGTGGCTCACGCAGCTGGAGGAGGTCCGCGAGCACGTCGGCTCGGAGCCGCCCCTGGAGGCGCTGTACGTCTTCGTCCTCGCATGGTCCCGCCTGTACGGCATGGTGTCGATGGAGGCGTTCGGGCACCTGGCCTTCGCGCTGACCGACCCCGAGCCGGTGTTCGAGCAGACCCTGCGCGAAATCCTGGCGCTGCTGGGAGGCATGTGACCCGCTGCGGGGAGCAGCAGGGCGAGGGACAGTAGGAAGAGAGAGCCTCCCCGGGAGGTGGGCACAGTGTGGTACTGGCATGGCGGTGGCTGGGCCTGGATGGCCTTCATGCCCATCGTGTGGATCGTGCTGCTCGGTCTCGTCGTGTGGGCGGTGGTCCGGCTCACGCAGCACTCGACGGGGCGGGACGGCGGGCAGGCTCCGGGTCCGGGGTCGGCTCCGGGGTGGCCGCCGCGGGAGACACCCGAGGAGATCCTCGACCGGCGCTTCGCCTCCGGTGAGATCGACGCGGCCACCTATACCGAGGCACGCGAACGCCTCGCCGCCCACAGGCCGAAGCCCCAGTGAGTGCGGCGAGGCGGTGGGCGTGGGTCAGTGGCCGCTGACCATGAGTGCGTAGTCGCCGATCAGGTCGCCGAGGAGGGTTCCGGCGGTCAGGTCGCCGGCGACGTGGCCGGCCATGTAGAGGCGGGAGTAGAGGACCTCGTCCTGCATCCACCGGTAGTCCTCGGCCCGGTGCGGGGAGAGCGCGCTGAGGAAGGTGACGGCTGCGGCGGCGCGGGCGGCGTGCCGGGAGGGGTAGGAGTACGGGCCCTTGGCGCCGGGCTTGATGTGCTTCTCCGGGCGGAGGGTCGGGTCCAGGACGAACGGGGCCGGCTGCTTGTCGCGGGCGGCGAGCTGGTCGCTGACGGTCTTGGCCAGCTTGAGGGCGGCCTTGAGTTCGGCCTTCTCCGCCGTGCCCTGCGCGGCCGGGATCAGCTCGCGCTGGTCGTGCAGGTAGAGCTTCCAGACGTCCTTCTTGCCGTTCAGCTCCAGCCAGGTGGCCGCCTTCTTCCCGGCGGCCGTACGGGTCTTGGCGAGGGCCTGGACCTGGTGGAGTTCGGCGGTGCGGTCCTTCGCCGTGGGCGGTGCGGGGACCTGCCGGGCGGCCCAGGCGGCGAACGCCTTGTCGTCGCGGGTGGTGCCGTGCGCCTTCTTCCACTGGGCGAAGAGGGCGTCGGCCTTCTTGCGCTGGGCGTCGGCCTGCTTGCCGATCGGGGTGATCTCGGCGTCCGTGAAGAGGGCCGGCGGCGGGTTCTGCCTGATGCGGTCGGTCGCCGAGAGCTTCTGCTGCTTCGTCGAGGAGGCCGTGGGCAGCACCTGCGGTCGCAGCAGGCCGAAAGTGGCGGCGGACACGGCGAGCAGCGCGATGACCGCGTACTGCCATTTGATGCGCAGGGCCTTCATGCGGCGGGGGTCCTTTCGAGGAGCGGTGCGGGAGGGGCCTCGGCGGTGAAGTGCGCGCGGGCGAGTCGGCGTACGTCGTTGTCGGGCAGGCCCGGCGTGAGCAGCGACTGGCCGACGATGTACTTGCTGAGGGAGACGGGCCGGGCGCCCAGGCGCAGCAGGAGGCGGTCCGCGGGGGCGGGGCGGGTGCCGCCCTTGGTCTCGACGAGGACGTGACCCGGGTCGAGGCCTGCGGTGCGCTCCCCGTGGTGGCAGGTGAGGGCGCCGTCGAGGGTGACGCGCGTCCCGTGGTCCAGGTCGGCGAGGGCCGCGCGGACGTAGCGGATCTCCACGGCGGGGGACAGTGCCGCGGAGGTGACGGGGACGGCCGCCCGACGCAGTACGTCGTCGATGAACTCGGCCGCTGAGTCGTCCAGCCGGCCGTAGGCGTGGGTGGGGGCCTTGAGGGCGTGCTTGACCGTGGCGCCTCGCCCGTCCTTCGTCTTCACCTCCACCCGGCACAGCCCGTCCTCCGCGTACAGGCGGGTGCGGACCTTCCAGCGCCGGCGGCGCCGCTGCACATGGGCCCGCCAGGCGCCGAGCCGCTCGGTGTCGAAGTAGGTGCTGAGGTAGCTCGTCGTACGGCGGCCGGCCAGGTCGAGGACATGGTGGCTGTCGGCCAGCCCGTCGACGAGGAGGCGTGCGCGGTCGAGCGGGATCAGGTACTTGCGGTCGGTGCGGTGCTGGAGTGCGGCCGCCGCGTCGACCTCGGCGAGCGTGGCGCCGCGCAGTGCGGACAGGCCGAGGCCGGCGGCAAGGGGCGAGGCCGGGGTCATGAGACGGTCACCTGCTCGCGCGGCCCGGCGTCCTCGGCGTCGGCGGACTCGCCCGGTACGGCGGGGTAGCGGGCGGAGACCCGGGTGGTCTCGCGGACGTAGTCCACCTCGTCGACGGCCACCGACAGCGGTGCCTGGCCGAAGCGGAACGCAACGTCGGCGGCGATCACGGAGGGGTCGTCGTAGACGCGGTCCAGGGTCAGCTTCACCGTGCGGGTCGGCGGCTGGTAGGCGCGGGGATCGTCCACCAGCAGCACCGCCACCAGCACCACCACGTCCACCGCGATGACCAGCCAGGTGTCGCGCTCCGGCAGTCCGGCGCACAGGGCTATGACCAGGCTGACGAAGGTGTAGGCGACGTCGCGCAGGGTGAAGGCGGCGCTGCGCAGGCGGACCAGGGAGAGGATGCCGAACAGGCCGAAGCCGACCCCGGCCGGGAACTTGCCCGCGCTGATCGCACTCATCGCCGCGAAAAGACCCACGTTCAGCGCGACCAGGACCAGCGGCATCGCCGGCGCGCTGGGGCGGCGCCGGTACAGCCAGCCGACCAGGATCAGCAGGGCGATGATGTCGAGGCCGCCGCGCGTGGTGAGGTCGGTGGGTGCGATGTGGTGGGTGATGCCCTTGGCGGCGAGCACCAGTGCGTCCATGGCTGTCCCTTTCCGTCCCGGCACGTCGGACGGCGGACCGGTCGCGGTCCGCGGAGCACCGCGACCTGAAGGACGGTAGGGATGTCACATGAACAGACCATGAAGCTTCCGGGCGGCCCGATCCGGGGGCGCGGGCGGTTAGCCTGGCCGGCATGCACTACCTGGTCGTCGACGACGAGACCCGCCTCACCGACCTCGTCGTCCGCTACCTCACCGAGTCCGGACACACCGCCGAGGGCCGCTACGACGGCCCCTCCGGCCTGGCCGCCGCCCGTGACCCCCGCCTGGACGGGATCGTCCTGGACGTGATGCTGCCGGGCATGGACGGGGTCGAGATCTGCCGCACGCTGCGCGGCGAGGGCGTCGACGTGCCCGTGATCCTGCTCACCGCGCGCGGTGCGATCAGCGAGCGGGTGGCCGGTCTCGACGCCGGCGCCGACGACTACATGGTCAAGCCGTTCGCCATGGAGGAACTGCTGGCCCGGCTGCGCGCGATGTCCCGGCGCCGCCCCGAGTGCTCCGGGCGGCTGCAGATAGGCGACCTCGTCCTCGACCCGGAGCAGCAGCGGGCCTGGCGGGCGGACACCGAGCTGGATCTGTCCCGGCGCGAGTTCGCCGTCCTGCGGGTCCTGATGGAGAACGCCGGGCGGGTGGTGTCCCGCCTGCAGCTGCTGGACGAGGTCTGGGACGGCGAGACCGACCTGCGCAGCAACGCCATCGACGTCCACGTCTCCAAGGTGCGCGCGAAGGTCGACCGCGCCTTCGACCGTACGACGATCACGACCCTGCGCGGGCGCGGCTACCGCCTGGAGACCGCCCGGTGAAACCGCGGGGCAGGCTGCACGCATGGTTCGGGCGGCTGCCCGTCGTCACGCGTCTCGTGCTGGCCGTCGCGGTCACCATGTCCCTCGTCCTGACCGGAACGGCCGGGCTGGTGTACTGGCGGGTCCAGACCGCCCTCGACCAGCAGCTGCACGACGACCTGGCGGCCTACCAGCACAGCCTCGACCGGTCCGTGCGCGCCGGCACCCCACCGCCGCCGGGCCCCAGCGGCAGCCTCCACCAGGTCCTCGACCGGCGCGGCCGGGTCCTCGACGCCAGTGCCGGTGCGCGCCGTCGGGCCCTGCTCACCCCCGCCGAACTCGACTCGGTGGCCCACGGGCACGCGGTACGACGTGACATCGGCTCCCTGCTGCCGATCACTCCGGACACGCTGCGTCTGCAGGCCAAGCGCGTCAGGGCCGAAGGACAGACGCGCATCGTCGTGGCCGCCGTCCGGCGCGGCCACCGCGACGAGGCCCTGCGCGAACTCCTCGCCCAGCTCGCCCTCGCCTCCGGACTGACCCTGATCGCCGCCTCGTACGTCGGCTACCGCACCGCCCGCGCCGCGCTGCGCCCCGTCGAGCGCTACCGCACCGCGGCGGCCACCCTCGCCGACGGCGCCCAGAACCTGCGCCTGGACGTGCCCGCCGACCGCGACGACGAGATCACCCGCCTCGGGCACACCCTCAACCGCATGCTCGACCGGCTGGAGGCGTCCGCCGTCCGCGAGCGCCGGTTCGTCGCGGACGCCAGCCATGAGCTGCGCACCCCGCTGGCCCTGCTGCGGGCCGAGGTCGACGTGGCGCTGCACCGCCCCCGCCCGGCCGAGGAACTCACCGAGACCCTGCGCTCCGTGGACGCCGAGGTCCAGCGCCTGATCGATCTCTCCAACGCCCTGCTGGACCTGGAGGAACTCGGCGGCACCAATCACGTCACCCGGGCGCCCGTACCGCTCAGCGAGCTGGTCGGGACCGCCGTGGCCCCGCATCTGCGCACCGCCGAGCGGGCCGGGCGCGGTCTGACCTCCGACGCGGCGGACACCACCGTCGACGTCGACGCCCGCTGGCTGGTGCCCGCCATCGGCAACCTCCTCGACAACGCCCTGCGCCACGGACACGGGAACGTCCGCCTCACCGCCGCTGTCCACGAGGGCAGGCTGCGGCTGTCCGTCACGGACGAGGGGCCAGGCTTCCCGCCCGAGTTCCTGCCCCGGGCGTTCGACCGCTTCGCCCGTGCCGAGGCGAGCCGCACCGGCGAAGGATCCGGCCTGGGCCTCGCCTTCGTGCAGGCGGTGGCCGCGGCGCACGGGGGCACGGCGCGCGCGGAGAACTCGGGGGACGGGGCAACGGTGACGCTCGACCTGCCTTGCTGAAGCGCCCCTTCGGGACGCCGTCCTCAGCCCCGGCGGACGAACGCCAGCACCGCCCCCGCCCCCACGACAATCCCCAGCGCACCGAAGCCATAGGGCAGCGAGGCACCGGTAGCCACCGCGGCTACCAGCAACGGCCCACCCGCGTCGCCGAGTTCGCGGCCCAGTTCCGCCGCGCCCATGGTCTGGCCCAGCCGCTCCTGAGGTGTCGAGGAGGCCAGCGCGGCGAAGCCCAGCGGGGTGATCAGGCCCGTGCCGAGGCCGATCAGGGTGGCGCCCACGAGGATGCCGGTCAGTCCCGGCAGCATCGCGCAGACCAGGCCGGCCGCGGTGACCGCGAGTCCCACGGCGAGACCGGACCGGGTCGTGAGGCGCCCTTCGTCCAGGGCCCGCCCGGCGCGCGGCTGCACCACGGCGGCGCAGGCGGCGAGCAGCGACACCGCGGCCCCTGTGGCCACCGTGCCCAGTCCGGCGGCGCGGCCGGAGACGGGCAGGAAGCCCACACCGACCGAGAGGGCGGCGGTCGCCGCGGCGAGCGCGCCGGTCGGGGCGAGGAACGCAGGGTCGGCGAGCCGACGGGCCAGGTCCAGCACCGTCTGCCGGGCCTTGGGCAGCGGGGGTACGACGGGCACGGCGAGCGCGGCCCAGACGGCGACCGCCGCGCCGAGCACCGCCAGGACCGCGAACAGCAGCCGCAGGCCTCCGGCCCACACCAGGACACCGCCGAGCAGCGGACCGAGCGTGTAGCCGATGGACTTGTAGAAGCCGTAACTGCCGAACGCGCGGCCGTGCCCCGCGGCCGGGTTGAGGCGGGCCACCAGGGCGGAGGCGGACGGCGAGAAGGCGGAGGCCGCGGCACCCTGCCCGAACCGGGCCGCCCACAGCCAGCCGGGGCTGTCCGCGACGACGTACAGCGCGGACGCGACGGCGAAGCCGATGAGCCCGCCGAGCAGCACGGGGCGGGCGCCGACGCGGTCGGCGAGGGTGCCGAAGACCGGCTTGAGGAGCACCTCGGCGCCGTCGTAGAGGGCGAGCAGCCCGCCCAGCACCAGCAGGGAGGTGACCGCGTCCTTGGATGCACCGCCGAGGCTGGCGGCGATGCCGTGCGCGCCGAAGGCGGTGGTGAACCCGGCCGCGTACAGCGGCCACATCCGCCGGGCCGGGGCGGTCTCGGACACGAAGCCGAATGTAGCAGCGAGACCCAATTGCACCCCGAGAGTTACTTGCGCAAGGCCTAAAATGTTCCCCGTGGAGATGACCGACGTGACCGGCTGGGAGACCGCGGTGCTCGAGGGTGGGCCCGCGGACGGAGTACGCATGAAGGTCTCCGGGCGGCCGCGCGTGATCCAGGTGACGCACCCCTGCCAGATCGAGGCATCGCCGCCCGGTGTGCACGCGGAAGCGGTGTACCTCTACCGCCGGGACTACGCCGTGAACGACGAGCCGCTGCGGTACGGCTTCGACGTCGCCAGCCCCTGACCGTGGATCAGTCGTCGGAGTCGGGCTTGGTGCGTGCCGCCGCGTAGGCCTGGGCCGGTGTCATGGGAACGCCGCCCAGTTCAACCGTCTTGTACGGGCT
>NZ_JBIAWE010000026.1:0-119730 GCF_042895235.1 Streptomyces sp. NPDC001410
CCACGGTGACGTCCCCACACCGGACCGAACGCTCAACTCCCGCCCTGGACACGGCAACCAGGAGCGATCCACCTCATTGTGTTAGCCGTTGTTAGCGTTGTTTTTTCGGCGAGAACTACCGGGACCCCGAGACCCCCGCGAGTTCGCGAAAACTGAAGGTGCTTCGTGGGGAGCCCGCGGGTCCGATGCCCTGATATTAGGGATGGACCCGTGGGTTCGCGGTGAAGTCACGGACGCAGGAACGCCCCGCCCACGCGCCACGAGGGTCACATATGGACGGGTGCCGCTCAGCGCTCGCGCGGCCGAACGGGGGCTTGGGTTGCGGCGTTGCGCCACCACGGGCGCGGGTGCCGTCGCGGGACGCGTGAAGCCCCCGGCCTGTTAATTCCATCGGCCATATGGAGCAACGCAGTGGGCCGACTGCGATCTCAGGACAGAGATAGGAACATGAACGACACAGGCAAGAGGGTGAGTGGGTCTCGCAGAAAGCGATTCGAGGCCGTGCACAAGTGGGCTGCTACAGCCACCGCTGTCCTCGCCTTGGCGATTTCGCTCTACAATTTCACCCAACTTCAACGGAAGCCTAGAATCGATGTCGCGCTTCCTCACCTTGTGCGGATCGAACAAGGTAAATTCGTCATCTTATACATTCAGCCGACGTTGTCCACCAGATTCAAGACCGAGAAGGTTGAGGTGATCAGTGACGTTCGCTTGAAACTCCATCCCACCGGCTCGATCACTTCCTCGAAACGGCCAGATTTCTATTGGCGCGAGAACAGCGCGTGGGGCTACGAGCCAAGTTCCGGCGGGCTGACTTATCGATGGGCCGGCGATCCCGCCCCATTCGTCGTCAGCCAGGACAAACCTCAACAGCCGACAATCGCGTTCGAGGCCGATGGCTGGAACTTTCAACCCGGGCGGTATGAGGGATCACTTCAGTTGCATCGGTCAGGCCGCAATCCACTAGTCAAGAAATTCTGTCTTGTGATTTCGAAGGAAGTTATCGACAAATTCCGTACGGATCAGCGCTCATACCAGTTTTTCCGTAACGACGTCCCCAGATCAATCTTCCCCAACAAGGCGCCGGGCTGCTACGAGTTCTTTCCCTTTTCCTCCTTCTCGTAGTACCTGTCCTCGCCTGGGTGACGGGTCCGTCTGACGAGGCTGTTTGCCAGCTTGCTATGGACTGCAAGGCAGATGCCAGAAAGACCCAACCGCCGAGCAGGAAACACGCAGGGCTATCCCCGCTGTCATATGCAGCTGCGCAAGATATGCAAGAGGGTGCGATGTCTCACCCCTACTTTCGGAAACGATGTCGAAACGCCTGCATCTCGTCATCCGTCACCCTCTTTCGTCATCACGGCACGTTGCTCCCCCGACCACACGAACGCCCCTCACCGGGGCGGTCTCCAGGGGCTGTTCCAGGAGGGCGCGGGCGGAGTTCGCGTAGCGGATCGCGGTCTTCTCGTCCAGGCCGAAGACCTCGGCGAGGTGGAGCGGGTCGGGGCCGTGGACGAGAGCCTCTTCGAGATGGCGGTCGACGCGGAGCCGTTCCAGGGTGGCGTCCTGGCCGTGGAGTTCGTGTTTGATCCACCAGCCGCTGACCGGGCCGGTCTCCAGTGCGGTCATCTGGTTGATGAGCAGGTGGGGGTTGGCGGTGTTCGGCCAGCGTCGCCGCCGGTGCTCCAGCCAGCTCAGCAGCATCTGGTGGGTGAGGTCGTCCATGGGGCGGGTGTGGCCAGCGATGGTGAGCCGGCGGTTGCCGAGGTCCACGTCGTCCAAGTGGAGGGCGCGGATAGCTCCGGCCCGGGCGGCGTGGGCGGCCGCGAGTGCGAGGGCGAGGCGGGCCGCTGGGCTGTGGACCGCTTCGACGGAGCGGTCCACCTGCTGGGGCAGCAGGGGCTGCAGGACGGCGTACTCGTATTGCCCGACCTTGATCCGGCTGGTGGGGTTGCGGAAGACGATGCCGTTCTTCTTCGCCCAGCCGAACAGCGACCGCAGGGCGACGAGCGTCTGGCGTCGTTCGTGCCCGTGGAGGGTCTTGACGTGGGTGAGGACGTCGTCGCGGGTGACTTCGCGCAGGTGGTCGTAGCGTGTGGACCAGTCCAGCAGGGCGGGGCGTACGGCGTTGAGGTAGGCCCAGACGGTGGCCTGGTCGCGGGGGCGGGTGCGGGGTCCGCCGTCGCGCAGGGTGCGGTTCCAGCGCTCGGTCTCCCGGCGGATCCCGGCAGCGAAGCCGTCGAGCCTTTTCTCCAGCCAGTCCTCGTAGGACGGCCGACGGTCATCGGCCAGGACGCCCATCGCCTCCAGGACCTCGGCGGTTCGCTCGATGCTGCTGTCCAGGGCCCGCAGCGGCGTGATGATCTCCGAGTAGCGGATGGCCTCGCCCTCGGTGTGCAGGGACAGCAGTACGACCAGGGCCCTGTCGACGTCGAGACGGACGCGGCGGCTCCAGCCGCGGGCTTCGGCCAGGCCGTGCGCGAGATAGCGAGCCCAGGCCAGCCAGGGGCTTTCTGGATTCGCATGGACATCGTGAGCGAAGCGCCGGTAGTCGCGGGGGACGCCGTCGAACAGCATCGGCTGGCACCAGCGGCTATCCGGCCGGACAGCAGTAGGAGGAGGTGGTTTGCGCGGCCGTCCCCGCCGACCCGAACCGCGGGGACGCGGTGTGGTGGAGGCGCCACGGTGGTGGTGCATGCCGACGAGGAACAGCTGAAGGTCACCGACTTGACGCAGCCAGGGCGTCATCACATACCCGGCCGAGGTCGGCTTGCCGGTCGCCAGACGGATGTTTCGCCGGGCCTGGCACCAGCACAGGCGGCAGTAGCCGGACTTCAGCGGCTGCTGGCGGCGGCAGGCCCCGCACTCGCCGTCGGCGTGCTCGCGCGTGAACTGCCAGCACGCCGGACAGAGCCTGCCGGTGATTACGCCCCAGGCAAGGCAGCCGGCACAGCTGGTCGCGGGCTTGCGATAGCCCTTGCGTGGACTCACCGCGTCACAGCGGCGGCAGGGACCGGCCGTCCCGCCGACGCGGGACCACCGCCGGGACGGGACCGGACGCTGTGGCGGCCTGCTGGCCGGTCTCCTCGCCGGGACGGCGGACCTTGTCCGGCTCGGGGATCAGCAGGTCGCCGATCTCGCAGCCGAGCACCACACAGATGACGTCCAAGTCCTCCAGCTTGAGGGAGACCGGCTGGCCGGACCACAACCCGGACATCTTCCCCGCCGAGATCACCAACCCGTGCTCGGCCAGGCTTCTTTGGAGCTCGGACGCCTTCCAGATACCCTCGTTCGCGGCCGTCAGCCGCAGGTTCCACCTCATCGGATCAGCCCTTCCAGCCGCTTCGCGGCCCTCTCGGTCCCGGCGACCCAGGCGTCCTCGACCCGGGTCTGCTGGACGTGGACGTATCGCATCGTCGTGGCAATCCAGGAATGTCCCAAAACCTCCTGAATTGCGAGCAAGTCCAGCCCGTTCTCATAGAGTTGGGACGCGCAGAAATGCCGCAGGACATGCGGCGTCAGCCGCTCGCCCCATCCCGGCAGATGCGCCTTGGCCGCGGCCTTGAGCCCGCCGCGCAGGGCGTCGTCGCCCACCCAGCGCGAGGAGCCATCGGCGTTCTTGCGCTCGGAGGGGAACAGTGGGGCGCCGGGGCGGGTGTGGTCGTCGTCGAACTGGCCCCAGACGTCCTGGATGAACCACCGCAGCGTGCGGTCGGCGCCGTTGATCAGCGGCACCATCCGCTCGCGCGGGCCCGACCCGCGGGCGCCCTTGCCATGGCAGACATGGAGCTTGCCGAAGCGTCCCAGGTTCCACTTGATGTCGGCCAGGTCCAACTTGCATGCCTCGCTGACCCGCAGACCGACCTGCGACATCAACTTCGCCGCGGTGTAGTTCCGGGCGGTCGGGGCGAACTTGCGGCAGGTCGCCAGCTCACCGCCCCAACCGGTGAACAGGATCCCGACCTCCGGATCGGTCGGAGGAATCCGCAGCTGGGCGTCCTTGGCCCCGCGCGGCCGGTTCATCTCGTCGATCGGGCACTCGACCACCCGGCCGGTCATCCGGTGGAGTTCAACCTTGTGCCGAAGCTCCAGGAACAGGAAGTACGTCGTCAGCGCCTGCGACCGGGCCAGCCGGGTGCCGCTCGGCGAGTTCCGCAACACCTTCCCGAAGTACGCGTCCGCGTCGGCCGGCTCCATGTCCCACAACGGGCGGCCGAACCACGTGCGGATCTGCTCCAGGTGCCCGACGTCCCCGCGGATCGTGTCGTCCGCCAGGCCCGCCGAGGCCCGCGCGAGGACGAACCCGGACAGCACGTCGGTCTCGAGCCGCTCCAGCTCCTCCGCCGACGCGGGCGTCCAGCGCTCACGCAGATCCCGCACGACCGCCAGCGCCGCCAACCCGAGCCTCCTCACCTTCGGCCCGACTGCGGATCGGTCGGACGAAGTGAGAACGCTTCAAGAATCCCGAAGTTACGTCACAGAGCCGCAGAGCACACGAAGGAGAAAGAACCCCCTGGCCACGACGCTGGGGACTCAGCAGGGCTCAGGGGAACTCACGGGATGTCGCACAGAGAGAACAGCACGACCGTGAGCAGCGTGATACCGAGGCTCACAGCGTGCGACGAACTCGACGGCACCCCGGCGAACCAGGTCATCGGGTTCCACAGGAGTGCGCCGACGAGACCCGCGAAGATCATGACCAGGGACACCTTCGAGTCGTCCACGAGGCCGCCGGAGATGGTCTTCGCGACGGCCGTGGACAGGAATGCACCCGCAAGGTTGAGCACACCCGCGACCGCGACCGCGACGCGTGGTCTCAGGGCACCGGTGGCCACCGACGTCGCCATCGAATTGGCGGTGTCGTGGAACCCATTGGTGAAGTCGAAGGCCAGAGCTGTCAGAACGACGACGATAAGAAGGAACGAGACGGTACCCACTGCGAAACCTCACGAGGGATGGCCGAACCTCGCGCCTGCCGTGCGTGCCCGCCCGGACGCGCTTGCCTTCCACGCTAAGCGGCGTTTCCGGAGCCCGCGACCTCGGAGCCCGCGACCGCGGGGACCGTCGGTATTCGGTCCGGATCACCGCGCGCACAAGGTCCAGTCACCCTGCGGCGGCCAGGCGGCGCCGAAGCTCCTCCTGCGAGACGTCTTCCACATGAGTCAGGAATACCCACATGTGACCGGAAGGGTCCTTGAGGATGACGGTGCGGTCGCCGTGGCGTCGTCCTCGGCGATCGCCCGCTCCCGGGCGTCCTTCACTGCGACGCGGAACTTCTCCAGCAGGATCTCCGTCGCCCCGGAGGTCCAGGACTCGTGGATCTCCGGCGGGTCGCACAGCCCGTACTTCGGGCCCGAGAGACGGAGCAGCAGGCGCAGGGTCGGCTCGGTCACCCACAGCGGGCCCGGCTCGTCCCGGCTGCCGATCGGGTTGGGCAAGTAGGCGTCGTGCTCCCAGGTGGGCGGGGTGATCAGGTGGACGCCGGCGCGTCGGCGGTCGTGATGGTTGCCGGTGGAGTGCTCCAGCTGGCCGAGCGGCAGGTGCGTCTTGAGCGCGGACAGATAGGCGCCGTTGACGTCGAGGGCGGTCACCTCGTGCTTGCCGGGCGGCAGTTCGGCCCGTGACCACTTGGGCCGGGCCTCCCAGATCTGGTCGGCGCCCCGGGAGGTCTGCTTGCGCAGGATGTCGGGCAGCCACGGGTGGGCGACGACGTCGTACCGGCCGCCCTTGCGGGTCTCGTCCAGCAGCACCATCGCGTCCGGGATGGCCCGCTTCGCCAGCGCCGCGGTTGCCGCTTCGACGTCGCCGGAGTGCTGGGCAAGGGCTGCCGCGACGGCCGAGCCGATCAGGTCCGGGGTGTCGGCGGTCTTCAGACGACGACCGACGGGCACGACTTTGACTCCCCGCGCCGCCTGGCCCGCGCTGCCGGAGGACGCCGGCCGACGGGGTTCGCTCTGCGGAGCGGGGCTCTCCGGCTGCGCGGGCTCGACCGTCTCCATGTGCCCGGCCGTGCCGCAGTCGGCGGGGTCCAGGTGCTGCGGAAATCCCGCGACCGGGTGGGAGGCGGGATGCCCGCACAGCACACACAGGGCTGAGGCGTGTACAGGGCCTCGACGTCGTCGGGATCGGCCGCCTGCTCAGCCTCCGCCGGGGCGGCGTCCGCTGGATCCTCGGCGGGAGCCTCCTCGGCCGTAGCGGCAGCCAGCTTGGTCCGCGCTCCGTCGAGGAAGTACGCGTACTTCTCCCGCACTTCACCACTCGGATCCCGCCCGGCCTCCCAGCCTCCGACCGTGGACGGACCGACGTTCAAGGCCTGCGCAACCTGGGCACGCGAAAGGCTCAGTCCTTCGCGCAGGGCGCGCCGCTCCTCGGCGGGGGCAGCGGGACCTCTTTCTTCGCCCCGGCGAGCAGGGCATAACCCTCCGGCACGGCTCGGAAAACCGACGGCCGCCAGGGGCTCGACCAGTCTGGGACGCCTGGCACGAGGGCCGTCCACGTGACCGCAACGCGTGGGCGCGGTTCCCGGCCGACGGCCGGCACGAGTGGCTGCGGTTCACCGAGCCGCACATGGGACCGGAGGCAGCCGGTACGGTGTGCCGGCTGGACGGGCGGTACGTGACCGACGTCCCCGGGTTGAAGTGCGCCCTGGGCGAGGCTGTCGCCGGTCCGGGGTACCACTTCAACCAGTGCTGGGCGGTGCTGCGAGGGTGCCCATGCGGCGGCAACCTTCTCCCGGCACCCTTCACCCTGGTGTGGCACGACGCGGACGTCGCCCGTGAGGCGCTGGCCTCCATCAGCGTGGACTCCGCCGGGGAACTCACCTACTACGAAAGCGTCGTCCGATTCCTCCAAGGGCTCGGCATCACAGTCGTGCCGCGCTGACTTGGTGATCACTCGGCCGGCCGCGGCCCGCTGTTGGTCGCCCTGCTCCTCTCATGCCTCAGGAATCCGGTCGAGGAAGCCGAGGACGGAGGTGATCCGGCCGTCCTCGGCCAGGGTGACCACGTCCGAGCCGGCGACCGGCGCAGAGCCGTCGGCGGTGGACACCAGCTCCCAGCCGAAGCGGGCGATGTGATGGTTGCCGTCCACGTCACCGGCCAGCCTGAACTCAAAGCCGGGGAACTGCTCCTGCGCGGCCCGGACGACCGCGGCGATCTGCTCGTGGCCGCGCACGTCGGCCAGCGGGTCGGTGTAGGTGCCGTCCTCGGACCACGCCACGGCGACCGCCTTGGCGAGCGCGTCGGTGTCCGTGGCGTTCCACGCCTCGAAGTAACGGGTGACAGCGGCAACGTAGATCGACATGACAGGACTCCCGTTCCGGTGAAGTGGCATGCCACTCAAGTCAGTTGGTCCGGGTTTCGGGCCGGAGTGCGCCGGCCCGAAACCCGATGACCCCACCATGCCGCGCCCTGCCCGGCCGCGCGATTACCACCCAGGTAATGGCGCCCCGACACGGAGTCGGGGCTTCCCGCATGAAGGGCCCCGGTCCTTTGTGGTGTCAGTTGTGACCACCAAGTCGGCAACTGATGCAGTGGGGCCCAGCACTGCTACTCCGATCCCGGCCGCGGACGCCACGTACCGTCGAGCGGTATGCCGGCGGCCGCCGCGATCCGATTGCGTGATTCCACCAGTCGGGTCCTCAGCGCCGGGAGATCCACGTCCTACCAGCACGCCGTCGCGCTTGAGGATGCGGCCGGCGACGAGAACCGTGTCGACAAGGCCGGGATGGCCGGCGGAGACGATCGTGGCAGCCGGGTCGCTGACCGGGAACACGGTCAGGTCGTCGGCGCGCAGCAGGATCACATCGGCGTCCTTGCCGGGCGTGATGCTGCCCGTCCGGGCGCCGAGCCCGCACGCCTGGGCGCCGTCGACGGTGGCGAACTCCAGCAGGTCCCGGGAGCGCAGGCCGCCGTCCAGGCATCGCTGCACCGCGTAGGCGGTGCGCATGGTGGAGAACATGTCGCCACCGGCCGCCGGAACGTCGTCGACGGACAGAGTCGGACGCAGGCCGGCGGCCAGCACGCGGCCGGTCAACGGCCGGCCGAACCCCCTCTTCAGCCCGACGTCCGGGCTGATCGACACCGAACTGCCGGCTTCGGCGAGCATCCGCAGCTCGTCGTCGTCGATCCCGTTGCCGTGCACGAACGTCGTGGTGTCCCGCAGCAGGCCGTGCTCACGGAGGTCGGCGACAGAGCGGGCGGTCCCGTCGGATCCGGTGTGCACGCTGGTCCGCAGCCCCAGCTCGGCCGCCAGCTTCAGCTCCTCGGCAACGGTGTCCGTGGAGGTGTCTTCATGGCCGCGCAGCCCCAGCGCCATGGTGACCAGTCCGCTGCCGGAAAGGTCGGAGCGGACGCGGCGGATCTCGGCGTCGATCGGGTCGGCGGTGCCCCATCCCGCGCCGTAGCAGAAGATCGACCGCCCCGGCGCGTCCCGCGGTGCCGCGACGGCGGCATCCGCGTGCGCGGGGCTCTGCGGGCAGTGGAACCAGTCGAGTCGAGGTCGCCGATCTGCCCGCCTACGAGGACTTCCACGCCAACCAGTTGGCCAGCCTTCCCGGCGTGGCCACGGTGACCAGCTACGTCACCATGAAGACACTCTCCCCCGACACGACATGACGGCCCCGCCCCTACACCGGTCGCGCTACCGGCCGCCCGAGAGTACTGACGGGCCGCTGCGCCTTCGAGCACACCGGACCGGATCTCATCGAGGCAGCCGCCGATGATCCGTCCGGTATCGCCCTGAGCCACCATGGCGTCGAGAACGAAGACTCAACGCCGCCGTCCCCCTTACCGCATGCCGGCTGGTGTGACCAGGAGGCCGCCGACGACGGTGTGGGTGGGGTTGAGGTCGCGCAGGGCGTCGCCGTGGCAGAGGGCGGGGTCCTGGTCCCAGATGGTGCGGTCGGCGAGGCGGCCGGGGGTGAGGGTGCCGCGCAGGTTCTCCTCGCCGCACAGTCGGGCGGCCTGGGTGGTGTGCAGGGTGAGGGCTTCGTCGTAGGTGATGGCATGTTCCGGGCCCTTGACGCCGATCACGGTCTGCCGGGTGGTCAGGCCCCAGACGGAACGCATGACGCCGAACTGGCCGACGGGGAAGTCGGATCCGGCGCTGACCTGGGCGCCCAGGTCGAGCCAACCCCGGGCGGGAAAGAGCCGGGCGACGCGTTCCGGGCCCCAGAAGCCCTCCTCCACCTCGGCGGTGTCGTGCAGCAGCGGCTGCTGGATGGTGACGGGAACACCCAGGTCCCAGGTCAGCGTTCCGGAGAAGGCGTGGTCACAGGCGTACGGCTCCTCGGTGGCCCCGGCCTCCAGACCGCCGTCGAGCCCGAACTTCACTCCCCACACCTGCAGCCACGGGTCGGAGCCGTCGCGCCAGTCCTCCATGGTGTCGAGCAGGTCCTCCACCTGTACCTTGCTGGTCAGCCCGAGTGCCGAAATCAGGGCCCGCACCCGGGTGTTCAGTGCCCTCGCCTCGCGAGCGGCCGGCAGTACGGCGTAGTCGTCGGGGGTGACCGCGCAGTCGCGCACGGCGCCGATGCCGGTGGCGGCGTACTGACCGCTGGCCAGGCGCAGTCCGTCGATGCGCCGGCCCGGTCCGGGGCTGGGAGCAGGCGCTCCACCAGGGGCAGGGCGTTGTCGATCAGGCGTCCGTTGAGGTGGCCGTCGGCGTCGCGGCCGATGACACCGCCCAGTGGTACGGGGGTGTCCTCCGTGATGCCCGCCAGGCGCAGCGCGTAGGTGTTGACGACGTCGTTGTGGCCGCCGCGCTTGACCAGGACCGGATGCCGGTCGGTGGCCCGGTCCAGCTCGGCCGCGGTGGGCAGGCGGCGCTCGGCCAGGTTGAGTTCCTGCCAGTTGGTGGTGGTGCGGATCCACTCGCCCTCGGGAGTGGTCGTGGCCCGCTGCCGGATCAGGTCCAGGAACTCGGGGATGGTGCGGGCCTGGTGGACGGGAACGTCGTGCGCGCCGAGCGCGGCGAAGATCAGGTGGGTGTGGGTGTCGTCGAAGGCGGGCAGCACCGTGGCGCCCGGCATGTCACTTCTCTCGGGGTTGGTCGAGTTCGAGCTCGGGAAGCACGATGACCGTGCAGCTCAGGGGCGTGTGTCCGCGGTCGTTGGGTGAGCGACAGGTGTCGCGGACCGAGGCGGTGGCCGCTTGATGTTGTTCTTCGAGAGCCTGCTCGCGCATCTGGCCGGCGACTACCTCATCCAGTCGGACTGGATGGCGACGGAGAAGGTGAAGCGGTGGTGGCCCGCGATCGTGCATGGCACCACGTATGGGCTGCCGTTCCTGCTGATCACGCAGTCCCCGCTCGCACTTGTGGTGATCGTGGCGACGCACGCTGTCCTGGACCGCTATCGGGCCGCGAAGTACCTGGTCTGGGCGCGGAACCTGCTGGCGCCTGCCTCGCGTCGGGTCACTTGGGCCGACGTGCAGAAGAACCAGGGCTCGCCCGTGGCCGTGTCGTCCGGCCTGGCGAACGCCCTGGTCATCGTTGCTGACAACACTGTGCACCTGGCGATTAACGCCGCCGCCCTGGTGTGTTGGGGGTGATGGCGATGACTTGGTCAGGGGGCAGGACCGGAATGCGCCAGAAACCCGCAGTGGTGACCGGTAAGTACCGGCGGTAGGTGGCCGAGCTTGGTGAGTGGTGACGGTCGACCGGCTTGGTCTGCGGTCCGGAATCGCGGTTGCCGACCAGATCACTCCGTTATGGGCAGGCACTCGGCGAGCAGGTCGACGACGTCCCGCCAAGCTCGCTGCGCGTGCTGCGGGTGGTAGCCGACGCCGGGGAGCACAGTGTGGCCGACCGGTGGGTGATGGAAGGCGTGCAAGGCGCCGCCGTAGACCACGAGGCGCCAGTCGACGCCCGCGGCCTGCATCTCGGCGGTGAACGCGTCCCGTTGCGCGGGCGGCATGATCGGGTCTTCAGACCCGACCCCGGCCCACACCGGGCAGCGAATGCGCGCCGTCTCGCCCGGTCGGCCCGTGGTCAGTGCGTTGACTGTCCCGATCGCGCGCAGGTTCACGCCGTCGCGCCCGAGTTCAAGCGCGATTGCGCCCCCAGTGCCGTAGCCGACGGCGGCGATCCGGTCCGGGTCGGTCCGCGGCTCGGCGCGGAGCGCGTCGAGCGCCGCGTGGCCGATGCCTCGCATCCGGTCGGGGTCGGCGAGCAGCGGCATGCAACGGGCCAGCATCTCCTCAGGGTCGCCCAAATAGCGCCCGCCGTGGAGGTCGAAGGCCAGCGCCACGTATCCCAGGTCGGCGAGCGCATCGGCCCGGCGGCGCTCGACGTCGCTGAGCCCCACCCCCTCGGGCCCGACCAGGACCGCGGGCCGGCGGTCGACACCGGCCGGGAGCGCGAGGTGCCCGATCATCGTCAGGCCGTCGGCCGCATATTCGACCGTGCGCGTTGTAACCGTCGTCATGAGCCTGGACTGTAGTGATCGCCGAGCCCGGTCGGGCCGATGTTCTGCCGCTGGCAGAAGGCATATCTGGCGTATTCCGGAACCACCCCGTCAGCGGTTCAGCTGAGCCATCAAGTCCCGGTTCGCGGCGCGTGCGGCGGCGAGGTCCTCGTCGCGCTCGGCGAGTTCGGAGCGGAGGTCGAGGATCCGCTGCTCCAGCTCGCCGATCCGGCGGGTGAGTGTTTCGACGTCGGCGGGGGCACCGAGCCCGGAGGCTTCCCAGACGGCCTGTCCGAGCGCTTCGGACAGGCATCGTTCGAGCCGGGTGATGTGCGCGGAGAGACGGCCGTTACGGGCCGTGAGGTTCGCGACGTCGGCCAGTAGCGACTGGCGGCTGACCTGGGACCCGGCGGCAGCGCCGGGCGGCGGTTCGGCTGCGCGGGCCAGGACGGCCGCGTGCAGGTCGCCGTGGCGGTGAATCAGGCTGCGGTGGACGCCGGCCGCGCGGGCGACCGCCGAGACGGTGACCTCCTCACCGTTGGCGGCGAGCTGGTCGAGGGCCTTGAAGACTCGGGCCCGACGGCGTTCGGAGTCCGCGGCCCGTGCCTTGGCCAGGTGGTCCGGTGACGCGGTCATGCGTCGCGGTCCAGCCGCAGGTTCGGCTCGGGTGCCCGGACGCCGGGCATTCCGAGGGAGACGGTTCGGGTCTTCCGCAGGGTGCGGGTGGCCTCTTTGATCTGTTCGCGCTCGTCGTCCGTGAGCCTTTCGAGGTCGGTCTCGACGCGGCGGATCAGGGTCCGGATGCGCTTGATCTCCTCCTCGGACGGGGTCGATTCGATGCGGGCCCAGTCGTCCAGTTCGGTCGCCGCGGCGAGGCGTTCGCGGTCTCGCAGCAGCGTGTCGAGGCAGGCCCTCAGCTCCGCCAAGTACGACGGGTCGGTGCGGAAGTGATCGCAGCCAACGCAGCGGAACCGGAACGGGCAGCCATGGCCGCCGGCCTTGACGTTGCTCGGCTCGACGCAGATGCCGTAGGGCACGGAGACCTGACCGATCCGCAGGCGGGCGTGCTCGTGCTCCAGGAGCTGGCGGGCCTGGGTCCAGATCCGGTTGCCGTGCCGGTCGAACTGGTGCGAGACGAGCTTGTCGACCGCGGACCGGGTCCGCTTCTCGGTCACCCGATAGTAGGTTTGTGTAGTTTGCAATGATCTGTGACCCATGAGTTCACGGAGCACGTCGGGCAGGGTTCCGGCGTCCGCGTGCCGTTGCGCGTAGGAGTGCCGGTAGGAGTAGGGAACGACTTCCAGCTTGGGGAACTCGGTGTCGTCGGCGAGAGCAGGGGCGGCATGGTGTTGACCCAGCGGCGGTGGACGTTGCCGATGTGCTGCATGCGGAACGGCTGGGTGCCTTCGGAGTTCTGCCGGGGCCGGGGGAAGAGGACCAGCTTGGACAGGTCGGTGTCCGGGAAGCGGGCGCGGATGGACTGTTTCTGCCTGACGATGATCTCAGCGGTGGAGTCCGGGATCGGCAGGCGGCAGCCGGTGCGGTTGTTCTTGAAGTCGGTGTAGATGAGCACGGACTTGCCGAGTTCATCCGTCTCCAGGCAGTCCCAGGCCAGGCAGCCGATCTCGTCGGGACGCCGTCCGGTGTCGACGAGGATCTCGATCGCGTTGCGTATGTCCTCGCTGCCGTCGCGGATCTGGTCCAGGGTGGGCAGCCGCTCGCAGAGCTGGGTGAGGATCTCCCTGGGCAGGGCCCGGCCCGGTCCCTCTTCGGTGATGACCGGCGGCATGTCGTGCCTGCGCAGCGCGAAGTCGTCGGGCAGGTCGGCGAGGATCTCGCCGGGGCGGATCAGGCCCATGTCGCGGATCTCGCGCACCAACCGGCCGGTGAACCGGGAGACCGTCGTGCGGCGGAAGGAGCTGATCTCGCCGGTGTGTTCCAGGTGGGCGACGTACTGGGTGAACGCCTCGATGTCGCTGCGGCCGAGCGCGGACATGTTCTCCCCGCGGTCCTCTCGGGAGCGGACCAGGCTCAGCGAGAGGAAGCGGAGGCAGAGGATCATCTCGGAGAGACTGTTGGGGATGTTCTTGCCATAGCGGCGGGGAATCTCGTCCAGCACCCACGTCTTGCAGGCCCGCCGCATCCACTCCTGATGCAGCGGAGTGAAGTGCAGCCTCCGCCACTGGCCCAGCCCGAAGGCGGCCATGTTCCAGACGTCCTTGATCTGCTCCAGTTCCGGAGTGGAGACAGCCGCCGCGATCACGCGGCGCATGGCGTTGGCCATGCCGCTCAGGTGCGTGTTGCGGCGGACCTGGACGTCGTCGAACTGCTCGACGCGCTGCTCGCGCAGATGCTGGACGATGCCCCGCAGCAGGATGGGCGGGCTCTTGATCTCGGCGTCCGTGCGGGCCTGGACCGCGTAGAGGACCTCGGCGGTCACCAGGGTCGGCAGCCCTCGAAGGCTCACAGCGGTGGTTTCGGAAGTACCGGGCTCGGTACGGCACCACTGCTCGAAATCGGCGCCGCGTCCCTGTGCCTCCTTCCACCTCACCCAGTGCGGCGGGCAACACAGGTTCGAGCCGTTCGCCCGATGCCGGTGGCAGGCATCCACCGAGCACAAACCGGACCCCGGCAACGGCCGATCGAGCCGATGGGCGAAGAACTCCTCCAGCGGCGGGCGCCCCAGCTTCACGAACAGCTCGCGGTGCCGCATGCACATCTGCGTCCTCGACGACGGCCAAGGGCGCTGGCACTGCGGGACGCCGCAGCCGCCTGAGGTGTTGCTGATCTGCTTCGGCTCGGTGGCCAGGAACTCCTCCGGCGTCTTGCCGCTCCGCTTCCAGGAGCCACGGCAGGCCGAGCACAAACCCAGTTCCGTCCTGCGGGCGGCGGCCCAACAGCCCGCGCGGGCACAGATGTTCATGCCGAGGAAGGGGTGATCCGGTGACGGCCGCAGGACCTGGGACGCCTCGTCCCAGTTCAGCACCTCCAGCGTCTCCGGGCGGATCAGCTCACGCAGCCGATCGGCGCGGGCGGGCAGCAGATCCGATGCCGGGGCGGGCACCAGTTGCAGGGGCGAGGTCATCCGTTCCTCCTCGGAGTGAGCGCGCCCACCCGATCGACGGCAGCCCGCAGTCGCTGCGGGTCGGGATGCAGGTAGACCTGCGAACTGGATGGGCCGGCATGGCCGAGCAGGTCGGCGATCTCGTCCAGGACGGCGCCGGCGTCGGCGGCGTTGCTGGCGAATCCGTGCCGCAGAGCGTGGGGATGGACGCCTTCGGACAGTCCCGCCCGTCGCGATAGCCGGTCGAACAGATCGTTCAGGGCCGCGGGTGGCATGGGTGCCCCCGAGCGGCTGCCGGAACAGGTTCACCAGGACGAAGTCGCTGTCGCGTGCCTCGCGGCAGGCGTCCCGTTCGACGGCGTACCGGTCGTAAGCCTGGACCAGCAGGAAGTCGACGGGGATCGCGCGCGAGCGCCGCGACTTCGCCCAGGCGCCGTTGTCGTTGTCGCGGCGTACCACGTGCAGGTGGGAGCCGGGAATCCGGCAGCCCAGCCGCTGGCGTCCAGGATGAAGTGGATGTCTTCACGGCGCAGGCGGCCCACGGCCTCGCTGCGGCGCAGGCCGGGCCCTGGCCAAGAGGAGCACGATGAACCGGTCCCGGGCGTTGCGGCAGGCCCGTAGCAGGGCCAGAACCTCTTCGTCCGTGGCGCGGCCGACCGGCCCGTCCGGCTCAGCGGCCCGGTGCCTGGCCTTGGCGAAGTAGCGCAGGCCGCTGCCCTCGCCGCGGGCCTCGGGCGGCAGGTCGCGGTCGTCGGCGATCTCGTAGAGCTGGGAAGCTTCCCAGGCGGCTCGCGGCCGTCGTCCAGTCGCGGCCGGTGCACCGGCACCAGGTCAGGTAGAGCGCGACCGCCCCGGCGTACGTCCGCGTCGTCGACTCCGCCTGATCGCGACCGAACCGTACGTGCCGCAAGAACTCGTCCGCCGCCCGTACGGGCTCCAGGCGCTCCTCGTCCAGCACGGTCCAGTACCGCTGGCCCGACGGCATGACCACACGAAAGGGCCGGAGACTTCCGGGGAACTCATGAATCACGCGCTTTCAACGACAGCTACGACGTGTACGACACGGCGATGTGAAGCGTCGTGCACGGCACCGCCCTCACCGCCCGCCGGCGCCTCGACGCACTCGTACGCGGCCAGGTCGTCCGCCTGGCCACCGAACTCGACCTCTCACTGCTCGGCGCTCACGCCGAAGCCCTGCTGTGGATCGCCGTACGACCCGGCGCACTGCAGGAGACCGCGCAGACCCTCAGCGCCCACCCTCACGTCCGGTTCTGCGCCGCCACCACCGGCCCCGCCAACCTGGTCGTCGCACTCGCCGCCGCCGACCTCGACGCCCTGTACACCTTCCTCACGGACTCGGTCGGCCCCCTGGACGGGGTCACCGCCATCGACACCACACCGCTGCCGACGACCGTCAAACGTACGGGCCTGATCCGCCACTGAGGAGGGCGGAGGCATCGCCGTGGCGGATCAAGCGACTCCTACGGGGGCTTCGGGCTCGGCGCGCCCCTACGCCGAGGCGCCTCTGTTCGCCGGCGACTGCTTCTGGACGGCCAGCCTCCCAGAGTTCGACAGGCCCGGCATGGTCCGCGACGCCCTGCTGCCGGCTCCTCCGGACGGATCTACTACGAGCGCGCCCACGCCCCCCTACTGACGACAGACGACAACTGACGTGCGGGGCCCCGGTGTGTCAGCGGTCCAAGGCCGGGAGGCAGGCCAGGCCGGTGTCGAGCATGATGCGGTCGACCGTCGCCGCGAGCGTGCTGTCTGCGCCGATGACGGTCTCGATGCCGCCAGGCAGCAGATCGTGTTCCCGGTACCAGCCGCGCATCTCCGCCTCGCCGTACTCACCCGGCAGCTGCTTGGTGGCGTGCCGGGCGAGGGTTTCCTCGAATGGCACGTCCAGGTAGTAACCGTGGGTCGGGCCACGGTGGTCGGCGCGCAGCCGGGCGAGCATGTCGCCGTAGCGGTCGGCGTACAGGATGCCCTCGACCACGACGTGGAACCCGGCGTCAAGGGCGTAGCGCGCGGTCAGATCGATCAGGCCGATGTTCGCGGCGCCCGGCCGGTCCCGTTCGCGTAGGACGATGCGGCGCAGGTTGTCCTGGCCGACCAAGGCCAGGCCGCGGCCGAACTTCTCGCGGAGGCCGGCCGCGACGGACGACTTTCCCGAGGCGCTGTTACCGCGCAGCACGACCAGCCGGGTTTCTTCGGTGCCCACCATCACGGCGGGCACTGTACCGGTCCACGGGTGTGGTGCGGGGGCGTCCTGGCCGCCATGTGCGGGGCGCGCAGCAGCATGCTCGGGAACCTGGAGAAGCAGGGCCAACGCCACGGCGCTCGGCGCGGTCCACGGCCGCGTGGGTGCCAACTACCGGTCTTGCCCGGCCACGGGCGATGATCCGATCGTGAACGCCCAGGATGTGGCGGCTGTTGAGGGGAGCGTACGGATGAGGGTCTTCATCTCGTCGGACATGGAGGGCACCGCAGGGGTCGTCGACTGGGACCAGTGCCGGCCGTCGGGCTCCGAGTACGGCTACTACCGGGACCTCCTGGAGCAGGAGGTCAACGCTGCGATCGAAGGCGCGGCGGCGGCCGGCGCACGGGCCTTCCTGGTCAACGACTCGCACTCGGCGATGTCCAACCTGCGCCCGGACCGGCTGGCGCACCGGGCACGATATCTGTCAGGCCGGCACAAGCCGCTGTACATGATGCAGGGGCTCGACGAGTCGTTCGACGCGGTCTTCTTCGTCTCGTACCACGGCTCCATGTCCGGTGCCCCGGCGACGCTGTCGCACACCTACAACCCGCGTGCGATCGCCGAGGTCCGGCTGAACGGTGTGCCGACCGGGGAGGCCGGGATCAATGCCCTGGTCGCGCTCGGACACCGGGTACCGGTCGTGCTGGTCACGGGCGACGACGTCACCGCCGCGCAGATCGAGCCGTTCTGCCCCGGTGTCCAGGCGGCGGTGGTGAAGAACTCGGTCTCCCGCTTCGCCGCCGACAGCCTGCACCCGGAAGAGGCTCGTGAGGTGATCACGGAGGCCGCCGGTGGCGCGGTGCGGCGGCTGGCCGACGCCCAACTGCCCGCGATCGCCCTGCCGGCCACCCTGACCGTCCGCTTCCGCAACGCAGACCTGGCCGAGATGGTGACCTGGATCAACGGTGTGGTCCGTGCGGACGAACTCACCGTCCAACTACGCGACGACGACCCCGTCCGCCTGTACCGCACCTTCGTCACCATGGTCCTGCTCACCCGAGGCATCGCCGAGTAGCTCGCGGCTTGGTGATCAGGCCAGTTGAAATCGCCTTGAGCGGGTGGGTGTCCGGGCTGGCCGCGGACTTCCTTGCGGACAGCGGGACTTCAGATCTGGCAGATCCCCCGCTCGTAGTCGACCGTGGCGGACTCCTTGGAGTAGGACCACTGCGGGCTCAGCAGCTGGGTGTCGAGCTGCTGGGCGGCGTGGGGGCTCTCGACGATGTACCCGAAGTCCTGCAACCACGCCGGGTAGAGGTTCTTCGAGCCGATGTAGAACGCGGAACCGTCGACCGAGACCAGCTTGTGGTGCTGAGCGTAGGGGTGTCCGTCGGCCCACTTCGCGTTCGGGGAGCTGCGGAAGGACGCGAGCTGCAGGTTGGAGCAGAGCGCTGCCGTGGCGCTGTGTTCGTCGCCGGTGACCTGGGTGAGCCGGCTGCGCAGTACGTCGCTGATCTCGGAGAGGGACTTGATCTGCGAGTAGCCTCCACTGCCGACCGCGCCGCGGTTGGCAGGGTCGCTGACGACGATGCGCACCTTGACGCCGGCGGCGAGCTTCGCGGCGAGGGCGTCGTAGACGCGGGTGTCGTAGCGGGGCAGCGGCGGGCAGGTCGCGTTGAGGTCCTGCTGCGAGATCTCGATGTGGCTGGTCGCACTGGAGATCAGTGAACGCAGCGCGCTCTCCTCGGGGTTGACCGTGTCGTAGTCGCGGTCGGCGTTGGTGTTGTCGTGCAGCCCGACCACGCACCGGGTGCCGGACGTGGACGGCAGGGTCGGATGCCAGGTGGAGGTGGGATCGGTGTCCTGGATGCCCACGCCGAGCCCGCCGACGGCGATCACCGGTACGTCGCCGGTGGCCGGGACGGCCCGCGGGTTCGTGTCCCGCTCCATGGTCGCCATGCAGTCCCCTCCGCCGGAGGCGGCGTACCAGACGCTGGCGATGTTGCTCTGGTTGCGGCAGGTCCAGCTCCACAGCTGGTCCAGGTACCGGCCGGCCGTGCCGGCGGCGGGGCCGGTCAGGGCGAGGTCGACGTCGGTGACCGGGTGGGCGGTGTCGAGGTAGTCGCCCTTCCAGTCGTTGATGCCGCCGGTGATCGCGGACTCCCCGTCGACGACCAGGAGTTTGGAGTGGTTCCACGAGAAGGCGGTCTTCGACGTGGTCATCGAGGCGACGTTGAGCGTGACGGCGTCGGCCGCCGGGCCGAGCTTGCTGCGTAGGTCGTCCCGGTACTTCGAGGGCAGCACGTTCATGTGGTACAGGGGCGCGGCGCCGACGAGGACGCGGACCTTGAGCTTGTGACCGGAGGCCACGGAGGACTTCAGGCCGGCGACGATGGCGTCCTGGAAGGCGCCGTCCGGGAAGGGCGCGAGAGTTGAGATGTCGACGGTCCGCGTCGCCCGGGAGATGTTCTCGGTCATCTTCGCCAACAGCCGCTTGGTGCCTACGCGGTCCTTGCAGTCTGCGTCGCCCCAGCACCCGGGCGTCTGGAGCAGCCAGCCGGCGGGGTCACCGTCCGCGGCGTCGAGCTGGTTGCCGCTCGTCCGCTCCCACACGTCCCCTTCGAGGCCGGGCGAGATCTCGCGCAAGGTGCGTTCCACGGCGTCGAGATGTGGGGTTGTCGTATCGGCGGCGGTGGCGGGGGTGGCGGGCAGCGCGGCCAGGGAGAGGGCGGATATCAGCGTGAGGCATGCCAGACGGTTTAAGCGGGAGGAAATGATCACCCGCAGAAGTTACCAGGCAGTACATCCCTCGTATGACTGCGGTTCAGGGAGCACCAGGAAGGCGTCGCCTCGACGTTGACATTACATACGGTCGACCGCATGCTTTAGTGGTGACTTCGACATCCTTCACCGAGGAGACCGACCCGTACTGCCTGGCCACAGTCGATGCTGCGGCACTGCTGTTCGATGCCCCCTGGCAGCGCTACGCCGTGATCGGGGACAGCCTCTCCGCAGGGACGGGGGACAAGAGCGTCGGCTTTTCGGGAAGATCGAGCAGGGCATGCGCAAGATGTACGACCTGGCGACTGAGACAGGTGTACAGCTCACCACGTTCACCCTGGGGCGCTCCTACGTCGTGCCGGTCTTCCCCGACTGGACGGAGCGCGTACTCACCCTGAACGACCTCACCCGCGCCCTTGCCGCCCAGTACGACGCCGTCGTCGTCGACATGTGGGATCACCCCGTCAACTCCCGGGAGAACCTGCTGAGTACGGATCGCATCCACTTCTCCACATCGGGCCAGGCCGTCATGGCGAGCGAGATGGTCAGGGCGCCGGCCGCCACCCTTGCCCGCCGCACGCCCTGAACGCCGGTGCGCGAATGCCGGGTACTCTCGCACACCCCCCACAAGATGTACGATCGACCGTATGGATACTGGGGCGGGAAGCTTCGTCGCGCGGACTGACGCGGTGTCGATCACTGACAAGCGCCTGCTCAAAGGTGCGCGAGCGCGTGAGACCGCACTGCGGCGCGCCGTCGACATCGCCTCCCTCGACGGGCTGGACGACGTGAGCTTCGGCCGTCTCGCGACCGACACAGGCATGAGCAAGGCGGGTATCCAGACCCTCTTCAGGTCCAAGGAAGTGCTCCAGCTCGCGACCATCGATTATGCGCGCGAAATGTTCATCGACGCGGTCGTCCGCCCGGCGAGGAAAGCGGCCCCCGGAGTCGACCGGCTGCGCTCTTTGATAGAGCACTGGTTCGACTACGCCAAAACCCCACTGTTCGAAGGCGGCTGCTTCCGCGTCGCGAACATCGCCCGTTTCGACAGCAAGCCGGGAACGATCCGCGACGCCCTGGTCCACAACCAGCAGGAATGGCTCGACACCATCGCGAAGGAATTGCGAAACGCCGTCGAATCCCACGAGATCGCTGAACTCGACGTCGACCTCGCGGTCTTTCAGATCGATTCCGTGCTCTGCGCGGCCAACACGGCTCTGCGCCTCGGAGACGATGACGTCATCGCCAAGGTTCGTCGCACAGTGGAAAATCTCCTGAAATCGGCCTGAGCACTCCTCGCACCGGGCCGTGCGGCGCGACGGGTGCCCGCGCCTCCCGGGACTCGCTCCCCGGAGGCGCCGGCACCTGTTCCGCGTCGTCAGGCCTTCGTCGACGGCGCCTTCGGCAAGAGGAACACCAGCAGGGCCGCGAGCGCCGCGATGGCGAAGGTCGTCAGGGACGTCAGCGCGAATGCGTGTCCCGCCGCGTGCACCTTGACGCCCGAGGCGGCGCCTGCCTGGAAGGAGTGGAAGAACACTGCTCCGACGACCGCCACGCCCAGCGCAGCGCCGACCTGCTGGGCGGTGGACAGCGAGCCCGAGGCCATGCCCGCAGACTGCGGATCGATCCGCGCGAGAACCGTGTTGAGCAGCGGAGTGATCAGCAAACCGCCCCCCGCGCTCTGCAGCATCAGGGTCGGGATGATGAGCAGGGGCGTCAGACGCGGCCCGGACAGCAGAACCACGGCGGTCGTCAGATAGCCGACCGCGAGGATGACCGCACCGATCTCCAGTACACGGCGGCCGTACTTCGGGACGATCCGTCCGGCGATCAGGCCGCAGACGAAGAAGGTCACCGCCGCCGGCGTGTGGACAAGCCCGGAGCCGAGGGCCGACATGCCCAGCCCGTCCTGCATCGAGACGGACAGCGACAGGTAGTACGAGTACAGAAGCGCATACACGACCAGGACGAGGACGATACCGAGCGAGAACGAGCGCTGCGCGAAGAGTGACAGGTTGATCAGTGGCTCACCACCGCGCCGGTCGACTGCTCGCTCCAGTGCGACGAAGAGCGCGAACGCCGCCGCGCTGCCCACGAAGCACGCCCACGTCCACCAGGGCCAGCCCGCGTCCCGCCCCTGGATGAGCGGGTACGTGAGCAGCATCAGTGCCGCGCTGAGGACCACAACGCCGGGCACGTCGAGCTTGCGGGTCTGCTCCGCCCGCGACTCCGGTACGTACTTGAGGGCCAGCAGGATCGTGACGATGCCGATGGGGATGTTCACCCAGAACACCGAGCGCCAGCCGGATCCGAAGAGGTTCGCGCCGATCAGGAGGCCGCCGACCAGCTGACCGCTGACCGACGCCATGCCGATGACGACCCCGAAAACACCGAAGACACGATGCCGGTGCCGCGCTGAGACCGTCAGCGTGATGACGGCGAAGACCTGCGGAACCATCAGAGCCGCGCCGAGGCCCTGGACTATCCGGGCACCGATGAGCACGCTCGGATCATCGGCCATGGCACAGGCGATGGACGAGAGCGTGAAGACCGCCGTTCCGATGATGAAGACGCGCTTGCGCCCGTACAGATCCGCGAGCCGACCGCCTGTGATCATGAAGACCGCGTAGCTCAACTGGTAGCCGGCGAGGACCCATTCGAGCTCGCTCGCGGTCGCCTTGAGATCGGTCTGGACGGCTTGGCTATGCGGGCGGTGTTGATGCGCATGGGCGGCTCAGTACCAGAGCTGGTACTTGTTGTCGTTGTTCCAGCCGCCCGGGCCGAGACAGACGCTCCTGCCGTTGCTGTCGAGCCAGCGACCGGTCTGCTTGTTGATGACGATGGCCAGGCAGTTGTCCGACGGCCGATGGTGCCAGGTCACAACGCCGTCGGCGGACGCGGTGCCCGCGCCGGCCACAGTGAGCGCCGCAACCGCGACTGCGGTCACAACTGCCCTGCGGGCATGCCTGATTGACATGGGTTCCCCCGGAGACTGGTGATCGTTTCGGTGGCGAGCGTAATGGGCCGTTCGTCCTCCACAGGGCGCCCCGGACCGTCTCGGGACAGCGCGTCCCGCACCCCGGACCATCCGGCGCCGCGTGCCGCCCCGTTCCCCGGATCTGGAGCCCCCTCGCCCTCTGCGGGGTACACCGACACGAGCCATGCGTTGTCAGTGGCGGCATATAGCGTGCTCGGACCAACTGGTGCGACGCGATGGGGGATGTACGGATGGAGTTCCGGATCGAGCGAAGCGCTCTCGCCGAGGCCGTGGCCTGGGCGGCCAGGTCGTTGCCCGCACGTTCGCCTGTGCCTGTGCTGGGCGGCTTGATGCTGGACGCGGCGGAAGGGCGGCTGCGCATCTCGGGCTTCGACTACGAGGCGTCCGCGACCATCGAGGTCCCGGCGGACACGCTGACAGCCGGTCGGGTGCTCGTGCCGGGGCGCAGACTGCTCGATATCTGCCGGGTGCTGCCCGACACGATGGTGGTGTGCGCACTGGAAGGCGCGCGCTTCACGCTGGAAGGGAGCGGGACGCGCTTTGGGCTGTCGACCTTGCCCACGCAGGAGTATCCGGCCCTTCCCGAGCTTCCCCCCGTGCGCGGAAACGTGGATGCGGCAGAGTTCGCGGCGGCGGTCGCGCAGGTCGTGATAGCTGTCGGCCGTGACGACTCCCTCCCGGTGCTCACGGGGATCCAGCTCCTGCTGGACGGCGAGTCGATGACCGTGGCCGCTACGGACCGGTACCGGTATGCCGTGCGCACGATGCCGTGGAAGCCGGAGGTGGCAGGTTCCGAAGCGGTGCAGGTGGTGGTTCCCGGCCGCCGACTGACCGAGATCTCCCGTTCGCTGGCGAAGTCGGGGCTGATCCGCATCGGGCTGACCGGTTCAGCCGGCTCGGATGGTGGCTTGATGGCCTTCGAGGGAACCGGGATGCGTACGACACTGAGGTTGCTTGAAGGACGGCTGCCGCGCTACGACAAGTTGTTCGCACTGGACAGCCCGGCAGTCGCGGTCACGCAGCGGGAGGCGCTCGCCGACGCGGTCCGCCGTGTCGCGGTCGTCGCGGCGCCGAACAGCCCGATCCGGCTCGATTTCTCCGCCCAGGGAACCGTCCTCCTGCAAGCGGGGTACGAAGACGACATTGCTTCGCAGGAGCTCGCGGCCACGTTGGCCGGCTCCGATGACCTGGCAGTCGCCTTCAACCCCGCGAACTTGCTGGAAGCCCTCAACTCCTTCAGCGCCTCCCGAGTGCGCTTTGAACTTCTGGGCCCTGGCCAGCGGGCACTGATCAGTGGCGAACCGGGCGAGGATGACGCGACGTACGAGGACCACCGCCATCTACTCATGTCAGTACGGCAACTGAGCTGACGAACAGCACTTCCTGGCCGCCGTGCGCCCGGTCTTGGAGGAGGCCGGGTTCGCCGACGAGTGCGGCCCGTCGCTGCCACCGGCCGTTCCGAGCCTCCTCACGGCCGCGAACTCCGACGGTGCATCGGTGGCCGATCGAGGACTTCGACGAACATGATCCGGCCGTCCACGACGTCCAGGCACAGCATGCCTCGCGAGGGCAGGAGCGGCACGCAGCGGTGGCCGGCGCCATATGGCTGGCCCTGCGGATGAGGTGCGGTCCGGAAGCTCTGGCAGAAGTCGTCGCCGCAGCCGCACTCTTCGACCAGACGAAGATCCCACGCGCAGACAGCCAGCTCGCGTTCTCCTTCGTGCTCCAGGAGAGTGATCAGCTCTGTGACGAGATCTGGGAAGACTTCGCGCACGAGGGGGTGGTCCTGCTCCATGAGCGGAGGGTAGCTGGGGTCGTCATCCAGCGCGCCAGAAATTATGTGCGGGACAGCCGTTGGCCAGCTGCATGCGGCGGCGCCCACCCGGTGTCAGTGCCCAGGGATACGAGAGTGCGCGCTTCCACCCGGACGCCGTGTCCGGGTATTTTTCTGCCTGAATGGGCGATATCGCCACCGTCCGTCGCTAGGGTCGTCGCACCGGCCACCGTCGTGCCATCCCGGAAACCGGGGCGGCTGGCCGACAGCCTTGAGGAGTTCGTATGCAGTACTACGACCTCGGCAGCCACGGTCGGCGCGTGACAACGTCGTCCTCCGAGGCGCAGACGTGGTTCGACCGCGGGCTGAACTGGACGTATGCCTTCAACCACGAGGAGGCCGTCCGCTGCTTCGAGGCCGCCGCTGCGGCGGATCCCGACTGTGCCATGGCGGACTGGGGCGTCGCCTACGCGCTCGGCCCCAACTACAACAAGCCCTGGGAGTCCTTCGACGAGCAGGACCTGGGGCGGAGCGTGGAACGTGCGCACGCCGCCGTACAGCGCGCCCACGCGAAGGCCGCCGGCACAACCCCGGTCGAGCAGGCGCTCATCGACGCATTGCACGCTCGCTGTCCACGGGCCCAGTCCCCCGATGCCGAGGACTGTTCCGTGTGGAGCGCCGCCTACGCCGACGGCATGCGCTCCGTCCACCGACTGGCGCCCGACGACCTCGACGTGGCCACCCTGTACGCCGACGCCCTGATGAACCTGACACCCTGGCAGCTGTGGGACACCCGCACGGGCAGGCCGGCCCCGGGCTCGCGCACCACCGAGGCCAAAGCGGTACTGGATCGGGCGATGGCCACAGAGGCGGCCGCGCGGCACCCGGGCCTGCTTCACATGTACATCCATCTGATGGAGATGTCCCCGGCCCCCGAGGTCGCCCTGTCGGTGGGCGACCGGCTGCGCGGCCTGGTGCCGGACGCGGGACATCTCCAGCACATGCCGTCCCACCTGGAAGTGCTCTGCGGCGACTACCGCCGGGTGGTCTCCGACAACGCCGACGCGATCGCGGCCGACGAGAAGTTCCGCGCCCGCGCCGGAGCGATGAACTTCTACACCCTGTACCGGTGTCACAACTACCACTTCAAGATCTACGGCGCGATGTTCCTCGGCCGCTTCCAGGACGCGCTCGACACGGCGGACCGGCTCGAAGCGGCCGTGCCCGAGGAACTGCTGCGTGTGGACAGCCCGCCCATGGCGGACTGGCTGGAGGGTTTCCTCGCGATGCGGGTGCACGTGCTCATCCGCTTCGGCCGCTGGGACGACATCCTGAGCCTGCCGATGCCCGCCGACGCGCAGCTGTACTGCGTGACCACGGCCATGCTGCGGTACGCGCGGGCAGTCGCACTCTCTGCCACCGGCCGGGTCGACGAGGCCGACGCGGAACGTCAGCTCTTCCGTGAGGCGGTCGCCCGGGTCCCCCAGACGCGAACGCTGTTCAACAACACCTGTACGGACATCCTGGCGATCGCCGCGCAGATGCTGGACGGAGAGCTGGCCTACCGCAAGGGGAGGCACCAAGCGGCGTTCGCGGCACTGCGCCGGTCGATCGAACTGGACGACGGGCTTCCGTACGACGAGCCGTGGGGGTGGATGCAGCCCACCCGGCACGCATACGGCGCACTGCTTCTCGAACAGGGCCTGGTCGCGGATGCCGAGGCCGTCTACCGCGCCGACCTCGGACTCGACGACACGCTGCCGCGCCCGCTGCAGCACCCGGGCAACGTCTGGGCCCTGCACGGCCTCCACGAATGCCTCGTCCGGCTCGGCAAGCAGGGAGAAGCGCTGATCGTGGCCCAGCAGCTGAAGATCGCCGCGGCGATGGCGGACGTGCCGATCGAGGCGTCCTGCTTCTGCCGTCTGGAAACGGCCGCGGGTTCGGCATCCGGGGACGGTTGCTGTACCGGGGAGTAGCGGGCGACACCGACCGCGACCCCAGCGCCGATACGGAACGGTGGGGCGGCCGGCCCCGCGTCATCAGCCCCGAGTCTGCCGATCATCGCGATCGGCGTCGCTCGGGCCCAGCCGTACGCAGCATTCCCCGGGCTCGGGAGCCAGGATGGCCTGGACTCCGTTGACCTGCAGGCCGTCGAGGTAGCCGCTGAGGAAGGCCTGGTTCATGCCGCACACCAGGTCAGGGGCCTTCGCGGCCAGCGGGTGGAAGGGGCAGTTGCGCAGCCGGAGCTGAGTGGGGGTTTCCCGTACGGGCTCGTAGCCGTACCGGTCCAGCAGGCGCTCGCAGGCGGTCAGCCCGCGCTCGGGGCCCAGACGGCCCGGGCGGGTCTCGTCCCGGGCGGCCTCGCCCATCTGCCGACCGCGCTGCTCGGCGGTCCGTACAGCCGCCTGCGCGGCGTTTTCGCCCGCCTCCTCGGTCAGGACGGCATCGAGGAGCAGCTCCGCGAGGAACTCGTGGCGCCGATCGGGGATGCTCACGGTGATCTGCGCATCCGTGGGCTCGTACACCTTCGGTTGTCGGCCGACCTTGCGGATCCCGCTAGGCGTTTCGTAGCGGGCGCGCAGCAGGCCGGCGTCGACGAGTTTGTCGAGATGGAAGGCGGCGAGTTTGCGGGAGATGCCGACGCTGGCGGCGGCCTCGTCGCGGGTGACGGCGCGGCGGGCGCGCCGGATGAAGGTGAACATGCGCCGCCGAGAGTCCTCGCTCAGGACGCCGACGGATTCGATCGCGGTGTCGGCAGTGGTGTCGCCCGCGATCCCGGCGGTGGTCTCGACGGCAGTCTCGGCCGCGTCGGCCTGCGGAGTCGGGTCAGGAGCCACGAGACCACGGTAACTCCCATGCGAGTGGACACAAGAGCTGTTTTGACGCCTTGTACTGCGCACCTTGACGTTCCACCCCAATAAGGCCAACACTTATTGGTGAAACTAGTGGGAGGTTGCGATGGTCACTGAGTCGCGGCTTCAGGCGAAGCGTCCGGTCAGCGCCTCGCTCGCCGGCCCGTACGGCCACCCGTTCCACCCGATTCTGGTCACGGTGCCGATCGGCGCCTGGGTGACCAGCCTGGTGTTCGACATCGCTTCCCATGTCGTGCACCGTCCCGGATTCCTGACCCAGGGCTCGGAGTGGTTGATAGCCGTAGGCGTGATCGGAGCGGTGCTGGCGGCCATGGTCGGATTCCTCGACCTGTTCGCGATTCCGACCGGCACTCCGGCCCATGCCACCGCCTTGGTCCACATGACACTGAACCTGGCGGTGACCGCCGCCTACGCCGTCAACTTCCTGTGGCGCTACAGCACCTACACCGACGGCGGGAGTGTCGGCATCGGCAAGCTCGTCCTGTCCGCACTCAGCATGGTGGCCCTGGGCGTCTCGGGTTTCCTCGGCGGCAAGCTCGCCTACCGCTACGGCGTACGGGTCGCCGACGAGAGCACCCAGGCCGAGGGATTCGTGCCTGACCACAGCGCGCGAAACGCAGGCTCCGGCATGTGACCGGCCCACGCACCGTCCACGGCCGCCGGCGTCGTCCGGCTGCCATCGACACGGTCATCACCAGGGAGTTCCCCATGGACATCGCCGCACTGATCGCCTGGGTGGTCACCGCCCTCGGCGGGTTCTACATGCTCGGCACCTGGATCCGACGGGGCGGAATCCAGCAGCAGCAATCCGGTACCAGCCACCTGCCCGCACCGGCCGTCTTCGGGCACTTCGCCCTGGCCGCGATCGGGCTGGTGGTGTGGATCATCTACGTCGTGGCCGACAAGACCGCCCTGGCCTGGACTTCGTTCGCTCTGCTGCTGCCGGTCGCCCTGCTGGGATTCGTGATGCTGGCCCGCTGGATCCCCGTCTACCGAGACCGCGCCGCCGCCGGGCCGACTCCAGCCACCGCAGCAACTCAGGGAGCGGAAGGGGCCGTCCCTGCCGAAGGCCACTTCCCGCTGCCGGTCGTGATGGCCCACGGCCTGTTCGCCGTGACCACCCTCGTCCTGGTCCTGCTCGCCGCCCTGGGGATCGGCGGCAGCTGACAAGGCGAGCACTCATGCGAGTGCAAGTGCAAGTGTTGGGTGATACGAGGGTCACCCGGCCAACTTCTTCGTGTCATCTGCCAGTACGGCGGCCGGACCAGGGCGGAGCAGACTCTCTGCCACGACCGCGGCCCGGCGAGCCTCTGTATCCGGAGGGCCGGCGTGGCCGCGTACAGGACGAGTCACTGGAGGGGGCGGCACGTGAGCGTGCAGCAGTACGACGAGATCGGCGAGGCATTCGAGGGGTTCAAGTCCCTGCCGCTCATGCGTTACGGGGAGGTACCGAGCTTCCTGGGCATGGTCGGGGACGTGAGCGGCAGGTCGGTTCTCGACGTGGCGTGCGGCACCGGCTTCTACAGCAGGGAGTTGAAGCGGCGCGGCGCCACGGATGTCTTCGGTGTCGACATCTCCGTCGAGATGATCGCCGCCGCGCGGGCGATCGAGCAGCGTGACCCGCTGGGTCTGCGCTACGAGGTCGGTGACGTGGCCGAACTGCGGCCGCTCGACCGGCGCTTCGACATCGCGGTGGGAGTGCAGTGCCTCAACTACGCTGCGGACATCGCGGAGATGGAGCGGATGTGCCGCAACATCCACCGGAGTCTGGTGCCGGGTGGTGAGTTCTTCGTGTTCGCCCAGAAGCCCGACTACCGGTTCGACTGCCCGTCCCTGGACAAGTACGGGTTTCTCTGCGAGCCGACCGGCGAGGAGATCGAGACGGGTCCGCGGGTGCGGGTCACGGCTCTCCTCGACCCGCAGCCGATCAGCATCGTCTCCGCGGTCCCGCGCCGCGAGGTCTACGAGCAGTGTCTGCGGGCGGCCGGGTTCAGTGACGTGAAGTGGGTTCCGTTGCAGGTGTCCGAAGCCGGCATCCGTGAGTTCGGCGAGGACTTCTGGGCGGACCTCCTCGCGCACCCGCCGCTGGAGATGCTGCGCTGCCGCGCCTGACCGGCTGACTGGCTGACTGGCTGACTGGCCGGACTTCGGTACGGTCCCGCGCCGTGTCAGACGCTGTAGCTGTCGGCGGAAAAGCCCCGATCGGAATCGTGAGGCACAAGGCGGTTCTTGGAGACTGAGTACGCGTACCCACTCCTTGCCACGTAGCTTCGCCGATCCGTCGCGCTCCCCTGCCGACATACCGTCCCCCGTATGACCGAGGAGACCGCACCGACCGACCCCACCGCCACCCCGAGCAACTCCGGGGCCCCTTCTTCCGTTCCAGGGGCCCTGGGACGCGGCTGCGCCGCCGCCGTCGCCGTCGGCGCAGTCGTCGTAGTAGTGCTCGTCGGAGTCGTTCTGGTCGTGCTCGCATCGGGCTCATCGGAGTCGACGGACTTTCCCCGTGTTGCGCCCGAGGACATGGCGGGACGCGCCTTCCAGCGTTCCCAGGAGGCCTACGACGTCCTGGGGTTCGAGCGCACAGTGGCGCCAGGAGTCGAGAAGGTCGGCGTCAGCACGGAGAACACGTTCGACTCCGGCTTCTGCTACGACGGGGGCCTGCTCGGGATGGACGACAAGACCGTCGACGGTGCCTACCGGATGAGCCACGACTGGGCTCTGGACCATGTGCCCGCGAGCCGGGCCGTTCCCGGCCTGCGCCGACTGCACCGGCATCTGATGGACCAGGGCTGGAAGGTCACGTCCTACCGTGAGGGCACGAAGGGCAGGGACTGGTTCCTGTTCGTCCAGCGGAACGACGGGGACGAGCGGATGTCCTTCACCTGGTACCCGGACCGCGAGTACTTCACCGGCGGCGCCACCGTGCCCTGCGCCTACGACCCCGCATGGGAGGACGGCGACATCGGCCCGGCCGGGGACGGCCGGATGCCACCCGCCCTTGAGCCCGCCCGGCGGGACTAGGCCAGGGCAGCGCAGCGATCGCTTCGAGGCCGTGCGAGGTTCTGACCCGATTGCTCGGGCCCCAGCCGACGGGTGCCTACTGCGAACTGTCGGACGCACGCTGCCATCCCAAGCTGTCCTGATCGGGACACTCCAGGTTCAGCAGGCGTTTACGCAGGTCACAGCGTGTAGTTGACGAGCCGTCATGCCGCACGGACGGGCACCGAAGTCCCCTCCCCGAGCCCGCTGTCAAGGCCGCGTCAAGACTTCACCCCTCACCGCTCTCAGTCGGATAAACGTTCATTCAAGGGAGTCCTCGGTCGGGCAAAGAGGTCTACTCGCATAGATGATCCCGGTGCTGTCATGCTCACGATCGCCCGGAATCCTGCCGGGCACCGCACCGGGAGACCCCCACATGTCCCGAATACCCCGCCCCCTGGTGACCGCCCTCTCCAGCCTCGCCCTCGCCGCCGCCGGCCTCACCGTCACCACCGGCTCCGCCCACGCCGCGAGCTGCAGCCGGGCCTACCTCCCCCTGCCTGACCCGGTCTGTACGCCCGGCGACCTCAACCCCGACGTCACCCAGGACACCATCGACTCGACCATCTGCGTCTCCGGCTGGACCGCGACCGTACGGCCCTCCACCTCGTACACCAACGCGCTGAAGGAGAAGCAGATCGCCGAGTACGGCTACTCCGACACCAGCCTCTCGGACTACGAGGAGGACCACTTCGTCCCGCTCGAACTCGGCGGTGCGCCCAAGAGCGAGGAGAACCTCTGGCCCGAGCCGCACTCCGGCGACGCCACCTCTTCCCAGAAGGACTCCGTCGAGAACAAGTTGAAGAAGGCCGTCTGCGCCGGTGAGGTCAGCCTCGACGACGCGCAGAACGCCATCATGACCGACTGGACGACCGCGCTCTCCAGCCTCGGCCTGGGCTGAGCCGTCGCCGCCCGCAGGGGGTCGGCATCTCCCCCGGGAGTAGTCGGCCCCCAACCACTTCGAGGGGATTGCTGCCGTACCAGGGCATGATTCGGAAGCAGTGATCCCTGGGCCACAATGCCCCCATGACCGATGATCAGTCCCGGATTCCCGCCCGTCCGCTGCTGCGTAGCCCCGAGGACGGTGAACTCATAGACGTCGCCGGTGTCGCACACTTCTTCCGGCTCACCGGCGAGCACACGGGCGGGCACTTCGCCTTCGAGGAGTTCAGCCTCGCCCCTGGCACCATCGGTGCCAGGCCTCATGTGCATGAAGGCCATGACGAGTACTTCTACGTTCTTGAGGGCGAGTTGACGCTCCACACCGGGGACGGCGAGGTGACCGCAGGTGCCGGCCATCTGCTCGCCGCGACCCGCGGCACCCCGCACGGCTTCCGCAATGCAGGGTCGGTCCTCGCTCGCGCCCTGTGCCTCTACACACCCGCCGGTTACGAAAACTACTTCCGTGACGTCCACGCCGCCGTGAGCGCCGGGGCCGAAGCGACCGACGAACTGCTGGCCGAGTTCCGCAGCCATTACCGGACCAGCTCCTACCACGGCTGACGCCGACCCGTCCGCCGGAACCTCCCGGGGAGTAGCTGCATCTACCTGTCCGCAGAGGCAGAGGGCCTCTCCACGGGGGATGTTTTGATAGCGCAGCGAAAAGCAACGATCCTGATACTCGGCCTGGCGGTGCTGGTGGGGTTGGCGGGGTTGACCGCTTACCTTTGGGTTCACCCCCGCCCAGCCGCCTGCGGATCACCCCAGCTGCGCTGGAAATGGACTCGCCTGGCCGACAAGCCGGCAGGCGCGCCGACGGCCGTGCTCAGCGCCAGGAACAGAGGTGCGAAGCCCTGCGCCTCCGACGGCTACCCGCAGATGCACGTCTGGGTCGGCAAGGCGCAGGACGTGGAGTCGGAGCCGAAGAAGGAGGCCGTGCCCGTCCGGCTGGTACTGAACCCGGGCCGGACGGTCGACTTCCCGCTCTTCTACCAGCCACACGACGTCCCGCGCATGAACTGCTGGATCGCGGGGGACTACAACGCCTCCAGCGATGTGATGGTGCCCCACCCCGCCAAGCACGACTACGGTTCCTTCGTGCACGTGACCAACGCGAAGGGACACCGGCTGCCGACCCAGGTGTGCAGCGACACCATCCAGGTGGGTCCGCCCCACCTGCGCTAGAGGGTCAGCTGTCGGGGACGCCCTCGGAAAGTCCCTCGGCGAACTCCCACCAGGCGAGCGGGAGCCAGTCGCCGTCCACGAAGGCGTCGACGGACGAGCCGCGGCCGCTGATGGCCACCGGCGTTCCCGGCGGGTACATGGTGCCCGAGATGCCGGGCACCGGGACGATCAAGGTCCCGAAACGCTGAGTCACTTTCCTCGTCCTCCCATTCGGCGCGAGGTTGAAATCGGAATTTAATTGACAATAGCTGGCCTGTTTCATCTTCCTCTACAGGGGGACCATGAGAGTTGGGTCACGTGAGGCGAACGGCCGCGACCTTTCTACTGCCCGTTCGCACCAGGCTACGTTCGGTTGACGGCCGTTTGGCCTCCGGCAGCGATCAAGCACCGCTCATCGGAGGTGTCATATGAAGGCTGTCGTCTACAAAGGACCGTTCGAGGTAGCGGTGGAAGAGGTCCAGAAGCCTCGACTCCAGCACCCGAACGAGGTGATCGTGCGGGTGACGTCCACCGCCATATGCGGCTCTGACCTGCACATGTATGAGGGCCGCACCGCCGCCGAACCGGGCATCGTCTTTGGCCACGAGAACATGGGCATCGTCGAGGAACTCGGTGAGGGGATCACCTCTCTCAAGAAGGGCGACCGCGTGGTCATGCCCTTCAATGTCGCCTGCGGTTTCTGCAAGAACTGTGTGGCCGACTACACCGGATTCTGCCTCACCGTGAATCCGGGCTTCGCCGGCGGCGCATACGGCTATGTGGCGATGGGGCCGTGGACCGGGGGCCAGGCCGAATACCTGCGCGTACCGTACGCCGACTTCAACTGTCTGAAGTTGCCGGAAGGCACCGCGAACGAGACCGATTTCATTCTGCTCGCCGACATCTTCCCGACCGGCTATCACGGCAACGAACTCGCCCAGGTCTCCCCGGGTGAAAGTGTCGTGGTGTACGGCGGCGGGCCCGTCGGACTCATGGCCGCCTACTCGGCCATGATCCGCGGTGCGTCGAAGGTGTTCGTCGTCGACCGAGTGCTCGAGCGGCTGCAGAAGGCCGAGGAGATCGGCGCGATCCCGATCAACTTCGCCGAAGGCAACCCGGTCGAGCAGATCAAGGAGCAGACGAACGGCGAAGGCACGGACAAGGGCATCGACGCGGTCGGCTACCAGGCCATGGCCAGGGGCGAGAACCGCGAGGAGCCCGCGGCCGTGCTGAACTCGATCATCGAGACCGTCCGGCCGACCGGAGCGCTGGGCATACCCGGCCTCTATGTGCCGGCCGACCCGGGGGCACCGGACGAGCAGGCCAAGCACGGCAAGCTCATGGTCTCGATCGGCAAGCTCTTCGAGAAGGGGCTGCGTCTGGGCACCGGGCAGTGCAACGTGAAGCGCTACAACCGGCAGCTGCGCGACCTCATCATCTCGGGGCGTGCCCGGCCGAGCTTCGTCGTCTCCCATGAGCTGCCTCTGGCCGAGGCGCCCACGGCGTACGAGAAGTTCGACAAGCGCGTCGAGGGCTACACCAAGGTGGTTCTGCACCCAGGGCAGTAGCTCTTCCGCGGCGGCGCCCGCCGGCCGGGTCAAGGCCCGGGTCGGCGGGCGCCTCTCTGCCACGCCTGCGAGAAGACAACACGGCCGTCGTCTTCACGGCCGGGTTCAGCGGATCACCAGGACGTGCTCGCCGCGTGGCAGCAGCTCGCCCACAACGGGCGCGCCGGGGATTTCGCCGGCCACCAGCAGGCCGCCGGAGGTCTGTGCGTCGGCCAGGAGCAGTGCCTCGTCCTCGCTCACCGCCGACAGGTCGGTGTGGGGGCGTACCCATGCGAGATTGCGCCGGGTGCCGCCGCTGACGTGCCCCTCGCTCAGCGCCTGCCGGGCGCCGTCGAGGTAGGGCACGGCGTTCGCGTCGATCAGTGCCGTGACCCCGCTCGCCCGGGCGAGCTTGTAGGCGTGGCCGAGCAGTCCGAACCCGGTGACGTCCGTCGCGCAGGTGAGCCCGGCGGCCAGCGCCGCTTCGGCCGCCTCCCGGTTGAGCCGCGTCATGACCTCGACCGCGTGCGGGAACACCTCGCCAGTGGCCTTGTGCTTGCTGTTCAGCACGCCGATGCCGAGCGGCTTGGTCAGCGACAGTGGCACACCAGGTTTTCCGGCGTCGCTGCGCAGCAGGCGGTCAGGGTCGACCAGGCCGGTGACCGCCATGCCGTACTTGGGCTCGGGGTCGTCCACGCTGTGGCCGCCGGCGACGTGACAGCCGGCGGCCGCGGCCATGTCCAGGCCGCCGCGCAGCACCTCGCGGGCCAGGTCGAGCGGGAGGACTCCTCGTGGCCAGGCCAGCAGGTTCACGGCGAGCAGGGGACGGCCGCCGGTGGCGTACACGTCCGACAGCGCGTTCGCCGCGGAGATGCGGCCCCAGTCGTAGGGGTCGTCGACCACGGGCGTGAAGAAGTCGGTGGTCGCCAGCACCGCCGTGCCGTCCGGCAGCCGCACGACGGAGGCGTCGTCGCCGTCGTCCAGTCCCACGAGCAGTTCGCCCTCGGGGTCACGGACCGGGACGGCGGCCCCCAAGCCCCGCAGCACCTCCTCCAGCTCGCCCGGCGGGATCTTGCAGGCACATCCGCCGCCGTGCGCGTACTGGGTGAGGCGGACGGATGCGCCGGGCGCCGTCAGTGAGGTCATGCAGATCATGATTCCGGATGCGTTCCGTTAGCGCCTGTATAGGGCTTTTGCGAAGATGGCCGCGTGGCGCGGGGAGGCGTGTCCGGCCTGGTGACCGGCCCGGTCTTCAAAACCGTTGAACGGCAGGAGCTGCCGTTGGCGGGTTCGATTCCCGTCCGCCTCCGCCACGCATGCCCCGCAGGAGGCTCACGGTGAGCGGAAGGGATGCCATGAGCGATCCGCGCCGTCGCATCCCCGGCACCGACGCCGTGCTGGCCGAACCGCGCATCGCGACCGCCGTGCGGACGCTGGGGAGCCCCCTGGTGAAGGCGGCTGTCGCGGAGGCCCAGCGACGCGCGCGGGCCGGAGAGATCGCTCCCGAGGACGTGGTGGACGCGGCGGTCGGCCAGTTGCCCGATCGGGCCTGTGGCCTGCGGCCGGTGATCAACGCCACCGGGGTGCTGGTGCACACCAATCTCGGCCGTGCCCCGCTGTCGGTTGCCGCCCGGGACGCCGTGATGGCCGCGTCCGGATGCACGGACGTCGAGTTCGACCTCGCCGAAGGCCGCCGGGCCCGCCGCGGACGCGGGGCGCTCGCCGCCCTGGCCGAGGCCGTGCCCGATGCCGGAGCGGTACACGTGGTGAACAACAACGCGGCCGCGCTGCTCCTGTGCGCCCTGGTGATGGCTCAAGGACGGGAGATCGTGATCAGCCGGGGCGAGCTGGTCGAGATCGGCGACGGGTTCCGCATTCCGGAGCTGCTGGCTTCCACCGGCGCGCGGCTGCGCGAGGTCGGCACCACCAACCGCACCCATGTACGGGACTACGCCGAGGCCATCGGCCCGGAGACCGGCTTCCTGCTCAAGGTGCACGCCTCCAACTTCCACATCAGCGGTTTCACCGCGGCCGCGGAGGTGGCCGAGCTGGCGGCGCTGGGACCGCCGGTGGTGGTGGACATCGGTTCCGGTCTGCTCGGCCCGCACCCGCTGCTCCCCCGGGAGCCGGACGCCACCACCGCGCTGCGTGCCGGGGCAGCGCTGGTGACGGCCAGTGGCGACAAGCTGCTCGGCGGTCCGCAGGCCGGGCTGCTGCTCGGTGAAGCGGGGCTGGTCGAGCGACTGCGCCGGCATCCCGCGGCCCGGGCCCTGCGGGTGGACAAGCTGACCCTGGCCGCGTTGGAAGCGACCCTGCGCGGTCCGGAGCCGCCCGTACGCGCCGCGCTGGCCGCCGACGCGACCGCCCTGCACGAGCGCGCCGCCCGGCTGGTCGAACGGCTGCGCGCCGAGGGAGTACCGGCGGAGGTGCTGCGTACGGAGGCGGCCGTGGGCGGTGGCGGTGCGCCCGGGGTGACCCTGCCCAGCGCGGCCGTCGGCCTCCCCGCGGCGTACGGCCCGTTGCTGCGCACCGGCGCGGTCCCGGTGATCGCCCGGGTGGAGCGTGGACGGTGCCTGCTGGATCTGCGCACGGTCGGCGCGGAGGAGGAGCAGGCGGTGCTGGAGGCCGTACGCGCCGCGCGGCGGTCGCACACGAGCGGTGGGCGCCCGGACGGAGACGACCACGGAAGTGCGCGGCCGTGCACGTGATCGCGACCGCCGGCCATGTCGATCACGGCAAGTCGACGCTGGTGAAGCTGCTCACCGGAATGGAGCCGGACCGCTGGGAGCAGGAGCGCCGACGCGGGCTGACCATCGACCTGGGTTTCGCCTGGACGACCCTGCCCGGTGGACCGGAGGTGGCGTTCGTCGACGTGCCGGGCCACGAGCGGTTCGTGCCCAACATGCTCGCCGGTGTCGGTCCGGTCCCCGCCGTGCTGTTCGTGGTGGCCGCCGACGAGGGCTGGATGCCGCAGTCGGCCGAGCATCTGCAGGCACTGGACGCGCTGGGCGTGCGGCATGCGCTGCTCGCCGTCACCCGCTGCGACCTGGCCGACCCGGAGCCGGCGCGGCGCCAGGCGCTGGCCCGCCTGGCGGCGACCGGCCTGGGACCGGTCGACTCGGTGACGGTGAGCGGGCGCACCGGCGAGGGCCTGGACCGGCTGCACGACGGACTGAAGCGGCTGGTGGGACGCCTGCCACCAGCCGATCCGGACGCCGACGTGCGGTTGTGGGTGGACCGCTCGTTCAGCGTCGTCGGCGCCGGCACGGTGGTCACGGGAACGCTGACGGCCGGCACCCTGCGCAGGGATGCGGAGCTTCAGCTGGCGTCCACCGGGGCGGTGGTACGGGTGCGCGGCCTGCAGACGCTGGGCCGTGACACGCCCGAGGTCCACGCCGTGGCCCGCGTGGCGGTCAATCTGCGCGGTGTCGAGCACCAGGCGATCGGCCGTGGCGACGCGCTCCTCACTCCGGGCCGGTGGCTGACGACCGTTGAGGTCGACGTCGCGCTGCGCGGCGCCGACGGCAGCGGGGGTGACGCCACCGGGCACTGTGACCTCCCTCGTGAACTCGTGCTGCATGTGGGATCCGCGTCCGTCACCGCCCGGGTCCGGCCGCTGGGGGCGGGCAGCGCCCGGCTGCGGCTGGCCCGGCCCCTGCCGTTGCGCGTCGGCGACCGCGCGTTGCTGCGCGATCCCGGTCGGCACCGCATCGCCGCCGGTGTCGACGTACTCGACGTGACGCCGCCCGAGCTGAGCCGGCGCGGAGCCGCACGGTTGCGCGCTGCGGAGCTGGCCGCGCTCGCCGATGCTCCACCGCAGGCGGCGGCCGAGGCGATGGTGCGACGCCGCCGCTTCGCGACCGTGAGCGAGCTGCACGCCATGGGGCTGCCTGTGCTCGGCGTGCCGGTGGGTGACGGTCTGAGGGTTCATCCGGCCGTATGGCGGGAGTTGGTCGTCTCCCTGCGTGCCGTGGTCGACGAGTGGCGCGACGAGCACCCTCTGGAGTCCGGTATGCCTGTGGAGGCGGTACGACGGCGGATGCGGCTGCCCGGCGCCGGTGTCGTGGAACGGCTTGCCGGTGCGGCGTCGCTGCCGGTGGTGGAGGGGCGGGTGTGCGCGCCGGGCAGCCTCACGGTGCTTCCCGAACCCGTCGAGGCGGCGGTGGCCGCGCTGACCGCCGAGTTGCGCGCTGCACCGTTCGCAGCGCCGGACGCCGCGAGGATGGCGGAACTGCGGCTCGGGGCACGGGAGTTGGCCGCTGCCGTGCGCGCCGGACGTCTGCTGAAGGTGGCCGACGGTGTCTTCCTGCTTCCCGACGGCGACAGGCGGGCCGCCGAAGTGCTCGCGGAACTGCCCCAGCCGTTCACCCTCAGTCAGGCGCGGCAGGCGTTGCGCACCACGCGGCGGGTCGCGGTGCCCCTGCTGGAGCTGCTGGACCGGCGGGGTGTCACCGAGCGGCTTGCGGACAACACCCATCGTGTGCGCAGTGCGTCGGCCTGATCGGTGTTCGACATGCCCCTGGCGGGTCCCGGCGTTACGTTGGCTGCGACGGCGCAAGGGCACGAGGCGGGAGATCGCCATGGGCCTGTGGCAGTGGATCGACGGCTGGCCGGTGTACCGGCAGCTCACCGGTGACGATGCGCTGGGCCGGGGAAGCGCGGCGCGCTCGCGCGGCACCGAGCGGCTGTCCGCCCGTACCGAGCGGGCCGACAGGGTCGTACGGTCCGTGTGCCCGTACTGCGCCGTGGGCTGCGGTCAGAAGGTCTACGTCAAGGACGAGCAGGTCATCCAGATCGAGGGCGACCCGGACTCCCCCGTCTCACGCGGCCGGCTGTGCCCGAAGGGCTCGGCCAGCAAGCAGTTGGTGACCGGCCCCGGCCGGATCAGCGCCGTCCTGCACCGGGCGCCGTACGGCACGGGGTGGGAGCGGATCCCGCTCGACCGCGCGATGGACATGATCGCCGACCGGGTCATCGCAACCCGGCGGCAGACCTGGCAGGACACGCATCACGGTGTTCCGGTCCGGCGCACGCTGGGCATCGCCTCGCTCGGCGGAGCGACGCTGGACAACGAAGAGAACTACCTGATGAAGAAGCTGTACACGGCACTGGGCGCGATCCAGATCGAGAACCAGGCGCGGATTTGACACTCCGCCACGGTTCCCGGTCTGGGGACCTCGTTCGGCCGTGGCGGAGCCACGACGTTCCAGCAGGATCTGGCCGAGGCCGACTGCATCCTCATCCAGGGCTCGAACATGGCCGAGTGCCATCCGGTCGGCTTCCAGTGGGTGGTGGAGGCCAGGGAACGGGGTGCCACGATCATCCATGTCGACCCCCGCTTCACCCGCACCAGCGCGCTGGCCGACGTCCACGTGCCACTGCGGGCCGGGACGGACATCGCCTTCCTCGGCGCCCTGATCAACCATGTGCTCAGCCACGACAAGGACTTCCGCGAGTACGTGGTCGCCTACACCAACGCACCGGCGATCCTGCGCGAGGACTTCGCCGACACCGAGGACCTGGACGGGCTGTTCTCCGGCTTCGACCCGGAGAGCCGGCACTACGAGACGACCAGCTGGATGTACGAGGGAGCGCAAGCCGCGGCCGCGGCCGGTGACCGGGACCGGTGGCCGGCTTCGCGCGACGGGGGCGACGAGGGCGAACAGGACGGGGCTGCCCGGCAGCACGGAGGCAGGGAGCTGCGCGAGAGCGGCCGCGCGCACTCGTACGGCTCGGGCGGTCCCGCCCTGGGCGGGACGCCGGCCATGGACCCGACGCTGCAACACCCGCGCTGTGTGTACCAGGTGCTCAAGCGGCACTTCGCCCGCTACACGCCGGAGTTGGTCGAGGACGTGTGCGGTGTCCCCCGCGAGCTGTTCGCCCGCGTGGCCGACGCGATCACCGCCAACTCCGGGCGCGAGCGCACCACGGCGCTGTGCTACTCCGTCGGCTGGACCCAGCACACGGTCGGGGTGCAGTACATCCGTACCGCGGCCATCCTGCAGTCGCTGCTGGGCAACATCGGGCGGCCGGGAGGCGGCATCCTGGCGCTGCGCGGACACGCCAGCATCCAGGGTTCCACGGACGTCCCCACTCTGTACGACCTGCTGCCCGGCTACATCCCCATGCCGCACGCCCACCAGCACCAGGACCTGGACGCGTTCGTGGCCGCGGACGCCGGCACGACCGGCTTCTGGGGCAACATGCGCGCGTACGCGGTGAGTCTGCTCAAGGCTTGGTGGGGGGATGCCGCCGCCGAGGAGAACGACTACCGCTTCGACTGGCTGCCCCGGCTGACCGGCGACCACGGCACCTATCAGACGGTGCTGAACCAGCTGTCGGGCGAGTGCAAGGGGTACTTCCTCGTCGGAGAGAACCCGGCGGTCGGTTCGGCCAACAGCAAGCTGCAGCGCCTCGGCCTGGCGAACCTGGACTGGCTGATCGTGCGCGACCTGCGCCTCATCGAGAGCGCGACCTTCTGGCAGGACGGGCCGGAGATCGAGACCGGTGAGCTGCGCACCGAGGAGATCCCGACGGAGGTGTTCTTCCTGCCGGCCGCGGCGCACACGGAGAAGGACGGCAGCTTCACCAACACCCAGCGGCTGCTGCAGTGGCACCACACGGCGGTCGACCCGCCCGGGGACGCCCGCAGCGACCTGTGGTTCTACCACCACCTCGGACGGATCATCAGGGAGAAGCTCGCCGGCTCCACCGAGCCGCGCGACCGTCCGCTGCTCGACCTCACGTGGGACTACCCGACGTCGGGCCCGCTGGCCGAACCGAGTGCCGACGCCGTACTGGCCGAGATCAACGGGTACGGACAGGACGGGCAGTCCCTGTCGTCGTACACCCAGCTGCGGGACGACGGCTCCACCTCCTGCGGCGTCTGGATCTACTGCGGGGTCCACGCCGACGGACACAACCACGCGGCGAACCGCCGGCCGCGCGACGAACAGAGCCGGGTCGCCCCCGACTGGGGCTGGGCGTGGCCGACCAACCGCCGCACCCTGTACAACCGGGCGTCGGCCGACCCCGAGGGAAGGCCGTGGAGCGAGCGCAAGCGGTACGTGTGGTGGGACGCCGAGCAGAGCCGGTGGACCGGGGACGACGTCCCGGACTGCGAGGCGGACAAGCCGCCCGACTACCGGCCGCCGCCGGACGCGACAGCACAGGACGCCCTGGCCGGCACCGACCCGTTCATCATGCAGAGCGACGGCCGCGCCTGGCTGTTCGCGCCGGCCGGGCTGACCGACGGCCCGCTGCCCGCGCACTACGAGCCGTACGAGTCGCCGGTGGACAACCCGCTGTACGGACAGCAGACGAACCCGGCGCTGCAGACCTACGACCATCCGGCCAACCGGTACCACCGGGCCGGGAGCGAGGTGTACCCGTACGCGTTCACCACCTACCGGCTCACCGAGCACCACACGGCCGGCGGCATGAGCCGTACGCTGCCCTATCTCTCCGAGCTGCAACCGGAGTTCTTCTGCGAGGTCTCCCCCGAACTCGCCGCGGAGCGCGGCCTGGAACACCTGGGCTGGGCGACCATCACCACGGCCCGTACGGCGGTCGAGGCGAGAGTGCTGGTGACCGACCGCATCAAACCGCTGCGGATCCGGGGCCGCACCATCCACCAGGTGGGACTGCCCTACCACTGGGGTCCGAACGGTCTGTCGACGGGCGACGCGGCGAACGAGCTGCTGTCCGTCGTCCTCGACCCGAACGTACGCATACAGGAGTCCAAGGCGGCGACCTGCGACATCCGGCCCGGCAGACGTCCACGGGGCCCGGCGCTGCGGGCCCATGTGGCGGCCTACCGGCGGCGCGCCGGCCTCCCCGAGGACATCCCGCCGGGCGCAGGAGAGGGGAAGCGATGACTTCCGACCGCAACAGGCTGTCCGGCCCGCTGGCCGACCCCGCGGCGGACGCCGGTTACCCGGACACCCACCCGCCCCGGATGGGCTTCTTCACGGACACCTCCGTCTGCATCGGCTGCAAGGCGTGCCAGGTGGCCTGCAAGGAGTGGAACCTCGTGCCGGCCGAGACCGAGGAACTCGACCTGCTGGGGCAGTCGTTCGACAACACGGGCGCGCTGAGCGCCGACAACTGGCGGCACGTGGCGTTCGTCGAGCAGACGGTGGCACCGGACCGGCCGCCGGTCGACCTGGGCATGCCGGCCGTCGGGCCACCGCCCGGGCACGACGCGGGCGCCGGGGACGGCCAGGTGCGCTGGCTGATGTCCAGTGACGTGTGCAAGCACTGCACCCACGCCGCCTGCCTGGACGTCTGCCCGACCGGGTCGTTGTTCCGCACCGAGTTCGGGACCGTGGTGGTGCAGGAGGACATCTGCAACGGCTGCGGATACTGCGTGCCTGCGTGCCCGTACGGCGTGATCGACATCCGCCCGGGCGACGGCCGGGCCTTCAAGTGCACGCTGTGCTATGACCGTCTGGGGGCGGGCCGGGAACCGGCCTGCGCCCAGGCGTGCCCGACCGACTCCATCCAGTTCGGCCCGTTGGAGGAACTGCGCGAGCGGGCCGACCGGCGGGTGGCCGAGCTGCACGAGCGCGGGGTGGACCAGGCACGGCTGTACGGGCGGGATCCGGGGGACGGCGTCGGCGGTGACGGCGCGTTCTTCCTTCTGCTCGACGAGCCCGAGGTGTACGGACTGCCGCCGGATCCGGTGGTCACCACGCATGACCTGCCGTCGATGTGGCGGCATGCGGCGGCGGCCGCGGTCGGTGTGGCGGTGAGTGTGGCGCTGTCCTTTCTGGGGCGGGGGACGTGGGAGAGGACGCGGTCGTGACGGGGCGCGGTGAGCGGGAGCGGCCCATGGTTCCGCGCGCGGAGTTCCGGTCGTACTACGGCCGGCCGATCCTCAAGCGTCCCACCTGGAAGGTGCCGGACGTGCCGGGGTATCTCTTCCTCGGCGGCACCGCCGGTGCGTCGGCTACCATGGCCGCGGTGGCCGAGCTGACCGGGCGTCGGGAGCTGGCCGGGGCGGGCCGGCAGGTCGCTGGTGCCGCATCTGTGGCGAGCGTCGCCGCCCTGGTCCACGACCTCGGCCGTCCCGAGCGCTTCACGCACATGCTGCGCGTCCTCAAGCCCACCTCGCCGTTGTCGGTGGGCTCCTGGATCCTCGCGCCGTTCTCCACGCTTGCCACCGCCGCGGCCGCCTCGCAGGCCACCGGAAGGCTGCCCGGGCTGGGCCGCGTCGCCGGACTCGGATCCGCCGTCCTGGGGCCGGCGATGTGCACGTACACCGCGGTACTGCTCTCCGACACCGCGGTGCCGGCGTGGCACGAGGCGTACCCGGAACTCCCGTACGTCTTCGCGGGCAGCGCGCTCACCAGCGCCTCGGGTGCGGCACTGCTCTGCGCGCCCCGCGCGGACCACGGTCCGCCCATCCGCATGGGCCTGCTCGGCACGGGCATGGAACTCGCCGCGATGCGCCGCATCGAGCGACGGCTCGGACTGGTCGGTGAGCCCTACGTCACGGGCCGGCCCGGGCGACTGCTGACCCTGAGCAAGGCGCTCGTCGTGACCGGAGCCGGCCTGTCGCTTCTCACGGGGCGTCGGGCGGCTCCGCTGCTGGCCGCAGGGGCGTACCTGGCAGCGGGACTATGCACCCGGTTCGGCATCTTCGCGGCGGGCCTCGCGTCCGCTCAGGACCCGCTGTACGTCGTGACTCCGCAGCGGCAGCGCCTCGGGGCGGGGGGTCTGGATGGCGCGTAGGCCGTGTCGGCCGGAGCACCTCCGTCAACGCCATCGCCAACGGCCAGGTCTTCTTCGTCAACGGGGGCTTCACCACCCGCTGAACACAGGGAAGTTCATGCCACGGGGTTGTCGCGCAGCCACGCCAGGACCTGCTGGGCATGCACGTTGGGCGGGAAGATCGGGTAGAAGACATGCTCGATCACCCCATCACGGATGACGAGGGTCAGCCGCTTGAACAGCGTCATCCCGTCCACGTCGAACGTGGGCAGGCCGAGGGCCGCGGCCAGGTTCAGCCGAGGATCGGAGAGCATCGGGAACGGCAGGCGGAGCCGCTCGACGACCTCGCGTTGATAGGCGGTGTCCTGGCTGGACAGGCCGAAGACCCTCCGCGCGCCGGCCGTAAGAAGCTCTTGGTGGTGGTCCCGGAAATCGCAGGCTTCGGTGGTGCAGCCCCGTGCTCCGGGGATGGCGTCCCAGCCGTCGGGGAGGTCGGCATCCGGGCGGCCCGTGAGCGGGTAGATGTAGACGATCGTGCGGCCGGAGCCAAGGGCATCGATACGCACCATCTCGCCTGTGGTGTCGGCCAGTTCGAGGTCGGGTGCCTTCAGGCCGGGCAGGTGGTCGGCCGCGCCGTCGTCTTCCGGGACGGGCAGGTCCGCGGGCAGGCGGTGGAAGTCGCTCATGATGTGCTCTCCGTCGTCGGGCGCTTGGCTGCTGTTGCTGCTGCGATAGGCGGCCTGCCTCAGATGCCGTATCAGGGTCGCTCGGCGGCTGGTCAGGGCCTCGATCCGCTCGGTCACCTCGTCGATGGCCTCGCGATAGCCGGCCAGCGACGCCGGACAGTCGTCGGCGTGCTGCTGTCCGGACGCCAGGCACTCCAGGAACGGCCGTGTGCGCTCGACCGGGATGCCGAGGCTGCCAAGCGCCCGGATCTCGCGCACCATCCGCACGTCGTCCTCGTCGTAGTCCCGGTACCCGTTGGCGAGCCGGCGCGGCATGATCAACCCGAGCGATTCGTAGTAACGCACCGCTTTGATTGTCACGCCGGCGCGTCTGGCCAGCTCGCCGATCTTCATGCCGCTCATCTCCACGAACGCTAGACCTTGACCTCAAGGGCAAGGTCAAGTCGCTCTCCGGAGACTCTCACGGGGTGCCGTGGGCCAGGCATGGGGCTATAGGGCGATCAGCCCGGCCGTCGTCTCTTTGAAGCCACAGGCATCGAAATAGAACGGACGCAGGTGGTCCTCGAAGTCGACGTGAAGCCACGCGCACTTCGCGGCACGGGCTTCTTCGGCCGCGATCGCGACGAGCCTGGCGCCAACTCCTCTTGCCCGGCAATGCTGGGCGACCACCGTGTCCAGGATGAAGGCATGAGCTCCGCCGTCCCAGACAACGTTGACGAAGCCGACCAGGATGCCGTCTTCCTGCGCACAGACCCAGCCGAGGCTGTGGCGTCCAAGTCGTGCTCGCCAGTCGATCTGAGCAACCGGGTGGCCGAAGCCGTCGGCGTGCAGTGCGTTGAGGGAGGCGTTGTCGACGTCGGCCCGCCACTCGTACTTGATCGTCACGTCCCGATCGTATGTCGTGTCCGAGCCGGGGGCTGGCCCGATTCTGGGGACGTCCGGCGGGCTTCCTGCGTGTACGCGCCGTCCGGCGGCAGCCGGCGGATGGTCCCCAACTCCCGCTCTACGAACACGCCGTCTACGCGATGGACGGCCGCAAGACCTCGGCGGCGGTATCGCTCTCCCAGATCCGGGGCCATTTCCCGACTTGGGAAGACGGGATCAAGGTTGTGCTTTCCGCGTTCGATCAGTGGCGCTGACGGACATTTCGCGGTCCTGGTTCTCATGCGCGGACAGCCGCTTCGGCGATCGCCAACGCCGCTGCCATGATGCTCAGTTGGGGATTCACCTGCGGGCAGCTGGGGAGCACGGAGGCGTCCGCGAGCAGTACTCCGTGTACTCCTCGGAGCCTGCCCCACGGGTCGGCCGGGAAGCGGTGCGGGTCTGCGCCTGCGGCGACCGTGCCGGTGAGGTGGTAGGCCGAGAGGTGGAGGTGGCGTGCGCTCGTGCCCGCCAGGGCGGTGTCCAGTTCCGCGAGGCTGTGTACGCGGGGTGTGTGGGGGATGCCGGTGAGCACTTCCTCGGCTCCTGCGGCGAACAGCAGCTCGCCCATGGCGCGCACGGCCCGTAGCAAGCGGCCTGCGTCGCGGTGGTCCAGGTCGTAGCGGATCAGTGTGCGGTCGCGGCCGAGGACGCGACCGGAGGGGCGGTCGGCGATCATCGCGCCGAGCGTGGCGAGCCGGTCGGCGGTCTCCAGTTCGCGGCGTAGCTCGGCGCCCAGTCCGGGGAGGATGAAGGAGCCCATGCCGGGCGGGGTGGCGGTGGCCTCGATGAGGATGCCTTGCGAGTGGTGCTCCTCGACTCCGACGCTCTGCAGCACTCCTTCCCAGGCGGTGACCGGTTCGGCGAAGCGTCCGGCGACGCTCGTGGCCGGGTGGACGCTGAGATTGCGGCCGAGGCGGGGGTGCCGGCCCAGGCCGGAGCGGCGTAGGAGTGGCGGAGACTGCAGCGCGCCGGCGGCGACGACGACCAGGGGCGCGAGGATCTCGAACCCGCCGTTCGCCTCGCAGCGTGCGCGTACACCTGCCGCGCTCGGGCCTGCGGGCCGGTCCGTGTCGACGAGGATGCGCTCGACTCGGGCTCCGGTGACGACACGGGCCCCCGCGGCGCAGGCCTCGGGCAGCACGGACAGCTGCACGCTCTGCTTGGCGCCGGTCGGACAGCCCACCACGCACTGGCAGGAGCCCTGGCAGCCGGGCGCGTTGCGGCGCAGGGGCGCGGCCTGCCAGCCGAGTTCACGCGCGCCGCCCAGCGCAATGCGGCCGTTGTTGCCGAGGACGTCGACCGGTTGGGTGGCCACCCGCAGGGTGCGCTCGGCCTCGTCCAGGTGCCGGTCGAAGCCGTCGGCGGGCGTGAATCCGAAGTCCTTGCTCCAGCGGGCCAGGACGTGGCCCGGAGTGCGGTAGCAGGTACCGGAGTTGACGACCGTGGTGCCGCCGACTGCTCGGCCCGTAGGCAGCAGCAGCGGTGGGTTGCCGACGGCGACGGTCGCTCCGCCGTCCCGGTAGAGGTCGGTGAAGCGGTCCAGGGGCGTGCGCCGGCCGAACGACTCGGTGGAGTGGTGCTGCCCCTCCTCGAGGACGACGACGTCCAGCCCGGCTCGGGCCAGGGTCCGCGCGGCCATCGCCCCGCCCGCGCCCGAGCCGATGACGACGGCGTCGGCGGTGGAGCGCGCGGGCCAGGCGGGCGCGGGCGTCAGGTCGAGCGGCGGATCCTGGCGGGTGAGGCCGCGCGGTGTGGGACCGTCCTGGAGGATGCGCTCTGTTCCGGCGGCCAGGAGGACGGGCACCTTCAGCACGTCGAGGAGTGGGAGAAGGGCGGGCCGTGCGGCCAGTTCAGCCAGTACGGATTCCCGTTCGGGCGTGGTGAGTGCGCCGAGCGTGCGTCCGGTGCGTGTCATGGCGTAGGCGTCCACGCCGCGCGCTGCTGCCCTGAGGCCGGCCCGCGCGGCGAGAGGCATCGAGGTGAGGACCGTCTCCAGTCTGGCGGGGACGCGACGGGGCCAGTTGGCTGTGCCGTCGTCGGCGAGCAGGGCGGACACGAGGCCGGTGAGAGTCATCGTGTGCCCACCTCCGCGTGGGCCGTGCCCTCCAGCGTCCACTCGGCCTCGGTGCGCCAGCCGCCGAACCACCACCGCTCCAGCAGGACGTGCGCGTCGGCTCGCTCGCTGTTGTGACACGTCGCGTGTTGGCCGTCGGGGTCGGTGTAGTCGAGGGCGAGGGTACGGTCCGCTCGCTGGGTGACCTCGACCCGGATCCGGCGCAGGCCGGTGCGGCCGGTGACCGTCCAGGTGGGCAGGGCGATGCCGGCGCGGAAACGCCCTGCTCCGGCCCAGCCGGCGGCCGGCCGTTCGGGGCGGCGCGGCCAGGTGCGACCCTGCCGGCGCAGTCGGAGGAAGACCACGGGGGGAAGCCGGCGCAGGCCCGGGTGCATGGAGACGGCGGCGACGATCTCCAGGACGTCTCCGCCGCCGAGGTCGGCGTGCAGCCAGGCCCAGCGGCGGGCGTTGCCGTGGCCGTAGATGCGGGCGGAGGCGCCCGGGGCGGCGGTGAGGGTCAGCGTGGTGTCGTCGTGGGTGAAGGTGCCGTCGTAGGTGGCCCTGGCCGCGGGGAGCATCTGGGCGGCAGGAAGCAGGGGCCGGCGCCAGGACCAGTGGGGGAAGGTGAACAGAGGTTCGTCCGTGGGACGTTCGGTCAGGTCCCAGCGCAGAGCGCCACCCTCGGCCGCTCCGGACAGGCGTCCGGGTCGGACCGCGACTCCGTCGACGCTGAAGCCGGAGTCGTCGGGAGTCCACTTGGCGGGGCCGAAGCGGGCGTGCCGCACGGGTCCGTCCTTGGGGAAGACCGCGGCCCACCCGTGCGCGTAGGGCTCGGATCCGTCGGCCGGCGCGGTCAGTTCGTGGTGCAGCCACAGTCCGCTGCCGGTGGCCGGGTCGGTGACGGTGGTGTACCAGACCTCGGTACGGCCGGGTTCGCCGCGCCAGCGGGGTGCGAGGAACGCGTCGGGTTCCTCCTGCCGTGGGAAGCGGAAACTGGCCAGGAAGGGAAGGAGTTGCGTGCCGAGGGGAAAGCGCAGGGTGCCGGTGCCGATCCGCTCGCCGTCGTCGTGGAGGGTGCACGGCAGCACGGTCATCGAGGCCATGGGGCTGCGTGGGGTGACGGACTTCCAGCCGTCGAGAGTGAGTCGGCGGCCTTCGGTGGTGAAGGTGATGCGGTAGCGGATACGGCGTCGGGCGAGCGGCGAGATCTCCAACTCTCCCTCGGCGTACGGGTCGTCGGCCCAGCCCGCGATCCGTATCCGGCCGGTGGCGCGGGCCTCGGTCGTACCGAGGAGGCGGAGAATGCGGTCGGCCGAGACTGTCAGATCGAGGCGGACCCGGCGTGTACGGTCCTCGTCGTCGAGCCGCAACGTGCCGAGCATCGTCTCGCGAAAGACGGTGCCACGAGTGGGCGAGCCGGTGTTCGTGGTCGCGCGTGAGATCGTCTGCCCGCTCATGCGAGGCTCTCCAGCATGATCCGCTCGGTCGCCGTCAGGTAGTGCTCGGCCGCCTGCCGGGCGGCGGCCTCGTCGCCGCACACCACCGCATCGACCACCGGCTCCAGGCGCCCGCGAGCCACCCCGGCGTCCGTGAACGGGCCCCTGAGTGCGGCACGCACCGGCAGATAGGCATTGAAGAGCGTGTTGGTCAGCAGGACGTAGACGCGGTTGCCGGTGGCGCGGGCCAGCGCCCGGTGGACCTCGATGTCCGCGAGCTGTACGGCATCGGCGTCGGCCGCCTCCCCCACGACTGCCAGGAGGGCTCGCAGCTCGGCCCGCTGCCGGTCGGTCGCCCGCGCCGCGGCCCGCTCGGCGATCAACGCGCCGATGCTGCGCCGTACTTCGAAGACCTCACCGATCCAGTCGGGGCTGTGCCGTACGAGCATGGGCAGCAGGTCGGCACCGCCCAGGCGCAGGTAGTCCCGCACGCGGGTGCCGACGCCGTGCCGGGTCTCCAGCAGTCCGGCCTGCATCAGGCGGCCGAAGGCGTGCTTGAGGGTGGTGCGGGTGACGCCGTAACCGTCGGCGAGCGTCCGCTCGGGCGGCAGGTAACTGCCCGCCGGGTGGCGTCCGGTGAGGATGTCCTCACGCAGTCGGCTCTCCAGAACATCGACGATGGTCTCGCGGGGCAGTGCCTCCACGCCGTCCTCCCGAGTGGCTCAGTGGATGAGCCACTCAACCAATAGACGTTCGTGGAGTCAACGGTCCGGCAGCTGCAACTCAGTTGAGGTCGTGGACGGCGGTGAGGCCGTTGAACACTCCGACGTAGGCGGTGCCATCGGGGCCGAGAGTGATCGGGGCCCAGTTGTTGTCGTAGGTGACGCCGGTGCCCACGAGCTGCCTGAAGCGGGTTTCGCCCGTGCGGAAGTCGACGGCGGTCAGGTACCAGGCGTCGATGCCCAACGGGTTCGGGTCCTTCGTGTACAGATACAGCAGGCCGTTGGCCGTGGACAGCTTCGGCACGGTGGAGGGTGAGCGTTCGCCGCTCTGCCGGCCGCCGGCGACGCGATCATGGTCAAGTGCGCCTCGTTCGCGGAGCGGTGGGGTCCCGTTGCGCACAGGTCGATCCCGTTCTCGCCCGTCGTCGATGGTGATGTTCTGCCCGTCACTCCGTGGCAGGCCCTGGCCGACGGTGCGGGCCGGGACATCGACCTGCTGGTCGGGCACACGCGTGACGAGCAGCGGCTGTTGACCGCGCTCGACGGCATGCTGGGGCAGGTGACGGTAGAACGGGCCGAGACTGCTCTGCAGGTCCTCGCCCCCGGCCCGGACGGCGCACGCCGGTACCGCGACGGTTTCCCTGGCGCAGGCCCGGACGAGCTGCACGAACTGGTCAACTCGGACTGTCTGTTCCGCATGCCGAGCCTCCACCTCGCCACGGCGCAGTTCACCGGCGGCGGACGTGTCCACCTGTACGAACTGGCCTGGTCCGCCCCGGGAATGGGGGGTGTCCTCGGCGCCTGCCACGGCCTCGACGTACCGCTCGTGTTCGGGAACCTGGGCAGCGGCCAGCCTGCGGCGCTGATCGGGGAGAGCCCCTCCCCCGCTGCGGAAGAGCTGTCCGCACGTATGCGCACCGCGTGGACCGCCTTCGCCGGGCAGGGTGACCCCGGCTGGGCCCCCGTACGACTTCTCTCGCCGCCTCACACAGCTCTTCGACACGCGACCGACCGTCACCGCGTATCCGGAGGAGACGTCCCGCCTCATCTCGCGAGACCACTCCATTCCTGTGCTGCGGCTGATGGACCGGTAGCAGCCTGGCCCCGTCTCACGGGATGGGTCAGGCAGCGAAGGCCGCGATCAGAGTGTCCGCCCTCAACAGCAGCTCGGGGTCGGAAGCTCCAGATCCAGCCCCGTACCGTGCGTTCCCCGTTGTTCTCTGTCACCCGGTCAGAGTGGCACATGAGACACGCGGATCGCCCACGGTCAAGCCCTGCTGATAGACAGGCGTGATGACGGAGAACGACTCCCATCGGTTCCAGGCAATGCAGTCGGGGCTGATCGTGAAGGTCCCGGAGGCGGAGCCTGCTGTGCGGATGTGGCGCGAGCGGCTTGATCCCTCGGCCGGTGCCGGTGTCCCGGCTCATGTCACGGTGCTCTTCCCGTTTCTCGACGCGAGCCGGATCGACGAAGGGGTCTGTGCCGCGATCGGGGAGGTACTCGATCGGCATCAGTCCTTCGAGGTCCGGTTCGAGCACTGCGGACGGTTTCCCGGGGTGCTGTATCTCGCCCCTGAACCGGACACCCCCTTCAGGCGCCTCACCGAGTCGATCGTGGAGCGGTGGCCGGAGAACCCGCCGTTCGGCGGGCAGTTCGACGACGTCGTCCCGCACCTGACCGTCGCCCAGGGCCAGGACGAGACTGTCCTGGAGAAGGTCGAGTCCGATCTGCTCGGCAGTCTCCCCATCGTCGCGCGCGTCTCGTCGGTCGACTTGCTGGTCCACGACGGGACACGGTGGCGGCAGTGTGTCACTTTCCCTCTGCGGTAGGAATCGGTCCGCACCGGACGGCGTCACCACGCCACGGCGTCGAACACAGCCGCCGCGTCCGGTTCCCGGCCGTGGTTCAGGGTTTGTTCGGCCCAGATCACCTTGCCCTGTGCCGCATAGCGGGTGCCCCAGCGGTCCGCGAACTGGGAGACCAGGAACAGGCCGCGGCCCCCTTCGTCGGTGGTGGCCGCGCGTCGTAGCCGGGGTGAGGTGTTGCTGCCGTCCGACACCTCGCAGACCAGGGTGTTTCCCAGCAGGATCCTGACCCGCACGGGCGGAACGCCGTACCGGATCGCGTTGGTGAGCAGCTCGCTGAGGATCAGTTCCGTGGTGAACGCCGACTCCTGCAGCCCCCAGTCGTCCAGGCGTCGGCTGACGTCGGCACGCACCCGGGAGACGGCCTGCGCATCGGAGGGCACGTCCCAGGTGGCGACCTGGGACGGGTCGAGCAGCCGGGTCCGGGCGACGAGCAGCGCGACGTCGTCACCGGGTGTCTCGGGCAGCAGGGTCTCCATGAGGGCGCGGCAGGTCTCCTCCGGTGTCTGGTCCGCGTGGGCGACGGTCGAGCGGAGCAGGTCCAGGCCCTCGTCGATGTCCCGGCCGCGGCTCTCGATCAGGCCGTCGGTGAACAGGACGAGTCGGCTGCCCTCCGACAGGGCCAGCTCGCCGGCCTCGAAGGGGTGCCCACCCACCCCCAGGGGCGGCGACAGGGGGATTTCGGGCATGGTCACGGTGCCGTGTTCGTCGACCACGGCCGGTGCGAGGTGGCCGGCCCGGGCGACGGTGCAGCGGCCGCCGACCGGGTCGTAGATTGCGTAGAGGCAGGTGGCGCCGGTGAGCGGGGCACGGTCGTCGTCGGCGTTCGCCGTCTGGGTGTCCAGGCGGGTCACCATCTCGTCGAGACGGCTCAGCAGTTCGTCCGGGGCCAGGTCCAGGGAGGAGAAGTTCAGCACGGCGGTCCGCAGCCGTGCCATGGTCACGGCGGCGTGCAGCCCGTGCCCGACGACGTCGCCGACGGTCAGGGCCACCCGGAAGCCGGGCAGGGGGATGACGTCGAACCAGTCGCCGCCCACGCCTGACTGCGCCGGCAGGTAGCGGGAGGCGATCTCCAGTGCGTCCTGGTCCGGCAGGTCCAGGGGCAGCAGGCTGCGCTGCAGTGTCACGGCCATGGCGTGTTCGCGGGAGTACCGGCGCGCGTTGTCGATCGCGACGGCCGCCCGGGCGACCAGTTCCTCGGCCACGGCGACGTCCTCCTCGTCGAACCGGGCGGAGTCGGCGCCGCGCCAGAAGTTGACCATGCCGAGGACGATCCCCCGGGCCCGCAGAGGGACCGTGACCAGTGAGTGGATGCCGTAGTCCAGGGCCTGTCGTGCTCCTTCCGGGTCCTGGGCCCGCCAGTCCTGGGCGGTGTGCAGGTCCGGCACCAGGACGGCCTTGCCGCGTTGCAGGGCCGCCGTCATCGGTGTGTCCGCCACCACGAACTGGATCAGGTCTCCCACCGGCTGCAAGGGATGTCCGGCCCGTGATTCGCTCAGCGCGGTGCGTCGCATGCTCAGTACGGCGCCGGTGGGTTCCTCGCCACGCAGCACGGAGTCGAGGAGTTCCACGGTGACGAAGTCGGCCATGCGCGGGACCGCCACCTCCGAGAGCTCCTCGGCCGTACGCCGTACGTCGAGCGTGGTGCCGATCCGCGTGCCGGCCTCGTACAGGAACGACAGCCGGCCCCGCGCCACCTCGGCCTGGCCGGACAGGGCTCTCAGCTCCGTGGTGTCCCGGAAGGTGGCCACCAGGCCCTGCGCGCCGTCGTACGGTGCGATGTGCCGCGTGTTCACCGCCAGCAGTCGGTCCCCGGCCGGCATCACCTCGTCGGAGACGGCCTCGCCCGACGCCAGCAGCCGTCTGAGGCCGGGCCCGAGACCCAGCTCCGTCACGTGTCGCTGGTCGGCGTCCTCGGGCAGGTCCAGCAGCCGGTGTGCCTCGTCGTTGGCGAGCAGCAGTCGCCCGTCGCCGCCGACGATCAGGACTCCCTCGCGCACCGCGTGCAGCACGGCGTCGTGGTGCTCGTACATCTGGGTCATCTCGGCGGGCCCGAGTCCGTGGGTCTGCCGCAGCAGCCGCCTGCTGACGAGAGCCGCACCGCCGGTCGCGAGCACGAGTGCCCCCGCCGCCGCGCCGAGCAGTATCGGCAGCTGCTGGCTCAGCACGTGGCCCAGGTTCTGGTACTGGATGCCGGCGCTGACCATGCCGATCACGCGTCTGCTCGCATCCGTCACGGGGACGACCGCGCGCACGGCGTCGGCCGGCCGGCCGTGGTACGTCTCCGTGAACGTCTCCCCCGCGGCGGCTCGGCCGACGCCCTGGGCCTTCGTGCCGATCAGTGCGGGGTCGGGGTCGGTGAGCCGGACCCCGTGTGCGTCCAGGACGGTGACGAAGTCGACGCCGGATCCCAGCATCGCCCGCTCCGCCGGCGCCTGCAGCCGTGCCGTCGGATCCGGTGACTGCAGCGCGAGTACCGTGCCGGGTGCGTGCGCGAACGCCTCCGCCGCGGCCAGGGAACGGTCCTTGGCACTGCGCTCGGCGTCGTACCGCCCCTGCACCACCAGTGCGGCCGCTGCCACCGCGACCAGCAGCAGCATGATGAGGGCCTGCAGCAGGAAGACCTGCGCGGCGAGCGTGCGGACACTCAGGGACGGCCAGAGGCGGCGTCCCTGGGACGGCCAGGGGCCTGTACGACCACGACGGGTACGGCGGCGGGGCGGATCGGACGCCCGCCCCGGGGCGGGCGGCGGCGCCGCTCTCCTCCACGGCCGGCGGGAGCGTCCGCTCATGCCCCTTTTCTAACACTGGGGCAGCGTCGGCTCTAGGCGGGCCGCTCGTCACCCGGTGGGGTCCGGCAGCGTATGGCGAGAGCCGCGATGTCGTCGTCGAGCCGTCCGCCGCTGTAGTGGAGCAGGTCCCGGTGAAGCCGGTCCAGCAGCTCACGGGGCGGCGCCGGGCCGAGCTGCCGCATCCACTCCGGCAGGGGGAAGAACGTGCCGTCGCGGTCCCTGGTCTCCGTTACGCCGTCCGTGTAGAGAAGCAACTGGTCGCCGTCGCAGAAGTTGACGGTGTCAACGACGTAGTGGTCCCCGAGGAGCGTCGCGAGGTTGAGGGGCGGCGAGGGCATGCTGGACTCGAGGACGCGGATCTTCCCGTTCTGCACGAGCAGGGGTGGCGGGTGCCCGCAGTTGAGAATTCTGACCTGCCCACCGCCGTTCGGGATCTCGGCGATCAGTGCGGTGGCGAAGTGCTCGGGCTGGTCCGGGGCGGGGGTGGCAAGGCTGTGCCGGGCGATGCTGGTTTCCAGGCGACGGATGATGCTCCTCAGGTCGGGTTGGTCGTACGCGTTCTCCCGGAAGCAGTTGATCACTGCCGAGGCCGCTCCCACCGCTTGGAGTCCCTTGCCGCGCACGTCGCCGATGAGGAGCCGGACCCCGTACGGGGTGTCGGCCGCCTCGTAGAAGTCGCCACCGATCCGGGCCTGCTCCTGGGCGGCCAGATAGAGCGACTCGATCTCGACGTCCTGGATGCGGCGCGGCAGCGGGCGGAGCAGCACTTTCTGGGCTGCGTCCGCGACGAGCCGGACCTGGAAGAGCATCTCCTCGCGCTCGAGTCGTAGATGGCTGGCGTATGCGGCCGCCAAGGTGACCGCGACGATCGCGGCACCCGTGTACGGCGTCCCCAGGTCGGAGTAGACGAGGCTGAGTCCGATCATGACCAGCAGGCAGAACGCCCCCAGCAGGATCGTCGGCACTACGGTCCACAGCGCGGCCGCGAGGGCGGGTGCTGCGGGCAGGAGGCGGCTGAAGGCGATCTCCCTCGGTGTGGCGAAGGCCAGGCCGCTGATGAGGAGGGTCAGGATCACCGGTGACAGCATCACGGGATCCCGTCGGCCGCCGAGTGGAGGGCGACGCTGGAGCCGTCCCGACCTGATCACAAAATGCATCTTAACGGGATGATGCGGACAGCACGTCATGTAGAGGTACACACCGCGGTCAGCGGTCGGTGGTCAGCCGCTCGAAGCGGCAAGAGCCAATCGCAGCGGCAGGAGCCAGGCTGCCGGCGCGCACGGGGGAAAACCCCCGGAGGTCACGTGGGGCAGCCCTCGTATCCACCGGGTGGCTGGCAGGCTTCTTCGGGGCGGTGGGCTGTCCCCAGAATTTTCGGCATGACGATTTCCCCTGATGCCTCCGTGGCGACCCGGGCCTCCGACGCGTGTGCGGGCACGCCCGCCCCCGGCGCCGGCAGCGACTTCGCGAGACTGTCCCAGCGCGTGAGCGAGGCCGGGCTGCTGAAGCGGCGCCCCGGTTACTACACGGTACGGCTCGGTCTCGTGGTCGGGCTGTTCGCCGCGGGCTGGGGAGCCTTCTTCGCGCTCGGCGACACCTGGTGGCAACTGGCCGTGGCCGCCTTTCTGGCCGTGATGTTCGGGCAGGTCGCCCTGGTGGCGCACGACCTGGCCCACCGGCAGGTCTTCCGGCGGCGCCGGCACAGCGAGATCTGGGGACGGCTGTTCGGCAACCTCGGCATAGGTATGAGCTACGGCTGGTGGATGAACAAGCACACCCGCCACCACGCCAATCCCAATCACGAGGAGCTGGACCCCGATGTCGCCCCGGACATCCTGGTGTGGTCCACCGAGCAAGCCCGCGCCAGCAGTGGCCTGGCCCGTCTCCTCGGTGGCCACCAGGCGCTGCTGTTCTTCCCGCTGCTGACCCTGGAGGGCTTCAATCTGCACGCCGCGAGCCTGCGGGCGCTGCGCTCGCCCTCCATGAGGAACCGGCTGGTCGAGGCCGCTCTGCTTCTGCTGCACATCGCGGGTCTGCTCACCGTCCTGTTCCTGGTGCTCTCACCGGGGAAGGCGGTGGCGTTCCTCGCCGTGAACCAGTGCCTGTTCGGCGTCTACCTGGGCTGCACCTTCGCTCCCAATCACAAGGGCATGCCCACGATCACCGGTGCGCAGCGGCTCGACTTCCTGCGCCGCCAGGTGCTGACGTCCCGTAACGTGCGCGGCGGTTGGCTCACCGATGTGATGCTGGGTGGGCTGAACTACCAGATCGAGCACCATCTGTTCCCGAGCATGCCCACGGTCCACCTGCGCCGGGCCCAGGTGATCGTGCGGGATTACTGCGCGGAGATCGGGGTGCCGTACCACGAGACGGGACTGATCCAGTCGTACCGCGAGGCACTGGCGCACATGCACCGGGTGGGAGAGCCGATCCGGCAGCAGCGCAGGGCGTGATCGCGCCGGTTCGGTGCCCCCGGGTCATGAACCCGGGGGCACCGAGCCGATCGGGTCGGCTCGATCGGCGGCTTCGGCTCAGTCGTCGGTGGGCGTGTGGGCGTGGTGGCCCCGTGTGAACGGCTCGAAGGTGTGGCTGAACTGCCAGGTGTCCTGGGCGATTCCGGAGCAGGAGTTGGCGCCGCCGGTGCCGACACAGCCTCCGTTGTCGCGCTGGAGGGCCCAGAAGGAGAGGGTGTCGATCCCCTTGGCCTCGGCCCACTTCTCGACCGTGGCCGCGTTCTGCGTGGTGAAGGTCTCCTCGGGGCCGTAGTCGTCGATGCCGGGCATCTCGGTGACGCCGATCGTGCCCCACAGCTTCGCCGGGCTCTTCTTCGGGTGGAGGGCGGCCAGTTGGTCGTGCAGGCCGGCGGCGGCGCTCTTGGTGTCGGCCGCCATGTCGTGGGCGGCGCCGTCGTAGTAGTCGAACGTCATGATGTTCACGACGTCCACCCGGGCGTGGTTGTCGACGGCGTTCTGCAGCAGGGCCACGCCGCTGGGCGCGAGGCCGGTGGTCGTCGTCGGCAGGGTGTAGGAGAACTGCAGGCTGTGGCCCGTGCGTTCGGCCCAGCGCTCGGCCTTGGCGACGGCCTTGTTGCGGCGGTCGACGCCGGCGGCGTTGGTGATGGAGTCGGCCTCCACGTCGAGGTCGATGCGTGTGATGCCATAGGTCGTGACGAGGTTCTCGTACACCGCGGCGATGGCGTCGACGCTGGTGCAGCTGTCGGCGAGTTCGGTGCCGGTGGTGTCGGCGCCGTAGCCGCCGAAGGAGGGGATGACGTTGCCGCCGCGGGCCTGGATCGCGGCGATGTCGCCGCCGAAGACCGACGGGGAGATCGGCTGGGTGGTGTCGCCGTTCCAGTACGTCGCGCACGAGCCCGCGGCGGACGTCTGGAGGAAGGCCATCGTGAGGTACTTGTTGCCGGACTGCGCGGCGAGCGCCGCCGGGCTCTCACCGGTCCACGCCTCGAAGTACGGGGCCGCCACGTGCCCGGGCATGGGCCTGGCGGGGTGCGGGGACAGCTGCGACGAGGCGTGCGCGCCGCCTCCCCCGAGGGCAACCAGCGTGGCCGACAAGGCAGTTACGGTCACGCTGGACAGCAGCGCGTGGACAGGACCGGTTCGTCGCATTGACGCTCCCATGGCGAAATGAGCAGACGGGGACAGCGGGAAGACCGCGAGGACAGATGTGTGTGAGGTCGAACCGGGTCCATAGTTGGACTAGACCAATTAACTGTCAAGGTTCTTTACAATTAACTGACCAAGTCGGGGCGGGTGAACACCGGGTGTGTGTCGGGCAGTTCGCCGATGCGCGCGCGGCGCCGTGAGCACCGTCAGATGCGGGACGAAGCCGAGGGAGTGGTCAGTCCGCTGCTTCCAGGCCGGCCTTGTCGCAGGCGCGACGGAGCGCCTGGGTGCAGAGCTGCCCGATGGTGTAGACGCGGTCCTTGAGGAGCGTTCGCCGGATGTCGGCGGCTGTCACTGCCCTGGGAGTGAGCAGGACGGTCGGGATGTTCTTGGTGGTGGGGCTGTTGATCGTCGTCGTGGCGATGTCGCGCACGCTCTCGCCGCGCCCGAGGGCGACGGCCATGGCGGCGGCCGCGGCGGCTTCCGCCGGGAAGGGCTTGTAGACCGTCATGACCTGTTCGCCCTTGATGATGCGGCGTACGGCGTCGAGGTCGGCGTCCTGGCCGGTGACGGGAGGAAGTTTCCGCACCTGGGCGCCCTTGAGAGCGGAGATGACACCGGCCGCGATGGCGTCGTTGGCCGCCAGGATGCCGTCGATCCGCCCCAGACCCAGGGCTGCGATGGCGGCGGACATGTTGGCGTGGGCGTTGTCCGTGCTCCAGCCCGGGGTGTCGTACGACCGGCGGATGTTCACCTTGCCGGTGAGGACGGACAGCGCCCCCTTCCTGAACCATGCCGCGTTCGGGTTGGTCGGATCGCCGTTCATCATGACGACGCTGCCGCCGTTCGCCCTGTCACCCATGGCCTTGAGGAGTGCCTCGGCCTGGAGCTTGCCGACCTGCGCACCGTCGAAACTGACGTAGCCCGAGATCGGACCCTCGGCGAGCCGGTCGTAGGCGACGACCGGGACGCCCGCCGCGTGCGCCTGCTGGATCGAGGAGCGGAGTGCCTTGGTGTCCGTGGCATCGATGATCAGGACCCTGACCCCCTTCGTGACCATGGAGGTCATCTGTTGCTGCTGTCTCGTCACGTCGTTGTCCGCGTTGGCGTACTCAAGGCCGCACCGGGGACACAGATCCTTCAGCCGCTTCTCGATCAGCGGCTTGTCGAAGTGCTCCCAGCGGGGCAGGGTCCGGCTCGGGAGCAGCAGCCCGACGGTGAAACTGTCCGCGCCCGTCCTGTCGTTGCCCGCGCAGGCGGCCGCGGGCATCACCAGGAGCCCCGCGACGAGCGCCGCCACGACGTGCCGGGTACGGGCTCTCATGGCAGACCCTCCTGGTCCGTCCAGAGCCCCGGGCCCGGGCGGTCCGGATCGGGTGGCGGTACGACGATCTCGCTCCACACCTGCTTGCCGCTGGCCACCGGCATGGAGCCGAAGGACTCCGACATCGCCTCCACCAGCATCAGGCCCCGGCCGCCGGTCGACTCCCAGTCCACGATCACCGGTTTGGCGGGCGCGCGTGGGGAGGAGTCGCTCACGCAGACCCGTACCCGGTCGCCGCGGAGCGTCAGGTCGACGTGGACCGGCCCCTGGGTGTGCACCAGGGCGTTGGTGACGAGTTCGGAGACGACCAGCAGCACCGAGTCGGCGACGTGCTCGATGCGCCAGCGGCGCAGCGTGCGCGCGGTGAAACGGCGGGCGTGCATGACGGCGTCCGGCAGCCGCCACACCGCCCAACCGGCCCGTATCGGCAGGGTCTTCATGCCGTCGTAGCGCAGCAGCAACAGCGCAACGTCGTCCTCACGGCGGCCGACGTCACCGAGCAGTTCGTCGGCCACCCGGCCCGGGTCCGAGGGGTCGGCTGCGGCGAGCGCGGTGCGCGTGCGCTGCATGCCCTCGTCCAGGGGCAGGTCGGCGGCCTCGACCAGACCGTCGGTGACCAGGGCGAGCAGGGTGCCGGGGGCCAGTGCGACCGATGTCATGGGGAACTCCGCCTCCGCGGAGATGCCCAGCGGGAGCGCGCCCTCGACCTGCACCTCCTCGGTGCTGCCGTCGGGATGCCGTACCAGCGGTGCGAGATGTCCGGCGCGGACGAACAGGGTGTTGCCCTGCTCCATGTCCAGTTCGGCGTAGCAGCAGGTGGCGAACAGGTCGGTCTCCATACCGACGAGGAGCCGGTTGGCGTGGGAGACGACCACGTCGGGTGGGTGGCCCTCCACCGCGTACGCCCTGACCGCGGTGCGCATCTGGCCCATGATCGTCGCCGCTCCGGCGCTGTGTCCCTGCACGTCTCCGATGACCAGTGCCACCCGGTCCTCGGAGAGGGCGATGACGTCGTACCAGTCGCCGCCCACCTGCAACCCGCGCCGGGCCGGCAGATAGCGGGCGACGGCCGTCCCGCCGGACAGTTCGGGCAGACGCCGGGGCAGCAGGCTGCGCTGCAGCATCGTGGCGAGTTCCTGCTCGGCGTCGTGTGCGTGGGCACGTTTGAGGGCCTGACCGACCAGCGCCGCGGTCGCCGTCAGCAGGGAGCGTTCCTCGGGGACGAACTCGTGCGGCCGGTCCCAGCCGATCAGGCACAGTCCGGCGGGGCGGCCCTTGGCGGGCAGCGGCAGGACGGCGAGACCTCCGGGACCGATGCCGTTGAGTCCGGGTTCGAGGGCTGTGCCGGCCGGCCACAGGTCCATGCGTCCGTCCCGCAGTGCCAGCCGCAGGGTGGGCAGGGCGCTGACCGGCGCGTCGGGCCACTGCGAGCGCCACTCGGAGCGCCACGCCTCGGGCCAGGTGGCGGGCTCCGGCGGGTCGAGCACGGTGACCATGAGCCGGTCGTCCTGCAGCTCGGCGAGCGCGACCCGGTCGGCACCGAGCGGCTCCCGGAGCGCGGTGACCACCACCTGGCTGACGTCGGCGACCGTGGTGGCGTCGTCGAGTGCGGCGGTCAGCCACTGGATCCTGGAGACGTCGTCGGTGCTCCTGGGCAGGACCGAGGTCGCCGTCACCACACCCAGCACCTGGTCGGGCCGGTCGCCGGTGCCGGCGATCACCCGGCAGCTCATGCTCAGCCAGCGCATCTCGCCGGTGGGGCGGCGGACCCGGAACTCCAGCACCCGGCTGCCGAGCGCGTGCGCGGAGGGCTCCAGGACCGACATCAGTGCGTGCATGTCCTCCGGGAGGGTGTGGGCGAGCAGGGTGTCCGCCTTGCCGTCGAACTCGTCCGGCGTGATTCCGACCAGTTCGAGGAGGGTCTCGTCCGCCTCGACCAGGCCGGTGTCCGGCACCAGGGCGAACGAGCCCACGCGCAGCCACCGCAGTGCGGGACCCAGCGGCGGCGACGGCGTGGTGCCCCTGGCCGTCGCCTGGAGCAGGCCGGCCACCGCGTCGGCGTACCCCTCCAGGAAGCGCTGCTGCTCGGGCTCGAAGCCGTCCGCGCACGTGCCCACGGCGACGAGGCAGCCCAGACGCCGGCCCTCCGCGCGCAGCGGCAGTGCGCCCAGCGACGTCTGCGCGTGCGACGGCGTCGGGCCGCCCTCGGAGAAGGAGGCGAGTGCCGTGGGATTCAGCCACAGCGGACGGCCGGTGCGGAAGGCCTGGGCCGCGGGTGAGCCACCGGACAGGAGCAGGCGCTCGGGCAGCCCGTACTCGGCAGCGGCGCGACCGGCGGTCTCCAGCAGTCGCAGCTCTTCCGTCCCGGAACCGAGCACGTAGACCGCTGCCAGCGCCGCTCCGGCGAACGTCAGTACGCGCACACTCGCGGCGGCCTCGGGCACCGGCGGCCGGCCGGTACCGGCGGGGTCGGCGTCGGATGCCCGCAGCTGTGCGACACCGGCCCGGGCACTGCCGTCTTGAGGCATGTCCGCACCCACCTCCCGTCCAGGCCGAGGTGCCGACAGGGTGTGATGAGGGCCTTACACCAGAATCGCATATGCGGTCCAACCGGACAGGTCGGCGGCGTGGTGGCCGGGTTCGCAGATCACTGCGGCCGGTGTCACACTGACGACGTGGTCGTCCTCCCGGCCAGCCCGTTCAGAGAGGTCTCTCCGATGAAGACCTTCATGGGGAACGCGGCCATGGCGATGGCCGTTGTCTCGGCGGTGGTCGCCGTCGCGGCCTGCGGAACGGAGGCCGGGAACGCCTCCGCCGGGGGGAACGCGCCGACGATCGGTGTGCTGCTGCCGGACGCCACCACCGCTCGCTGGGAGACCCAGGACAGGCCCCTGCTCGAGAAGACGATCAAGGACCTGTGCCACGATTGCGTGATCGAGCACGCCAACGCCAAGAACGACGTGGCCCTCCAGCAGGAACAGATGGACTCGATGATCACCGAGGGGGTCGACGCCATCCTGCTCGTGCCCGTGGACGCCAGGTCGATGCGCCCCACCGTCCAGAAGGCGCATGAGGCGGGCATCCCGGTCATCGCCTACGACCGGCTCGCCGAGGGCCCGATCTCGGGATACGTCTCCTTCGACGGGAAGGAGGTCGGCAGGCTCCAGGGCCGCGCGCTGCTGCAGGCCATGGGCGACAAGGCGAACGGCAGCCAGATCGTCATGATGAACGGCGATCTCGCCGACCCCAACGCCGTGGCGTTCAAGGAGGGCGCTCTGTCCGTGCTCCGAGGGAAGGTGAAGATCGGCAAGTCGTACGACACGCTCCAGTGGCGGCCGGAGGCAGCCAACATGAACATGAACGGCGCCATCGCCGCACTCGGCGCCGAGAACATCCAGGGGGTCTACTCCGCCAACGACGGCCTCGCCGGCGGGATCATCTCCGCGCTCAAGGCGAACAAGGTCCGCCCACTGCCCCCCGTCACCGGCCAGGACGCCGAACTTGCCGCCGTGCGGCGCATCGTCAACGGTGATCAGTACCAGACGGTCTACAAGCCGTTCACACCCGAGGCCTCCTCCGCCGCCGCCATGGCCGTGGCCGCGGCCCGCGGCGAGAGCCTCGACCGGATCGCCACGACGAAGGTGAGGACCCGCAGCGGGGCAGAGGTGCCGGCCGTCATGCTCACCCCGGTGTCCGTGACCGCCTCCAACATCAAGAGCACCCTGGTGAAGGACGGCGTGTACTCGGTCCGGCAGATCTGCACCCCCCGGCTCGCGGCCGCCTGCGACAGGGCCGGGCTGACCTGACAGCGCGGTTCCCCGACCGCAGCCGTGCCCCGGGAAGGAGATGGTTCTCGTGCCGGCTCCCCCCTTGCTGGCGCTGCACGGTGTGTGCAAGCGCTTCGGTGTCGTCGACGTCCTGACGGACATCGAGCTGGAGATCCACGCCGGCCAGGTCCTCGCTCTCCTGGGCGACAACGGGGCCGGCAAGTCCACCCTGGTCAAAGTGATCTCCGGCGTCGCCCCCGCGGACAAGGGCACCATCGAGTGGGAGGGCCGCCCCGTCACCATCAGGCGTCCCCATGACGCCCGCGCCCTCGGCATCGCCACCGTCTACCAGGACCTGGCGCTGTGCGGGAACCTCGACGTGGTCGGCAATCTCTTCCTCGGCCGGGAGATCCGCAGGTTCGGGTTCCTCGACGAGGTGGAGATGGAGCGCCGCAGCAGACGCCTGCTGGAACGGCTGACCCGGGGCGTCCCCGATCTGCGCGGCCCCGTCGTCTCCCTGTCCAGCGGCCAGCGGCAGACCGTCGCCATCGCGCGCTCCCTCCTCGGTGAGCCGCGGGTCCTGCTGCTGGACGAACCCACCGCGGCACTGGGAATCGAGCAGACCGCCGAGGTCCTGGACCTCGTCGACCGGCTGCGCGACCACGGTCTGGGCGTGCTGCTCATCAGCCACAACCTGGGAGACGTCAAAGCCCTCGCGGACCGGGCCGCCGTGCTGCGGCTGGGCCGCAACAACGGGTTCTACGACGTGAACACCGCGTCTCAGGAACAGATCATCTCCTCCATCACCGGTGCCACGGAAAACGTGCCCCGCCGAATGGCTCACCAGGAGTCGGGGTGGTGAAAGGGATGCACGACATGGCGGACCACACGCGAACCGAATCCTCCGCACCCGCCGCCGAGGCCCCCCGGCCGCACCGCATGCGGGCGGTCACCCGGGCCCTGGAGCGCGGGACCGCCGTCTTCCGCCACAAGCTGCGCGCCGGCGAAGTGGGCTCGTTCCCCGTCATCCTCGTCCTCGCCCTGGTGTGGATCATCTTCCAGTCCCTCAACCAGAACTTCCTCTCCCCCCGTAACCTGTCCAATCTGAGCGTGGACATCGTGGGCACGGGCATGATCGCAGTCGGCATCGTCTTCGTGCTGCTCCTCGGTGAACTCGACCTGTCGGTCGGCTCGATCAGCGGCCTCGCGGCGGCGGTCTTCGCCGTCCTGAACGTGAACCAGGGCGTGCCGGAATGGCTGGCCCTCATCATCGCGCTGCTCTCCGGGACCCTGGCGGGAACCATCCAGGGCTTCTCCTTCGCCAAGATCCGGGTCCCGGCGTTCGTCGTCACCCTCGCCGGGCTGCTGACCTGGAACGGCGTCATGCTCGCCGTCCTCGGGACGAGCGGCACCGTCAACCTCGACGAGAACGGACTCGTCGCCAAGCTGACCAGCGACTACTTCACCAACCACGCCGCCGCCTACGCTCTGGCGGCCTTCGGCACGGGCATGGTCTTCCTCGGGTCCTACCTGGACCGACGGCGCCGCAAGGCCGTCGGCATGCCGTACCGCTCGCTCCGGGGCATCGCGGTACGTACGGCGGTACTCGCGGTGATCACCTTCGCCGCCGCGTACGTGCTCAACCAGTTCCAGGGTCTGCCGCTCGCCCTCCTGATCTTCCTCGTGGTGGTGGCCGGCCTCGACATCCTGCTCCGGCGCACGCACTACGGACGGCAGGTCTACGCCCTGGGCGGCGGTGTCGAAGCGGCCCGCCGGGCCAGCCTCAGCGTGCTGCGGGTGCAGACCGCGGTGCTCGCCGTCTCCGGCACCATGGCCGCGCTGGGCGGTCTCTTCCTGGCCTCGCGCATCACCTCGGTGAGCCAGGGTTCGGGCTCGGGGGTGCTGCTGCTCAACGCCATCGCGGCCGCCGTGATCGGCGGCACCAGCCTGTTCGGAGGGCGCGGCACGACGTGGTCCGCGGTGCTCGGCATCCTGGTCATCCAGTCGATCGCGTCGGGCATGGCGCTCACGGACACCCCCACCGCCGTCCAGCTCGTGATCACGGGCGGGGTGCTGTTCGCCGCGGTGGTCATCGACTCGCTGTCGCGACGCTCGCAGGAGGCGCACGGACGGGCTTGACGCGTGCGGTGGCGGAGGGTCTGAGCCTTCGGCGGCGGACGGTCAGAGGATGGTCTCCTCCTCCGGGACGACGACTTCGCCGACCATGCGCTGGATCTTCTCGGTCGGCAGGGCGACCGCCAGGGCCCAGTAGTAGATGAGGAGGCTGAACGCGGCGACGACGCCGATGTCCCACCACAGCGGGAACCAGGGGTGCTTGAGGGGCCCGAAGTCGCTGAGGTAGACGATGAGGCCCATGCCGACGAGGTAGACCGGCAGCCACTGCGCGGCGTGCAGGTCGAGCTGGGGCGTGATCGGGTTCATCTTGAACACGCGGTTGGCGATCAGGATGACGTAGCCGATGAGGATGGCGACGCCGAGCTTCCAGTCGGTCTCCCACCCGGACCACAGGATCAGCAGGTTGGCCACGACGAAGGCCAGCGGCGACATCCAGCTGCCGCCGGGCAGCCGGTAGGGGCGGTGGGCGCCCGGCAGACGGTTGCGGAACACGCCGAAGGACAGCGGGGCACCGGCGTACATGAGCACGCTGGCGCTGGTGATCAGCCCGACCAGGGAGCGCCAGCTCGGGAAGGGCAGGAAGCAGATGCAGCCGATCACGAACGCGGTGATCAGGCCGACCCACGGGACGCCGCGCCGGTTGGTGGTCTCGAACACCGTGGGCACGTAGCCGTTGCGGCTGAGCCCGTACGAGACCCGGGAGGAGCCGGTGATGTAGATCAGACCGGTACCGGCGGGCGAGACCACGGCGTCCAGGTAGAGGACCGTCGCCAGCCAGCCGAGGCCGATGAGCGTGGCGACCTGGGCGAACGGTCCGCTCAGGGCGGTGAACGCGGAGGTGGCCCAGTGGCTGCCGATCTGGGACGCGGGCAGAGCGGCGAGGAAGGTCACCTGCAGGAGGATGTAGATGATGATGCCGAGGACGATGGATCCGATCACGGCCCGCGGGATGTCCCGCTTGGGGTTGGCGCTCTCGCCGGCGAGCTGGTCGGCCTGCTCGAAGCCGAGCAGCGCGAAGATGATGCCGCTGGTGGAGACGGCGGACAGGATGCCCTTGGCCCCGTAGGGGTCGAATCCGTCGGCCGCGGTGAAGTTGCTGGTGTGGAACTGGGCGACGGCCAGCACGAAGATCGTCAGCAGCGGGACGCCGACCTTCCACCAGGTGGCCGCGCTGTTGGTGCGGGCCAGCAGACGGATGCTCAGGAAGTTGATGGCCGTGATGACCGCCATCAGACCAACCGCGACGGCGATGCCCGTCGGGGTCAGGACGTGCTCGCCGCCCTGGATCTTCTCCCAGCCGCTCGCCCAGGAGTAGTGCTGGGCGTACGTGATCATCGCCAGCACCTCGATGGGTGCCACGGTGGCCGCCTGCAGCCAGGAGAACCAGCCGAAGGAGGCCCCGGCGGCCCCGCCGAAGGCGTAGTGCGGGAAGCGGGCGGTGCCGCCGGAGACCGGATACATGCCGCCGAGTTCAGCGTGCACCAGCGCCAGGATCAGGATGGCGACGCCGCCGATGGCCCAGGAGATGATCGCCGCGGGCCCGGCCGCCGCCAGTGCCGTCTGAGCACCGAACAGCCACCCGGATCCGATGATCGACCCCTCCGAGGCCCAGATGAGCCCGACGAAGCCGATCTCGCGGCGCAACCCCGGGTGGTGGGTTCCTGAGGCAGGTGCCTTTTCCGATGTGGCCATGCCCCACACCCCCTCAGTAGGCGATGCTCACCACCATCGTGCCACGGTGTGGCCCTACCGGCTGTTGGGTTGCGGCGCCGAGGACTTGGGGGTGCGGCGGGCGTCGGATCACTGCCCGGCGGTGGCCCTCCGCTGAGCCTGGTCGAACTCCGTCAGAGGGTCGCCGCCGGCCTGCCAGGGCCACCCGGTGACGGTGCCGCCGAGGGCCTCGAACACCGGACGGGCCTCGTGGCGCCGGTCGGCGGCCATCAGCGCGTAGGCCAGGACGTTGAGGTCGGCCAGAGCCTTGGCATGGCGCAGGAATCCCGGCTGCACCCAGGTCCGGGCCACGCGGTCGAGTGCCTGGGCGGCCATCGCCTGTGACCAGTGGTTGCGCGCCACCAGTGCTTCGAATCCACCCCGGCCGAGGACGGACTGGTACTGCAGGACCTGGGCGGTGAGTTCCGTGACCGCGCAGGGCGCGTTGGCCGGCATGCGGGCGCACAGGGCGTCCACGAAGTCCAGGACCTGGATACGGGAGCCCGCTTCCTCCGGGGTGAGATAGCCGAGCATGCTCAGGTAGGCCTCGCGGTTCCAGCGATCGCGCGCGAGTACCTCGTTCCACACGCCGAACACCTGGGGCTGTTCCCAGCGTTGCAGGCGGGCCAGCCCCAGGAGCACCACCCAGGGAGTGGGGTCCTCGGGGGCGATGTCGGCGGCACGGAGACAGGCGTCCGTGGCGTCGCCCGTGTCCTCCGGGCGCCCCTGCGCGCGGGCTCGCGCCAGCTGGGTCCACGCGTGCAGCACGAGCGCGCTCGCGTTGCGTGGCTCGCGCGTGGCCCAGGACCGCGGCAGATGCGAGTCGGCCAGGAAGTCCGCCAGGATGCCCAGGCGGTGCGTCCGGCGGTCCCAGTCTCCCGGATCCTGGTCCAGGAGACGGGAGATCTGCGCCGCGCACAGGTCCGTCGTCGCGATCGTTCCGGTCCTCGTGGTCGCCAGCAGGGACTTCAACAACCTGCCCAGGTCCTGGTCGTCGAGTTCCGGGGCGAGGCGTGCCCGTTTGCGGCGACTTGAAAGAAAAGCCATGTCGGGAGGCTAGAGGCAGCCCGGAATAACGCAAGGTTTCAGCCAAGATCGTTATGGATTACACGAATCACCAGGGTCACCCCGTACGTGGCTCAGACGGTCAGTTCCGTCCGGGCGGCCGGCGCGGGGTCGAGGCTGTGCCGGATGTACCACTCGGTGCAGAAGAGCCACTCCCGAGCCTCCTGGGAAAGGCCGCCGATCAGGCCGGGTACGGCTCCCCGTTCCACCTCGGTGCGATGGGCCAGTACGGCGGCGATCTTCTGTTCCATCCAGGGACCGACATCGACGGTCGCGGTGACCCGTTCATCCGGAACGCTGTACACGGCCTTGTGCACTCCCACCACATCCCTCAGCGCCGGCACGGCGGAGTGCGGGTGCGTGGCCAGGTAGAGGGCACGCGGCTGCCAGGGGGCACCCGCATCGGGGTAGAGCTGCTCAAGTCCGGCCGCCTGGGCCGCGAGCACGGCCACCCGGTGAGTGTGCACGTGGTCCGGATGGCCGGTCAGCCCACCGTACGCGTCATGGGTGACCATGATCTCCGGACGGAAGTCCCGGATGTGCGTCACCAACCGCCCCACCGCCTCGTCGAGCGGCGCATCGCAGAACCGCGCACCACCCAGGGCCGACTGAGGCACGCGCGCATCGGCGTACCCGAGCATGCGCGGTGCGCCGGCCCCGAGGATGCGCAGCGCATCGGCCAGCTCCGCGGCACGCGGGGTGTCGGCCGCCCAGGTCGCCGTGACAACACCGACGCGCGCACCTGCGGCCGCGTGACGGGCGAGCACTCCCCCGGCGGACAACGACTCGTCATCCGGATGAGCGAAGACCGCTAGCAGGCTCGGCATGGGCATGGGGGGCCGCCTTCCGGTGAGGGGGCTGGATCATAGACCAGGGGGCGGGGCGGCCTGAGGTCAACGGGCCGGGTACTGCTGGGGGCGTCGGCGCAGTGCCGATGTGCCGATGTGCCGTTGTGCCGTTGTGCCGTTGTGTGGATATGTGGATGCGTCGATCACGAAGCGGTAGCTGACGCTTGCGGCGAGGACGCCCTTGTACGCCCCCTTGATCTACTTGGCCGCGACCAAGCGGTTCGACGACTGGACGAGCAACTGAGTGCCGCCGTAAGCCATGTGCAGGGATCGCCGCAACCCTGACAACCCCGATCTCTCCGTCGCGGCGGGCCTGTCCGAGCCCGTCTCGACCGCGTGCCCCCGCTCCCACGCCATCAGCACCCGCTCGCCGTCGTCCGCGTCCTCGGCGAGCCGGATGACGACCTTCTCGTCGCTGCCGTACAGCCCGACCCAGTCACGCCAGGTGCGGCGGGCGGTCGCACCGTCGGCCCACTCCCCCGCGACCGTGGGGCCGCCGGCCACGAATTGGAGGCGGACCAGGTGCGTCGTCATGGCAGCGGCTCCAGGGCGCGAGCCCGGCGGCGCAGCTCCACCCGTGCCGCCGGAGTTCCGGCCGGGCCGGACCAGTACGGATGCCACAGCAGCCGCCCGGACAGTGCAAGCAAGCGGCGGCGCAGGGCGGTGGGGTGCAGCGGGTGCGGCGCGGCGAGTGCTGCGTACGTGCGGTGCCAGTCCGCTTGGAGCTGCAGGAGGTCGGGCGGGAAGGGGGCGTGCTCCATACCTTCAATTAGGCCACATGTTCGATTTCCGAGCCAAGCCGACACAGGGGTCCTGTGGTCGACGGCCTGGGGGACTTGGGGAGCCCCGACCCGGGTCATGACCTGTAGCCGGCCGGGCGGCGATGTCGCCCAGCCGGCTGCGGGTGTGCCGACCAGGCGATCGAGCGTTGCGATACCGCCGTCCCGGACTGACAGGACAAGGCCGTGTCACGTCACCAGGGGGAACGCTGTTGCCCTCGGGGGTGGCGGTCAGGGAACCCCAGAACGCTCCGGTCGGACCGTCGTCGGGCAGGGTGGCCAGGGCGACGCTCACGGCGGCGGCCTGGGCAGCGGTGCGGAACCCCGTGTGTGCGTTGAGGTCGGTGGCGGTGTAGCCGGGGATCGCGGCGTTGACCTTGATGGGGGTGTCGTGCAGCTCCTTGGCGTACAGGGCCGTGACCATGTTTCGACCCAGATGCACACCGGCGGGGGCCGGGTGCCCGAGCTGTGGAAGGTCGGTCCACCGGCATCGAGTCCGGCGGGCCCAGCGCCACGGACACCTGGCGCCAGATGGCCGTGAGGGCGCTGAACAGGACGAGTGTGCTGAGGTCGTCCACATCGGTCGGTGTGAACTCGCCGGACTCGATGCCGCGTCGTACCGCGTCGGCCACCTCGGCCTCGCCGGTGTCACGGCCTCACGCTCAGGGCCGGCGGGCCGAGCCCTGGTGCTCGACCGAGCCGGAGCGTTCAGGCACGGACCAGGGCCAGCGTCTCCTTCAGGTTGTGCTCGGCGATGTCCGCCATCGCCGCCCGGTGGGGGAAGTCCCCGTCGAGCAGGCGTAGCGGCCCCGCCGTCAGGGAGAGACGCTGGGCGAGTGTGTAGAGCGCGAGCCGGTTCTCGTCCAGGCCGTCCACCGACAGTGGACGGTAGGCGTCGTGCAGGCGGATCCGCAGGAAGACGTGCTCCCACTCGACGTCGAAGTACATCAAGCCCTCGATGTCGATCGCCACGGGGTTCCCGGTCGCGTCGACCAGCACGTGGTCGGGCCCGAGTTCACCGTGCACGACCGCGTACTGCGCGCGGGGCCGCACAGCCGCCGCGAGGTCCGTCAGCCGCTCCTCCAGCCGGTCGCGGGCTTCCGCGATCCGCGGATCTCGCGACGCGGCCTCGGCGAGGTCCCGCAGCGCGCGGTCCAGGACCACTCCCTCGCACGACGTCCCCTGCGATGTGCCGCCGCCGTCGACCACGGCCACCTTGCCGTACGTGGACGCCCGGTGCCGCCGCATCACCTCCAGCGCCTCCCCGAGCCGGTCCATGACGGGGGCTGCCGCGCTCGGGTCACGGGCGAGCAGGTGCTCCAGGTTCTCGCCGGGGATGTCCTCGACGATCGCGAGGTCGGCCGGGCCATGGATGCCCTCACGGTCGACGAGGCGGATGGCCGGGACGCGGACGCCGAGCGCGTCCAACCGGGCGTGGGCGGCCTCGAAGAGGTCGAGCCCGAGGCCGGGCGAGAACGGGTCGGTGAGGTCGTCGTCGCCCTCGGCCGCCGGCCAGTAGTTCTCGGCGTCGTGCCAGAGGTAGGCGATCGCCGTCGTCGCGTCGTCCAGCAGCAGGCGGTACACGCCCTTCTTGCTGCCGCCCGCGACCCGCTCGACCGCCTCCAGCCGCCGCCCGCCGCCCAGCGCGGCCCGAGCCGCCCCCGCCAACCGCTCCCGCGTCACTGCCCCGGCTGCCACTCCCCGACCCCGCCTCTCCGTCACGGCAACCCGTGCACCCTACGGGAGCGTCAGCGTGGAAACGAGCGAAATCAGCAGGCAGAAGACCTGTGTCAGCGGCCCGGTCCGGGGATGCGCGCCGATTTTTGGGACATGCTTTACACGACACGTGCAACTGAGGCCCAGGTCCTCACTGTCTGACAGGGAGTCGGGCCCTTCAGGGCCGAAGAGCGAGAGAGCGGGGCGGGGCGTGGGACGGCGCAAGGGCAGCATAGGGATCGCACTTGTCACGGGTGCGATGCTGGTGGGCGTGACTGCCTGCGGCGGCGGGGGCGGCAGCGACAAGGCTGGTGGTGACGACGCGAAGGCGTCGGGCAAGCCGAGTGCGAGCGCCTCTCCGTCGCCGAAGAAGCCCGCGGGCCCGCCGATGCTGCTGGAGACGATCACCCCGCAGACGGGCAACACGGTCGGTGTGGCCATGCCGATCTCGGTGGTCTTCACGAACCCGGTGGCGGCGAAGGCGCGGGCCACGGTGGAGAAGCACATGAAGGTGAGCGCCTCGCAGCCGGTGGCGGGCGCCTGGCACTGGTTCGGGGACAGGCGCGCGGACTGGCGCCCGAAGACGTACTGGCCCTCCGGCACGACGGTGAAGATCGACGCCGACATGACGGGCGTCAGCAACGGCAACGGACGCTACGGCGTGCGCACCTACACGCACACCTTCAAGGTCGGCGACGACGTGCGCGCGGATGTGTCGGTGACCGGCCACACCATGAAGGTGACCCGGAACGGCAAGCTGGTGCGCACCCTGTCGATCAATGCGGGCAGCCCGCAGTATCCGACGTGGAACGGCACGATGGCCGTCATCGACAAGCAGGAGAAGGTCCACATGACCTCCTGCAGCGTCGGCATCAGCTGCGACAAGGGCAGCCCCAACTACTACGACCTGACGCTTCCCTGGGACATCCACCTGACCCAGTCCGGCACGTACGTGCACTACTCGACCGGCGACCCCAATCCGGGCAGCGGCAGCGCTCGCGGCTCGCACGGCTGCGTCCACCTGTCCATGTCGGACGCCAAGTGGTTCTACGGCCAGGTCAAGCAGGGCGACCCCGTCACCATCACCGGCTCGACCCGCGCCAAGGCCCCGGCCGACAACGGCTACGCCGACTTCAACCTGGGATGGGACGAGTGGCTCGCGGGCAGTGGCTCCGGGGAAGGGACAACCGCGACGCTGTGATGCGCTGCGGTGGCGGCGCCGGTCGGCACTCCATGATGCCGACCGGCGCCGCCATCGTCGTACGCGCCCTTCGGGCTGACCGGAACCGGCTCATTCCCTCCTCGCCCGACGAGCGTGCCCCGTCGGCCGCCGCTGGGGAGTTTGGGGAGTGCGCGGTGGGCGTACCAGGCTTCGAGAGCCTGGGCGCGGGTGCCGGCCGGGTTCTGGCGGTGCCAGGCGCTGGTGAAGCGGTTGAACTCGAACTGCTCCTCGATCTCGCGGGGCCGGGCCGCGTCCGGGCCCGTGGCGTGCCAGTGAGCGACGGCGTCCGCCAGGGTTTGGCCGGCATTCCGAGCGATGAAGTCGCGCATGAAGGTGTCGAAGTGGAAGCCGGGGCCGATCGCCTCGGCGAAGTACCTCCGCAGGACCTGGCTGCACCGCTGTCCGGCCGGGATCACGGTCGCCGTCGACGGGCTCGGCCAACTGCGCGGTCGCCGGGCGAGACCGGTGAGCTCGTCCAGCGTCCAGTACCACGGCCTCGGGGAACAACGGAACAGCCATTAGCGCTAAGGAACGATCTTGGCGTCTAGCGCAGTGATCGTCTGCGCTGAGGGGGTTCGGCGAAAGATCGTATGAGCGGTCTGGTCGGTGGCTACCGTCCGCCGCGTGCCGGTGGAATTTCTGACCGATGAGCAGGCCGCAGCGTACGGGCGGTTCGTGGAGGAGCCGACGCGTCCGGAGCTTGAGCGGTTCTTCTATCTCGACGACGTGGACCGGGAGCTGATCCGGAAGCGGAGAGGGGATCACAACCGTCTGGGGTTCGCGCTTCAGATGTGCACGGTCCGCTATCTCGGGCTGTTCCTGGAGGACCCGCTGGATGTGCCGTGGCCGGTGATCGAGTACCTGGCTGAGCACCTGGGCGTGGAGGACGCCTCGTGCGTGAAGCGGTATACCGAGCGGCAGATGACGCCGTACGAGCATGCGTGGGAGATCCGGGACGCCTACGGCTATCACCAGTTCGAGGACGCGGAGTGGGCTCGGAAGTTTCGCACGTTCCTGCACGGGCGGGCGTGGACGGCCGCCGAGGGGCCGGTGGCGCTCTTCAACCAGGCGGTGGGGTGGCTACGCCGGAACCGGGTACTGCTGCCGGGGGTGAGCGTGCTGGCCCGGCAGGTGGCGGAGGTCCGCGCCGTTGCGGAGAAGCGGCTGTATGCCACAGTGGCCAAGGCAGCGCGCCGGGCGGACACCTCGCTGTCAAAAGACCTGGTGGCCCTGCTCGACGTCCCGGAGGGGCGGCGGATCTCGGAGCTTGAGCGGCTGCGCCGGCCGCCGACGCGGACCACGGGCACGGGCATGGCGAAGGCCCTGGAGCGGGTCGATGAGATCGCCGCGTTCCGCCTCGGCAGGGTGCGGATCGACCAGATTCCGCCGAACCGGCTGGCGGCGCTCGCCCGTGCGGGGCTGGGGTCGAAGGCGCCGAACCTGGAGCGCACCTCGGAGCCGAAACGCACCGCGCTGCTCACATCGGTGCTGCGGCACCTGGAGGCATCCGCGATCGACGACGCGCTGGATCTGTTCTCGCTGCTGATGCAGGTGGAGCTGATCAGCGCCGCGCGGCGGGCGACGGACCGGGAGTGGGTGGCGGCCCGGGGCCGGGTGGCCAAGGCGTACCGCATGGTCGACGGGGTGTTCCGGCTGTGGAGCGAGCAGCTGGACCTCATCGCCGAGAGCGGCACCGATTTCGATCCGGGCGCGATGTGGCGGGCGCTGGAGACGGAGATCGGCCCGCGCAAGGAGGTCGAGGCAGCGTCCGCGCTGGTGGCAGAGCTGATCGGGCCGGGGGACGACGAAGCCGAAGCGGAGATGCGGCGCCTGCTGGCCACCCGCTACAACACCGTCCGCCCGTTCCTGTCCCTGCTCGGGGAGTCGCCCGCGTTGGGGGCGGCCTCCGGCGGCAAGCGCGTCCTGGAGGCGGTCAAGCGGCTGCCCGCGCTCGCGCGGAGGAAGGTTAAGGTCAAGCCGCTGCTGCCACGCGAGATCGATGGCAAGCTGGTGCCGTCGGCGTGGCGGCAGGCGGTGTACTCCAACCCCGAGCTGCCCGAGGGAGCGGTGGACCGGGACGCGTACGTGGTGTGCGTGCTGGAGCAGCTGTATAGGGCGCTGAACTGCCGGAACGTGTTCGCCTCACCGTCGAACCGCTGGTCGGATCCGCGGGCCAGGCTGCTGGACGGCAAGCAGTGGGAGGCCGACCGCGACCTGGCCGCCTTCTACACGCGGTGCGGCTACACCGTCCACGCCCCCGGCGAGACCTTCCCCCTGGACCGCATCGCCCTGCCGTTCCGGCTCGGGGCAGGCGATGACCAGTGCGTCTTCACCCGCTGGCGCCCCCGCCACTGACGGCAGTTGATCAGCGGGCCCCGAGTACCGGGGGGATCGGGGCCCGCTCGCACGAGTGCCGCGGGGACGAGCACGTGTCCCCCGGCTCAACGCGCTTAACACCAAGAGGTCACGCATCCACCGCTCGACCTGGGTAACTACCGGCCCTCCAGTCGGCAGCGCGCTCGGCAGCCTCATCGAGAGTCCGCCGCCGGGCCGGCGGCCGAGCTCCCCAGCCCACGCCGCTCAGGTCCTCGACGGCCCGCCGTGCCGCCTCATCCAACGGCCGCCGCCGCGGCCCACGCTCACGGCGAACCTCCCGCCGACGCTCAAGGAAGCGGGCCAGCCGACCACCGCGCACACCAGAATTCTGCTGATCACTCACAGGACAAGATCATCCCAATGCCCCTTTAACGCGGATCTTGGCCACCCTGGTAAGAACCCTCAGCTCGGGACCATGATCAATCTCAGCGCCAACGGCCGTACCGATGCACCAAGGCCGTAGATGAGGAAGTGACCCCTATCGTCGCCCGGACACACAAGCCGTCCCGGTGGCACGGGGGACGCCACCGGGACGGTCCGCCCAGCGTAAAGGCTCAGGGCCCCTACAGGCCCACCGACTTCAGCATGTTCAGCAGCACGTTGGCCGTCTATGCGGCTTGGGTGAGTTCGGCGCGGCCGAACAACAGGGCGTAGCCGGAGGGGAGCTGGTGCAGGATGCGGGTGAGGCGGTCGGGGCCGGCCAGGGCTGCGACGGCGCAGAGGACGGATCCGGTGTCCCAGCGGGTGGTGCCCAGGGTGTCGCCGGTGCGGGTAGCGAGGTCTTTGACGAAGGCCCAGCCGGTCAGGGGCTGGGTGTCGGGGATCTGCACGGTGAGGACCGTTGCGGCTTCGAAGGGGAGGCGGGCGGCGAGTTCGACGCGTTCGTCGCCCGTCAGCTGGCGTCCGAGTCCTGCGAGGACCAGGCGGACGGCTTCCTCGGCTCTTTCCCGGGTGGGGTAGGCGCCTTCGTAGCGGACCTTCTCCAGCAGCTGCTCGTATGTCATCACGGGTGTGTGCTGGAGAGGTGCACGCCGGTCGGTCATCACTGTGGTCGTTGCCCTTTCTGTCGCCGAAGGTCGTGGTGCCTGTGCGGGGACACCGGGGTGTGGGTGGTCAGGCGGGCTGGGGGTGGCCGAAGAGGAGGTCGTAGCCAGCGGGGAGCTGGAGCAGGATCTGGCCCAGCAGGTCGTCGCCGGCCGCGTCGGCGACGGTGCTGAGGACGGCGCTGACGTCCCAGGCGGCGGTCTGCTCGGTGGCTCCTTCGATCCAGGCGGCGGTCGCGCGCAGGAACCGCTCCGGTGGCAGGGGCTCTCTGCTTTGCAGCGGGTTGAGGAGGATCAGGGCGAAGTCTTCCGGCAGGCGCGCCGCCAGCTCGGCGCGTACCTCGCCGACCAGGTGTGCGCCGAGCAGGGCGAGCACCACGCGAGCCGCGCGTTCTGCTTCTGGCAGGCTGTCGTACTCGCCGCGTTCCCTCACATGTTCCAGGAACGCTTCCTGTCGCAGGGTCACGTCCATCGCCACCCTTCTTCGAGTCCGTCCCGTCGGGTGCGGAGGACGGGGTGAGGGGGAGATCAGGTGCCCGTCCTCCGCCGCCGTTCGGCCCGCATCGTCCGGCTCAGCCGGAGATCTCCTTGTGGCCGCCTCCGACGCCGATGGCGATCTTGCGGGGCTTGGCGCGCTCGGCGATCGGGATGCGCAGGGTGAGCACGCCCGCGTCGTAGTCGGCCTTGATCTGCTCGGTGTCCAGCGTGTCGGCGAGCACGATCTGGCGGGAGAAGACGCCCAGCGGCCGCTCGGACAGCTCCATCTGCACATCGTCGGCCTTCGTCACGGGCCGGCGCTCGGCCTTGACGGTGAGCATGTTGCGTTCGACGTCGATGTCGATCGCGTCCGCGCTGACGCCGGGGATGTCGAAGGCCACCACGTACTGGTCGCCCTCGCGGTAGGCGTCCATCGGCATCGGGGACGGCCTGGACCAGGTGCCCGGGCCCATCAGCTGCTGGGCCAGCCGGTCCAGCTCACGGAAGGGGTCGGTGCGCATCAACATCGGAAAACACCTCCAGGAAGTTCGGGCAGTTGCTGCCAATGCGCCTCACTGACACCGTTGTAACATGTCATCCAATGGATGACAAACATGGTGTCGTCCAAAGGATGACTACCTGAGGGAGGTGCCCATGACCCCGGCCGACCAGCCGGCATCGTCCAGCGCCGACGCACACAGCCCGGCGTCGTTCCTCGCCGCCGCGGCAGCCCTTCACGCCATAGACGACGCCCTGCATGCCGCCCGGAACGAGGACCCCGGGACTGCCGAGACGCACGACGTCGGCCCGGAGCAGGCCCTGGCCTCGCTGCTGCTGCTGCGGCAGGTCCGCGAGCAGCTCGCCGGATGGGAAACCGGCCTGATCGAAACCGCCCGCGAGGCGGGTGCCAGCTGGGCGGACCTCGCCCACCCCCTCGGCGTCGCCAGCCGCCAGGCCGCCGAACGCCGCTACCTGCGCGGCCGTCCCGGCCCCGCAGGAACCACCGGCGAACAACGCGTCCAGGCCACCCGCGCACACCGCGCCGCCGAACGCACCACCGCCACCTGGGCCCGCCACAACGCAGCCGACCTGCGCCGCATCGCCGGCCAGATCACCGCCCTCACCGACCTTCCGGCCGCCGCGCGTTCCCCGCTCAGGCAGCTCCACGCGGCCCTCGCCGACGACGACCCCGCCGCCCTCATCCGCCCCCTGGGTGCCACCCGCCCCCACCTGACCACCACCCACCCCGGCCTCGCCGCCCGACTCGACGCCCTTACGGACTCCGCCAGAGCCACAGATGCCGCCCCCGACTGACCGATGTAGAGCTCCATGTGCGACGTCGGAACTCACGCGGCAGGCTCCGTCCGACCGGCCGGAGCCTGCCGCTCTTCATGAGATCAACTTCGGTCAGCCAGGGTTGCCCCTAGGCGGCGCTGTCACCGTGGCAGGCGGGCATGGATGGTTTTGCCTCGCCCGGGACCGGGAGTGATGGTCGCCTCGCTGGTGAGGTGGCGGACCAAGGGCCATCCGAACCTGCCGGCGCCACCGTTGAGGTCGGGGCGCGTTCCAGGGCGCGTTCCCGCGGGGGTGACGGGTTGAGGTGGGTGACGGCGACGTGCACCGCGTCGGCGGTGGCGCCGAGTTGGAGGGTGTAGCGGCCGCCGCCGTGGCGCAGGGCCTTGGGTGGCGAGTTCGGAGACCACGAGGGCGAGGGTTTCCGCCGAATCGGAGGCCGGAGGCGGATCCAGGCCTTCGACGAAGGCGCGGGCGACGTCACGGGCGCGAGCGACACCGGCGGGGCTGTCGCCCTCAACCACGGCAGGGGCCCTGGGGGCCCGCGTGCGTGTCGTCTCCATGTCGGTCATGCACTGTCACCCCACCCTGGATCGGTTGTGCCTCCAGGCTCAGCATGTGGCCGCCGAGCCGGGAAGCAACCCGGGACAGCACTCTTTCGGGTGTACCTGAGGCACGAGCCTGAGCATCAGCCCTAGAGAAAATCTGTCATCGCCGTAGTAGACATTGGCTCGTCGCGGAGTTACTGTCGTGGTCGTACCCAGGAAGTCGAAGAGGGCACGGCAGACACGAACTGCCGTGCAAGCAGGTCAAGCAGGACGCGACCCCGCGGGGCCGCGAGCAGTACCCGCGATATCCAGCAGTACAAACCGAGTAACCGAAGGTAAGGAGCGAGACGCCATCAGGATCGCCCGGGCGAGGAAGCAGTCCGCCCGGGTACGCAGACCCCGGATTGGAAGGTGGTCCCCGGTCACGCATTCACGATCCCCGCAGCCCCGCCCTCCCAGGCGGACCCTGCGGACGCAGAAGACCGGCACGATGTGCCGGTAGATGGTGTTGCAAGCTCGGGGCCCGGGTGCCAGTACTGGCACCCGGGCCCCCCGATGCGTCCCCGGAAGAAGAGGTCTATGCCCCCTGCCGCATCCCGTCCCGCCGACAACCTCGACGATGACGACTACCCCGCCTACACCATGGGCCGGGCCGCCGACATGCTCGGCACCACCCCCGCCTTCCTGCGCGCCCTCGGCGAACACCGCCTGATCACACCTCTGCGCTCCGAAGGCGGCCACCGCCGCTACTCCCGCTACCAGCTGCGCATCGCCGCCCGCGCCCGCGAACTCGTCGACCAGGGCACCCCCATCGAAGCTGCCTGCCGCATCATCGTCCTCGAAGACCAACTCGAAGAAGCGCAGCGCATCAACGAGCAAATGCGCACACAAGGCCCCGAGCCGCAGTCGAAGACCTCAGCCTGACCGGACGCCGGGCCCGAGCTGGACACTGACAGGCACTGAGGAGGGAAGGGCTTCGATCATCATTGACCACCAGAGCCGGCGGTGGACCTTTCTGACCAACCACGCGTGGGTGCTGGTGATCGCCCGGAATCCCACTGCCCGGTTGCACGAGCTCGCTGCCACCTGTCAGCTCACCCAGCGCACGGCCCAGCGCATCGTGGCAGATCTCGCAGAGGCCGGCCATCTGCAAAAGGACCGGGTCGGCCGACGCAACCAGTACACCGTCAACCACGATGGGCCGTTCCGGCATCCAGCGGAGGCCGAACTGTCCATCCGCGCCCTCCTAGACCTCACCACCGGCCTAAAGCACGAAGACACGGACGACGCCCCCGGGCCGCCCCGCCACCGACTGGACCCCACCATCGGCCCCTGAAACGAGCGCCCCTGACTCCCACAGGGCAAGGACCCCGGCGATCACCACGCTGGGGTCCTTCTCTGTCCAAGACGGTTCCACCAGTCTCGGGCCGGAGCCCTGCCGGCGCGCCGGTTGCCCATCGGCGGCATGACCAGGCCCAGTGAGGCACACGCCTGCCGTGTCGACGTCCGCGCCGTCCCACGCGCCTGGAACGATGGTTCTCATGCAGCCGCTGCCGGCTCCCTGCCCCGCCCGACCTCATTCCCGACGCGATGGGCATGGCGGCCTTCAAAGCGGCGTACCGGCAGGCCAAGGAGCAGGACGCCGTCTTCGTCGCCATCGAGTCTCTGGGCGAGCACTGGACGGTGAAGGCCGACATGATCACCGCCCCGCAGCACGCCGTCGCCGACTCGGTGTACGACGCCGTCCGGGCCGCGGTCATCCAGCTGATCCGCGCCGGCGAGATCCGCTCGAACTCCTCCGCGGGGCCGGTCTACTTCGTACTGCACGACGTGGCAGAGGAGGGCCGGGCCCGCGAACTCGCAGCCGCCCTGCACGCCGCCCTGTACGGAAACCTGGCGTCGCTCGCCCTCGCGATGCCTACCGCATCCTGACCAGCCGCCTTCAGGACTCCAAGATCATCTCGTGGCGGCTTTTGGGCTCACCTTGTCCGCGGTAGGAGAACCCCAGCAAGATCAATCTCACCGGGATTTCCTGTACCTCAACTACTCACACCCGGAGTTGCAGAGCCAGCTCGACGCGCTCCGGCCAGTCTGCAAGCGGATCTTCTCCGAAAAGACCAGTACGCGCGTCAAGACCCGGCCGAAGTTGGAAGAGTCGCTGAAGCTGGCGTACGACAGCAAGGAGGCCGCCCCCGACCAGGAGGTCATCCTCACCGTCCACGAACTCAAGCGCCTCGCCGCAACGCCGCCGAGCTGATGACGCTATCCGGGCAGCTCCAGGCCGCCGGCGTCCAGCTCGAACGGAACTGCATCCGGGAGAAGACCCTGGAGGGGCAGGTGACCGCCGCGGCCAAGGGCAACCACGGCGGACGGCCGAAGGTCATCGACGACGACATGCTCACCTTCGCCCGCGCGCTGAAGGACAAGGGCGTCCCTGTCCCGGAGATCGCGAAGAAGCTGACCATCAAGACTGGCAAGAACGCCGGACAGCACCCCTCGGTCGCCTCCGTCTACCGCGCGCTCGCCGAAGCGGAGGCGACCGAGGCACCGGCAGGCCAGAGATCGTCGCCTCGCGCCGGCCGACCCGGGTGGACCTCACCGGGCCCGGCAGCGGCACCGACCCCGAGCTGGTGGAACGCCTCACCCAGCAGGTTCTCGACGGCACGAGCGACGAGGTGACCGACGCGCTCGCTGAGCAGACCGAGGACGGAGCGAAGGACGTCGTGGCCCAGCTGCTGGCGCAGGCCCGCAACGGAGGGAACGGCGAGTGATCCCGGGCGGTCCGCCCTCGTTCGGCCGACACCGCGGGCAACGCCTGGTTGGCTGTGCGGATGTGGACGACGAACGGGGGGCCTGGACCGGTCGCCGTACGGGGCGGGGCAGCACCGTCGCACGCTGAGGTCCCGCACCGAGACCGCCCTCGCCCGGCGCCTGGGGGTGACGACAAGGCCGTCAGCGTGCCCCGATCCTGCGAGTTCCGGCGGGACCAGGCGGTGCGAAGGCTCGTGCCCGCTCGTAGGCTGCCGCCATGACCGAGATCCAGAACCCGACGCCCCGCGACGCCTTCGAGCTGCTCATGGCCGGTAACCAGCGCTTCGTCTCAGGCACCCCCGAGCACCCAAACCAGGACGCCATACGCCGCACCGAGATCGCACCGTCCCAGCAACCCTTCGCCGTGCTGTTCGGGTGCTCCGACTCCCGGCTGGCCGCCGAGATCATCTTCGACCGCGGCCTGGGCGACCTGTTCGTGGTGCGCACCGCGGGGCATGTCGCCGGTGCAGAAGTCCTCGGTTCCATCGAGTACGGCGTGAGCGTGCTCGACGCCCCGCTCGTCGTCGTACTCGGCCACGACTCGTGCGGGGCCATCGCAGCCGCCCGGGCCGCAGCCGACGGTGGCAGGGTGCCCGGCGGCTTCGTCCGTGACGTTGTCGAACGGGTGACCCCGAGCGTGCTGGCAGCCCGCGCCGCCGGACGCGACCAGGCCGAAGAGATCCTGGCCGAGCACATCGAGCACACCGTGGACCTGCTGCTCGAACGCTCCCGCGCCCTGGCCGAGCGGGTGGCCGCCGGCCGCCTCGGTGTGGTGGGGCTGTCCTACCGGCTGGCCGACGGCAGTGCACGGCTCGTCGCCTCTCGCGGCCTTGATGCGGCGGTCCCTGCCGCGTCCTGACCATCCCGGCCGTGGCTGCCCCTACGTGATTTGCCCCGGTCGGAGGAGACCCGTATACGTGGATGCGGAACCCACCGGGTTCACCGCTCGATCACCCCCGAAGGGCACCACCCGATGGCTCACGGAGCCGACCACGCGCCCAGCACCGCCCCCCGCGCCGACCTGGCGCGGGCCGCGGACTGCGAGGTGTGCCGGGGATGGGGAACGGTCGTCACCGACGACGGGCGGCACGAGCTGTGCCCGGCCTGCCAGACCGGCGGAAGCTCAGCCGAATCCGCCACGAATCCGCCAGGTCCCCGCACCCGGGAGCAGTAAGGGCAGGGCGTCGGCGCTGGTCACACGGTGGTCCGGGGCCCCGCGGCGCGGCGGAGCCGGTTGGCGATCGCCAGTCCCAGCCCCTCCTCCGCCGGTAGTGACGCGACGATGAGGTCGCACCCTTGCTGGTCGAGCTCGCGCAGGAACCCGTACAGCCCGCGCGCGTAGGCGGCCATCGAACCGGGGACCTGCACCACCGCGTGCGCCTTCACCTCAGCGTCGGCGAAGGACGCAGGAAGAAAGACGCCCACCCGGTGCCCCAGCTCCTGCGCCAGCTCCGCCTCGGCGACGACCTTCTCCGGCTCGACCAGGACGACCCGCGCCCGCGGCGCGTAGTGCGACGGATGCTGGCCCGGCACCCGGACCCGGCTGGTCGCAGGGACCGCGAGCAGGCACCCCAGCACCGCTTCGAGGTCCTCGCGCGTCACCCCGCCGGGCCGCAGGATGGTCGGGATCTCGCCGGTGGCGTCGACGATGGTCGACTCGACACCGACCTCGCAGGGGCCACCGTCCAGCACGAAGTCGACGGCGTCGCCGAGCTCGGCACGGACGTCGTCCGCGGTCGTGGGGCTCACCGAGCCGAAGCGGTTGGCGGACGGGGCCGTGACACCACCACCGAAGGCCGACAGCAGCGCGAGTGCCACGGGGTGGTCGGGCACGCGCACGGCCACCGTCTCCAAGCCACCGGTCGCTTCCAGGGGCACCCGGCGACCACGCCGCAGGACCAGCGTGAGTGGCCCCGGCCAGAAGCGTTCGGCCAGCAGGCGGGCCGTCGCGGGTACCTCCTGAACCCAGTCGTCCAGCTGCTCCGCGCCGCCGATGTGGACGATCAGCGGGTGCGAGGACGGGCGTCCCTTGACCTGGAAGATGCGCGAGACGGCGGCGGGGTCCTCCGCGTTGGCGCCCAGACCGTAGACGGTCTCGGTCGGGAGAGCCACCAGGCCCCCGGCGCGCAGCACTCCGGCCGCCTTCTCGATGTCACTCGTTCTTGCCGTCACCCTCGCAATCCTAGGTGCGTCAAGGCCCGGCGACGGTCTTGATCAATCTCAGCACCAACCACGGGTCCATTGATCCCCGGGGCCGTTCAAGATCAACTGCTTAGCGCTGATGGCTGTTCCGCTGTTCCCCGAGGCCGTACCAGCGCAGCAGCTCCGCACCGGTGAGGTCGGCCGTCAGCGGCGGCCTGGGCTCGGCGGCTGTCGCACTGGTCTTCTCGTTCATGGCCGTCACTCTGCCGGACTGCTCCTACGGATGCTCAGCCGTGCTGTCCGATGCGGTCGACCACCTGAATGTCCTGCAGAATCCTGGTCTCGTAGTACCAGTTGGCCTGCTTCCACTCGCCGTGCACCTTCTTCGGGCTGCTCCCCTTGGTCCGCAGGCCCAAATAGTCGTAGGTTTTACGATCGAAGAGGAAGGTCCACGCCGTCTTGGGGTACGAGACTCCGACGGCGGTCCGGCCCGCCACGTCCACCTCGTCGTAGTCCAGGCGGATCCGGGGAAGCTTCGCCAGCGCTTCGAAGGCGGCGGCCTGCAAGCCCGGGGGCATCACACGCGGTCCCATGAGCAGCATGCATCCGTTGAAGAACGCGTACATGTCGTTGTGGGGTGTGCTCGGTTGGCTCCCCCTGAACTGGGCGAGGAGTTTGTCGGGGTCCGTCGGCATGGTCTCCAGCTTGGAGTAGACGGTGGGAGGCCAGCGCACCTCGTGCTTGCCGAGCGGCGGATCGTGGTGGATCTTCCCGTGCTCCTGGCGCAGGGACGGCTTGGAACCGTCCACCGACATCCAGCTCTCGTCGGTCCACGTCCTGGTCCTGCCGCCCTTGACCGGCGTCCGCGTGATGTAGGTCCTGGTGTAGAAGTACTGGTCGTTGCGCGGCACCGGCAGGTCGTTGCCCGCGGCACGTGACCTGTCAGCGGCCTTCTGCAGCACCTCGGTTGCGCTGATCGCACCCAGACGGGGCTTGTCGTCGTCCTTGGCGTCGTCGGCCACCACGACCGTGACGCCCACCGCCGCCGCGGTCACGCCGACGAGCGCGGTACGGAAGACGAGTCGTCGGCTCAGTGCATGTCCACGGGATGCGCCGCTGCGGGACTCCTCGACCATCGCGGCTCCGAGGCGGGCCCGGGCGGCGACGCGGGCGTCGTCGGACAGGGCGTGCCGGTCGGCTTCCCATCCGCGCACCATCGTCAGTTCATCCATGATCCGTCTCCTTCTGAGGCGCGGTCGAGGTGGTGAGATCCGGTGCGCCCAGTGCCCGACGCAGCTTGGTGCGGGCCCTGTGCAGGCGGGAGCGCACGGTGCCGACGGGCACGCCCAGGGCCTGCGCGGCCTCCGTGTAGTCGAGTTCTCCCCAGGCGATCACCAGCAGCACGTCCCGGTACCGGGCGGGCAGTGCGGCGAGAGCGCCGGCCAGGGTGCCGTGCGTCCCGCCGGTGCTGAGCTTCTCGGTGATCCCGTCCTCGGGGCCTTCGTGCTCCCGGTCCGCGGACAGTGACGCCATGCGCGACAGTGCCCGCAGTCGGCGTGCCTCGTCCCTGCGGTGACGCCCGATCAGGTTGGTCGCTATCCCGTACAACCAGGGCCGAGCGTGCGCCTGCGACAGGTCGTAGCGCCGACGACGCTGGAACGCGATCACGAACGTCTCCGCCATCAGGTCGTCGGCGGTGTCGGAGCCCAGACGTCGTGCGATGTAGCGGTGGATGTCGTCGGCGTAGCGGTCGAAGATCAGGGCGAACGCGTCGGGCGTCCGCCAGGACCGTTCGATCACCGAGCCGTCGGAGTCACCGACCCCGTCCGTTGCCGTGGCGAGTGCGGCAGCGGTGCCCGGCAGGAGCGTCACGCCTCACCTCTGTGGTTCATGTCGTATCCCTCGAAAGCCGTGTCGTCGTCACCTCCTGTTCGCCGATGCCGTCTCTCGAGTTCCACCCTGCCAAGTGACCTGCCTCACATACCGCGTCAGTCCTGGTTGGGCATGACGCTGGTGACCTTGCCCTGGGTGTTCGCCTGGAGGTAACCGGTCTGGCCATAGGCGTTGGTGAGGTAGACGGACATTCCGGCAGGGTCGCCGAAGGCGTTGCCCGGAAGAATCACCGTCAGGTAGCGGGTCGTGACGTGATCGACCTTCAGTTTCCGCTCGGCTTCGGCCAGCAGGGCAGGGACCTTGTCCCAGTCGAAGTCGTCCAGGCTGACGGGCTTCTCCTCGCCGCTGAGCGTGTCGCTGATGATGCCCTTCTGGACGCCCTGGCCGGGGCGATAGGTGTAAGAGTCCTTCTTGGTGTCGCTGCCCTTCACCATCAGGTCGGCGGAGACGTATTCCGGATACACGACGAAGGACCCGAACCGGGTCCGTCCGGTCTGCTGCTTGAACGCGCTGATGGCGGTGCGGATGCCGGCCGGAGTCAGCATGTTCTCCTTCGCGCTCGCCGTCGCGCCGGTCGACTCCTTCGCCGACGGCGTGACGTCCGTGGCGGTCGAGCCGCCGCCCGACGGCGACTTGCTGGTGGAGTTGCCGGACGCGGAGGAACCGGATGCCTTCGAGTCTCCGTCGGGAAGCCCCGCCCAGACGAGAACCCCTGCGAGCGCCACCCCGGCGACCGGCAGGCCCACTACCTTCCAGCGCCTGCCACGGTTCGGCCGTACCGGGACGGTGGGAGACGCCGGACGCGCGTCCTGCGGGCCCTGGAACGTCGTCGGGGCCGCAGGAGCGGCGTACGGCCCCCCGGACGTCGCGGGCGCGGGGCCGAAGCCCGTGGGTGCCGTGGCCGGTCCGGGAACGTACGGTGCCGACGGGGGATGCAGTTGGTAGGAGGTGGGCGACTCGGGCTCGCGGGCGACGTCGGCCAGCATCCGGTCGAGTTGCTCGGCATCGGGCCTCGCCGCGGGGTCCCGCACGAGGACCCGCGTCAGGGCGTCCTGCAGCGGACCGGCGTTGACCGGCGGCGGGATCTCCTCGCTGAGGACGGCTGCCAGGGTGGCGAGTGTCGTGCCGCGGCGCAGCGGGTGGTGGCCCTCCACGGCCGTGTAGAGCATCATCGCCAGCGACCACAGGTCCGAGGCGGGACCGCCGTCCTTGCCGGAGACGCGTTCGGGCGCCATGTAGTCGGGGGTGCCGATGACCGACCCGGTGGCCGTGAGGGAGGTCGCCTCGCGGATCGCCGCGATGCCGAAGTCCGTCAGCACCGGACGCCCGTCGGGACGCAGCAGGACGTTGGCCGGTTTCACGTCGCGGTGCTGGATGCCCGCCTGGTGTGCGGCGCGCAGCGCGGCCAGCACCTCACGTCCGATCCGTGCCGCTTCCTGGGGGGACATCGGTCCGCGGGCCAGGCGGTCGGCCAGGGAGCCGCCGGTGACGAGTTCCATGACGATCCAGGGGTAGGTACCCGGACCTCCGTCGACCACATGATGGATGGTCACCACATTGGGGTGATCGATACGCGCCAGCGCGCGTGCTTCCCGCAGGACCCGCTCGCGCAGCATCCCGGCGGCTTCCGGGTCGTACTCGGCGAGGTCGGGATCGGGCGGCCGGACCTCCTTGACGGCCACGCTCCGATGCAGCACCAGGTCCGTCGCGCGCCAGACCATGCCCATACCGCCACCGCCGAGCCGTGCTTCCAGCTCGAACCGCCCGTCGACAACCCGTCTACCGCTGTTGTCGCTGCCCTCACCGTTCATGCGCGCGAGCTTAGCGGGAGCTTGGATGCCGTCTGCGCCGCAGGGCTCCGGTCCCCGATGCCCGTGCAGTGGGGGATTCGACGACGCCCGGCATGCTCGTGTGAGCCCTGTGTGCGCCCCACTTCGTGCGACGAGAATGCGCCATGCCTGTGGGCGGGTGACCGGTTCACGGCCCCGCTGCTCAACTACCCAGAAAGGCAGGTCGGCTGCGATGCTGTTGCGACTGCCCAGCTCCGTCTCCGAGGCGCGGGAGTGTCTGGCCGAGGGGGCCGTGCCGATCGGCGGGGCGACGCTGCTGTGGGCCGACTGGCAGCGGGACGGGTTCCCCGAACTGGCCATGTCGCTGCGCAGCCTCCCGGAGGCCAACGTCATCGGGCGCGAGGCGCTGGGCGCCGCCGTGGTGCTGAACCGGATCGACGACCGGGTCCCGGACGTCATACGCCTGGCCGCCGCCTCGGTGGGGACCGGCGCCGTACGCCGGACGGCGACGGTCGGCGGCAACCTCGTGGGCAGCACGCTGCGTTGCCTGCTGCCGGCGGCCCTCGTCCTGGACGCACGGGCCTCGGTGCTGGGACCCGAGGGTGTGCAGGAGATCGACCTGGCCGAGGCGACGGCCAAGCGTCCGCTGCTGCTGAGCATCCACTGGCGTGAGCCCGTCGCCACCGCCTACCGCAAACTGCCGGCCGAAGCGGGCGGAGCGCCGCCGCTCGTCGTCGCCACGGCACTGCACGCCGACGCCGGCGGGCGAAAGCTCCTCCGTGTCGCCGTGCGCGACGGCTACGACGTGGTCAGCGGCAGCGCCACGGGCGACACCGGCAGCGAGGACGCGATAGGCGCGCTGCGCCGGACAGCGCTGGGTGATCTCCCGTCCGCCGCATGGGACATCATCGGCGAGCAGGCCACGCAACTGCTGCGGCCTGCCGCCGGTCACTGAGCGGGCGGACAGCCTCGGGCGAGCAGCAGGAGGGCGTCGACCAGGTCCTCGGCGGGGCTGCCGGTGGCCAGACGCCGCAGTTGCAGCCCCATCACCACCGCGACCGTGGTGGCCGCCAGGCGTTCCGCGTCCGGCACACCCAGAGCGGTGAGGATCTGGGTGGCGAGCCGGTCGTACGCGCGGAACGCCTCAGCCGCCGCCTCACGCAGCCGCTCGTCGCGCCCGGCCTGGATGTACAGCTCGAACGGCGCGAGATGGGCGCTGTCCAGTGCCGTGCCGCACGCGACCTGCCCGGCCAGGGATGCCGCATCCTCGATGTCGATGCCCTCGGTCTGGCACTGGTCGGCCAGCTCGGTGAAGTACCGGGCCTCCTCGCGTACGAAGTGCAGCAGGCTCTCCCGCAGCAGATCGTGCTGGGTTTCGAAGTGGTAGGTGACCGAGCCGAGTGACACTCCGGCTTCCTTGGCGATCCGCCGGTTGGTGACCGCCGCGACCCCGCCCTCGCCGATGATCTGCAGGACGGCTGTGATGATGCGCTGGCGCGTCGTGGCGGCGGGAGCGTCGTTCGGCATGCCCTGCATTCTTCCATCCGCGTTCGGGTGGACAGTCCCTCACGCCCTCTCTATTGTTCGTTCGAACGAACAGTACGGGAGGGTAGTCGTGCACATTGCTGGGACAACTGTTCTGCTGACCGGGGTCACGGGCGGCATCGGCGGCGCGATCGCCGCCGAGATGGCCGCTCGTGGCGCGGACCTCATACTCACCGGCCGACGGCGCGAGGCGCTTGAGCCCCTCGCCGAACGCTACGGCGCGCGCACGATCCTGGCCGATCTCGGTGACGCCGACGATGTGGTGCGCCTCGCCGAGGAAGCCGCCGGGACCGACATCCTCATCGCCAACGCCGCCCTGCCCTCCAGCGGTGACGTGCTCGACTACACGCCGGAGCAGATCGACCGGGCGCTCGCGGTGAACCTGCGCGCGCCCGCGATGCTCGCGCGGTTGCTGGCTCCCGCCATGGCGACCGCCGGACGCGGGCACATCTGCTTCGTCGGGTCGCTGTCGGGGATGGCTGCCACCAAGTCGTCGTCCATGTACACCGCGACGAAGTTCGGGCTCCGCGGCTTCTCGCTGGCCTTCCGCCAGGATCTGCACGGCACGGGCGTCGGTGTCTCGATCGTCCAGCCGGGCTTCGTACGCGAGCTGGGGATGTTCGCGAACACGGGCTCGCCGACGCCCGGCGGGGTGCGGACCGTCGCGCCGGAGCAGGTCGTCAAGGGCGTGACGCGGGCGATCGAGCGCGATGTCGCCGAAGTCAACGTGGCGCCGCTCGAGTTGAAGTTCCTCACCAAGATCGCCTCGCAGTTCCCGGGCTTCGCGGAGCGCGTGCAGCGGCTGGCCGGGGCCGAGCAGACCGTCGACACGATCGTGGCGTCCCAGAAGTCGAGCCGCTGAGCCTTTGAGGGTGCCGCCCGCTCAAGTCGAGCACATCCGCCACTTCGGCGAGTACTCCACCCACGAACTCGGCATCCGGCCCTCTGGATTGAGGGCCGGGAGCTGGGTGGTCGCCGTCTTGGGCGTTGACGGCGTGCGTCGGGTCGCGGCTCACCTGCCGTTGTCGGCCAGCGCGTGCGCGACCAGTGCGTTGGCGTGACCGTGGCCCAGGCCGTGCTCGGCCTTGAGCCAGGCGACGAGTTCCATGTGCTTGGTCAGCGGTGCGGTGCGGATGAGGTTCCGCCACTCCTCTACGGGGCGGCCATACTTCTTCTCGATCGCGGGGAAGTAACTGGCGGGGCCCTTTACCGGTGCGGTCATGCCGCAGTCTCCTGTCGGTCGGTGATGGGTGCTGGTGAGCTTCTGCGAGCGGCGGAGCAGGGCTGCTACTGCCGCGCGGGGGAGGTCAGGCGGGCGGTGACGGCGCTGAGCCCGAGCAGGCCGAGTCCTGCCCCGGTGGTGAAGGCTGCCACTGTGGTGGCGGAGGCGGTGGATCCGGCGAGGACTCCCACCGGAATGAGGCGGGCGAAGGGTGCCCATCCGCGCTGCCGGCGGGTGGCGAAGTGCCGGGCGAGTACGAAGAACGCGGCGCACAGCGCGAGGTAGTCGACCGTGCCGCTGAGCATGCGGACGGTACCGTGTGCGCTCAGTGAGGTGACCCGGTCCTCGGGGGCGCCGGCGGGGAACCCGGCCCCCGGGTCCGCGGGGAAGACCCCGGCGAGCAGGAACGAGGCACCGAACGTGCCGAGCAGCCGGGGTGCCCAGGTGCCGCCGGGTACATCGCGCAGCGCTTGGCGTATCGCGATCGCGCCGCCGATGACCAGCAGGCCGGTGAGGAGAAAGGTCGCCGGACACGCCGGCGAATGGGACACCCTCGCTCGGGCCCTGAGCCCGGGCTACCGGCTTGTCACCGTCCACCAGCGCGGTCACGGCGCCGGCGAGCGCCGTCCGCACGAGGTGAGCCGTGCCGCGTACGCCGCCGACGTCGTCGCCGTCCTCGAACAGCTCGACCTGCACCGGCCCGTCCTGGCGGGGCAGTCCCTGGGTGGTCACACCGCCATGCTCACCGCCGCAGCACACCCCCACCTCGTACGCGCACTCGTCCTGATCGAAGCCGGCCCCGGCGGCCCCAACCCGAATGTGCAGGCTGCGATGGGCGGGTGGCTCGACGCGTGGCCGATCGAAGGCGTCGGGCCGGCGGATCGGGACGTAGTGGTCCGACTCGGGGTCGTAGACCATCCGCTCGGTCAGCCGTCCCTGGTCCTCCAGGTCGAAGTCGCTCCAGCCGGACAGCTCCGTGACCGAGTGCGCGGCGAAGAAGTCGCGGTCGACCCGCTTGCCGGTCATCTACCGGGTGGCGTGTTTGATGCCGTTCTCGCAGATGTCCGGGTGGAGCCCTTTCGTGTCGTCGGGCCACGCGCACCCCGGGCAGTCGAACCCGTCTCCCTCGTGGTTCATCCGCACAGGAGGCCGACGGTCATCGCTCTCCTCGGGCCATGCCGGGGGATCATCCGCAGCACCTCGACTAGCATGACCGAAACATCACATTTGAGGCCACTTTATCCCTCTCCCCCACGCCCCAGGAGCACGCATGACCAGCGAACCCGAGCCGATCAGTGAGGCCGCCCGTCAGGCGCTCGAAAAGGAACTCGCCGAAGTCCGCGCGGAACGCTCATCGGTCGCGGCGACTCTGCGCGACGGTGACACGACCGGCGACCGCGCCGACGAGGCCGACCAGTTGCGGCGCGCCGATGAACTGGATCGCCTGGACGCCCGCATCTCCGAGATCACCACGCGGCTGCGGCAGGCAGCCGACGCGGGCCGGCCCTCCACCGATGTGGTCGGGGTCGGCAGCACGGTCACCGTGCGATTCGAGGACGGCACCGAGGACACGTTCCAGATCGGCGCGCTGGCGGACGTGGTGGACCCCACGCTGATCACGGCCGACAGTCCCCTGGGGCAGGCGCTCCTCGGCCGCCGGGCCGGAGACTCGGTGAGCTACCGCGCGCCGGAGGGCCAGCTGACCGCGGTGGTGGTGTCCCTCGGCGGGGCACCCGACGGACAGGGCTGATCCGGAGTCGGATTCGGGCTCAGCCGGGTGCGGCGGGCGGGTCGTCGAGGAACGTGACGGTCGGTACGTGGAACAGGCACCCGGTCATCGCGGTCGAGTAGTCGAGGATGCGGTCGTGCGCGGCTCGGCCGTCGCCGAGGAACATGTGCCTCAGCATCTGTTCGGTGACGTCCGGCGTACGGGCGTACCCGATGAAGTACGTGCCGAACTCGCCCTCGGCGAGGTTGCCGAACGGCATGTTCTCGCGCACGATCTTGCGCTCGTCGCCGTGCTCGTCGGTGATGGTGTTGAGCGCCACGTGGGAGTCGGCGGGCTTGATGTCGTCGGGAAGTTCGACGTTGGCGAGCTTCGTCCGCCCGATGGCCTTCTCCTGATCGTCCGAGGACAGGGCGTTCCACGCCGTCATGTCGTGCAGGTACTTCTGCACGATCACATAGCTGCCCCCGGTGAAGTCGGGGTCCTCGTCGCCGACGAACACCTCGTCGGCCGCGACGTGCCCTTCGGCGTTCTCGCTTCCGTCAACGAACCCGAGCAGGTCGCGCTCGTCGAAGTACTTGAAGGCCTGGACCTCGTCCACCACCGTGACCGCGCCGCTCAGCCGCTCCAGGATCAGCCGGCCCAGTTCGAAACACAGGTCCATGCGGCGAGCTCGCACATGGAAGAGGAGGTCCCCCGGGGTGGCCGGGGCGCGGTGGCGGACGCCGCGCAGTTCCACGAACGGGTGCAGTTCCCGTGGGCGCGGTCCGGTGAAGAGCCGGTCCCAGGCCTCCGATCCGATGCCGACGACACAGGTGAGCCGGTCGTCGGGTGCGCGGAAGGCGACCGAGCGGCGCAGGCCCGAGACGTCCTGCAGCAGGTCGCGGACCGCCTCCTCGCGGCCCGGCACGATCGTTACCACGAGGAAGACGGTGGCTCTGGCCGGTTCGACGATCACTGCCTGCGACTCGGGCACGAACCGGCCTCCTCCTGAGATGGTCCCTCGTCCCATCCTGCTGCGTTCGGCGCGAAACCGCGCGAGGACGTCAGCCGGTGACGAGTCCCGCGACGAGGTTGATGGCGGTGGCGAGAATGCTGGTGCCGAAGACGTACGACAGGAGCGTGTGCCGCAGCACGATCACACGGATGGCCGCACTCGAGACGGAGGTGTCGGACACCTGGTAGGTCATGCCGAGGTTGTAGCTGAAGTAGAAGAAGTCGCGGTACGCGGGCCGCTGGTCGGAGTTGAAGTCGATCCCGCCCTCGGCGGTGTAGTAGACGTAGGCGTAGCGGGTGGCGTACATCAGGTGCAGTGCGGCCCAGGCCATGAACACCCCGAACAGCGCGAGCGCGGCGCCGACATGGCCGGTGTCGGAGGAGCCGAGCAGGAGCAGCAGCAGGATCGCGACCAGTCCGCACGAAGCGACCGCCACGACCGCGAGTTCCTCGCCGAGGGGCCGGATGTCCTCACGTCGGGCGTTGCGGTGGGTGGCGGCGGCATCCATGGGCCACAGCACCGCCCAGCCCGCCACCACGAAGGCCAGCTCCGTCGCGGCGATCGCGGCCAGCGCACCCAGCAGCGCCCTGGCCGACAGCCCGACGACCGCGCCGGCCACGGCTCCGAGCGCCACCGAACCGGCCAGCCGGGGCACGGCGTCCAGCGGCAACCAGCTGCTCATGCGCCACCAGGGTAGTTCCGTCCCCGTCGGCCGGCCCGCCGGAGCGCGCCGCCTCGAGCAGGCGCGAGCGGTCCGGGCCGCATGGTTTGCGCCGACTCTCCCTTCCCGTGCGCGGGCACGGCCGGCGGAGCTCGGTCGCCGACGCGGGGCGTGCGCCCCCCACGCGGCGCGCAGACCCTGCACGAGGTAGACGGAGCGCTCCCGTTCGCCGGGCGAGCCGCCCTGGCCATGGGCCTGGTCGCAGTGCCGATCGTGGCGGCGGGTCGGCCCGATCTCGCGGTCTACGCCATGCGGGGGTCCTGCACCACCACGTTCGGCCGCAATCTGCCCTACGCCCGGCGCGCCCGGGTCCTCGCGGTGGTGGCCGTGGCCGTGACGGCGTGCGTGGGCTGTGGGTCGGCGCTCGCGGTGTGGGCCCACCCCGGGGCGTCGGCGACCGGTGCCGCCGTGGTGGCGGTGGCGGTCGCGACGGCCCTTACGTCTGCGAAGCCACCCGGCTCGGCGTGCTCGGCACGGTGCTGCTCCTGTTCTCGTTCGCGATGACGGCCGGAGCCGCGCTCGCGTGGCTGTTGGCGGTCGCCAGCCGTTTCGTCCATCCCGAGCGACCGCAGCGCCTGGCCGTGGCCATGGCCCTGCGCCGACTCGCCGAGGCGCTGGAGGCGTTCGCGTCGGGGGACGTTCAGCGGCAGACCCGGCACGGAGCCACCGTTGCCGTCCTGCACGCGTACCAGTCCCTCGACCCTCCGCCGCCGGCCCGAACTCGGAGCGCCGGGTCCGACCCCGACGAGGTGTCCCTGCGCCTGACCGACCTGTCCTGGACCCCGCTGATCGGCTCCGCCCGGTGTGCGCCCGGCGCCCCCGCGCCACGACGGCCGCGCACCTGCGCCGGCAGGCCACCCTCCTCACCGACCGGCGCCGCCGAACTCGCGGCCACGGAGAAGCGCGCCTACGTTCTGCTCGACCGGCTGCGCCACCACCGCCAGGGCGCTGCGCCGGCCGTGTCGTCGAGCACCGTGCAACCGACGAGAAATGCCGGGCAAGATGGGATTTTCCTCCACTGTCCGCGGGCTCGGGTGCACGCTCAGACTGCCTCCCATGACCCATCAAGCGCCGTGCACCGCATGACCCGTTCCCTCGTCCGCCGCGTCGCCGCCGAGGCCGTCGGGACCGGGCTGCTCGTGGTCGTGGCCGTCGGTTCCGGGATCCAGGCCACCCGGCTGTCGCAGGACGCCGGTGTGCGGTTGCCGGCCTGTTCGCTGGCCGCCGTCTTCGGGCTGGGCGTGCTCATCACGCTGCTGGGGCCGGTGTCCGGCGGGCATCTCAACCCCGCTGTCACGCTGTCCGCCTGATACGCCGGCCGCCGCCGTAGCACCGGACCGACCCTGCGGGAGGTCGCCGCGTACATACCGGCACAGGTGGCCGGGGCGATCGGCGGCGCGATCCTGGCCGACGCCTGTTCGCGAAGCCACTGGTGAGGCTCTCGACCCACGAGCGGTCCGCCGGACACCTGTGGTTGGGCGAAGTCGTCGCCACCGCCGGGCTGATCCTGCTCGTCCTCGGCCTGCAACGCAGCGGCCGTGCCCGGCTGGTACCGGCCGCGGTGGCCGCCTACATCGGGTCCGCGTACTGGTTCACCTCCTCGACCGCCTTTGCCAACCCGGCACTGACCATCTCGGCCGTGTCGTCACCGACACGGCCGCCGGGATCGCCCTCGCCTCCGTGGTCCCGGTCGTCGCGGCCCAACTGCTCGGGGCCGGCTCGGTATGGGCACCGCGACGGCGCTGTTCGGCCAGTCCAGGGGCGCGGGAGACGGCGCCGTCGCCCCGGCCGGACGGACAGAGCCCGCCTCGCTGTGATGCGCCTGCTCGGCCGACGAGGAGCAGGGCGCCTGACATGGCGTCAGAGATGCGCTCCGCCTGCCGCGTTCCACGGTCCGTGACACCACGATCACGCAACTGCGAGACTGGCCACGTCGACGGCCCGCGGGCGCGGGTGGCGAAGGTGAGGAGTCGGAGTGGTCGTACAGCACCGTGCTCTGCCGGCGGTTCCGGCACCCGCCGATGTGTGGTTGCTGGTGCGGCAGCGACCGGCTGTGCTGCGCCGGTCCACTCGCGAACTGGCGGCAGCGCTGGCCGATGCCCACGGCCCTCGCTTCGCGGTCTGGCACACCGACGAGCTGCTCTTCGGCGTCCAGGGCGGGCGGTTGGTGCTGCGTACCCTGGGCGGCGCGGACCTGCCCGCTCCTGAGGTGGTGTGCGTACGCCAGGTCGCCGGCCCCATGCACAGCGACCGCGAGGTGACCTTGCTACGGCACCTGGAGCGCATGGGCAGCACCCTCGTCAACACGGTCGCCGCCCAGCTCAAGTGCCGTAACAAAGTGTGGCAGTTGCAGGAGCTGGCCCTGGCCGGGCTGCCGGTGCCCGACACCGTCTCCTACGCCACCGCTCCGCTCGAAGGCGTCGTGCGCAGTCCCCGGCTGAGGACGCCGTGCGTGGTGAAGTCCGTCAACGGCGCCAAGGGCGGGCAGGTCTTCCTCGCCCCCGACCCGCACCTGCTTCGCGAGGTGGCCGGCAGTCTCACCCAGGAGGCGCCGTTTCTCTTCCAGGAGCATGTGGCCCACTCGCACGGCCGTTCCCTGCGCGTGGTCGTGGTCGACGGCGAACCGGTGGGCGCCGTCCTGCACACCTCCCGCAACGGCACCCTCGCCTCCAACATGGCCAAGGGCGGCTCCGCCACGCTGTGCGCCGGCCGCTATCCGCAGGCGGAAAAGCTGGCGGTGCGCGCGGTCCGCGCCCTGGGCCTGGACATCGCCGGGGTGGATCTGCTGTTCACCACCGAGGACGCCTACACCATCTGCGAGGTGAACGCCGTACCGGGCTGGCGCCCGGAGATGACCGCGATCACCCCCGCCATCGCGGCCTGCATCGCCGATCGCCTGTCCACGCGCGGCTGCGCAGGCTGATTCCCAAGCTGGGTGCCCAGCTTGGGAATCAGCCCCTGAACCGGTCGGCTCACACGGCGCGCTCAGTGCACCGGAGCCGAGATCTCCCGCTTCAGGATCTTGCCGCTCGGGCCCATGGGCAGTGCGTCCACCAGCCACACCTGGCGGGGATACTTGTAGGCCGCCACCCGATCCCGCACGTACTCCTGGAGTTCCCCGGGGCTCGCCTCGGCTCCCGGGCGCAGGACGACCGCTGCCGCTATCTCCTCGCCGAGCCGTTCGTCGGGCACGCCGAGGACGGCGGCGAGGGCGACGGCGGGGTGCTCGTGCAGGACCTCCTCGATCTCGCGCGGGTAGACGTTGTAGCCGCCGCGGATGATGAGGTCCTTCTTGCGGTCGACGATGTACAGGTAGCCGTCCTCGTCCTGTCGGGCCAGGTCGCCGGTGCGCAGCCAGCCGTCGGGGATGGCGGCGGCGGTCTCCTCGGGGCGGTTCCAGTAGCCCTTCATCAGGTTCGGTCCGCGCACCGCGAGTTCGCCGACCTCGCCCGGGTTCACGTCCCGGCCGTCGTCGTCCACCAGCCGCACCTCGACGTCCTGGATGGGGGTCCCGATGGATCCGGCCTTGCGCGGGCGGTCGGGGTGGTTGAAGGAGACGACGGGGCTGGTCTCGGACATGCCGAAGCCTTCCAGCACCATGCAGCCGAAGCGCCGCTCGAAGCCGTGCAGGATCTCCACCGGCAGGGATGCGCCGCCCGAGATGCACAGGCGCAGGGTGGACACGTCGGCCTCGTCGGCGCCCGGGTGCTGGAGCAGCGCCGCGTACATGGTGGGCACACCCTCGAAGACGGTCGCGCGGTGACGGGCGACGGCGTCGAGCACGGTCTGCGGATCGAACCGGGGAACGAGGATGAGCGCGGCGCCACTGTGCACGGCGACGTTCATCGTGCAGGTCTGCCCGAAGATGTGGAACAGCGGCAGACAGCCCACGATGACGTCGTCGGGGGTCATCTGCTGCACGTTGACGACGTTGACCTCGGTGTTGTGGCGAAGACCCGCATGGGTGAGTGCCGCGCCCTTGGGACGCCCCGTGGTGCCGGAGGTGTAGAGCAGCACGGCGATGTCGTCGCCGGCGACGGTGGCGATCTCGTACTGCGGCTCCAGCCGTGCCAGCTCGGCGGCGAAGGCGGCGGGTTCGACCGACATGTGGCGCACGGAGGCCGCGGCCGCGCCCTGGGCGCCCTCACCGGGTGCCCGGTGCCACTCGAAGAGCAGCACGGCGCCGGAGTCGCGCAGGTGGTACTCGGTCTCCCGGGCCTTGAGCAGCGGGTTCATCGGTACGACGATGCCGCCGGCGCGCAGGATGCCGTAGTACAGGGCGACGAACTCGGGCACGTTCGGCAGCATCAGCGCGACCCGGTCGCCGGGGCGCAGTCCCTCGGTGCGCAGCAGGGCGGCGGCCTGGGCGCTCAGCCTGTCCAGCTCGGCGTAGGTGGTGGTCGCCGTCCCCAGCCGCAGGGCGGCGCTCTCGGGATGCCGGCCCGCCGTCTCCGCCAGGAATTCCGCCAGATTGGCCATGATGCCTCCTCGCACGCATGCTCGCCGGGTCCCCGCCGGCGCTCACGGCATCGTGGCGTCCGTGTCCGGAAGCGTCCATGGCCAGACGGACAGCTCACGCGGCCTGGGATTGTTCCGGGGAACAAAGACCAGGCCGTACGCTGCAGGAATGAGTCTCTCGGACGTGAGTGCCGCCCTACTGGGACGGCTGCCGGAACTGGGTGAGCGGATGGCGCGGCGCATCTGCGCCGAGGTGGAGTCCTACGCCGACGAGTCGCTGATCCCCTTCGCGTCGCTGCGGGAGTCCTGCACGGCCAACGCCGACCAGTTGCTGGGGCGTTTCGCGCTCGCAGCGGAACCCGATGCGCGGCCCGCGGAGCAGACCGGTCGGCTCCGCGCCGAGCAGGGAGTGCCGCTCGCGGACACGCTGCACGCCTATCGGATCGGGTTCGAGTTTCTCTGGTCGCAGATGGTCGACGAGGCGCAGCGGCATCCGGATGTCACGGACGCCCAGCTGGTGGCGGGTTCGTCGGAGATCTGGGCGCAGTTCGGCCGTTATGCGGAGGCTGTCGCGGCGGCCTACCGGGAGGCCAGTGCCGAGTTGGCGCTCCAGCGCGAGGCGCGCCGATCGGCGCTGGTCGAGGCGCTGTTCACGGGCGCGCTCGCGGACCGGACGACCCTGTGGGAGACGGCACGGCAACTCGGTCTGCCCGAGCGGGGGCCCTACGCGGTCGTGGCCGCCTCCGTGCCGGATCCGGGCGGGGAGCCCCTGCCCGGTATCGAGGCGGCCCTGCGCCAGACCGGTGTGCAGTCGGCGTGGCGGCTGCTGCCGGGCGAGCAGATCGGGCTGCTCTCGTTGGCTCATCCCGACGCCGAGACGGTGAGCCGTAGGGCGCTGCGGCACCGTCCGGCACGGGTGGGGGTCAGCCCCCGGTTCGACTCGCTGCGCGACACACCGCAGGCGCTGCGCTTCGCCCGGCTGGCGCTGGCCGGGCTGCCGGGCGACGGGCCGGGCGTGGCCCGCTTCGACGACAGTCCGCTCGCCATGCTGGTCGCCGCCGCGCCTGCCGAGGCGGCGCGCCTGGTCGAGGTCGTCCTGGGTCCGGTCCTGGAACTGCCCGCGCCCGAGCGGACACGGCTCCTGGAGACGCTCGGGCACTGGTTCACGGCGGGAGGCGTCGCCGCAGAGACGGCGAACCGGCTCTTCATCCACCCGAACACGGTGCGCTATCGACTCCGGCGGATAGAGAAACTGACGGGCCGTTCGCTCTCCGACCCCGCCGCCCTCGTCGACCTCGGCACCGCCCTGCACGCGCTGCGACTCGTTCCGCGGTCGGACAGCAGCCGCCACTGAAAGTGCCGGGTCAGCGCGTTCGGTTACGGCGCCAATTCAGCAATTCAGCAGCTCGAAGATTCCTGGGCCACACATGGGTTTATCCGGAATTTCGGGGCACTCGCAGAGGTGGAAAACCTTCCGATACCGGCAGGAGGCGCATCATGCTTGTCCTCGGAATCATCCTGCTCATCGTCGGCTTCTTCACCGGCATCTCGATCCTGTGGACCATCGGCATCATTCTCGTGGTGGTCGGCGCGGTTCTGTGGATCATGGGCTCGATGGGCCATGCAGTCGCGGGCCGACGACATTATTGGTGAACGCCGACACTGCCGGGAAGGCGGTCTCCGGCGTCCGAAAGGCGGCATCGGGCGCTAGAGGCGCACCGACATCTCCACCGTCACGTCGTCACCCTCGGTAAGCCCCTGTGGCTTGCGCACGGCGTTCTTGAGCGGAAGCAGGTAGGAGCCGTCCTTCGGGAAGAGCGACGTCGTGAAGGTGACCTCGCCGATGCGGGCCTCGACCGGAATCACGCCCCAGCCGTAGGTGGCCATCGCGGCCACCTCGCGGATGTCGGCGGACTCCTCGTCCGGCACGGCGACGAAGTAGTAGGGCGACGGCCCACGCCATTCGATCACGCGCCCGGCGAAGGTGAGGTCCATCAGATCGGTCCCGTTGCTAGGAGTGGGCAGGTCGCGCTCAGCGTACCTGCGCCTCCCTGGCCTCAAGGTTGCTTGGATTCGCCTCAGTTGGACCGTGGGGAGGGGCACGTGCCGGTGCGGCAGCGGTACTCCGCTCGGACGACCCTCCCCCTTCGCCCGGTGTCAGAGCTTGGCACCGAAGTCCTGTGTCCACCAAGGGCCACCGGAACCCTTGTGGACGCCCACGCCGATCTCCTTGAACGAGCAGTTGAGGATGTTGGCACGGTGGCCGGGGCTGTTCATCCAGGAGTCCATCACGGACTGCGGGGTCTGCTGGCCCTTCGCGATGTTCTCCCCGTACGTGGACCAGCGGTAGCCCGCGGCGGTGATGCGCTGACCGGGGTCGGCGCCGTCCGGGTTGGTGTGGTCGAAGAAGTTGCGGGCGGCCATGTCGTCGGAGTGGGCCTGCGCGGCCTTCTCCAGTTGCGCGTTCTCGGTGAGCGGTCCGCAGCCGGCGGCCGCGCGCTCCTTGTTCACCAGCGCGACCACCTGCGCCACATCGCCCGTGGGGGCGGGCTGCGCCTGCGGGGTGCTGGGCGTGCTCTGCGGGGGTCGGGTGGACTGCCGGGGAGTCGGCGTGGGCTTCTTCGCCGGGTGGGGCTTCTTGGACGCCTTCTTCGAGGTCGACGGGGACGGCGACGGGGAGGCCGAGGCCGAGGTCTCGACGACGCGGGGTGCGGAGAGGTCCACCACGGGATCGCCGGCGGCGCGCGCGGCGGTCGCCCCTTCGTTCCCCGACCCGGAGTCCGTCCCGAAGTACCAGAGGCCGCCACCCGCGACGCAGGCCGCCACGACGGCGCCGCCGACGGCCCGGCGCCGGATACGCCGACGCCGCCGGACCTCGCCCCGGGAAGCCGACCGGCCGCGTGCAGCGCGGCGACCGCCCGCCGGGCCCGCTGCCGCGTGGTCCGTGGACGCGTCCGGCCGGGACGTCGAGCCGCGACCGTCCGCCGGGCCCGCTGCCGCGTGGTCCGTGGACGCGTGGTCCGTGGACGCGTCCAGCCGGGACGCCGAGCCGGCCAGTCCCATCTCGCCCGCGGCGGGGCCCATCTTCGCCAGCAGCGCGGTCGACACCGAGACCAGCCCCAGGCCGGCCAGCAGCCCCTCGGCGGGCATCAACCCGCTCCACAGACCGGAGCAGTGCACGCAGCCGCGGGCGTGCCGGGCTATTCGCTTGCGCCACAGTGCGGAGGGCCGGCCGTCCCAGGAGGCCAGCACGCCCTGCAGCTCCGCGCACGGTGGTTGCGCGTCCAGCGCCCGGACCACCACGCGGGCCGCCTCCAGCTGCGCCTTCATCCGCTGTACGCGGACCGCGGTGTGCTGGGGCGACAGCTCCAGGGCCGCCGCGACCTCGCCGCGGGTCAGCTCACCGGCGCACTCCAGCCACCACAGCGACAACAGTCCCCGGTCGTCCGGCTCCAGCCAGCGGGTGGCGCGCGCGGTCTCCAGGCGCTGGCCGGACAGCTGCAGCTGAACCATCGTCAGATCCACGAAGTCCGCGCCCGGATCCGCGAGTTTCTCGGCCTCCTCGACGGCTCCCGAAGCGAACTGCCGGTCCTGCCAGTGCGCCCGGACCTGGTTCATCGCGATGGCCACGAGCCAGGAGCGGAAGCTCTCGGGAGTACGCAGACCACCCAGCGAGTCGAGGGCGCGGAGCATGGTCTCCTGCACCACGTCGTCGACGTCGACCGACCCGTTCAAAGCACGCCCCACGATGTTGTAGACCAACGGGAGGTAGGTGCTGACCAGGGCGTCCTGGGCCGCCGCGTCACCCGCCCGGGCAGCGGTCACCAGTGCCGCCGACGCCACCGCGTGCTCTGTACTCATCAATCGCTTCCCTGTCCTCGAATGCCGAACGGTGCTGTCCGATACCTGGGAGACCGCCCGGCGAGCCCCCGATAACAGTTCTTCGGAGATTCGTTCGACGAGAGGTTGGCCGCATCGGCCCGTCGGCCGCAATGGGGGAGATCACACCCGGCGCGGACCCGGCGGTTCCGCTCAGGCCCGCGCCCCGCCGTCGACGCGGAGGACCGTACCGGTCACGAAGGAGGAGCGGTCGCTGAGGAGCCAGGCGGCGGCCTGGGCGATCTCGTCGGGGTCGGCGGCGCGGCGCAGCGGGGTCTGTGCCCTGATCCGGTCGAGGACTCCGGGCGATTCGGCCTCCCAGGAGCGGATCATCTCGGTCAGCGTGCCGCCCGGGGCGATCGCGTTGACTCGGATGCCCTCCGGGCCGTACGTGACGGCGGCCGACTCGGTGAGGCTGTTGACGGCCCGCTTCATCGCGCCGTAGACGGGCAGTTCGGGGTTGCCGCGCAGGCTGCCGATGGACGAGTTGTTGACGATGGCCCCTGTTCCTGCGGTGGCCCGGATGGCGGCGATCTCCGCGACCATGGCCACCCAGACACTTTTGAGGTTCACGGTGCAGACGTGGTCGAAGTCGGCCTCCGGGAGCTGGTCCATGGGGCCGGGCCACTGGATGGTCGCGCCGTTGTTGAAGGCGATGTCGAGGCGGCCGTACCGGTCCACGACGCGGTCCACGGCCGCGCGCACACCGGCCGCCTCGGCCAGATCGCAGAGCACGTAGTCCGCGCTGCCGCCCGCCGCCCGGATCTCCTCGGTCACCGCCTTGAGCTGTGCCTCCGTCCGGGCCGCGAGCATCACCTCGGCGCCCTCCCGGGCGAACAGGCGGGCCGCGGCGGCGCCGATGCCGCGCCCGGCACCGGTGATGAAGGCGACCTTGCCGGCCAGCAGACCCATGGGAGTGGTGGTGGATGTGTTGTTCATGGCAGCGAGCCTGCATCGGTCCCGGAAGCCGATCCAGGCACCGGCTGTACCTGGATCGGCTCCCCGGACCCCCGCGCACACTGAGGACGTGGACAGACGAGAACTGGCGGCATTCCTGCGCAGCAGGCGCGAGCGGATCACCCCTGCCGAGGTGGGGCTGCCCACCGGGCCGCGCCGCCGCACCCCGGGGCTGCGCCGCGAGGAGGTGGCGCAACTGGCGTTCATCTCGACCGAGTACTACACACGGCTGGAGCAGGCGCGCGGCCAGCACCTCGCGCGAGGTGCTGGCCGGGCTGGCCCGGGCACTGCGTCTGTCGGACCCGGAACGCGTCCACCTCCACCACCTCGCCGGCGCCCCTCCGGGCCCGCCGCCCGGGCCCCCGCGCGAGGTGCGCCAGAGCATCCTCGACCTGCTGCACCGGCTGCCGCAGGCCGCCGCGATCGTGACGTCCGCGACCTTCGAGGTGCTCGCCTGGAACGATCTGGCGGCCGCCCTCATGGAGGACTTCTCCGCCCTGCCGCGGCGCGAGCGCAACCTCGTCCGCCGGGCCTTCCTCGGACCGAGCCCCCACGGGCGGCGGTTGTACGGGGTGTCCGACGCGGACGCGTTCGCCCGCGCCTCGGCGCAGCGCCTGCGCGCAGCCGCCGCCCGCTATCCCGACGACCCCGAGCTGACCGGCCTGATCGAAGAACTGCTTGCCGGCAGCGAGGAGTTCGCCCGGCTGTGGGCCTCCCATGACGTGTCCGCCGAGCCCACGCTGTGCAAGACGTTCCAGCACCCGGTGGTCGGCCCGGTGACCGTCAACTGCGACGTCCTCCACATCACCGACCGGGACCAGCAGGTCGTCATCTACACCGCCGCCCCGGCTCCCCGTCCGAGGAGGCGCTGCGGCTGCTGTCGGTCATCGGCACCCAGCGCATGGACGCCTTCCACTGAACGGCGTCAGGCCGTGGCGTCAGAGGCTTCGGCACGGTCCGGCAGAGCCCTCAGCAGCCGGTCGTGCCGTGCGGGCGGTACACGGCACCTTCGCTGCCACCAGCGTGCACGACCTGCATGTGGCCGTCTTTCGGATCACTCCCACGGGCGTGCGATAGGTTGCCCGCCATGACTGGACTCGGACCCGTCGCCTGGCCACCTACCCCGATACGGACGGAACGCCTCGTACTCCGGGAGTCCGAGGCCCGAGACCGTGCGGCGTTCATCGAGCTGTTCGCCTCGCCTGAGGTGGGCACCTACATCGGTGGCCCTCAACCGCGTGATGAGCTCGAACGCGCGGTGCCTGAGGTGCCCGGACGGCGCCCTGGCCTTTTCGTGATCGATCTCGACGGAGCGATGATCGGCATGATCACGCTCGATCGGCGCGAGGCAGAACGTCCGGGTCACGTCCGTCCGGATGGCGGGGAGGCCGAACTGGGTTACATGTTCCTGCCGGAGGCGTGGGGACGCGGGTACGCCGCCGAGGCGTGCGCGGCGGCACTCGCCTGGTTCGCCGACGCGCGTCCCGGCGAGCCGGTGGTGCTCTGCACCCAGAACGCCAACGACCGCGCGATGCGCCTCGCGGCGAAGCTGGGGTTCACCGAGGTGGAGCGGTTCGAGGAGTACGGCGCCGAGCAGTGGTTCGGCGTGTGGTCGTCGGTCACGCCGTCAGGTTGAGCCAGGCCGCTTCTTTCGGAACCACCGCCCACCCCGCTTCGGTTGTGGGTGCCCACAAGGAAATAGTAGCCATGTACATAGTAGTCATGTACAGTATTTCTGCGTGAGTTCAGCAGTACGGCACTTCACCGAGAAGGACGAGAAGGAGCAGTCATGGCCACCACCGCCCCCACCGTCAACGGCCGGGTCATAGCCCTGGCGCACTATGCCGCGCGTGCCCTCCTGGAGGGCGTGCTGGTCAGCCACGGCGCCACATTCCACCAGAGTGTGACGCTCCGGGCCGTCGTGGTCGCGGGCGAGTCCGTCGGCCGCGACGAGCTCGTCGCCGACGTCACCGGCTCGCTGAAGACCGGCGAGTCGGTCGTGCGCGGCGTGATCGAGGAGATGACGGCCGCGAAGCTGCTGGAAGCGGATCCGGCGGAGACCTCCCGGATGCGGCTCACGGACAGCGGACGGGACCTGTACGAGAGCACCACCGCCGAGACCGCCGAGATCTCCGCCCGGCTGTACGCCGGCATTCCGGACGAGGACCTGGCGATCGCGGGCCGCGTGTTGAACCTGATCACGGAGCGGGCGAACGCCGAGTTGGCCGGCGCCTGAGGCGAGGATTCCTCAGTCGGGCAGCCCTCGAACGAACTTGGCGACCAGCGTCGCCACCGGCCAGCTCGTCGGAGACTTCTCGCGCGAAACAGGCGCCGTGCCTGCAGTTCCACGAGGAACCACTCCACCGGTTCTAGCCTCACACCATGACTGTCGACCAGAGTGGAATGTCTGGAGAGGCCCCCAAGGGGTTGGATACCATCCGCACGCGCGCTGACGGCGGTGTCCGGGTTTCGGGCAGTCGTGTTCGACAGCGCCGATCCGGATTTCTTCATTCCCCATGTGGATCGACGTACGCTTCGCCTCGCGCGAGCACGCCGTGCTGGGCCAGCCCGAGGTGGGTTTCGGGGCGCCGCCCGGCGCCGGGGGTGTCCAGCGGCTGGCCCGGCCCATGGGTGCCGGTCGCGCGCTCGAGGTACTCCTCAGCGCCGATGACTACGACGCGGAGCCGGCCGAGCGGTACGGCTGGATCAACCGTGCCGTTCCCGACGACGAACTCGATGCCGTAGTGGACCGGTTCGGCCACCGCGTCGCACGCTTCCCGGCCGACGCCGTCGTCGCGACCAAGGCCTCCGTCGCGCACGCGACCGCGCCCTCGGACGACGAGCTCCGCGCCGCCGCGGTCGTCTTTCAGCACTTCGTGCGCGAGGGCGCCGTGGGCCGGCGCACAGCTCTGCTGATGGAGCGCGGCCTCCAAACGCGCGGCAGGACGGAGCTCGATCTCGGCGAGGCGCTGGCGGCCCTTTCCCCTGACCGGTCGCACGACGAGGTGTCCTGATGCGACCGGCGCCCATGCGGTGATGCTCTCTGAGAACAGCTTGTCTCCCTACGCTGACAGCATCGGAACCCAGTGATTCATCACCTGGTGCAGACGCTGCCGGTGGTCGGCAATCCAGTCGTCCGGCAAGGCGATCGGCACGCGCACGGTGACCATGGATCCCGACACGTCCTCTACGACCACCTCCGGGCAGTCACGCTCGCCGCTCAGTTGGATGAAAATGGATGCCCCCCTGCTCATCCCCATCCAGGCGACGTCCTCACCGGCGTCAAGCCTGTTCAGCGCATCGGACCAGCTTTCCAACTTGGAAACGTACAACGCCAGGTAGCAGCGACCGGATACGAAGGGCGTCCTGACCACGATCTCGGCATCGAGCCCGGCTGCCCACCTGGGGTTCTGCCCCAGAACGTTGACGGTGACGCTGTTTCCCTCGTCATCGGCAAGGGAGTAGCTCCCTCGGAGCGATGTCGCCCATAGCTACCCCTTCATCGGCGAGTACCGCAGGATCCTCGTCCCGTCAGGGGTGCATCCGCCATCCATTTTGTTGGGAGTTCTAACGGCACAGCTCGTCGCCCAAGGCCGTGCGCGCGTACCGCACCGTACGGCCGCTGCGGGTCCGGCTGAGCAGCCCCGCGTCGTAGAGGACGGCCAGGTGCTGGCTGACCGCGCCGGGGGTGACGTTCAGGCGGTGGGCGAGTTCGGTCGTGGAGGCGGGTTCGGCGAGGAGGCTCAGCAGGCGGGCGCGCGGGCGGCCGAGGAGTCGTATCAGGGCGCGGTCGGTGACCGGTGGCGGTGCCTCGGAGAGGGTGGCGCGGCCGCGGGCCGGATAGATGAGCACCGGCGGGCGCGAGGGGTCGATCACCGTCTGGGCTCCCCGGGCGAAGACCGTCGGCATCAGCACCAGGCCGCGCCCGGCGATGCGGATGTCGGCCGGGGGCCAGGGGGCCGTGTCGCGCGTGCGGGTCAGCCGCAGCTGGTCGCCGGTCCACACGAGCCGCGAGTCGAGTCCGACGAAGAGTGCCGCTGCTCCTTGCTCCGCCAGCACCCTTGCCTGATGGGCGAGATCGGCCTCCAGGATGCTCTGCACGCGCGGCCACCAGCTGTCGTGGAGGCAGGTGTGCCAGTAGGCGTCGACGGCGTCGGTGAGCCGGGCGAGGAAGGCCGCGGGGTCGGCCAGGCCCCGTGCGACGACCGGTGGGAGGGCGTCGTCGGTGCGGTAGGTGGCGTGGAAGTCGGCGGTGACGACGTCCGGCGGGGTGCGGCGGACCTCGTCGAGTTCCTCGGAGAACGTGGGGCGGGCGCGGGCCGGGCGTGGGGTGAGGAAGTCGGGCACCCACAGCCAGGGGGCTATCAGAGCGGTGAGCACTTCGCGGTCGAGGGTCTCCAGGCGCGGGCGGATGCGGCGCAGCCACGGCCGGTGGTGCGGGTAGCGGGCCGGGTCGTGCAGGCAGCGCAGCGAGAACACCGCCTCCTGCAGCGGGGAGTAGGCGAAGGAGGTGGTGGCGAGGTCGCCGACGGCGAAGCGGAACTCGATCATTGAGTGCCACGCTAAATCATTGTCGGACGCCGGTGAAGACGGGGTTGGCTGTCGACATGACCACGACACCTGTCTCACCCGCCCCTGACCAGCACGACAGTCCCGAGGAGAGTCGCGCGACCCGTGCGGGCGGGCTGCTCCCGGCCGACCCGGTCCTGCGCCTCGCCACCGTGCTCACTGCCGTCAACTCCCTGGGCAACGGGCTCTACTTCCCGCTCGGCATCCTCTACTTCACGCGCATCGTCGGCCTGGACGCGACGGCGGTCGGTGTCGGGATGACGGTCGCGGGTCTGGTGGGTGTCGCCGCCGGGGTGCCTGCCGGGCGGGCCGCGGACCGGTGGGGCGCCCGGCGGATGGGGGCCCTGCTGTGGGGTGGCACCGGCATCGCCACGGCCGCGTACACGCTGGTCCACTCCTACGCCGGGTTCCTCGTGACGGTGATCTGTGCGACGGCGTTGCAGATGGCGAGCCGCGGGGTGCAGGGCGCGCTCTACGCCGACGTGCTGCCTGCGGCCACGCGGGTGGAGGCACGGGCGTATCTGCGGATGGTGACCAACGTCGCGATGGGCCTGGGCGGCGCGCTCGGCGCGGTCGCCCTCCAACTGGACACCCGGGGCGCGTATCTGACGGTGATCCTGGTGAACGCGCTGACCTTCGCGGGCCCCGCGCTGCTGGTGCCGCGGATGCCGCTGGCGTCGCACGTGCGCGAGCGGGCGGCGCTGGACGACGACGCCCCGGCCGTGGACCGCTGGCGGGCGGTGCGTGACGTGCCGTTCCTGGCGGTGACCGTGCTCAACGCGGTGCTGGTCGTGCAGTACACGCTGTCCGAGGTCGGGTTGCCGCTGTGGGTCGTGGAACGGACCGAGGCGCCGCGCTGGACGGCGGCCCTGCTGATGATCGTCAACTGTGTGCTGGTGGCGCTCCTACAGGTGCGGGCCGCCCGCCGCGCCTCCCAAGTGCCCAGCGCAGTACGGGCGATGGGCTGGGCGGGACTGCTGCTCGCGGTGTCCTGCGCGGTGTACGCCCTGTCCGCGGGCCTCTCCCCCGTGTGGGCCGTGCTGTCGCTGACCGCCGGTGCGGTGGTCCAGGTCTTCGCGGAGGTGCTGTCGGCGGCCGGTGGCTGGACCCTCGGGTACGCACTCGCCGACGCCCGGGCGCACGGCGTGTACCAGGGTGTGTTCGGCTCCGGGATGTCGGCGGGGATGATGGCGGGACCGGCCCTGGTCACGGTCACAGCGATCGCCCACGGCACGCTCGGCTGGGCGGTGCTCGGCGTGGTGTTCGCCGTGGCCGGGCTCGCGGTGGCCCCCGCCGTACGCTGGGCCCAGCGGGACGGCGCCTGGCGGGGCGAACCGGCCTGACGCCGCACCTCCGTCGGTCAGGGGGACGGCTGTGTCCGCTCCGGTGTGTCGAGGTCAAGGGCCGCACCGCGGAGGGCTGTTGCCACGCGGGTGACCGCTTCGGCCGGCGGGTGCGGCAGGCGGGCCAGGAGCAGGCGGCGCTGCTCCTGGGGGCCGCCGCGGACCGGCAGGATGCGTACACCGGGCGGCGCGGCGGGGGTTAGTGAGGCCGGCACGGTGGTCAGTCCGCAGCCGGCGGCGACCAGGTGGAGCTTGGCCAGCCAGTCGCGGGCGGTGTGGGCGATGTCGGGCCGCTCGTCCAGGCCCGGCCACACCCCCATCAGCCCGTCCTCTCCGGAGGAGGACCCGGCGATCCAGCGCTGACCGCGCAGGTCGGCCACGTCGACGAAGTCGCCGCGGGCGAGCGGGTGGGTGGCCGGCACCGCGAGGCGCAGGGCGCGCTCGGTGAGCGTCCGCAGCACCAGCGGGGGTGACTCGGCGTCCGGCGGCCGGAACGGCGGCGCCGACGCCAGCAGCGCCAGGTCCAGGCTGCCGGCGCGCAGGGCGCGGACCAGGGCCGGCGTGCCGCCCTCCCGGCCGACCACGTTCAGGCCGGGGTCCGTGCGGCGCAGCGCGGTCAGGGCCCTGGGCACCAGCACCGCTCCGGCGCTGGGGAACCAGCCGAGCCGGACCGTACCGGCCTGCCCGGGAAGGCCGGACAGTTCGCGCGCGGCCGCGTCGATCTCGTCGAGCACGACCGTCGCCCGGCGCATGACGACCCGGCCCGCCGCGGTCAGCCGTACGCCGTCGCGCCTGCGTTCCAGCAGTTCGGTGCCCGCCGCGCGTTCGATCGCGGCGATCTGCCGGGACACCCCCGACTGGGTGTAGCCCAGCGACGCGGCGGCCGCGGTTAAGGTTCCCTGCTCGGCCACCGCGCGAAAGACGCGCAGTGCCGTGAGCGACACATCGGTGAAGTCCATGACGTTTACGCATACCAGCCGTGCGGAACTTTCGTTGGACTCATGGACCATGCGTTTCTAGCGTGGCATGCATGAACGCTTCGCGAATCGCCCTCGTCACGGGCGCCAACCAGGGTCTCGGCCGCGCTCTCGTCGAGGGGCTGGCGGCTCGTATGAGCCCCGACGACCTGGTCCTGCTCACCGGCCGCAACCCGCGGCGCGTCGCCGAGGCCGCCGCCGAGGTGGCCCGACTGCCCACCACCCGCAGTCAGGTCCAGGGCCGGGTCCTGGACGTCACCGACACCGACGCCATCGACCGGCTGGCCGGTGAACTCCACCGGCAGTACGGCGGCGTCGACGTGGTGATCTCCAACGCGGTCGCCCGGGTACTGCCCGACGAGTCGCAGTCCGAGCGCGCCGACGAGTTCATCGACGTCTCCAACACCGCCACACACGCGATCCTGCGTTCCTTCGGGCCCGTTCTGCGCCCGGGCGGGCGGCTGCTCGTCGTGGCCAGCAGCCTGGGCACCCTCGGCCACCTCGATCCGCGGCTGCACCCCCTCTTCGACGGTGCGAGCCTCGACCAGGTCGAGTACGCCGTCGAGTCCTGGCGCAGCGCGGTCCACAGCAGGACCGCGGAGGAGGCGGGCTGGCCGCGCTGGCTCAACGTGCCCTCCAAGGTGGCGCAGGTCGCCGCCGTCCGGGCGGTCGCGGCCGAGCGCCGCGCACACGACCTCGCCGCCGGCACCCTGATCGCCTCCGTCTGCCCCGGCATGGTCGACACGGCCACCTCCCGCCCGTGGTTCAGCGACTACAGCCAGGCCCGGTCCCCCGCCGACGCCGCCCGGCCCGTGCTCGACCTGGTGTTCACCGAGGGCGTCGATCCGGTGCTCTACGGCGAGCTGGTCCGCTTCGGCAAGCCCTTGCCCTGGCACGACGGCGCGCCCCTGGTGGAGCAGGACCGGATGCTCAGGCCGTGACCTGGCCAGGGGCAGTGACCGGGTCCCTTGCGTCACGGTTCGCGGTGCTCGTGTGCCGCGCGTTCCAGTGCCGCGGCCTCCGCCTCCGCCACGCGTGTCTCGGCCTCCACGTCGATCGAGCGGGTCAGCCACCAGTACAGCAGTGCGGAGACCGGCAGGCCGATGAACAGGGAGATGTCCGCTCCGCCGAGCGCGTCGGCGGCGGGGCCGACGTACAGGGTGCCGACGGAGAAGAACGGGATCATGACGGCGAAGCCGACCAGGTACGCGATGATGCCGTGCCAGCCCCAGCGCCCGTAGATGCCGTTCGGGTTGAAGATCTCGGCGATGGCGTAGTGCCCGCGGCGTACGACGTAGTAGTCCATGAGGTTCACCGCGGTCCACGGGATGAACAGGTAGAGCACCAGCAGCAGGAAGTTGTTGAAGTTCGCGAGGAAGTTGGAGGTCGCGGCGAGCGCGCCGACCAGGGAGAGAGCCGCGGTCAGGCCGAGGGTCAGCAGACGCACGCCGAGCGTGGGCTGCACCCGCTTGAACGAGTCGATGGCGCTGATGAGGGTCAGTGAACCGCCGTACACGTTCAGCGCGGTGACCGACACCAGGCCCAGGGCGGAGAAGAGCAGCACGATCGCGCCGAATCCGCTGAACACCTTGTCGCCGGCGGCGTTGATCGACGCGATCGTCTCGAAGTCCTTGCCGGCCCAGGCGGCCAGCAGCGATCCGAGCACCATCAGCCAGATACCGCCGAGCGCGGAGCCGAAGTACGTCCAGTAGAAGGTCTTGCGGACGGTCACGTCCGGCGGGAGGTAGCGCGAGTAGTCCGAGACGTAGATCGCCCAGCTGATCTGATAGCCGGCGACCACGCCGAACTGGGCCAGGAACGGCGTCCACTTGAAGGCGCCGAGGTCGAAGGAGCCCGTCGGGTAGTGCAGGGTGGCCAGGACACCGATGGTGAAGATCCCGAAGATGAGAAGGAAGGTGTAGGTCAGGAACCGCTCGGCCTTGTGGATGACGTCGTAGCCCACCAGCGCGATGACGAGCGCGACCACGGTGACCACGACCACCCACAGCTTGACGCCGCCGTGCACCGTGGTGTGCAGGGCGTCGGCGGCGAGGATGCTGTTGAAGACGTTGAATCCCGCGTACTGGATGTAGGCGAAGAGCCACACCAGGAGGGCACCGACGTAGCCGAACTGGGGCCGCGACTGGATCATCTGGGGCAGGCCCAGCTGGGGGCCCTGAGCGGAGTGGAAGGCCATGAAGAAGGTGCCGATCAAGGTACCGGCGACGATGGCCAGCAGCGACCAGATGAGGTTGCCGCCCTCGGTGATGCTGATCAGCCCCACCGCGAGGGTGGCGATCTGGGCGTTGGACATGAACCACAGGGGGCCGAGATGCCACAGCTTGCCGTGCCGCTCGTCCAGGGGGACGTAGTCGATCGACCGGATCTCCAGGCCCGACACTCTCGGCTCAGCTGATGTGCTCATGACGCCTCCCGGGCCCAGTGTGCCTCTCTGGTCACTCTCTTCCCCCCGGGTGAGGAGGGCAAGCCGTTCCGATGTTCACGCGGCGTGAGCGGTGGGTCGCGTTCGGTTCTCGTGTGCCCGTTGTTGCTCTGCTCACAATTCACTCCTAAACGGGCCTGCCGTGGCAGCGGTCACTTCGCGAAGCGGGCGTTTTGTTTACGTTCGCAGTCCTGTGTCCCTGTCCCCTGAACTGCCGAGGCCCTCTCCATGGCGTACCGAATCCGCTCCTCGTCGCACCCCCGAGGCCCCCGCGCGGCGATCTGTGGCGTCCTCGCGGCCGCGGCGTCGGCACTGCTCGCGGCCGGTGCGCTCGCCCCGGCACCGGCGGTCGCGGCCACCATGTCGACGGCGTCCGGCTCCGCCCCGGCCGACTTCTCCGCGTCGGTGCACGCCAAGGGCAAGGCGCGCGTGACGGCCGCGGTGCTCGACCTGGAGGGCACGGGCCGGACGCCCAAGGTGTACGGCGACGACACCGCCTACGACACGGCGAGCATCATCAAGGTCGACATCCTCGCCGCGGTGCTGCTCCAGGGACAGGACTCCGGGCACGCCCTGACCGCGAAGGAGCGTGCCCAGGCGGAGGCGATGATCGAGCACAGCGACAACACGGCGGCGAACGCCCTGTGGCGGCGCATCGGCCTCGCCCCGGGACTGCAGGCGGCCAACAAGCGGCTGGGACTGACCACCACCAAGGGCGGCCCCGGCGCCAAGTGGGGACTGACCCGGACCACGGCGAGCGACCAGATACGGCTGCTGCGCGCGGTCTTCGACACCGGGGCCGCCTCGAAGACGGGCTCCGCGCGCGCACTCAGTGACACGTCCCGCGGCTACATCCGTGCGCTGATGGGCCGTATCGCCCCCGAGCAGTCCTGGGGCGTCTCGGCTGCCGCCGGCTCCGAGTGGGCCCTGAAGAACGGCTGGCTGCAGCGCAACACGACCGGGCTGTGGGACGTCAACAGCGTCGGCCGGATCACGGTCGGCGGACACCAGTACCTCGTCGCGGTCCTGTCGGACGGCAACACCTCGATGAAGGACGGCGTCGCGCTGGTGGAGCGGGCGGCCCGGGCCGCCGTCTCCTCGACGACGGCCCACTGACGCCGCCCGGCTCCCGACGAGGTCAGGAAGGCTTGACCGCCGACACGGCGGTCGCGGTGACCTTGTTGTCGCACTCGGCGATCTCACCGTCCGACAGGGCGACCTGGTGGGCACCCGACCCGGGCAGGCCGACCACAAGCGTCGGGTACACGGTGGGCTTCGCGCCGGACGCGCAGTAGCCGTCGCCCTCGCCCTGCACCTGGACGAAGGTCAGCTTCACCCATGCCTTGCCGCCCGGCGCGACCTTCACGCTCGACGCGGAACCGGCGGGGGTGACCTTCAGCGGAGCGTTGTGCTCGGGCGAGCCGTTGCCCGCCCCCGCCACCGTCGGGTGGCCCTGCAGGACGCACGCCTTTCCGGAGACGTTGGTGAACTCGACGATCGCCGCTCCGGTGCCGGTGCCGTCCGGGCGGTTGGCAGCCTGGTACGCCGTCGCCTTCAGGGCGGTGAGCGGACACGTCGGCGCGGTGCCGCCCGACGGGTCGGACGCCGGCGTGGCCGTCGCGCCCGAAGGGGTGGAGGTGCCGCTGCCGGCGGGCTTCGAGGCAGCGGTGGACGGGCTGCTGGGAGACGAGGCCGTGGGGGAAGCGGCCGCGGTGGACGGAGCCTGGGACGACTTCTCGGCCGACGGAGCGCCGCCACTCGACTGGCACGCGGTCAGCGACAGGGCGGCCGCGATCGTGACCATCGCCGACGCGGTGACGCGGATGGTGTTTCGGTGCTGCATGGGGTCCCCCGATTTCGGAAGCAAACAGGTCGTCCGGCTCGGTGCCGGTGGTCACGGACAGAGACAGACCAACCTGACCAGGGGTTCCGCTGTGGATCAGCTGTGACATGGCAGTGACAGATATCCGGCCGGATCGGCACGTAGGCACAGGTTAGGGCCGGGCAGGCTCCTGCCCCGGCAGCGGCGTGGCGTGTCAGGTGCGGGCCGGGGATCGTGGTGGGGAGGGCCCTCTGTACGAGCCGGTTTGGAGGCGGGTATGACCGTGAACCGTATCGGCCTGGTCGTGCACGGCGGACGGGCGGAGGCCGTGGCCGCGGCGAGCGCCGTGCGTGAGTGGAGCGCCGAGCACGCCGTGGAGTGTGCCGACATCGACGTGTGGCAGGAGGGCGCGCGGCACAGCGCCCGGGAGGAGCTCGACGCCGCGGGCGATCCGGATCTCATCGTCACCCTCGGCGGCGACGGAACCTTCCTGCGCGGTGCCCGGCTGGCGGCCGAGAACGACGCCCTGGTCCTCGGCGTCGACCTCGGCCGGGTGGGCTTCCTGACGGAGGTGCCCGCCACGGCCGTGCGCGCGGCGCTGGACGCCGTACGGGAGGACCGGATCACCGTCGAGAGCCGGATGCTCCTCACCATGCGGGCGTCCTGCCGGCTGGAGGTGCCCGATCAGGTGGAGGCGCTGGTGCACTACGCCCGTGGGCCGATGCTGCCCCCGCCCCGGGTGCGCATGGAGTGCGAGACCAGTGACGACTGGGGTGTCGCCCTGAACGTCACGGCGCTGAACGACGTCGTCCTGGAGAAGCTGGCCAGGGACCGGCAGGTGTCGGTGGGCGTCTATCTCGCCGGGCGGCTCCTCGCGTCGTACTCCGCCGACGCGCTGCTGGTGGCCACGCCCACGGGCTCGACCGCGTACAGCTTCGCCGCCGGTGGTCCGGTCGTCTCGCCCCGCGCGGAGGGCCTCATCTTCACCCCGGTGGCCCCGCACATGACGTTCAACCGGTCGGTCGTGGCCGCTCCGGACGAGCCCATCGCGCTGCGGGTCCTGGAACGGTCGGGCCAGGCCGCCGTCAGCATCGACGGCCAGGTGCGCGGGGTGCTCAACCCCGGGGACTGGATCGGCGTGTACGCCGCCCCCCGCCGGCTCAAGGCGGTGCGGCTCGGCCCCACGGACTTCTACGGCCGGCTGCGCGAGCGCATGAACCTCACCGACGCGCCGGCCGCGCTCGCCGACGGGGTCGCGGCTCCGCTGTGGCCGGTGACGTCGCCCCCGCCGGGCGATCTCGCGCACCTGGCCATGCCCACGGCTCCCGACGCGGCGGAGCGGCAGCGGCTTCCCTGAGGTCTGCCGCACGGCCTCGGGGGTTTCGTAACGCCTCCGATTTCATCGGTCGTCCGTACGATCCCAGGCGCCGGCGCACACGCCATCGTCACAGCATGACTGACACCCCCCACCACAACACCGCGGAACCGCAGCGCGCCCCCGAGCCGGCCGACACCCCGGCCGGCGCCACCCGCAGATCGGTCATCGCCACCCTGGGCGGCGCCACCCTCGGCGTGGCCGCACTGGGCCTCGCCGCCACGCAGCCGGCCGCCGCCGCGGATCCCCGCACCCCGGCCCGGCTCGCCGCGGCGTGCGTCCTCACGCCCGAGCAGACCGAGGGGCCCTACTACCTGGACCTGGAGACGGTCCGCAAGGACATCACCGAGGGCAAGGCCGGCGTTCCGCTCACCCTGCGCGTCACGGTGACGGACAGCACCACCTGCGCCCCGCTGCCCAATACGGCGGTCGACATCTGGCACTGCGACGCGCTCGGGATCTACTCCGGTTACGTGGCCGGCGGTTCCACCCCGGACACGACCTTCCTGCGCGGTGTGCAGCTGACCGACGCCGCCGGCGTCGCCGAGTTCACCACCGTCTACCCGGGCTGGTACGTCGGCCGGGCCCTGCACATCCACGTCAAGACACATGCGGGCGGCACGGTGTCCAACGGGACGTACCACGGCGGCCATGTGTCCCACACGGGCCAGCTCTACTTCCCGGAGACCTACAACACCAGGGTCGCCGCCCTGTCCCCCTACCGGAACAACAGGGCGACCCGCACGCTCAACGCCAGGGACGGCATCTACCGCAACGGCGGGTCCTCGACCCTGCTGACCCTCACCCAGGCGGGCAGCGACCTCGGCAAGGGAGTGACCGGAACCGTCGTACTCGGGATCGACCCCGGCGCCACGCCCTGACGGGATGGTTTCCTCCCCGGAGCGGGCGGCCAGGAATCGGGGATGACCCGGAGTCGAACGTGTGAGGCATGCGGTGCAGCACTGACCACGAGACCGCACGGCGGTCGGCCGGCCCGGTACTGTTCCAACGCCTGCAGACAACGGGCGCTCCGGCTGCGACTTGCAGCACGGCGAGCCTCGCCGTCCGGACCGCCGCCCCCTGCCACCCACGACCACGGCCCCGTCCTGCTGCCGGCGCTCGACTCCTTCGTCGGCCGGCAGCAGGAGATGTCCCGCCTGCGCGTCCTCCTGAGAAGCACCCGGCTGCTGACGCTGACCGGTGCGGGCGGGGTGGGCAAGACACGGCTGGCGCTGGAGTGCGCCAGGGGGTTGCCGAACCGCTTCGCCCGGGTGGACCTCGTGGAGCTGGACTCGCTGCGGGACGGCTCTGTGCTGACGCAGTCCGTGGCGGCCGCGCTGGGCGTGGGCGAACGAGCGGGCCGGACCGGCGCCGACGGTCTGGTCCGTGCGATCGGGGACGCCTCCCGGCTGCTGGTCCTGGACAACTGTGAGCATCTCGTCGAGCCGTGCGCCCGGCTGGTCGCGACCTTGCTCGGCCGCTGCCCTCGGCTGCGGATCCTGGCCACCAGCCGGGAGGCCCTGCGGGTGCCCGGAGAGACGGTGTTCCGGGTCGGTGAGCTGGCCCTGCCCCCGGCCGACGCCGGGGACGACGTGGCGGCCCTGCTTCGGGCGGATGCCGTGCGGCTGTTCGTCGAGCGCGCGTCGAGCCGCTCGCCCGGCTTCTCGCTCGACCGGGGCAACGGTCGTACGGTTGCCGAGATCTGCCGGCGGCTGGACGGCCTGACCCTGGCCGTCGAACTCGCGGCCCGGCACGTCGGCGCCCTCGCGCCGGGCGACATCCTGGCCGGGCTGGACGACCAGGTGTGCCAGCTGGACCTCCTGGCCGACGGAAACAGAACCGGGCCCCGTCGCCACAGCGGGCTCGCCGCCGCCGTCGACTGGAGCCATCGGCTGCTGGACCCGGCGGAGCAGGCCGTCTTCAGGCGTCTCGCGGTCCTGGTCGGTGGCTTCGACGTGGCCGCGGCACGGTCGGTGTGCGTGAGCGACGGCATCGGACCGGGGCAGGTCTTCCGCATTCTGTGCGCCTTGGAGGCCAAGTCCCTGGTCGTACGTCTGCCGGGTGACGCAGCGCCGACCCGCTTCAGGCAGCTCGGTGCCATCCGCGCCTACGCCCTGGAGCGGCTGCGCGCGTCCGGCGAGCTGCCGGGCACCCTGCGACGAGCCCTCACCTGGCTGACCGCACTGGCCGACGGGGGCCGCGGGGACGTGTTCGCCGACCAGGCGAGCAGCCCGCTGGCGGCGGAACGGGACAACCTCGCCTCGGTACTGGCCTGCGCCACCGGCCACGACGAGGCCGCGCAGGCGCGGCTCACACTGGAGCTGGCCCGCGTCCACTACCAGCAGGAGCAGCCGTCGGCCGCCCGCGCGCTGCTGACCGGACCACTACGCGAAGCGGACGGCTGGGCGCCGGGCGGAGAGGCGCCGGCGCTCGCCGCGCGGGTGGCCTGCCAGCAGGCCGACCTGCACGAGGCGCTGCGCCGGGGCGAGCAGGCCGTGGCCAGGGAGCGGGCGCGCCACGACCCCGCCGGACTGGCCAACGCCCTGGACGCCCGGGCTGCGGCACGGCTGTGCCGCGAGGAGTTCGCCGAGGCCGTCGCGGACCTGCGCGAGTGCCGGGACGTCCTCGCCTCGCTCGGCACAGCCGAGGAGATCGCGTGGTGCACCCATCACCTTGCCTGGGCGCTGCTCCAGGCGGGTCTGGCGCCGGAAGCCGACGCGCTCATGGCGCGGTGCCTGCCGGTGCTCAGGGAGCACGCGCCCTGGCCCCGGACCGCAGCCGCGCTGCACACCGCGGGAGCCGTACGCCTGGCCCTCGGGCAGGTGGAAAGCGCCGAGCACCTGTTCACCGAAGTCCTGCGGATCACCCCCGGGACGAGCTTCCACTCGCTGTATCCCGTCGAGGGCCTGGCCCTCGTGGCCGCCGAGCGCGGGGACCCGCAGCGCGCCCTGCGGTTGTACGAGGCGAGCGCACAGGCACGGCGCCGGCTGGACACCGAGCCCGAAGCACCCTGGCGACGCACGATGGAACAGGCGGCGGACCGGGTCGGGAAACTGCTGTCGCCGGCCGCACGGGAGGCCGCCGTCACCGGCGCACGGGGGCTGCACGGGGAGCGGCTCGTCGCGTACGCCCTGCGGACGAGCAGCGGCACGGACGAGCGGTCACGGCTGACCGCCCGGGAGTTCATGGTGGTCGAGCTGGTGACGGAAGGGCTGACCAACCGGCAGATAGCCGAACAACTCAGACTTTCGATGCATACGGTCGCCACGCACCTGGACAAGGTGCGCGACAAGTTGGGCCTTCGCTCGCGCACACAGATCGCCCTCTGGGCGGCCGACGAGAACCGGAAGCTTTGGTTCCGTGACATCCGTCACGCCACCCCGAGAGCTAGGGACGCCGAATAGTAGATACCGTTCTGGCGACATATGGGATTTGTCCGGCTTGGCGTGGGCACCTGGCGGGTCGGGCAGGACGGTATTGCGTCGACTCGGCGTTCTCACCCGTTCCCCGAAACACACTGGGTTTCTGACGGGGCAACAGCATTCTCCGCAAACTGCAAACGTGGGACCAGCACGCTCCCCTGCGCTTGGCAAGGGCCTTCAGCATCTACGAAGCAAGGTAGTACGAAGGCTCTTTGCGCTCCCTGTGAGGGCTTTCTAAGAATGACGGCCCGCAGGAAGTTACCGGTGAGGTCACGCATGGCGAAGCATCGTAAGAAGCAGCACTACCGGCGGTTGGTCATTGGGGCGGTCGTCCTGAGTGCGGTGGGCGTACCGTCCGTCGCCATGGCCTGTAGCGACTGGGGGAACGACGGCGGGCCCCGGGCCGGCGGCGCCGGGAACTACTCGGCCCAGACCTGGCAGTACCACGATCACCACCGGAAGAGCCACTGGAATCACCACTGGCAGGGCGGCGAGAGCAGCGCGCCCACTGCGGCGCGGTCGAAGACTCCGACCGCCTCCGCGACCCCCCACAAGACAGCAAAGCCGAAGCCGAAGCCCACCGCGACGCACAGCGCCCCCAGGCCGACCGCCTCCGCGACTCCCACCCCGCGGAGCACCCCGAAGCCGACCGCCACTGCCTCCGGGGTCGTCGCTCGCATCGTGGCGCTCGTCAACGCCGAGCGCAGCAAGGTGGGTTGCTCGGCCCTGACCCTGAACTCGACCCTGACGAAGGTGGCGCAGGCCCACAGTCAGGACATGGCGGCGCACCAGAACATGTCGCACACCGGGTCCGACGGGTCCTCCCCCGGCGACCGGATCACGCGCGGCGGCTACAACTGGAGCACCTACGGCGAGAACGTCGCCTACGGCTACTCCACTCCCGAGCAGGTGATGGCGGGCTGGATGTCCAGCCCCGGCCACCGGGCCAACATCCTCAACTGCTCGTTCAAGGAGATAGGCGTCGGCCTGGCGCAGCCCAACAGCTACTGGACCCAGGACTTCGGGACCGCCCGCTAGCCGGCGGACGGCTGGCCTTCGGCCGCCCCCAGCACCGCACCGCTCGGGCGGGTGCGGTGCTGGGGGCGGCCGAAGAGCTTTCGGTACATGACACCGAGCCCCGCGGCCTGGAACAGGGCGCCCACGACGTTCCCGGCTTTCAACGATCCCTGAGCACGGCGACGCAAGCCTGAGCAGCCGTACCCGCGTTCGCACGCGCGGCTACCCAGGAGGTCAGCGAGCGGCGGTCTCCTCGGCGACCGTGCGAGCCGCGGCCGCCTCGTCCGGCGCGGTCTGGTTGACCTTGGGGGCCGGCTGCTCGGGCGCGGCGTCGGCGGGGGCCGCGGACTGCGCGACGCCGTCGTCCTTCATGGCCTTCGCCTCGCTCTTGAGGATGCGCATCGACTTGCCGAGCCCGCGAGCGGCCTCCGGAAGCTTCTTCGAGCCGAACAGCACGATGACGACGATCGCCACGATCAGCAGGTGCCAGGGTTCCAGTCCGTTGCGCAGCATCCCACCCACCCCTTCTCCACGCCGGACAGCGGTGCGCACCGGACGGCCGCACCTGTTGCCATGATTGCTACATTGCGCAACTTTCCAACGGCTATATCCGCACCGGGACTTCAGATCAGTCGTCGGAGTCGGGCTTGGTGCGTGCCGCCGCGTAGGCCTGGGCCGGTGTCATGGGAACGCCGCCCAGTTCAACCGTCTTGTACGGGCT
>NZ_JBIAWE010000027.1:0-104037 GCF_042895235.1 Streptomyces sp. NPDC001410
TGACCTTGATCACCAAGGTCAGAGTCAGACGAAGATCACCAAGTGGGTCACTTTTGATCCGCCGTCAGAGGGTCAGCGTTCGGCCGTCGTCGAGAGCCCCTCGAACGCCTGGCCCCGGGCGCGCCGTCGAAGCCGGGTGGGTCGACACGTGCTACGAGCCGGGCGAGCGGTCCCGGATGTTCTACGCGATCCGTCATGGACGACTGACCGACATCACGCATTCAAGTTCAGTAGCAGTGGAGAGCATTCCCTGTCGTAGCAGTGAAGTCCTCATCGATGGAATCGGTATCGACGCAGCAAACCTGGGTGCGCTTGCGTGCCTCTCGGTTCCCAGGTTCACCTGCCCACCGCTTCAAGGTGTCGGCGATCTTGTGACAGTTGTCGCTGTTATGTGTCAACTAGAGGCGTCAGCCGCAGTCGCACGCGGGGATCATCGGTTCAGCCCTCGCGCGGCCAGTCGACCACGAGACGGCTGTAGGTCTTGTCGATGACGAAGCGCGGCTCGGCAGACGTCAGTTGGTCGCGGGCGTCGCCGACGGCCATGCGGAAGCGGGGTTCTGGCCCGTCGTTGCCCCAGCCGCGGTCCCACTCGATGATCTCGGTGGCGACCTGGTCGGCGAGTTCGTCGGCGCGCGGCCCGTGGCCGATGACGCCGATCTCCCCGAACCAGCCCTCCTCGTCCTCGCCGTTGCGCAGGGTCAGGTAGGCCAGAGTGTCGCCTTCGAGCGCGGCCAGGGAGCCCCAGGGGAAGTGCGGGGTGAAGTCGGGGCGGGAGCCGGGCATGCGAGACAGGCCGTTGGGCAGTACGGACGCCAGGTACAGGTACAGGTACAGGTACAACCACTCGAAGGGGGCGCCCTTGCGAAACTTCACGCCGCTGTAGACAGTGGCCTGCTTCTGGTCCAGGACGGTGCGGATCGCTTCGCGGTCCACGTCCTGCTCACTGAAGGTCTCCAGGCGGCTGGCACGCCCCTCACCGACCACCACCACGCCCACTTCCTGCCCTGGGACAGCAACCACGACCGCCGCATCGACGAAATCATCATCTGGACCCCCGGAGGACTCGACACCGAGGAACTCGACGCCATTCACCAAGCCACCACCGGGACCATCGGCGTCCCGGAAGGCGTCCCGGGCCCACGCCGCCTCCACCTCCGCATCACCGCCTACGGAGCAGCGGCTGACGTCCTCCCCGCTGAATGGACCAAACCCTCCGCTCGCTACACCAGCGTCACCCCCTTCATCCCAGCGCGACACCCGAAGGAACGCCAGACACTCACCGAGTTCTTCACCGCCGAGGCGGCCCGCGAACTCGCCCACCGCCATCACCCCGCCCCAGCTCAGAGCAAGATCCTTCAGGCGACTGGCCGCTCTACACCCAACACCGCCGGACAAAACGCGAGACCCGCAACGACAACCGACCTAGCCGCGGACTCCACCTCACCTTCAACGAACCCATCAGCGGACCAATCCCCCTCGGCCGCCACAGCCACTTCGGCCTAGGACTCCTCCTCCCCACCCCCACTTCGGAACCGCAAGCGCACCAGCGACACCCGGAAAGCACCGAGGTGTAATCTCCAAAATCGCCATACCTATCCATATGGGAGGGTGAGATCACTACCAGGCCAGACACAGAATCCGCAGCTCACGCGGCCTATCCGCGGTCTGTCTGGCCGGGACTCCATCGCAGGGTCGGGGGCGGCATGGCAGGCACCGACCCGTCATTCGCCTGTCCGCGGCCTGCCCGGCCGCAGCCCCATCGCGGGCCGGTCGCCGTGGTTGAGCTCCGCGGGGTCACGCCGCCTGTCCGCGGCCTGCCCGGCCGCGGTCCCATCGAAGGAGCGGACTCTGTTCGGTGAACTGGAGAGTAACCGTACGTCCGCGGCCTGTCGGGCCGCGGCCCCATCGCAGGTGCACATTGCCCTTGGCCTGGATGCCGTCCACCGACTGTCCGCGGTCTCCCCGGCCGTGGCCCCATCGCAGGTATTCGTGCGCCCACCACATGACCAGCCGCTCGTCTTGCCCCGGACTTGCCGCGGCCCCATCGCAGGATTGACAACGACGGCTGGCTGGGCGGCATCGTCGGACCGTCCGCGACCTGCGTGGTCGCGGCCCCATCGCAGGCACCAGTACTCCACCGCAAGCGGCGTCGACCAGGACGCTGTCCGCGGCCTGCCAGGCCGCCGCCCCATCGCAGGGTCTGGCAGAAACTCCAGGCGACCTGGACCGGCATCTGTCCGCGGCCTGTCCGGCCGCGGCCCCATCGCAGGCACGTCGTCGCAGGTCCGATCGTCGCCAAGCTTGCACTCCTCCCCGGCCTTCCCGGCCGCGGCCCTATCGCAGGCGCCAGTAGGCGAGGATGGCCTGGCAGTACGTGCCGCTGTCCGTGGCCTGCCCGCGTCACGGCTCAATCGCGGGAACGTTCGCCGACGGGTGCGAGCGAAGAATTCGCCGGCCGTCCGCGGTCTGTCAGGCTTGCGGCCCCATCGCAGCAGCTTGAAGGTCGCCCACGTGTTACGGCTGGGGAGGAACTGTCCGTGGCTTGCCCGGCCGCGGCCCCATCGCAGCGTCGTCTCTTCGAGGTCGGCGCCCCCGACCGTGGCGACCTGTCCGCGGCTTGCCCGGCCACGGCCCCATCGCAGGTGGACCGACACAGCCAGCACTCGTCTGGCCCCCGACTGTCCACGGCCTCCCTGTCCGCGGCCCCATCGCAGGGATCTGCCCAAGGGGCGGCGCGACGAGTACACGCGGGCTGCCCGCGGCCTGTCAGGCCGCGGCCCCATCGCAGGTGGATGTACCGGTCGTCCTCGACCGGCGCGGGGATTCTGTCCGAGGCCTGCCCAGCCGCAGCCCCATCGCAGGTCTTCCCAGGACCTGGACTTCTGCCGTGGGACGGTCACCTGTCCGCGGTCCTGGTCGGCCGCGGCCCCATCTCAGGCGCCCGTCGACACGGATTGTCACGCCCTCCTGCTTGCTGTCTGTGGCCCGCCCGGCCTCAGTCCCATCGGAGGTTCGCCCGGTTCATGCCCAGGCACTCGGCCTCCGGAGCTGTCCGCGGCCTGTCGGGCCGCGGCCCCATCGGGCGGGAACCGACGCCGGCCAGCCACGGCCCGTACACCACTGTCCGTGGCCTGCCAGGCCGCGGCCCCATCGCAGGTCCTTCGTGTCCTCGTCCAACACGATCTGGACCGGGTCTGTCCGGCCAATGGCGCGTCCAATGTCATCAACGCCAGTCCGTCAGCGGCCCCATTGCTGGTTTCCGGGCACCCTCGATCTGGGCACGCACACCTACGCCTGTCCGCGGTCTGCCAGGCCGCGGCCCCATCGCAGGGGCCGCTTCTCGGCGTCCTTCGGGCCCGACTTGCTCGGCTGTCCGCGGCCCGCTCGGCCGCGGCCCCATCGCAGACAGAAACCCGGCTCACCGTTGCTCAGCGCACATTCACCTGCCCGGGTTCTCACCGTCCGCGGCCCCATCGCAGGGGCACCGCGCTGGAGCACACCGCCGTCAACGGGCCCCTGTACGCGGCCTGCCAGGCCACGGCCCCATCGCAGGGCCTACGGCGCGTACCAGCTGGCCCTTCCCAATGTCTGTTCCGGGATGGCGTGCCCGACTGCGGCGACCTGCCCGCGGCTTGCACGGTCGCGGCCCATCGCAGGGCGGACGTCCGCGCGAAGATCCAGCGGTCTCGCCGTCTGTCCGTGGTCGGCCCGGCTGCGGCTCCATCGCAGCCCCGTTCAACTCCCGAGCCGGCCCTGATCGAAGGCGTGTCCCCGGCTTGTCCGTCCACGGCCCCATCGCAGGCCGAAAGCCATGGCGGCTGCCGCGGTGAACTGCTGCGCTGTCCGGGGCCTGCCCTGTCAACACGGAGAGTGAGGACGTGCCTTCGGATGCCGCCTTGCAGGCAGCTGCTGGACTCGTTTTGAGGGGCGTTAGTCATCACCGTCGACTTCCCGTGCTGGTTCCGTGCTGACTTCCGTGACCAGAATTGCAGAAAACCGCAGGTCCTAGCCCCGATCGGATGAGTTGTCGTACCACTCGATGGTGGTGCCGATGAGGCTGGCGGCGACGATGCGGGGGAGGCTGGCGGGGGGTGGGGGAGCGGATGCTGCTGCGGAGGCCATGTGCCCACTTCCTCGTGTGCGGTGGGGACGGGTACGTGTCGGCACACGGTAGGAAGACGCAGGTCAGGGGCACATGTGGTGGGGCAACATAGTTCGAGGGTTGGCTATGCGCGCAGCCACCATGCCGGCTCACGGAACTCGGACATCTTGGGTTGATCGACTCAGAGTCGTTGCGAGGTAGGTGACCGGACTGAGAGACCGAGCCCAGCCCCGTGGGCATCGTCCAGGGCCGGATCGCGTGTCCCATCGGGTGCGTAGGCCGGGGACCGTTCCGCGCGCAGCGGCAAGTGAGTGCAGTACCAAGCCCGCTGGGCGCCTGCTCGGCAAAAGCTCGGGTCCGGGTCATGGACGGCGGCAGCCATCAACGGAGCGAAGAGTTCTTCGGGCAGGCCGGCGCGTTCGAGTAGTGGCCTGCGTACCGCGTGGGCCAGGCGCCGCGCTTGTACACCCCGGAGACAGCATCCGCCTCGCAGACTGGACCACCGGCATCCACCGCCACGCCATCACCACCGTCTGCCTGCGACTCCACCGGCAGCGGTGATTGAACCTTTCCCAATCGCCTCCCTGCAGCTTGGACGCCTGCTGGTCAGCGCGGCTCGAATCCGCAGTAGGTCCGATGGACGTAGCGGTAGGCCGCGATGACGCCGGCAACATAGCCGCGGTTGTACTCAGCGGACGCCCCGGGCTTGCCGCCCCGTCCACGAGGGTCGCCGCGGATGCAGTCGCGGGCGTATGCCAGGCCGTCCCGGTATCCGTCCTTGTAGCCCTGGTCGTAGGGGGAGATCGTCGCTGAACCGGGCTGCGCGACCGCTGCCGGGGCAGACGGTGCCTCGAATGCCTGCGCGGTCGCTGACAGCGGGAACAGGAGCGCGGTGGCAGCCACCGGGGTCGCCAGGAGAACACTCAGCCGCTTCGCTTGCACAGTTTCCTCCTTCGGGCGGAAAACAAGCCGCCAGGAACAAGTCCCCGACTCGGCCGGGTGACTCCTCCCCCTTGTTCGACTGGACCTACGTGGTGGAGGGGAGGGCTCTGGCTGCCGGCGTCTGAGACAAGTGCCGCAGCCGGCAATGCTGTTACAGCGCGCGCAAGCCTCTCAAACAGACTAGGCCGGGCGATTGCACGCCGCGACCTGAGAACGCTGCGCAGGCAAGCGGCAGCATTCCGACAACCGGCAGGAGGATTGCCTCGTGATCATTGAGTTGCGGCGCTCTGCGATCACCGGAGTGGGCCTGTCATGGCTGGCCGTACGCGTGCACTGACCCGGCGCGCCGTCAGACGGTCGTGTCGCCCGACGCGAGGGACGCGAGAGCTGCGTCGAGGCGGCGGGTGGCCTCCTCCGCGACCGGGCGCAGGGCGTCGAGTTCGGTGAGGGCGACCATGGTGTTGGGGTCGAGGGCCTGTACGGCGGTGCGGTCGCCGTCGCGGCGGACGACCACGTTGCAGGGCAGCAGCAGGCCGATCGAGCGGTCGGTCTCCAGGGCGCGGTGGGCGAGGGGCGGGTTGCAGGCGCCGAGGATGACGTAGTCCTCCATGTCGTGGTCGAGCTTGGCCTTGAGGGTGGCGGTGACGTCGATCTCGGTCAGGATCCCGAAGCCCTGAGCGGCGAGGGCGTCGCGGGTGCGGGCGACGGCGGTGGCGAAGTCGGTGTCCAGGCGGACCGTGCGGTCGTAGCGCATGGGCGTGGGCCTTTCTCGGCGGCTTGCCCGGCGGGACGGGTGTCCCGCCGGGTGCGAGGCACTCGTGCGGTGTCTCCCGGGGTACGTCCTGTCCTCGTAAATACCCCCAGGGGTACTCAAACTACCGTCCAAGATATACCCCCAGGGGTAATTATTCGCTGGAAGGGAGTACCCCGTGCTCTTCGTCGACACCATCGAGGCGCCGGGGCTCGGCAACCCCAGCCATCTCGCCGGCGGCGAGCGGACGGCCGTGGCCGTCGACCCGCCCCGCGACGTCGCCCGGGTGATCACCGCGGCCGCGTTGCGCGGCGTGCGGATCGCACACGTCGTCGAGGCGCACGTGCACAACGACTACGTCACCGGCGGCCCGGAGCCGGCCCGCCGCACGGGCGCCGCCCACCTCGTGCCGGCCGGGGCCCGGGTGTCCTTCGAGCGGACGCCCGTGCGCGACGGCGATGTCACGGCCCTCGATGCCGGCCTGACGCTGCGCGCGCTGACCACCCCCGGCTGGCGACGTTCGCCGACCTGGCCGGGCGCGCGCGGGAGGGTGTGGTCGTCCTGGACATCCGGCGTGGGTCGGAGCGGGCGGGCGGGTGCGTCGAAGGCTCGGTGCACATCCCGACCCGCGCTCTGCACCGCCGCCTCGACGAAATCCCGGACGGCGAGGTGTGGGTGCACTGCGCGGGCGGCATGCGCGCCGGTATCGCCGCCTCCTCGCTGGATGCCGCCGGGCGCACCGTCGTCGCCGTCGCCGACTCCTTCGCCGCGGCCGAGAAGGCAGGACTGGCCGTCCGGGCCGCCTGACGCCGGCCGTACCCACATCCGAAACAGAAACAGGAGGGAGAAACCGGGATGAGCATCTTCCGGCGGAGCCGAGGCGGCTCGGGCCGCGTGACCGTGCAGGAGGCAGCGGCACGCAGCGGCCACGGGCGCACCGCCGAGGGCGGTGGCGAGACCGTGCTGTTGGACGTGCGCGAGCCGTACGAGTGGCAGGCGAGTCACGCGCCCGGAGCCGTGCACCTGGCCCTCTCGGCACTGGCTGCCGGCGCGGGACTGCCCACGCAAGCCCAGGCGCGGCCCCTGATCGTGATCTGCCGCTCCGGCAACCGCTCCCGGCAGGCCGCCGAACTGCTCGTCGCCCGCGGCTCCCGAGCCGTGGACGTGATCGGCGGCATGCGGGACTGGGCCGGAGCCGGGCTGCCCGTGGTGGACGCGCGCGGCGCTAACGGCACAGTTGCGTGAGCGCGGTCATACTTGCCCTGTTGCGCCGGTCGGGGTGCTCGGGATGCGGATGCGCAACGCGGTGGGCACCAGCCTGCTGGGCATCACCGCCAACTCGCCGGCCGCGCTGGCGATGCGCGCGGACACGGTCGAGGGACTCGACCGGGCCGTCGTCGGCCCGTTCGTCGGGGCCGCGATCCTCGGCGGATGGGACGGCAAGTGGCTCGCCGCGAAGATCTCCGGGCACACGCTCCAGCGGATCTTCGCCCTTGTGCTGCTGGCCGTTGCGGCCTTCATGCTGATCGACGCGGTGCTGTGACGGTCGCCGCTGCGGACGCCCTTACGCCAGGGACAGGAACAGCTTCTCCAGCCGTTCGCGCATCTGCTCGCTGTCCTCGCCGCTCTTGCGCCCGGACTCGATGTCCGTCACACACTGCTGCAGGCCGGTTGCGATGATCGCGAAACCGGCGCGGTCCAAGGCGCGCGAAGCCGCCGCGAGTTGCGTGACGACGTCCTCGCAGTCGCGCCCCTCCTCGATCATCCGGATCACACCGGAGATCTGACCCTGCGCGCGGCGCAGCCGGTTCAGCACGGCCTTCAGGTCCGCACCCGCAAGCTCCAGTTCCACGATCACTCCTCGGAATATACCCCCAGGGGTACTGTACGTCCCGGTTCGGGACGGCGTCGACCATTAAGGATCACATCTGTCATGACCGCCCCTGTCGACCTCGATATCGCCCAGGCCCGCACCCGACTCCACGAGTTCGCCGTCATCGACGTGCGCACGCCCGCCGAGTACGCCTCCGGTCACCTCGTCGTGTGCGCCTCCGGGGCCCGTTCGGAGAACACCTGCAAGCTCCTGGCCGAGCAGGGCGTCACCACAGCGACCCTCGCCGGCGGCACCGGCGCCTGGGCCGCCGAAGGGCACGACCTGCACCGCCCGGCTGTCCGCGACGCCCGTGCCGGCTGGAGCATGGAGCGCCAGGTCCGCTTCACGGCCGGCGCCCTGGTGCTCCTCGGCCTCCTGCTCGGACTCCTCGTGCACCCGGCCTTCCAGTTCCTCTCCGCCGGTATCGCGGGCGGCCTGGTCTTCTCCGCCCTCATGAACACCTGCGGTATGGCGGTCGTCCTGGGCAAGCTGCCCCACAATCGCCCCCGTACGGCTGATCTCGACGACGCGCTGGCCGCTCTGCGCGGCCGCTGAGCAGCGGGTTCGCTGGGTGGCGCGTTCGGGGCGCGTGGTTCCACGTGCGCTCCGAAGCGTGTCAGTTCGCTCCCACCCTGTCTGCGGCCTCGCGGCGCGCGTCCTCCATGTCGACGGCCCGGACCTTGCCGATGAGTTCCTCCAGGGCCTGCGGTGGCAGCGCGCCGGGCTGGGCGTACAGCACGGTCCGGTCGCGGACGGCCATCAGCGTGGGGATGGACGAGATCCGGAAGGCCGCGGCGAGTTCGGGCTGTGCCTCGGTGTCGACCTTGCCGAAGACGATGTCCGGGTGGCGTTCCGCCGCCTTCTCGTAGACGGGGCCGAACATCCGGCACGGGCCGCACCAGGCCGCCCAGAAGTCGATCAGCACGATGTCGGAGCCGGTGACGGTCTCCTCGAAGTTGTCCTTGGTCAGTTCCACGGTCGGCATGGGTTCCGCTCCCCTCTCATATACCCGGTGGGGTATGGATGTCCGTACGGTTCAACCGGCGCCGGGTCGGGTTTGTTCCACGCAGACCGGCGGCAACGAGAACGCCTCTTCGCCCAGTCGACGGTGGCGGGCTTTTGGGGTGGTGAGCCGGTCGTCGGCCGTGGAGCGCACATCGGTCAGGGGCAGCGGCGGGTCGGCGCGGCCGTCGCGGTGGCGCCACTGCCAGGTGTGCGGGCCGAGGCGGTACTCGGGCAGCAGCCGGTGGCCGTGCGTGGCGATCAGGTCGGCGGCGTCGATGAGGTAGTCGCGGACGGGTCGCTGATGAAGTAGTTGAAGTTGACGCGGGTCCAGCCGGGTTTGATGCCGTCGCAGCCGTGCACGACGCCGTCGAGCAGGGCGTGGGAGGTGGCCGCGTCGATGGCGAGCAGGCGGTGGCCGTACGGTCCGGCACACGAGCAGTCGCCGCGGGCCTGGACGCCGAAGAGGTCGTTGAGCAGGGCGACGACGTAGTTGTGACGGACAGCCGCCGGGCGTGGTGGTTGCCGAGGATCTCGATCCGGCGGTTGCGGTCCCGGTGCGCCGGCGCCCGCCGCCAGTGGCGCTCCTCGGCGGCCTGGACTGTGTCGGTGCCGACGGCCTCTGTGAGGGCGAAGACCAGGCCGGCGTGAATGGACTCGACGATGGCCGGGGTGCCGCCCTCCTCGCGGGCGACCAGGTCGTCGAGGTAGCGGTGGCCGAGCGGCTCGACAAAGGCGACGGTGCCGCAGCCGGGCGGGGTGGGCACCGGGTTGCGGGCCAGTTCACGGCGTACGACGAGGGCCCCCCGGGGTCTGCGGACTGCCGACGAACTTGTGCGGGGACAGGAAGAGCGCGTCGTGCGCGTGTTGCCGTAGCGCGGCACCACCTGCTCGCGGACGAAGTCTTCGGTGAAGTCCAGTGAGCGGCCGGAGGCGGTGTAGTCGGCGTAGACGATCCGCTTCGGGCCGTAGGGTCCGTCGAGCACCTCATCGGCGACACACCCGGTGCCGAGGACGTGCTCAGGACTCCAGCTCTATGTCGACCTCGGGCGGCTGGCGGAGGGTGTTGTGGACGGTGCAGTGCGAGGCCACGGCCAGCAGGCCCGCACGGCGCTGCTCGGGCAGCTCCGGCGGCGGGGCGATCACGAGGCGCAGGGAGGTGACGCGCGCCGGGCGGTCGGCGGCCATGGTGAACTCCGCACGGACGCGCAACCCGGCGCGGGGCAGGCCGTGCCGCTGTAGGTAGCGGCCCGCGTAGAACGCCACGCAGGTGGCCAGGGAGGCCGCGAAGAGCTCGGTCGGGGTGGGTGCGGTGTCCGTGCCGCCCGCCTCCAGGGGTTGGTCGACCCGGAGGCGGTGTCCGCGGATGTCCACCGTGTACGCGTCCTGCTCGACGTGGATGACTTCCAGGCGATGGTCATCCATGGGCTGCGGACGGTTCGTGCCGAGGGGCTGTGGTGCGCTGCCGGTCATGGCCGGGCCCTTCTTGCTGGTGTCGGCTGCTCCGGATTCCAGTCGACCGCCGAGCACGGGGGCGGGGCGAGGGGCCGACGGGGTGCGCCGAGGACCGTTCGACCCTCGTGCCCCCAATCGCGCTGATATACCCTGCCGGGTATTTTGCCAGGGGATTCGTGTGGCCGAGCGGGCCCCGTGGTGACGGGCGCCGCCGAAGGTATACCCGGGTGGGTACCCGACCCGGGCCGGTCGGCCCATGCCTCGCTGTCATCATCCGCACGACAGTGGAGGCATGGGCAAACACATCGTGATTCTCGGCGGCGGGACCGCCGGCACCATCACGGCGAACCGCCTGTGCCGCACGTACGGCGAGAGCGGATACCGGATCACGGTCCTCGACCAGGACGACGACCACGTCTACCAGCCCGGTCTGCTGTTCGTCCCGTTCGGCCTGGCCGAGCCGCATCACCTCGTGCGCTCCCGGCCGCGGCAGCTGCGCGCCGGCGTCGGCTACAAGCAGGCCCGGATCGAGCGGGTCGACCTGGACGCGCGGACGGTGCACCTCGCCGGGGGCATCCGGCTGTCGTACGACGTTCTCGTGGTCGCCACCGGGGCCGCGCTGCTGCCGGAGGAGACCGAGGGGCTGACCGGCAAGGGCTGGGGAGAGAAGGTCTTCACCTTCTACGACCGGCCCGGCGCGATCGGCCTGCACCGCGCCCTGGAGCGCTTCCAGGGCGGCCGGGTGGTGATCGACGTCGCCGACCTGCCGCTCAGGTGCCCGGTGGCGCCCCTGGAGTTCGCCTTCCTGGCCGACTGGTACTTCCAGCGGCGCGGCATCCGCGACCGGGTCCAGCTGACGTACGCCACCCCGCTCGACGGCGCTTTCACCAAGCCGGTCGCGGCGAAGGCGCTGGGCGGGCTGCTGGCGGACAAGGGCATCGAGCTGGTCACCGAGTTCACGCTCGGCGAGGTCGACGGTGCCAGGGGACGGCTGGTGTCGTACGACGAACGGGAGCTGCCGTTCGACCTGGCGGTGGTCGTGCCACTGCACGGCGGCGCCGAGTACGTCGGCCGTTCGGACGGGCTGGGCGACGAACTGGGCTTCATACCCGTCGACCCGCACACCCTCCAGCACCCCGACCGCCCCGAGGTGTTCGCGATCGGGGACGCGGCGGGCCTGCCGGCGTCGAAGGCGGGGTCGGTGGCGCACTTCGAGGGCGAGGTGCTGGTTCGCAACATAGGCCGGTTCCTGGCCGGGCGGCCGCTGGACGCCTCCTTCGACGGACACACCAACTGTTTCGTGGAGACCGGCTTCCACAAGGCCCTGTTGATCGACTTCAACTACGACACAGAGCCACTGCCCGGTCACTTCCCGGGTCCGGTCGGTCTGCCGCTGCTGAAGGAGTCGCACGCGAGCCATCTCGGCAAGCTGGCCTTCGAGTGGCTGTACTGGCACAGCCTGCTGCCCGGCCGGGAAGTGCCCGGGATCGGCTCGGCGATGCCCGAGCACGGCAAACACCACGTGTCCGCCTGAGACCACGTGTCCGCCTGAGACCACGTGTCCGTCCGAGGAGAGAGGACCCCACCATGCCCACAGCCACCTACGACGGCACCACCGTGCCCGTCGATGACGAGGGTTTCTTCACCGACCCGGCCCGGTGGACCGAACCGATGGCCGACCAGATCGCCCGCGAGGCGGGTATCGAGACGCTGACCGACCGGCACTGGGCGGTCATCCGCTTCATGCGCGAGCAGTACGCGGCCAAGGGCACCGGCCCCACCGTGCGGGTGCTGGGCAAGACCTCGGGCGTGAGCGTCAAGGAGCTTTACCAGCTCTTCCCCAAGGGTCCGGCGAAGACCGCCGCGAGGATCGCCGGGATCCCCAAGCCGCGCGGCTGCATCTGAGGTGCACCTGAAAAGGAAGGGGCTCGCCATGGCCGACACGGCAACGACCACGATCGAGAAGGTGTCGATCATCGTCTCCAAGGGTTCCCTGGAGGGGATCTACCCGGCCCTGATCATGGCCAACGGCGCCCGCGCCGAGGGCATCGAGGCCGATCTGTTCTTCACCTTCTTCGGCCTGGACGCGATCACGAAGAAGCGCTGGGAGCACATCAAGCTGGCGACCGTCGGCAACCCTGGCCTGCACCTGCCGACCCTGCTGGGCGGCATGCCGGGAGTCCCGGACCTGGTCACCCGCTACATGGAACGCAAGATGGACAAGCTCGACATCCCGCCGATCCCCGAGTTCATCGAGATGATCGCCGACACCGGCGCGGGCATCTACGCCTGCAAGGCGTCCGTCGACCTCTTCGAGCTCGGCAAGGACGACCTCGTCGAGCAGGTCCAGGGCATCATCACGGTCGGAGAGTTCTACGAGCACGCGGCCGGCGGCCAGATCATCTACACCTGAGTGCCTGGGCGGCCTCCTGGCCCTGCTGTCCGAATGTCGGCGTGCCCACGGCGGTCCTCCGTTTCACCCACGGCGAGGCGTCCAGCCATCTGCAGGTCGGGCAGTCCGGCCTCGGCGAGGGCCTGCCCGGCCTGCGCGTCGCGGGGGACGGAGCGGCAAACGAGTATCACGTCCTCGTCGAGGTGGGGAGCAGTTCGGCGCGGTGCTCGCGCAGGGTGTCGAGGGGGACGTTGGGAGCCGGGGATGTGGGCGGTGCGGTACTCGCCGGGCGTGCGTCCGTCCAGCAGGCGTGGGCCCTCGGCTGACCGGGTCGGTTCGTGCAGGGCGGCGGGATCGAGGCGCGGTTTGCCGGCATGGGTGGCCATGAGGGCCTCACCGTCTTCGGAACTGTTGGGAGTGGGCGGCGGCCGAAGCCCGCGGCCGCCGCCGGGGAGCGCGGCACATCAGACGTCGGCCGACGCCGGCAGGGCGCGCCAGGCGCCGTAGCCGCCGAGCAGGTCGGAGACGTCGGTGCGGCCCTCGTGGCGCAGCAGACTGGCGGCGATGGAGGAGCGATGGCCGCCCGCGCAGTGTACGACCAGGGGACGGTCGGCCGGGATCTCGTCGATACGGCGGGCGAGTTCGGCGAGCGGAATGTGCAACGAGCTCTCGATGAAGCCTTCTTCGCGCTCGGCGGCGTTGCGCACATCCAGCACCAGCGGCGCATCGTCGCCGTCCAGCAGTCGGCGCAGTTCGTCGGCGGTCAGTCGGCTGGCCTGCTCCATCTCGTCGGCCAGGGCGGGGAAGGCGCCCTCGGGTTCGCGCAGATAGCCGCCGACCTTGTCGAAGCCGATCCGGGCGAGCCGGGTGACGACCTCCTCCTCGCGGTCCTGCGGCGCGATGACGACGACCTCCTGCTCGGGGGCGACGACCGTGCCCGCCTGCTCGGCGAAGCGGCCGTCCGCGGGCACGTTGACCGAGCCGCGCAGATGGCCGGGCGCGAAGTCCTGCGGCGAACGGGCGTCGACCACGACCGCTCCCGTCGTGCGCCGCTCCATGAACTCAGCGACCGACAGCGGCCGGGGCATGGTGGCCGCGTCGAACAGGCTGTGCTCCTTGCGGTTGAGGATGGCGTCGTAGACGAAGTAGGCGGGTGCGGACGGCTGCCCCTCCGTCACCAACTTCACGAACCGCTCCTCGCTCATCGGCCGGCAGGCGTAGTTGGTGGCGCGCTGCTCGCCGATGGTGGACTGGCGCTGGGTGGAGAGGTTCTTGCCGCAGGCGGAGCCCGCACCGTGGGCGGGGAAGACCCGCACGGCGTCCGGGAGGGCCATCAGCTTGTGCTGGACCGTGTCGTAGAGCATCCTGCCGAGTTCGTCGGCGGTCACGCCGATCGAGGCCAGCAGGTCGGGCCGACCGACGTCGCCGATGAACAGCGCGTCTCCGGTGAGGACGCCGTAGGGGACGGCGTCGTCGGCGTGCTCGTACACCAGGACGCTGATCGACTCCGGCGTGTGGCCCGGGGTTTCGAGGATCTGGATCCGGACCTCGCCGAGGCTGATGCTCTCGCCGTCGGTCAGCTTGCGGATGGGGTACTCGGCCTCGGCACGCTGCCCGTAGCCGATCCAGGCGCCGGTGCGGTCGGCGAGCTCCAGATGGCCGGCGAGGAAGTCGGCGTGGAAGTGGGTGTTGACGACCGCCTCGATGGTGAAGCCGTGGGCCGCAGCGTCGGTGAGGTATTCGGAGACGTCACGGCGCGGGTCGACGACGACGGCCTTGCCCGTGGTCTCGTCGGCGATCAGGTACGACGCCTGGGAGAGGCAGTCGAGGTAGTACTGGGCGAAGAACATGGTCGGGTGACCTCCATGCCGGAAGTGTTGATTACCCCGGGGGGTATATGGAAGGGTCTGGTCCGCCCTTGTCCGAGGGCGGGTGTGGTGGCCGGCCCGGGTCGGGGGATGCCCGGGCCGACCGGTCAGAGACGGCCGGTGAGCATGCCGTGCCAGTACACCGGCGGCAGCACGTACCGCTTGAACGCCCACATCGTGCGCCGCTCCTTGAAGGGGTCGATCAGCGGGAACGTGGGTGTGGGGTTCAGGTCGTAGTCGAACTCGGCGAGCAGCATCCGGTCGCGGGCGGTCACCAGCGGGCAGGACGTGTAGCCGTCGTACCGGTGCGACGGGGAGCGGCCGTTCATCACGTCCAGCAGGTTCGCCGCGACCACCGGCGCTTGCTTGCGTACGGCCGCGCCGGTCTTCGAGGTGGGCAGGTTGGCCACATCGCCGAGCGCGAAGACGTGGTCGTAGGTGGGGTGCTGGAGGGTGTGCTTGTCGGCGGCGACGAAGCCCTGGGGACTCGCCGGGTCGGCGAGCGGGCTCGCCTTGACCCAGGCGGGGGCGCTCTGCGGCGGCACCGCGTGCAGGAGGTCGTAGCCGATGGTCTCCTTCGTGCCGTTCGCGTGGTCGGTGACCGTGACCTCGCGGCCGGAGCCGTCGACGGCGGTCATCTCGGAGCGCAGCCGCACCTCGATGCCGTACCGCTGGGCCACCTTCTCCAGCACCCGTGACCAGGCGGGCACCTTGAACATCGCCGGATCGGGGAGGACGATGACGATCCGGATGTCGTCGAGCACTTTCCGCCTGCGCCAGTGGTCGGCGGCCAGGTAGGCGATCTTCTGCGGGGCGCCGCCGCACTTCAGCGGGGTCGCCGGGTGGGTGAAGACCGCGGTGCCGGACCGCATGCCCTTGATCAGCTCCCAGGTGCGTGGCGCGAACTCCGGCGCGTAGTTGCTGCTCACCCGGTCATGGCCGACCGCCTCGGCGAGGCCGGGCACCCCGCCCCAGTCGAGCTGGAGGCCGGGGGCCATCACCAGGTGCTCGTAGGTGAGCTCGGCACCGCCGGACAGGCTCACCGTGCGGGCCTCCGGGTCGACGGCCAGAGCGCGGCGGCGGATCCAGCGCACGCCGTCCGGTATCACCGATCCCTCAGGGCGGCGGGTGGTGTTCAAGGGTGCCTGACCACCGCCGACCAGGGTCCACAACGGCTGGTACCAGTGGGTGTTGGACGGTTCGATCAGGGTGATGTCGGTGACGCCTGCGCGGCGCAGGCGGGCGGCAACGCTGATGCCGGCGCTGCCGCCGCCTATGACGGCGACGCGGTGGCGGCCGGAGATCGGTGAGTCGGCGGGGGACGGGGTTGCGGCCAAGGCGGGGCTCCTTTCCGGGTGGCCGGTGTGTGGGTGCCGGACGGGGGTCAGGCGGCGTGCTCGTGCGAACCGGCGACGCGGTGGCGGCCGCCGCGGGCCCAGGCGCCGGTGCCGCCGGCCATGGAGTGGGCGTCGATGTGGCGGGAGTGCACCCAGCCGGCGGCGGTCCTGCTGCGGTTGCCGCCGGCGCAGATCACGTACACCGGCCGTCCGGCGGGCAGTGCACCGCACCGGGTGGGCACGGTGCGCAGCGGCATCAGCCGCGCGCCGGGGACGTGCCCGACCGCGTACCCGTCCGCCTCCCGTACGTCGACCACGAACGCACCTCGGCCCAGGCCGCTGCGAACGCCTCGGGTGTCACTTCACGAGCTACTTCGTTGCCTCCTCAATTACCCCCCTGGGTATCTCTCCGGCGAGCGTACGACCGCTCGCGGGGGAGCGTCAAATACCCTGGGGGGTATTTGCCTGGGAGGCAACCCGCGGCTCGGGGCGGGAGTGGTGAACGAGCCGTTGCCGTTGCCGCTTCCGGCGCGAGCCCGTGCCCGCGCCACAGGCGGTCGAAGACGTGCGGCAGTTCGTCGGCGGGAATGCCGGGGCCGGTATCGGCCACCGCGACGAGTGCTTCGGCGGGTGTGCACCAGTCCTGAGCTGTGGATCGGGAGTGTTGCGGCCTGTAGGGCGGCGGCCGCGACGGGCCTTGGATGTTGCCGGTTTGCCGATTGCCTGGCGCAACGGATTCCAGACGCGGGCAGGCAGCCGTGTAGAAGAGGTCGAACTCGTCCTCGGTCACCTTGTCGTGCTCTCTTCTCACGGCGCGGGGCGCGTGCGGCGCGGGGCCGGTGCGATGGGGGTCATGCGGTCGTGGTGGCGCCGGCCGCGCTGTGCGCGAGCCACTGCTTCCAGGTCAGGTTCCAGTCGCCGTAGCCGTTACCGGCGGCCACGGTGTCCTTGTCCGCCCCGGTGACCGTGACGACGTCGCCGACCCGCACCTGGTCGTAGAAGCGTTGGGCGGCGCCGTCGGAGGCGAGGCCGACACAGCCGTGGGTGACGTTACGGTGTCCGGCCTCGGTGTTGGCCCGCGGATTCTGGTGCACGTATGTCCCCGACGTCGTCAGGTGCACGGCCCAGAAGTAGTCGCCGCGGTACTCGTTCCCGAGGCCCACGGTGCGGGAGTCCATGAGCACCTTGCGCTGCTTGTCCATGACGACCATCGTCCCGTTCCAGGTGTCCGTCCCCGGCGCCCCGGTGGTGACCGGGATGCGCCGCGTCGTACCGCCGGTGCGGACGGTCATCATGTGTGTCTTCGCGTCGACCGTGGCCACCAGCGACCGGCCGATGACGAAGTGCCGGGCGCCGTGCGAGCCCAGACGGAGAGTGACCCTGGTGCCGGACTGCCAATAGGCGGTGCTGGGGCGGAAGTCGACACGCTGTCCGTCCAGGAGGCTGCTGTCCTTCACCCAGCTCCATGCCCCCTTCGTGCCCGACGAGGTCTGTACGCGCAGCCAGTTCTCGACACCCTTGCGCTCGGCAGCGGGAACCGGCCGGGAGAAGGTGACGGATATGGGCATGCCCACACCCACCGTCTGCCCGTCGGGTATGTTCACCCGCGCCTGCGCCAGCACGGCGGGCTCCGGCACCGACGGAACCGGGCGTGCGCCGGACGCCCTGCCCGCGCCTTCGTTGTCCCTGCCCGCGGTCTTCCCGTCCGCCGCGGCGGAGGCCCCGACCCCCGCCGAGTCACCGGCAACCCTGACGCCGTAACCCGCGTCCGCCGAACAACCGACGGCCGAGAACAGGGCCGAACAGGCCACGACAACGGCGCCGAAACGGCCGGCGGTCCAACCGGCCGAACGGTCCACGTACATGAAATCCCCCTGGATGAGGTGCGGTATCGCCTCTAATACCAACGGGCTCGGAGGCGGGTTGCATCGGAGCGAAACCTTCTTGCCGGGCAGCTGCACGCGGGGGACACAACCTGCTTCCTCCGATTTGTCGTGCACGTCGTTTCCCGGACGGGGTACGCGGCGCTCTGATAGAAGTGCTCGGGGCACAGGAAGGTCGCCGAATGCAGGCCGGGCAGTCTTCAAGAGGGCCTGGAACAGGGGAAACAGGAAGGCGCTGATTCATGACTGCCCACCGGTCGGATGAAGGGCCGCACCTCGGGCTGATTGCGGCCCTCGCAGCGCTGGTGGTCGTCGTGCTCGGGGTCCTGTATGCCGACGACAGCAAGCCCGGCATGGTGGATGCGCGGATCTGGGCGGCGGTGTATGGCGTGGGGCCGACGTGGCGGCATGTCGCTCTGGCCATGGACTTCTTGGGGGAGCCCGTGGGAGCGGCAACGCTGGTCGTGGCCGCCGTGACGGGCTGCCTGCTGCTTCGGCGTCCTCGCGCGGCGGTGCTCGTCGTTGCCGGTCTTGGCGTGACCGTGGGGACGGCGACGCTGCTCAAGCACCTGGTGGGACGCACCATCCACGGCGACGGCAACCTGTCCTATCCGAGCGGGCACACCGCCTTCCTCACCGCGCTCGCCCTTGTGGTGGCGCTGCCCGCGACCGGCCGGCTCGGCCTCGGCAGGACGGCCGGCATGTCACTCGTGCTCGCCGCGGCGCTGGTTGCCGGCGCCGCCATGGGCTGGGCGCAGGTCGCCCTGGGCGCGCACTACCCGACCGACGTCCTCGGCGGTTGGTGCACCGCGCTGGCGGTGATACCAGCGACAGCCTGGCTGGTCGATCGGATGGCCGACGCCGTTGGGCGGGAGCGTCACTGACGTCATGTCATGTCGCGTCAGGTCACTTCACGCCAAGCGGCGGAATACGGGCTTCACCGGTCGTCCGGCCAACCAGGGGGTGGGGTCGGCGGCGTCCAGTGCCTTCCGGTACACCGCACATGCCTGGGCCACCACGTCGACGGTGTGATCGATGTCGGCGTCGTCGAGCGCGCTGCTCACCACGAACGACGGGGCCAGCACCCCGCCCGCGAGGAGCCGGCGCAGGAACAGGGTGCGGTACTGCTGCGACGGCTGCCGGTTCTCGTCGAGGGTGGCGAAGACCAGGTTGCTGGCCCGGCCCCGGACGACGATGTGGTCGCCGACGCCCATGCCGGCCGCGGCCTCGCGGACACCGGCGGCCAACCGCTCGCCGAGGGTGTGCAGTTGTGCCGTGATGCCCTCCTCGACGTAGGTGGTCTGCACGGCCATCGCGGCTGCCAGGGAGTGTGTTTCCGCACCGTGCGTGGTGGACAGCAGGAACACCCGGTCGCCGGAGTGACGCAGCCCGCCCCGCTCCATCAGATCGCGGCGCCCGGCCAGCGCGGAGACGGCGAATCCGTTGCCCAGCGCCTTGCCGAACGTGGAGAGGTCGGGGACGACGCCGTACATGCCCTGGGCGCCCGCCTCGGACCAGCGGAAGCCGGTGATCATCTCATCGAAGACCAGTACGCAGCCGTGCCGGTCGGCCAGTTCACGCAGGCCGGAGAGGTACCCGGGCGGCGGCTCGGTGTGGGTGGCGGGTTCGAGGATCAGGCAGGCGACCTCGTCCTGATAGCGAGTCAGCAGATCCTCCGTGGCGGCCAGGTCGCCGTAGGGGAAGGACACGGTCAGCTCGGTGGTCGCCGCCGGAATGCCGGCGGACATCGGTGTGGTGCCGATGAACCAGTCGTCGACGGAGAAGAACGGATGGTCGGCGCAGACGGCCACCCGCGGGCGCCCGGTGGCGGCGCGGGCGAGGCGCACCGCGGCGGTGGTGGCGTCGGAGCCGTTCTTCGCGAACTTCACCATCTCGGCGGTCGGCACCGTGGCGAGGAAGCGTTCGGCGGCCTCGACCTCCACGATGGACGGCCGGACGAAGTTGCTGCCGCGGTCGAGTTCCCGCCGCACCGCCTCGATCACGCGTGGGTGGGCGTGGCCGAGGCTGACCGACCGCAGGCCGGAGCCGTACTCGATGTAGCGGTTGCCGTCGACGTCCCACACGTGGGCACCGCGGCCGTGGCTGATGACCGGGGCCAGGTTGTCGGGGTACTGGTCGTCACCCTTGGCGTAGGTGTGCGCGCCCCCGGGGATCATGGCGTGCAGCCGCTCGTTCGCCAGTCGCGACCGGGGCAGGAGGAACTCGCCGTTCCCGTCGGTGTGTTCGGTGTCCACGCCGGCCTCAACTCTCCTTTTGCTTCAGGACCTCGGCGAGGCTCGGCGCCTCCCGGTCCCGCTGGGACATCGAAGTGACCGGCAGGGGCCAGGGAATGGCGAGTTCCGGGTCGTCGAAGGCGATCGTCACGTCCTCGGCCGGATCGTGCGGGCGGTCGATCCGGTACGAGGTGTCGGCGGTTTCGGTCAGCGCCTGGAAGCCGTGTGCGCACCCCGCCGGGATGTACAGGGTCGTCTGCGTCTCGCCGGACAGCTCGAAGAAGGCCCGGCCCAGGTAGGTCGGCGAGTCCGGCCGCAGGTCCACGACCACGTCGAAGATCCTCCCGTACGAGCACCGCACCAGCTTGGCCTCGCCGGCACCGGAGCGCAGGTGCAGGCCGCGCAGCACACCCCGGACCGAGCGGGACACGCTGTCCTGGACGAAGGCGTCCGGGTCGAGGCCCACCGAGCGGACCACGTCGGCGTCGAAGGTGCGGCAGAAGAAGCCGCGCTCGTCGGCGTACGGGGTCGGCTCGAACAGGTACGTGCCCGCGATCGCCGGGACTTCGGTCGCCTTCATGGAGCCTCCCGCACAGTGTGGGCGTGGCCGGTCGTCGGGAACAGGGTTGTGGTCAAGGCGGTGAACTGGTGCTCCAGGCGCCGGGCGGCAGCCAGGTTCCGCTCGGTGAGGGTCTGTCGCAGCTCGGCCGATCGCTGTTCCAGCGCCCGGAACTGTTCGAGCAGCCGGTCGGCGTCGACCTCGCGCGCCGGGTGGCAGTACGCGCCGAGGCCCATCCGCTCCATGAGCGCGTCGCTCTTCGCCGCGTAGCAGAGGGCGAGCACGGGTGTTCCCGTCTTCAGCGCGCAGATCAGGTTGTGGTAGCGGACGGCCACCACGGTGTCGGCAGCTGCCATCTCCTTCATCAGGTCGGCCAGTGAGGCCGGCTCGGCAGCGGTGACCAGCGGTGAGTCCACCGCGTCGAGGATCGCGGCGACCACCGACGCATCGCACTCGTCGCCGGTGAGCAGCCGGACCGGCCTGCCTTCCTCGACCAGCGCGCGGACGAACCGGATCGTCCCGTCGAGGTAGCGCCGGTATATCTCCTCGGCCCGGGCGCGGTCGTCGTTGCCGCCGTGGAAGTCCATGACGCCGACGCAGACCGGGCCCGGCGAGCCCGAGGGTGTGCTCGCCGGCGGTGCCGGCAGGGCGAACGCGAGGTCCGGGTAGACCTCGTCGCGCGCGGTGTCCACGCCCATCGCCCGCATCGCGTCGCGGGACTGGGCGTCCCGGTACGACCGGTACGCGGCCAGCCGCGCCGACCAGCGCACCAGGGCCCGGGTGGGCCGGTTGCCGATCTCGGCGGCGCCGACGCTGACCAGCGCGACCCGGGTGCCCAGCAGCCGGCCGCTCGCGCAGAGCAGGAACAGCGCGTACGGGAACCCCCACGGCCGCAGCGGCAGCGTGGCTTCCAGGACGCCCATGCCCGGCACGATCACCACGTCGTGCCGGCGCACCCATGCGGCGGTGCGGAAGACGTCGACGAGTTTGCCCAGACCCTTCGCCGCGATCGCGCCCGCACGTGACGCGGTCCGGTACTCCGCGCGGTTCCAGTGCAGCCGCGTGGCGGGGATCCCGAACCGGGTCGTCACAGCCTCGGGCCCGCCGCACAGGGCGTCCACGACCGCCTCCGGGTGCTCGGCGCGGAGGTACCCGAGCACGGCTTCGAGCGACCCGTCGTTGCCGAGGTTGCCGGAGCCGAGCAGGCCGAACACCCCGACGCGCACCGGAGTTTCGTCCGCGGACGTCATGCCTGCCCTCCCATACGACCCTCACGGCCGGCGACGAGGGCGTCGACGGAGACCGTGAGCAGGGCCGGGTCGACCGGGGCGCGGTCCTCGACCCGCTCGCCGGCGCCCGGCCGGACCCGGCTGGTCATCCACGCGGTCAGGTGGCGGTAGCACGCGCGCCGGTCGGCCGGGGACAACGGCGCCCGCCGGACCGCCGAGGCGAAGCCCCAGATGTACTCGGCGAGCAGCCGGGGCGTCGGATGCAGCGGGCCTGCCCGGCGCGGGTCCAGGTTGACGCACCGGGAGCGCTTGGAAGGGTTCGCCCGCTCGGCGCGGGTGGGGTGGTCGCGGCGGAAGTACAGCAGCTCCGGCACCTGGTGGAAGCGCCCGTGCAGGGTGATCTCGGCGACGAACGTGCGGTCCGCGTGGTGGTAGCTGTCCATCGGTTTCACCCGGCGCAGCATGTCGGCCCGCATCACCCCGTAGAAGTCGTCGCCACCCGGCTCGAACAGCAGGCTGCGGAAGCGCTCCGGGGGGCGCGGTGAGTCGGTGGCGAGCGTGTACTCGTAGGGGACCTTCACCTGGCCGGTGCCGTCGATGACCGCCTGGTCGGCGTGCGCGAGGATCACGTCCGGCCGCTCGTCCAGCGCCTCCACGCAGCGCCGCAGCAGGTCGCGGCCGTAAAGGTCGTCGTGCGAAGCCCACTTGAACAGCTCGCCGCGGGTCTCGGCGAACACGCGGTTGTGGTTCGGCGTGGCGCCGATGTTCCGGGGCAGCCGGAGGTAGCGGATGCGTGAGTCCTGCGCGGCGTACGTGCGGCAGATGTCCTGGGTCCCGTCGGTCGAGGCGTTGTCGGAGATGACCAGTTCGAAGTCCTCGTAGGTCTGGCCGAGCAGGGCGTCGAGCGACTCGGCGAGGTACTCCTCGCCGTTGTACACGGGCAGGCCGATGCTCAGCCTGGGTCGGGCGGTCATGAGGTCCTCACTTCGGGGATGGGATGGTGGTGGCGCTCGCGCAGGGCGGACCGCAGCTGCAGCCACCACACGGCCGAGCCGCTGACGGTCGCGGCGGCGACGCCCCAGGCCGAGCCGACCGTGCCGGCCACGACCGCCCCGCCGAGCCCGCCGCTGACGTAGCAGGCGGAGGCGAACAGCTGGCAGCGCAGGCTGCGCCGGGCCGCGCCGAGCGCGCGCAGCCCGGCCGCCGCGCCGGTGCCGAGGCCCGCGCCCGCGACGCCGAGGGTGATCGGCACGATGAGCTGTGCGGCGGAGTGCCAGACTCCGCCGAGCACGAGCTCGCCGAGCCGGTCCGGCATCAGCAGCAGCGCCCCGCCCCAGAACAGTGCGGCGGCGGCCTGCCCGCCGCCGAGGAGGAGGCAGAACTTCCCGAGCCGCTGCGGGGCCTGCCGCAGCACCCGTGCCGCCTCCGGGACGGTGACCAGCGACAGCCCCATCAGTACGGCGAGGAAGGGGCCCATCAGCAGCTCGGCGCCCCGCACCGCACCGACCGCGCCGACCCCGACGATCGCGCCGAGCCCGTACGCCCGCAGCTGGCTCGCGCCGCTGAGGCTGACGTTCTCGACCAGGTACCGGTAGCCGAGATCGCGCTGTTCGCGAAGCCACCCGCGCGCCTCGGTCACCCGGGGCCGGATCCCGGACTGGAGGTAGCCGTACCCGGCGGCCACCGCGGCCGACGCGCCCCAGGCGAGCACGAACGCGGCCACGCTGCCCACGCGGGCCGCCACGACCATGGCCGGGACGAGCGCGATGCCCCACATGACGTCGTTGACGAACGCCTTCCGCCCGGTGCCGGCGGCGAAGAACGAGAACCGCCAGGCGTCCTGCAGCAGCAGCCCCGGCAGCATGACGCCGAGGCAGGCGAACGCGGGCCCCACGCGGCCGCCGAGAGCGAGGCCGGCCACCAGACACACCGCGCCGATGGCTGCACCGACGCCGAGCGCGGTACCCGACGACCGGGCCACTGCCCCGCGCCAGGACGCCTCCGACACGCCGCTGAAGCGCACCACGAGCGGGTCGGTGGCAAGGCCGCGGGAGACGTTGAGCACCACGCCGTAGGTCACCCAGGCCAGGCTGAACACGCCGAACGCGGTCAGCCCCAGCGAGCGGGCCACGTAGATGCCCACCACGAAGTTGCTGATGCTGGAGGCCGCCTGGTCGGCCAGTCCCCAGGAGAGCCGGCCGACGAGGGCCCGCCGGGCGGAGCCGGCCGGTGGCGCCGTTGTCTGCGGATTCTCCCCCTCGATGGTCATCGGCGTCATGCCTTGATCAGCCCGGCGCCGCGCAGAGCACCGGCCGCGGCGGCGACGGTGTCGAACGGGAGCCCGGACCGCTCGGCGACGTCCAGCAGACTGTGCTCGCCGTCGGAGAGGTTGAGCACCCAGAGCATGGCCATCTGGGCCTGCTTCGCGTCGCTGCGGCCGCCGAGCGAGTCGTACAACCCACGCCGGCCCAGCTGTGGTTCGCCGTAGGGGCTGAGGTTGAGGTACCGCCGGTTGCGGTCGAGGACGGCGAACGCCTCGCGGCAGACTGCAAGGGTGTCCGCCATCGCCTGCGGGGAGACGAAGTCCAGGTTGTCCGCCGAGGTGTGGTACTCGGGGTAGCCGGCGTACGGGGTCCGGGTGAGCGAGCCCACGCCGAGATCGAACCCGGGCGAGCAGAACTGCCGCTCGTCGTAGCCGTACGGAGTGAACTCGGTGACGTGGTGCGGGCGTTCGGATGCGGCCAGCACGTGCCGCATCACCCGGTCGATCTCCGCGTCGCCGCGCCTGCTCTGCTTGTACGTCAACCGGCCCGGGTCCCCGGCGCAGGCCAGCACAAGGCCGTGCTTGACCCGGTCCACCCGCTCCGCGTTGCGGGCCAGCCAGGTGATCGCCCCGATGGTGCCGGGCGCGTAGATGAACCGGTAGGTGTAGTACGGCGTTTGCTCGGCCAGCGCCCGCGCCAGGAACGTCGCCACCGCGATGCCGGCCAGGTTGTCGTTGGCCAGCGACGGGTGGCAGACGTGGCAGGAGACGATCACCTCGTCGGGGACCTGCCCGGGGACCACATGCTCGGCGTAGGTGAGGTGGCCGTCCGCGAGTGTGGAGTCGATGCGCACCTCGTACTCGCCGTCCGGCAGCGCGTCCAAGGTCTCCTGGGCCAGGCAGAACCCCCACTCCGGCTTGTAGTAACTCGTGCGGTACGGCACCCAACTCGGGTGGTCCGGCAGGGTGTGCAGGTGTTCGCGCAGCTCGGCCAGCGGCATGGTCGCCGACACCGGCACGCTGTAGCCGAGCACGTGCAGGCTGGACGCGGTGAAGTCGACGACCCGGTGGCCGGCGGTGTCGGCGATGTACGCGTCCCGGATGTTCCACTCCTGAGGCACCGTCCAGTCGAGCACCTGAGTCCCGGTCGGCACCTCGTGCACCTGCAGCGGGACGTACTCGCCGACGATCTCCAGGGTGGCGCGCACACCGTCGCCGGTGATGCTCCGGCACAGCGGGTACAACCGCTCCACCAGGGCGTACATCTCTTCGCCGGCGTCGGTCATCGGCGCCACCGCAGGGTGTCGTCGACGGCGCCGGCGTCGTACGCCGCGCGCAGCACGGCAAGGCGGGTGAAGCGTCGGTCGAAGTCCTCCCTGGTCAGCCCGAACTTCCGGTAGGCGTCGGCGAGTTCGAGTGCGCCCCGCTTCACCGTCCACTCGCAGTCGAAGCCGGGGATCGCCGTGCGGAACCGGGAGAAGTCCACCCGGTACGACCGCGGATCGGCACCGGTCTCCCCGGTGATCCGTACCTTCGAGCCGGACACCGCCTCGGCGACCTGCTCGGCGATCTCTGCGACCGTGACGTTGTTGATCTCACTGCCGATGTTGAACGCCCGGTCGTGCACCGCTTCGCGCGGCGCGGTCAGCGCGGCCGCGAAGGCCCGTGCGATGTCGGCGGCGTGCACCAGCGGGCGCCAGGGGGTGCCGTCGGAGAGCACCAGCACCTCGCCGGACAGGAGCGCGTGGCCCACCAGGTTGTTCAGCACGATGTCGGCGCGCAGCCGGGGCGAGTAGCCGAAGGCGGTGGCGTTGCGCATGAACACCGGGGTGAAGTCGCCGTCGGCCAGCGCGTGCAGGTCGTCCTCCACCCGCACCTTCGACTCCGCGTACGGCGTCACCGGGCGCAGCGGGGCGTCCTCGGCGACCAGGTTGTCGCCGCCTGCGGCGCCGTAGACCGAGCAGGTGGACGCGTACAGGAAGCGCCGCACTCCGGCGTCGCGGGCCAGCCGGGCAAGGCGGACGGACGCGTGGTGGTTGATGTCGTAGGTGAGTTCCGGCGCCAGCGATCCCAGCGGGTCGTTGGACAGCGCGGCCAGGTGGATCACCGCGTCCACCCCCGCCACGTGTTCGGCCGTGACGTCGCGCAGGTCCACCCGATGCCCCGGGGGGTCGGCGGGCGGCTCGCCCAGCACGCAGTCGGCGAACAGGCCGGCGTCAAGGCCGACGACCTCGTGCCCGGCGGCCGTGAGGACCGGGGCCATCACGGTGCCCAGATAGCCCTGGTGTCCGGTCAGTAGTACGCGCAAGGTTCAACCCCCCAGATTGAGCGTGAGTTTGGTGACGGCGAACGCCTCGGCGTAGCGCGCGTGGCATTCGATGCCGCGGATCCGGGCAAGGCCCAGGAATGCCTCCCGGTCGTACCAGGGCCGGAGCCGCTGCGAGGGGTAGTGCTCCTGCAGCAGCCGTACCTTCTGTTCGGCGATCTCCGGCGACAGCGGCTGGTACGCCACCGGGCGGTCGAGGTCGCCGTCCCACTTGGCGATCTCGTAGCCGAGGACCAGGTGGTCGCGGAATGCGGTGGGAATCAACTGCGCCAGGCCGCGGTGGTCCTGGTGCGCGTCATCGGTGCGCGGGGCCAGTACGAGTTCCGGCTCGGTCTGGGCGCGCAGCTCCTCGACCGCGGCCTTGGCCTCCTCCCAGTGCGCGGGCAGCCGGCCGTCCGGCACCTTGTGCACAGTGAGCCGCAGGTCGGCGCCCGGGCAGAAGGCGGCGAGCGCGGCCTGCTCCTCCTGCTCCCGTTCGCTGCCGCCGCCGGAGAGCACCAGCGCGTCGACGCGGATGCCCGGTCGCGCGAGGCACAGCGTCAGCAGCGTGCCGCCGGCGCCGATGGCGATGTCGTCGCAGTGCGCGCCCACCGCGACGATCCGGTCCGGGCGCCCGGCCCCGAGCCGGATCACGCCCTCGCTCCGACGATGTCCCGTTCCCACACGGCCCACGGGCGGTCGCCCCGGGCGTAGGCGTCGTCGAGCGCGGCCCGCTCCTTCACGGTGTCGGTCGGCTTCCAGAAGCCGCGGTGCTGGTGCGCCACCAGGCGGCCGCGCTTGGCCAGTTGGGCGCATCCGTCGGCGACCAGGTCCCCGTTCTCCGGTATGTGGTCGAAGACCTCCTGGCGAAGCACGAAGTAGCCGCCGTTCTCCCACAGCGGCAGTTCGCTCACCGCGGTGATGCCCCCCACCAGGCCGTCCTCGCCCAGCTCCACGCAGTGGAACGAGGACTGCGGCGGCACCACCATCATCGACGCACCGGCGTCGCGCCGGGCGAACCGGTCGATCATCTCCGGCAGCGGGGCGTCGGTGAGCACGTCGGCGTAGTTGGCGAGGAACATCTCGTCGCCGTCCAGGTGGTGCCGCACCCGGCGCAACCGCTCCCCGATCGGCGACTCGATGCCGGTCTGCGCGAAGGTGATCGTCCAGTCGGCGATGTCGGTGGACAGCAGCTCGGTCCGCCCGCCCCGCAGCACGAAGTCGTTGGACGTCGTCTCCTCGTAGTTGAGGAAGAAGTCCTTGATGTGGTGAGCCCCGTAGCCGAGGCACAGGATGAACTCCGTGTGCCCGAAGTGCGCGTAGTAGCGCATGACGTGCCAGATCAGCGGTCGCGGCCCGACCATCGCCATCGGCTTGGGCACGTCGTCTGCGGCACCGCTCCGCATGCGCATCCCGTAACCGCCGCAGAACAGAACGACCTTCATGCTGTGACCTCTTTCAAGACGCGACCTCGACAATGCTCAGTTCCGGGATGGGAAAGACCAGCCGGCCGCCCCAGTCGTGCACGAAGGACAGCTGCTCGACCAGCTCGGCCCGCAGGTTCCACGGGAGGACGAGGACGTAGTCCGGCTTGTCGGCGGCTATCTGCTCGGGCGGCAGGATCGGGATGCGGGTGCCCGGGGTGAACCGGCCGTGTTTGTACGGGTTGCGGTCGACCGTGTACGCGAGCAGATCGGGCCGGATACCGCAGTGGTTGAGCAGGGTGTTGCCCTTGCCCGGGGCGCCGTAGCCGACGACCGTCTCGCCGCGCTCGGCCGCCTCGATGAGGAACCGCAGCAGATCTCGGCGCACCTTGGCCACCCGGGCGGAGAACTCGGTGTACCCGGACAGCTCCTGCAGCCCCGCGGCCTTCTCCCGGGCCAGCACGTCGGCCACCCGGCGGGTCGGCTCGCCGGCCACCTCGGCCGGCCGTGCCCACAGCCGGATGGAGCCGCCGTGCGTCGGCAGCAACTCGACGTCCACGAGTGCGAGTCCGCCGCTCGCCAGCGCCCGGGTCGCGGACGCGACCGTGTAGTACTGGAAGTGCTCGTGGTAGATCGTGTCGTACTGGTTCTCCTCGATCAGGGTCAGCAGGTGCTGCACCTCGATGGAGACCCAGCCGTCGTCGGCGACCAGGGCGCGCAGCCCCCGGGTGAACCCGACCACGTCGGGGATGTGCGCGTACACGTTGTTGGCCACGACCAGGTCCGCCGGGCCGTGCTCGGCGCGGACGTCGGCGCCGGTGGCCGGGTCCAGGAACTCCGTGAGCGTGGGCACGCCCGCGTCCCGCGCCGCCGCGCCGACGTTCACCGAGGGCTCGATGCCGAGGCAGCGGATCCCGCGGTCCACCACGTGCCTGAGCAGGTACCCGTCGTTGCTCGCGACCTCTACCACGAAGGCTTCGGGGCCGAGAGCAAGGCGCTGTACGGCGTCGGCGACGAACGTGCGCGCGTGCTCCACCCAGGACGTCGAGAACGAGGAGAAGTACGCGTACTCCTTGAACGTCTCCTCGGGCGTGATCAGCGGCGGGATCTGCGCGAGCCAGCAGTCGGTGCAGACCCGCAGATGCAGCGGGTACGCGGGCTCCGGTTGATCCAATTCGTCCGAGGCGAGAAAGCTCTCGCACGGTGGCGTCGCCCCGAGATCGACGACGCTCGCCAGCGTCGCCGAGCCGCAGAGTCGGCATCGTGTCATCTGCTGCCCCCCATTGATTCCGTCCGACCCGCGATCGCGGTGCGGTACTCCTCCACCAGGCGCTCAAGGCCGACGGCCGGGCTGAACCCCTGCTCGTATCGGCGCCGGGCCGCCTGTCCCATCTCCCGGTTGCGGTACGACTCGGCCGTGATCCGGCGCAGGCAGGACGCGAGCGAGGCGGGTTCGCCCGGCTGGTGCAGCAGCCCGGTCACCCCGTCCTCGACGAGTTCGACGAAGGCGCCGTGACCGGCGGCGACGGTCGGGACCCCGGCCGCCATCGCCTCCACGACCACGAGGCCGAATGCCTCCAGCCAGGTCGAGGGAGCCACCACGGCGACCGACCGCGCGACGGCCTTCCGGCACTCCGCCGCGTCGTACAGCCCGACGTACCGCACGTCGTCCCGGCCCGCCGCCCAGGCGGTCACCTCTCGCTCCAGTGGCCCCGCGCCGGCGATCACGAGCGGCACGCCCACCCCGTCGCTCGCTGCGATCTCGTCCCACGCGGCCATGAGCAGCCGCACGCCCTTGGCCTCCGCGAGCCGGCCGAGATAGAGCAGATGCTCGCCGGCACCGACTCGGCAAGTGCCCGGGTCGGGCACGAAGTTGTGCTTCACCGCCAGCCGCTCGGCCGGCATGCCGGCCCGCACCAGGACGGTGCGCTGCGCCGCGGAGATGCAGAAGAACCGCTCCACGCCGGACCACCACCGGCGCCGGTTGACCGACAGGCTGACGGCGAGCGGCACCGTCGCAAGGCGGGAGCTGCGGTAGCAGCCGTGCCGGACGGCGGGCAGCGGCGTGGACCCGACGCACTCGGTGCACGGCCGGCCGTCCCGCTGCAGCGTGCCGGGCGGGCAGACCTGGGTGTAGTTGTGCAGCGTGGCGACGGCGGGCACGCCGGCGTCGGCGCAGGCGGCAAGCACCGCCGGCGACAGGAGCGGGAAGACGTTGTGGACGTGCACCACGTCCGGCCGCTCGGTGCGAAGCCGGGCGGCCAGCTCCGCACGGACCGCCGGGTTCCACGGCACCAGCAGCGGCACCGCGACCTTGCCCGGCAGGGACCGGGCGGCGATGTCGTCGCTGCGCCGCTCGAACACGTCGACCCGGTGGCCGGCCCCGCGCAGCAGCGCCACCTCCTGGTCGACGACCTTGTTCTCCCCGCTAGGCTGCGCCGAGGCGTAGCGGTTGTGGACCACGAGGATGTGCATGCTCAGATCACCTCCGATCTGCGGGCCCATCTCGGGATGCGTCGTTGAGGGACTTCGGGCGCCGGGAGGGGAGTGGCCGCGGCAGGAGTCGCCAGCAGCGAGGCGGCCACGGCCAGATGCAGCAGATACGGCGAGGCGTCGCCAAGACCGGCCTCGGTGTACGACGCGATCGCGCAGTAGCTGATCAGGAAGATCGCGCAGGCCCGCTGCAGCGACGGTGGCCGCAGCAACGCGACGCCGCCCAGCACGATGATGATCGCCGCGACGAGGGTGACGCCGATCAGGCCCTGCTCGTTGTAGACGGCCAGCCAGCTGTTGTCGATCGGCAGCCCACCGAACGACTTGTCGCCCAGCCCCACGCCGAACAACTTCTCCGAGACCGACCGGGGCGCAGCCAGCAGGGCGTCCCAGACCTTGGCCCGACCGGTGAGGCTGGAGAAGTTCTCCTTGCTCTGTCCGCGCAGGAACCACGACTGCAGCGCGGAGGCGAACCCCACCGCGGCCACCGCGGCGCACAGCACCGTCCAGGTGAAGAACCGGCGGGCTGCGGCGCTGGTCAGGATGAGCGAGCCGATCGCCAACGCCAACCCGATGAACAGGCCGAGCGTGGCCGTCCGGGTATGGGTCAGCGCGAGCAGCACGAATGACGGCGCGATGACCACCGCGGCGCCGGCCCGGTCGGTCCGGCGGCCCAGTACGAGCAGCACGGTGAGCCCGATGATCACCGCTGCGTACTGCCCGATCTGCGGCGGGGTGAGCGGCCACAGCGCGCCGACAAGGCGTCCGCCGTAGAGGTCGGGCAGGGCCGCGCCCGGTGAGACGACCAGGCCTGCGGCCACCGATCCGAGCACCGCGAAGTACATCCGGATGTGGTGCCGGACGAACGTCAGGCCGCCGTCCCACCAGCGGCTGAGCAGCCACAGTGTGCCGACGAAGAGAGCCAGCCGGGCGCAGCGGAACAGCGCGCCGAACCCGGACTCCAGGTTTGCGCTGGAGATCACGCTCGCCACCAGCAGCAGGGTCAGCAGGAACACGTAGGCGCTGGCTCGGACGCGCAGCCGGCGATTGACCACGAGCGCCAGCGCGAACGCGGCGACCAGCGCGCCCATGGTGACCATCTGGATGAGGGAACGGGGCAGCGGGACGATGGTCTTCGCCCCGGCGGAGCCGAGCGTGTTGAGGACCAGCAGCCCCCAGACTGTCCCGACGATCTTCGGCGTGTGGTCCGCGCCCACCTCAACCACCGTCCCGTGCGCGGAAGGTGCTGCCCGCGTCCTGCCGGTACGGCGTGCTCTGCCACTGTCCGGAGTCGAGTATCCGGCTCGGGTCGTAGGCGACGAACTCCCATGGTCCGACGTAGACGTTGTCGTGCCAGCGGTTGTGCTGCTTCTGCGTGATCGCGTCGGCCACCCGCTCGCCCTGGTACGGCGACCAGTCCGGATAGGTGCCGTAGTTGGCCAGCACCGCCATGCGGTCGCACTTCTCCGTGCACTTGACGACGGACTCGTCCAGCACGAAGCGGTTGCCGTGGATGTCCACCCGCTGGGTCTTCCACCGGCAGTCGGCGTAGAGCGGTGCCCTGGCGATCGCCGGCTGTGCGCAGCGGTGGGTGTTCTTCACCAGCAAGGTGCAGTCACCGGACGAGGTGTTGGCCGGGCTGTTGCAGAACCGGTCGGCGTTCTCCCACAGGGTGATCCCGGACCAGTTGTTCTCCAGCACGTTCCGGTAGATCTCGATCTTGTCCGTGCGGGCCCGGATCCGTGGTTCGCCGCCGGACTCGGACAGGTAGACGGTCGCGTACGGGAAGTTGTCGCCGCGGTCGGCTTCCTTGCGGCCCTCGACCCAGTTGTTCCGCCGGATCGTGTTCTTCCGGATGACCGCGTTGTAGCTGGTCTCGTAGATCAGCGCGGCACCGTCGTTGGCCTCCAGCACGTTGTTCTCGATGAGGAAGTCGTTGTTGTTGGTGTCCGCCCACAACCCCGTTCCGCGGTTGTCGTGCACCCAGTTGCCGCGTACGTCGGCGCCGTTGACGGCCCAGAACTTGACGCCTCCGGTGCAGCCGCAGCCTTTCCGCCGGCGCTCCCAGTCGCCGGTGTTGTTGCCCACGATCTCGTTGCCCTCGACCACCAGGTCGCTGATACGGCCGGTGGCCTTGTACGCGTTCATGCCGTACTGGCCGTTGTCGCGCAGGCAGCTGGCGCGGACCTGCTGGCGGGCACCGGCCATCAGCCCGGCGCCGGAGTTGTTCTGGATCGTCGCGTGCTCGATCACCCACCCGTCGGCCGAGTCGTGGTTGACCACGCCCTCGTTCTGTGGCGCGACGAAACCCTGCACGGTCAGATAGCGGATGGTGACGTTGCGGGCGGTGCCGCTGAACGCGTACTGGTTGGTCTTCCGGCCGTCGAGCACCGCGCCCGGCGCGCCGAGGTAGCTGTCCCCCTCCTTGGGGGTGACCTGGGCGTAGCGGTCCGGCTCGAGCCTGTGCTTGCCCGGTCGAAGCCAGAACGTGGTGTTCGGGGGGCTGCTCCTGGTCTTCGCAGCCAGGTCACCGGCCACCGCTGGGTCGACCGTCACCGCGCCCGCCGGCGCCTTCGCCGGCCCGGCCGCGGGTTTGGCGCACACTCGGGCCACGGGCGTGGACGGCACCCCGGCCACGGACGTGGCCGGCGCACCGCTCGGCTTCGGCCGTGCGCCCGGCGTGCTCTCACAGCCGGTCGCCGCCGGCAGGGCCAGCGCCAGCGCTGCCGCCGGCAACGCCCAGCGCCGCCACTTGATCCCCACGCGTCCTTCCCCCCTAACCGCGGAACCTGAGCACGGTGGTGAACCCCTCCGCGCCGTCGGCGAAGCCGGTGCCGACCAGCGTGGTGGCGGGTTCCTTGCGCCCGAAGCCGGCGGAGTACCAGCCCAGCGGCGGGTCACTCTCGCCGCGATGCGCCTGCCAGGACAGTTGCCCCGGCAGGTCGAGTACCGCGGAGCGGTCCTCGCCGTCCCGGGTCCAGGTGAGCACTGCCCGGTTGCCCGCCAGGTCCGCGGCGATCGCCGGGCCGAGGTGGAACGCCAGACGCACGGCCCGGCGCGGGCTGTGTCGGCCGCGGACCTCGTCAACCACCCTCAGCTCCTGGCTCGCGGCCGTCAGTTCCACCCGGCGGCGGTGCACGGAGCGCTGGTAGCCGTCGTGCTCGGCGCACCAGTGGGCCACGTCCGCGACCTGGACGCGGGTCTGAGCATGCCGGGTCCACAGGAACGGGCCGCCGGAGACGGACTGGTCGGCGCCGTCCAGTTGCAGGGTGTTGTGGCCGAGGGTCGACCGGAAGTACTGCCGCCACTCGGGCTGCCCGTGGTAGCAGTACGTCCCCGGGTCGGCGAGCACGTCGACCCCGTCGTGCCGGACCTCCACGGACAGCGCGTCCGCGTGGGCGTGCGCGGCGATGGACAGGAATCCGTGCGGGCCGCCGTCGCAGCGGCACCAGATCTCGGCCGTCCCCGCCGGAGCCCGCAGGATGGTCATGCCCGCGTCGGCGAAATGGGCCGGCCGGCTCGCCGGGCGCTTCACGGCCGGTTCACCGGGCTTGATGAGTGCGGCTAGCAGTGGCGTGCGTACGTCGGTGCCGGTCACCGTCGGCCACCAGGCGAGCCGGCCGAACACGGCGTCCCCGGTGGCCAGCAGCGATGCCCAGCGGTCGGTGCCCGCGCCGTCCACGATCAGACCGTGTCCGTCGTCCGCGTCCCCCTGGCGCGGCGGCCGCAGCCGGCTGTCCACGACGGCCGCGAGCGCGTCGGTCATCCGCAGCAGCACCAGCCGGATCGACGCGGGGACCGGCACGCCGGCGGCGTCCGCCTCGGCCACCGCGGCCAGGCCGAGTTCCAGCACCAGTCCGTGATACTCGGTGGCCAGCTCGCGGTTGAGGCCGGAGGCAAAGGTGTTGCTGCGCAGCTGCCGCTCCAGCGACCGCAGCGCGCCGGCTCGCCAGCGCGCCGAGGAGGGGAACCACCCGAACGCGCAGGCCGCGGCGAACTGCCCGGCGGCCTCTGCGATGACGTGGTTGTTCGCCGAAGACCCCCGGCTGGGGAAGGCGGCCAGCCAGCGCTGGTGGTGCCAGATCTGGTTCAGCGCCACCGGGTTGCCCTCGAACAGCCCGGCCGCGCCCGGCCAGCCGTCGAGCAGCCGACGGATCCAGACCCAGGACAGCAGCCGGATCCCCAGCTCGATGCCGCTGGTCCAGTGCACTCCACGCAGCGGCGCGTTGCCCGCCCACCACGACCGCAGGTGCTCGGCCACTCGCTCGGCGTACCGCTGGTCCCCGGTGATCGCGTAGGCGGCGGCGAGCACGGTGAGGTACTGATGCCGGGACAGCTCCCAGATCTGCTTGATGTCCCCGACCGCGTCCTCGTTCCGGTACGGCACGTCGAAGGCGTAGCCCCACGGAGCCCGGCGCCCGGTCTTCGGGTCGTACCACCAGTCCGGGTCGGCCAGGTCGTCGCGGTCCACCCCGAAATACTCGGCGTGCCCGGCCATCAGCCGGTCCGCCTCGGCGATGAGACGTTTCGCGGCGTCCGGTGGCACCGCGGCGATCGTCCCCGCGGGCAGTGCCGCGGTGAACCGGGCGCCGGTCACGCTCGGGCAGCCCGGCCGCGCCGACCGCCACCGCCGCCTGCGCACCGCGTCGCCCACCCGGCCGCCGACCTCCCGCGGTCCCATCCGGGACAGCCTCCGCAGGTACCAGCCCGCGCTCATGGTCATCGAGCGCTCGCCAACGTCACCGGCGCGCCGCCGGCCAGGCCGGCCTGCACGGCGAGGGTGGCCGACGTGGTGGCGACCAGCGACTGAAGCGGCACCGGCATCGGCCCGCCGGTCCGCACGGCCTTGACGAACGCGGCCAGTTCGGCGGACTGGCCCTTGTCCCGGGCCTTGGGGAGTCGCGAACTGACCCACCGCTTACGGCTGTACACCGAGGCACGGACGAAGTCGTCAAGCCGCAGCACCTTGCCGTCCGCGACCAGGTCCAGCGTCTCCTTGGGGAAGCCGGGCGCGCCGGTGGTGACGTAGCTGATGGTGGCGGTGGACCCGTCCGGGTAGCGCAGCACGACCTGCAGGTCGTCGTTGCCGGACGTGGCGACCGCGTACACCGAGACCGGGTCGGCGTCGAGCAGCCAGCTCGCCGTGTCGATGAAGTGCCCGCCCTCGCCGGCGAACCGCGAGCCCTCGGTGCCTTGCTGGAGGTACCAGCTGCCGTGCTGCAGCCGGCCCGCGTTGACCAGGTAGCGCAGGCTCGCCGGACCGGTCCGGGCGCCGAACCGCTTCCTGGCCTCCTGCAGCAGCGGTGCGAACCGGCGGTTGAAGCCCACCTGCAGTCGGTCGTTGCCGGACTCCTCCACCGCCGCGAGTACGCCGGCCAGCTCGTCCTCGGTGAGGGCCAGGGGCTTCTCCACGAACACCGTCTTGCCGGCCAGCAGCGCCCTGCGGGTCAGTTCGGCGTGCGAGCTGTGGCGGGTGACCACGAACACCGCGTCGATGGACTTGTCGCCGAGCACGGCGTCGAGATCGGTGGTCGCCTCGGCGAAGCCGAACTTCCGCTGCGCGTTGGCCGCGGACAGAGCGGTCGTGGTGACGACGGTCGACAACTCGACGCCGTCGCGCTGTGCCAGGTGCGGCAGCAGCATCGACGTCGCGTAGTTTCCCGCGCCGACGAACGCCAGCTTCACCGGCGTCCTGGTGGCGCGGGCCGGACTCGGCTTCATGCTTTTGGCGGACACAGCCACCGCGGGCACGGCCACCACCGGGGCCGCCGCTTCCCCCGTGTCCGCCGCCTGTTCCGGGTACCGGAACAGCACGGCCACGGCCTTCAACTCGCCGTCCTTCAGGCGCTGGTACGTGTCGACCGCGTCATCGAAGTCGGCGATGTGGGAGACCAGGGGCTCCACGTCGACGCGGCCGCGGGCGACGAGATCGAGGAAGCACGCCAGGTTGCGGCGCTCGGTCCAGCGCACGTAGCCGATCGGGTAGTCGCGCCCCTCCAGCTCGTACTCCGGGTCGTAACGCCCGGGGCCGTAACTGCGCGAGAACCGGACGTCGAGTTCCTTCTCGTAGTACGCGTTCCACGGCAGGTCCAGGCGGCACTTGCCGATGTCGACGACCCGGCCGCGGTCCCGGCAGAGCCGGGCAGCCAGCTCGACGGGTTGGTTGCTGCCGCCGCCGGCGGCCAGGTACACCTGGTCCACGCCGTGACCGTCGGTCAGCTCGGCGACGGCAGCCTCCACGGCGGCCGACGCGGGATCGCCGCAGGCCGCGGCACCCAGGCGCTCGGCGAGCCGGCAGCGCACGCCGTCGGGGTCGACCCCGACGACGCGGACGCCCGAGGCGGCAAGGAGCTGCACCACCAGCTGCCCGATCAGCCCGAGCCCGATGACCAGCGCCACGTCGCCGAGCTGCGGCTCGCCGCGGCGCACGCCCTGCAACGCGATCGATCCGACGGTGCCGAAGGCCGCGTGCCGAGGTGCGAGGCCGTCCGGCACCGGGACGTAGAGGTTCTTCGGCACCCAGTTCAGCTCGGCGTGCAACGCGTGCTCGTTGCCGGCGCAGGCCACGAGGTCGCCGACCTTCACGTCGTCGATCCCCGTGCCTACCTGCTCGACGACCCCGCACAGCGAGTAGCCCAGCGGCGTGTAGGAGTCCAGCTTGCCCATCACCTTGCGGTAGGTGGCGGGCACCCCGTTGGTGGCCACGCTCTGCATGACCTTGGCCACCTGGTCAGGGCGGGAACGGGCCTTGCCCAGCATCGACATGCCGGCCTCGGACACCTTCATCAGCTCGGTCCCGGTGGATATCAGCGAGAAGGCGCTGCGGACCAGCACACCGCCCGGCTTGCACCCCGGTACCGGAACGTCGAGTACCGCCAGCTCGCCGCTCTTGTAGTTCTGTACAACCTGTTTCACCCGAACTCCTCTGAATTTCCTAAGCCGTCAACCGAGTGCTCTGGCCGGACCCGGAGGTCGCGTCGCGGTACCAGTACTCGAGGGTCAGCACATGCCACAGATGCTTGGAGAAGTCCCGCTGCCCGGCGGCGTCCTCGGCGACGAGCCGCGCCAGCGCGTCGCGGCGCAGGAACCCGGAGCGGACGAGCACGCCGTCGTTCACCACCTCGCGCACCAGCGGTGCCAGATCCCGGCTCATCCAGGCGCGCAGCGGGGCGCTGAACAGGCCCTTGGGCCGGTACACGATCTCCCGGGGCAGGATCGAGCCGGCTGCCTCCTTGAGGACGACCTTGCCCTGTCGTCCGACGATCTTGCGTTCGCCGCGCACGGCGAACGCCGCCTTGACCACCTCGACGTCCACGTACGGCACCCGCACCTCGGTCGACGCGGCCATGCTCGACCGGTCCGTGTAGGTGAGGTTCAGGCCCGGCAGGAACATCCGGGCATCGCCCAGGCACATGCGGTTCACGAAGTCGTCGAGGTCGTTGTCCTGGTAGATGTCCGCATGTTCGGTCAGCACGTCCTCGACCGCCGGGGCCAGGTCCGGATCGAGAAGGGCGAGCAGCTCGTCCTGGTCGTACATGGTGTAGCTGCGCCGGAACGCGGTCTCCTCCGGCAGATCGGCGAAGGAGAGGAACCGCTTCGCGAAGCGCACCGACCGGTATCCCCGGCGGGACGTGGCGACCGGCAGCCGGTCCACAGCCCTGGCCACCCCTCGCCGCAGGGGCCGCGGGACGCGCTGGTAGCGCAGCGCAAGCAGGTTGGCCAGGTGCTTGCGGTAACCGGCGAACAGTTCGTCGGCACCCATCCCCGAGAGCATCACCTTGACTCCGGCCTCCCGGGCGGCCGAGCAGATCAGGAACGTGTTGATCGCGGCGGGGTCACCGATCGGCTCGTCCAGGTGGTACGTCATCTCCGGCAGCAGGTCGAGCACGTTCGGGGCGATCTCGATCTCCCGCAGGTCGACGCCGAACCGCTCGGCCACCTGCCGGGCATAGCGCAGGTCGTCCGGCATCGCCTCGAACCTGGCGTCCTCGGCGCGGAACCCGATCGTGTAGGCGGAGATCCCGGGTCGGTCGCGGGCCGCCAGCGCGGTCAGATAGCTGGAGTCGAGGCCGCCGGAGAGGAAGGTCGCCACGGGTACGTCGGAGAGCAGGTGCCGCCGGGTCGACTCCTCGACGATGGCGGCCAAGTCCGGCTGCTCGCCGGCCCGGGCCCGCTCCCGGCCCTCGGCGGCGACGTCCTTCAGGTTCCAGAACCGGCCGCGCTCCACCCGGCCGTCGGGCCGGCACCTCAGCCAGCTCCCCGGCGGCAGCTTCTCCGCTTCGCGGAACGCGCACCGTGAGTCCGGCACCCAGTAGTACAGCAGCGAGGCCACCAGCGCCGCCTGGTCCACCTCCAGCCTGCCGCCGGTCGAGGCGGCCAGCGCCTTCAGCTCGGAGGCGAACACCAGGCCCTCGCCGCGCCGGAGCAGGAACAGCGGCTTGATGCCCAACTGGTCGCGGGCGAGTACCAGTTCACCGGTTCGCTCGTCGAAGATCCCTAACGCGAACATGCCGCGCAGCCGGGGCAGGCAGTCCGTGCCCCAGCGCCGCCAGGCCTCGAGCAGCACCTCGGTGTCGGAGGTACCGCGGAAGCGCACCCCGGCGGCCGCCAGCTCGGCACGCAGTTCCGGTGCGTTGTACAGCTCGCCGTTGTACGTCAGGACGAGGCCGTCCGAGACCATCGGCTGGGCGCCGGTCTCGGACAGGTCGATGATGGCCAGCCGGCGGTGCCCGAGGTGCACTTCGCCGTCACCGACGGGGTGGCTGTACCGGCCCGCCCCGTCCGGACCGCGGTGGGCGAGGGTATCGGTGAGCCGGTCGGTCACGACCTTCCCGTCCGGCCATCGGTAAGTGCCTGCGATGCCACACATGTCCTACCGCGCCTCCTGGTCGCTGTCCGGGACCCGTCCCGCCCACATCGGCTGCTGCTCCGTCCGCCGCCTGCCCGTCCCCTTCTGCCGGGCCGGCCGCTCGCTCCGGCCGCGCAGCGCGGTGTGCAGTCCGTCCCACAGCGTGCCGTCGGTCCGGTCACGCGGATCGGGGTCGATCAGCACCACACCGATCACCGGAATGCGCTGGTCCGCGAGTTGCCGCGCGACGGTGTGCAGCCATGCGGTGCTGCCGTGCCCGGCACGCACGACGAGCACGGTCTGGGTGCCGAGGTACTGGAGGTCGGTCCACGCCGTGCCGGGCGCCACCGAGCCGACGCCGATCCGGCGCTCCTGAGGCGACAGGGCCGCGGCACGCTCGCCGCTGACCACGGCCGGGTCTCCTGGCTTCTGGCGGCGGTTTGCGAGCCGCGGGCGGGGCAGGCCGTCGACGATGACCACTGGCCCCTCCGCCGCCAGTGCCCGGGCGAGGTTCAGGGCGATCACGCTCGTGCTGCGCGCACAGCCCAGTTCCAGCAGCGACAGCGGTTCCGCGGAGCCGCGCACGGTGCGGGCCAGGGTCCCGGTGAGTCGTTCGCGTGTCTTCCGGGTCCGTCGGCGCTGCCACAGCCTGCCCGACCGGCGGGGCAGCTCCGCGATGACCGAGGCGCCCAGGTTCGCCGCGATGTCCCGGCGCAGCACGGGGCGGTCCGCCACCACCACCCCGACCGCGGCCAGCGCGAGACCGAGGAAGAGCCCGAGGACGAACCCGATCACGGCGTTGGTGACGACGGCCTTGGGCAGGGAGTGGTGCACCGCGCGCGGGGCGTCCACGATCTGCGTGCCGACGATGAGCTGCGGCGTGCCGACGCGCGCCTCCTCGGCGCGCTGACCGAAATCGGCGATCCGCGAAGTGAGATCGGCCCGGCGGGCGAAGAGCGACTCGGTGCTCGCCGCCGCTTTCGGGTCGCTGTCCGGCGATCGGCCGCCGATCGCCTTGTTGACCTCGGCGAGTTCGTCCTGCATGCGGTCGCGCTGGTCGAGCAGGGCCTTGGCCTCGGCGTCCGCGGTGTCCCGTATCCGCTGCACATGGTCCGCGACGAACGCATCGGCCAGTGCCTTGGCCCGGGCCACCGCCTGCGCGTCGGTGTCACCTGTCACATCGATCTGCAGCAGGTTGTTGGTCAATCCGGTACCCCGGTACTCCCGCATGAAGTCTTCCGGTTTTTCCGGGGACTTGAGGGACTTCAGGGCCCGGTCGGCGATCTGCGTGGTGCCCAGCAGCTGGACGTCGGTGCGGATCAGCGTTCCGGTGTCGTTCGGCTGGTCCTCCTGATGCGCGACCAGCACCTTGGTCACCGCGCTCGGCGACGGCGGCAGCAGGACCGCCACCGCCGCGCCGATCAGCAGTCCGAGCAGCGCCATGAAGCACCAGAGGCGGCGGCGCCTGCGCACCGACACCACCAGCGCCTGCAGGTCGAGGAGCGGAGCGGCGGCCGACGACTCCGACGTCTTGCTCGTCGTCACACCGAACCTCCCGTCGCGTGGCCGCGCACCGCGAGCGCCAAAGTGGCATCGTCCGCAGGACGGCCGGCGGTCCGCGTCGGACGGGCCCGGACCGGGCCGGCGACGACGATGCCGACGACCTCATGCCCGGCGTCCGCACAGGCCTCGGCGATGCCGGCCAGCTCCTCCGCGGTCCAGCTGCCCGCGCTGAGGACGACCAGGGCACCGGACTCGGTGTCGCGGTCCGGCACCAACGGCCGGTCCACCGAGACCTCCACCACCCGCAGCACCGGATCGGTCCTGGCCTCGGCGACGAGCTGGCCGGCGGCCCGGCGGGCGATCTCGTCGCCGTCCGGTACGACGACCAGCAACCGCCGGGGAGCCGGCAGTTGGTCCCGGAGGCGAGCGCACACCCGCCGGTAGCGGATCCGTCTGTCGGCCTCGTCGCCGGACCTCTGCGGGGTCGGCATGTCCCACCGGGTGTCGACGCCGAGAAGCCGGCGGATCCGAGCCCGTGGGCCGCGGCTTTCCGGCCGGTGCGCGCGCCGTTCACCAGGCACGTCGACGGTGCCGAGGAGTGCCGAGCCCAGCGCCGCGGCGATCTCCTGTTCGGTGCGCAACCGGCGACTCACCCGTGCGGCGGCGAGATGGCCGATGACCGCGAGCAGGAAGAACACCAGCGCCCCGGCGACGATGAGCTGCACTCTTGTCGGCGCTGCCGCGCCGGTCGGCCGAGGCGCCGGCCCCATGACGACCATGCCGGCCTTGTTGGTCGACGGGTCGGCCTCCTCCAGCTTCTTCATGGCGTCCTGCAGCGAGGTGCGCAGCTTCTCCAGCTCGGTGCGGGCCTGCACACTCTCCACGGTCTGCCCCGGATCGGCCGCATTGGCCAGGTCGGTGATGCGGCGGTCGGTCTCCGCCACCCTCTTCCGCAGCGCCTCGGTCCCCGTGGCCGCTCCGGGGTCGGTACTGCCGCCTGCGATCCGCGTGGCGAAGGTGACGAACTGCTGGGCCACTTGGTCGGAGAGCCGCTGCGCGCGCTCCGGGGTGTCGGCCGTACCCGAGATCTTGATGATGTTCCCGTCGGTGGCCTTGGCGCTCACTTGATCCCGCAGTTCGGCGCCGCTGACGTTCTTCCAGCCGAGCGTGGCGGCCGCGCGCTCGACCACCGCCGAACTGGTCGCGATGTCCACCTGGGTCAGCAGTTCGCGCTCCTCCCACTGCCCCGGCAGCAGTACGGATGCCGACGCCGTGTACCGCGGCGGAAACAGCAGCACCGAGGTGCCGTAGCCGACGAGCGCGCCCACCACCGCGAGGACGGCGAGAAGCCGGAACCGCCGACGGAGAATCCGTCCGACCGTGACCAGGCGGATCGTGTCATCACTCAATGGCGCAGCCTCTTCCCCGTACGGACCGGCCCACCTGCCGACACCGGAGCATGGTCACGGCAGGCAGCGGCGTAGGCGGCGAGCAGCGACGCCTGCGAGTTCCGCCAGGACAGCGGCCCGCTGATCCGCTCCTGGCCGATCTTGCCCATCCGGGCCCGCTTCTCCGGATCGTCAAGGAGCATCGCGATGAGCTTGCCGAATTCGGCCTCGTCGTTGGCGGACGCGTAGACGGCGGCGTCACCGGCGGAGACGCGCGCCTCCCGAAGGTCGAACGAGACGATCGGCCGGCCCATCGCCATGTACTCCAGGACCTTGTTCATGGTCGACACGTCGTTGAGCGGATTGCGCGGGTCCGGGGAGAGGCACACGTCCGCGGTGGACAGGTAGCGCACCAGGTCGGCATCCGGAATGCGCCCGGTGAACTGCACCTGCTCCGAGAGCCCGAGCCGCCGGGACAGCTCCACCATCGCGTCGAAGGCGTCGCCGGAGCCGACGAACACCGCATGCCAGTCGGTCCGCCCGAGCTCGTCGCGCAGCTTCGCGAGGGCCCGCAAGGCGTAGTCGACGCCGTCCTGAGGGCCCATCACGCCGAGGTAGCACAGCAGATGAGGCTTGCCGCGCTTCAACTCCGGCTCGGGCGGCACCGGTTGGAACCGGTCGGTCTGCGGCGCGCTGCGCACCACGAAGACGTCCCCCGGCCGCCGACCGCCACGGCGCAGCGCGACGTCCCGGTAGCTCTCGTTCGTGGCGAGCACGACGTCCGCGGCCCGGTAGGTCCGCCGCTCCAGCGCGCACACGGCGCGGTAGAGCAGATCCTCGCCGCGGTCGAACCGGGAGAGGTACAGCTCGGGTACCAGGTCGTGCTGATCGAAGACGAACCGCGCGCCGCGCCGCTTCAGCCACACTGCCGGCAGGAACAGCAGGTCGGGTGGGTTGCAGGCGTGGACCACGTCGACCGGGCCGACCTTGCGGGCCAGCCGGGCCGTATGCCACAGTGCCGATCCGTACTCCCGCAGGTAGCCGGCCGGCCCTCCGGTGGCCGCGCGCAACGGGTAGCGGTGAATCCGCACCCCGTCGATCACCGCCTTCGGCTCCGTGTCCCGCTTCTCCCCCCGGGGACAGATGACGTGCACCTCCCAGCCCGCGTCGCGCAGCGTCGTGCACTCCTGCCACACCCGCCGGTCGAACGGCACCGACAGGTTCTCCACCAGGATCAGCGCGCGCCGGCCGTGCCGGTCGCCGCCGGCTGTGTCACCGAACGATGTGTCACCAAGCAAGGCCCATGTACCCCGGTTCGGCCCGGCGCGCCTCGGCGTCGGGGAGGTGGACGAGGTCGACGATCACGGGGCCGTCGCCATGGGGCAACGCCGACAGCACGGTCGGCTCCTTGGTCCCGACCAGGCACACCTCGGCGTGCTCGAGCACCTCGCCGACGGAGTCCGCGAGCAGCTGCGCGAGGTGCGGCAGCCGGGTCTCGATGTACTCGCGGTTCGCGCCGATCAGCCGGGAGAGGTTCACGTTGGCGTCGTAGATCCGCAGGTCGTAACCCTTGCCGAAGAGCCTCTCCGCCAGCTCGACGAGCGGGCTCTCGCGGAGGTCGTCGGTGCCGGGTTTGAAGGACAGCCCGAACAGGCCCACCCGGCGTTTGCCGGTGCGCTCGACCAGCTCCACCGCACGTTGCAGATGTGCGGAGTTGGAGGTCAGGACATGGGCGAGGATGGGCACCGAGACGTCGGCCCGCTGCGCCGCGTGGACCAGGCTGCGCAGGTCCTTGGGCAGGCAGGAGCCGCCGAAGGCGAAGCCGGGCCGCAGGTAGGCGGGGCTGATGTTCAGCTTGCGGTCGGCCAGGAACACGTCCATCACCTGGTGCGAGTCCACCCCGAGCGCCTGGCACACCGCGCCCAGCTCGTTCGCGAAGCCGATCTTGAGGCCGTGGAACGCGTTGTCCGCGTACTTGATCGCCTCGGCGGTCGGGACCGGGACCCGGAACACCTCGCCGGGCAAGCCGTCGTACAGTGCCAGCACCGCGTCGCCGCTTGCCGGGTCGAGTTCGCCGATGACGGTCTTGGGCGGGTCGAAGAAGTCCCGCACGCTCGTGCCCTCGCGCAGGAACTCCGGGTTGACCGCGACCCCGAAGTCCACCCCGGCCGTACCGCCGACGAACTTCTCCAGGATCGGTACCAGTAAGTTCAGGCAGGTGCCCGGGAGCATGGTGCTGCGGAACACGACGGTCTGCCGCCCACCCCGCTCGGCCAGCGCGGCGCCGATCTGCTCGGTGACCCGCTCCAAGTACGTGGTGCACAGGCTGCCGTTGGGTTCCGACGGCGTGCCCACGCAGACCAGCGACACCTCGCTGCCCGTGATCGCCTCGCGCACGTCGCCGGTGGCGCGCAGCGCTCCGGTTCGCACGACCTCGGCGATCAGCTCGCCGATCCGCTCCTCGACCACCGGGGCCAAGCCGCTGTTGACCAGGTCGACCTTCGCCTGGTTCACGTCCACCCCGATGACCTCGTGCCCCATGCCGGCCAGACACGCGGCCGACACGCAGCCCACGTAGCCGAGCCCGAAGACGCTTACTCTCATGACCCGTTCCTCCCCCCAGGCAGGCCCTTGCGGCCTGCGGTCCGTGCGCCGGCCGGACGCCGACCCCCGCGCATCAGTAGGCCCCCTGTCCTTGGAGCACCGCACGCAGCGTCTTCCACAAGATCACTGTGTCGAGGGCGAGCGACCAGTCCTCCACGTACCGCAGGTCGAGGCGGACGGCCTCCTCCCACGGCAGATCGCTGCGTCCGCTGATCTGCCACAGGCCGGTGAGTCCGGGCTTGACCAGCAGCCGCCGCCGGATGTCCGGGTCGTACGCGGCGCACTCCTCCGGCAACGGAGGCCGCGGACCGACGAGCGACATCGAGCCGGTGAGCACGTTGAAAAGCTGCGGCAGTTCGTCGATCGAGTACCGGCGCAGCACCGATCCCACCCGGGTCACCCGCGGATCCCGGCGGAGCTTGAACAGCAGCCCTGCGCCCTCGTTGCGCTCGGCCAGCTCGGCACGTGCCCCGTCAGCCCCGGCGACCATGGTGCGGAACTTGACCATGGTGAACTCGCGGCCGTCCTTGCCCACCCTGCGCTGGCGGTATAACACCCCGCCCCGACTGTCCGTCAGCACGAGCAGTCCGACGAGCACCATCAGCGGCGCGAACAGCATCAGCAGGATCGCCGCGCCCACCCGGTCGACGACCCCCTTGACCGCCCGGCGGCCACCGGTGAAGGTCGGCATGCTGACCCGCAGCAGCGGGATCCCGAGCACCGCGTCGACGTGCAGCCGCGGGCCGGCCACCTCCATCAGCACGGGTGCCACGACCATCTCGGCGTCGCTGCCTTCGAGGTTCCAGGCCAGCCGCTGCAGCCGGTCCGGTGACCAGTGCGGGTCCGGGGTGACCGCGACGACACGGTAGCCGTCGTGGCGGACGTGCTTGGCGACGTCCGTCAGTCGGCCGACGACCGGCACTTCGTCCAGTTGGTCACCGTCGAGCCCGCGACCGTCCGTCGTGCACACCGCTTCCACCCGCCAGCCGATGTGCGGGAACTTGCGGGTACGGGTGATCAGGTCGCGCACGGTGTCCGTGCTCCCGGCAGCGAGCACCGGTCTCAGGCACCGGCCTTCTTTCCGCTGTCTGTGCAGCCAGAGGCGCAGCACATACCGCTCGATCATGGTGATGAGCGCGATCGCGGGAATCGCGACGAAGATCCAGAGTTTGATGTTGCGCGAGGTGAGGGCGATTCCGCCGAGCGCCAGTACGACGGTCGCCGTGAACAATGAGCGTCCGAGCCGGCGGAATTCCTCGGCGCCCTGGCCGAGCACGGCCGGAGCCCACGCCCGGCTCACCGCAAGCGCCCCCAGCACCAGCAGTTCGGTGCCGAATGCGAGAATTCCCCATTTCTCGTGCCAGTTGGCCGCGTCCCGGGCCCCGAAGAAGTCGCCGATCGCCGCCACCACGAAGGCGGTGGCCACGGTATCGCTGATGATCACGGTACGGCGATAACGCTGCTCCCAATCGATCGCGGGCCGGTTGATTGCCCCGTTCGCCAGACGCCCGCGCGCAGACGGAAACGGGCCGACTAGTCCCCCTTGCCGCACAGAACCCCCCAAGGTCCCCAGTGGTTCGACGTGCTCGCCTCACACTGTTTCGCCCCCCGGGAGGCCCCCGCCTCCCGTGCTGTCCCTCCCCTCGGGGCCCCCGCCCCCCGCGCCGCGCTGTTCCTCCTCCGCGGGAGGCCCCCGCCCCCCGCGCATGACATCCCGGCTATTTCAGAGCTACTTGAACAACCCACCCCGGCGGCAGCAGACGCGCATGTCCTGCCCGACTCTCGAGGTGCGCGAGAACCCGTCGAAACCTCGGGTGCTCCAAGAATTGATCACCCCCACGTCCGGCGCCGGGGACGCGACTGCTGGCTTTCCATAGCGCCGGACTTATAGATCATTGCTGGTCGCCTCGTGTCCGAACAGCTGAAGCACGGTCAATCTAGACCATCGGGGCCAGTATGAAGAGGGGGTTGTATGTAATTTGTGCTCAACCTGTGAGGCTGGCTGGATCTACCAACGTGTGACCTACTGGCTGGCGGTAAGTCAGGTATGGCCTGCGGGGCCGGTCTGAGGGCTCCCGTCTCGGCGGTGTGTGCCGTGTCACGTCATCCAAAGGCCGCCGAAGTTGTGTGCATCACAGCGGAAATGTCCCTTTAGCATCCATGCTCAAAACGGACACGGGCTCCCGAAGTGGAGCCCGTCGGCAACCTCTTGGGCGCGAAGTACCAAAGTGACCCATCACTCAGCACTCGTGACATTCCCGCTTGTTCCCCCGGAAAGGTGCCCCACCATGGCCGCTTACCTCTGTCCTCCTGCCGTGATACACGGCGAGCACGCCGTGCAGACCAGTCAGATCGTCGCGGAGGTGCGCGACCGGCATCCGCACGCGGCGTGGGCGCCGCGGATCGACGGCATCGCGGCCAGCACGGGCATCGAGACCCGCGGGTGGATGCTGCCGCTGGAGACCGCCGTCGCGCCCGGCAACGGCGGTGGCCTGCGGGATGTCGGCATAGGGCCGGCCCAAGAGGCGCTGGCCCGCGACGGGTTCACCCAGCAGGACGTGGACCGCGTGATCGCCGCACTTGAGGCGATACCCGGGCCGCAGACCGTCCAGGAGCGCACCGCGCCGGCCTGGGAGGCCGTGCAGTCCTACGGGGAGCGTGCGGCGCGCGGAGCCCTGCAGATCGCCGGGCTGGACGCCGCGGACATCGACTGCCTGATCACCAGTAACACCACCACCCCGGCGCTGCCGGGTCTGGACATCGCCCTGGCCAACAAGCTTTCGCTCCGAGGCGACGTGATGCTGCTTCCGGCCACGCAGTGGGCCTGTATCGCGGGGACCCGCTCCCTGGCACTGGCGGCGGACCTCGTGGCCGCGGACCCCGACCGGGTGGTCCTGGTCGTGATCGCGGAGGCGCTGAGCACGACCTACCAGCCCGCGGACGACACCCTCGAGTCCCTGATCGTCCGGTTGCTGTTCGCGGACACCGCGGTCGCCGCGGTGGTCACGGGCCGCCCGCGGCGCGAGTCGGTGCTGCGGCTGGACGCCGCCTGGCACCACACCCTGCCCGGCACCCAGGACCTGCACCGCCTGGAGACGCGGTCGGACGGCACCCACTTCGTGATGGACCGGCGCGGGCCGCGCGCCGTACAGGAGACGGTCGCCGCGATGTGGGAGTGGCTGCGCGTCCGGTACCAGGACCACCCCGACTCCTGGCACCCCGACGTGCTGCTCGCGCACCCCGGCGGGACCCGGGTGCTGGAGTACATGGAGCAGACGATGCCCGACACGTGGCCGTCGGGGCTGCTGGACTACAGCCGGGACAGCTACACCACCGGCAACCGGGGAGGCGCCGCCGTGTTCGACATCATGCGGCGGGCGTACGACGCCGGGCAGAAGTCAGGCAGTCGCGCCGTCCTGTACGCGGCGGCACCAGGCCTCACCGCCACCGCCCTGGAAGGGGAGTGGCTGTAGCGGCCCGAAGCCGGGTCACCTCGCGACTTCCGCCCAGACCACCTTGCCGGTGTCCGTCCACCGAACCCCCCACCGGGTGGTGAGCCTGTGCACGACGTGCAGGCCACGGCCGCCGTCGTCGAGGAGGCCGCCCCGGCTCAGACGTGGCCTGCCGTTGCCGGTGTCGCCCACCTCGCACAGCAGGCCGTGACCGGTCCTGATCAGCCGTACCGTGATGGGGCCGGTGGCGAAGCGCACAGCGTTCGTGACCAGCTCGCTGACCAGCAGCAGGGCGTTGTCCCGGGTCCCGTCCCTGGTGCGCCACTGCCGCAGCAGGGACGAGACCTGCGCGCGGGCACGGGCAGGGGCGTCGTCGCGGGCGGGCAGCCGCCAGGTCGCGGTGTCTCCCTTGCGGTAGCCGATCATCCGCGCGAGCAGCAGGGTCACGTCGTCGCGCTGGTGCACGGGTGCCACGGCGGAGACGACGTGCCGTGCGGCCTGCTGCAGGGCGTCCCAGGGGTGCACCGTGGACACGGCGTCCGCCAGCCTGTCGATGCCCTCGTCGATCGATATGGCCGGATCCTCCACCAGGCCGTCGGTGTAGAGGGCGAGCAGGGAGCCCGGGGGCGCGCCGAACGTCTGCACGTCGAACGGCTCCCGCAGCGCGAATTCGGTGCCCAGGCCGGGGTGAGGGTGGACCGCCAGTGGACCTGCGTGCCCGTCCGGGGAGACCAGGACCGGGGGGAGGTGGCCGGCGCTGGACAGCGCCACGTGGTGGCTGACCGGGTCGTAGAGGGCGATGCAGCAGGTCGACCCGAGGGCGCTGTAGCCGGCCGCCAGCCCGGACTCCGCGTCGTCCAGCAGCGACACGGTCTCGTCCAGGTGCTCCAGTACCTCGTCGGGCGCGAGCCCCGCGGACAGCAGCGCGCGGGCTTCCGTGCTCAGCTGGCCCATGGTTGCCGCGGCTCCCAGGCCGTGGCCGACGACGTCGCCGACCACCAGCGCGGTACGGCCGTCCGGCAGGGGGAAGCTGTTCACCCAGTCGCCGCCGACGCCCGCGCTGTCGGGTGTGGCGGGCTGGGAGACGCTGGCGATCTCGATGGTGTTGCCGCCGGTTCGGGGCAGCAGCCGACGTTGCAACGCCAGCACCTGCGTGTGCTCGCGCTGGTGCTGACGGGCCAGGTCGACGTGGTGGGCGGTCCTGGCGACCAGTTCTTGCAGGTCGAGCAGCTCGCTGTCGCGGAAGGGGCAGTCCGCCCGCCGCCAGACCTCCGCGACGCCCAGCACGACGGGTGGGGCGCCTTCCAGGACCAGCGGTATGCACGCCACACCCGCAGACCGGTCGCCGGGCACCAGGGCACGCATCACGCGCGGACCGCCGAGTACCCGCTCGACCGCCTCCCGGTCGGGTATGACGATGGCCTGTGGGGCGTCGTCCCGCCGTACGGCCTGCGCCAGCAGGCGACTCGCGTCGCTGGGAAGATCGTCGCCGGGAGTCACGTAGCCATCGGGCCACGCCCGGTCCGGCACCAGGGCCGCCCGCCGTAGGTGGATGCGCCCCTGAGCCTGCCCGATGACTCCCTCGCCCGTCCACACGGCGAAGTCGAGGTCGACGGCCGCCACGTCTCCCCAGGCCAGCAGGGACTGCGCCAGCGACTGCGCGGTCTCGCCGATGTCCAGCGAGGTGCCGATCGCGGTCTCGGCGGCGTACAGGTGCAGCCTCCTGGCCATGGCGATCACGGAGACGGTCAGGCTCTCCTGAGGCACCGCGGCGGGCAGGATGCTCATCGAGACCACCAGCTCAGACCCGTCGCCGCGCCGCAGGCGCTGGATCCGGGCGACATGGGCCTCACCGGTCTCCAGGACCTGCCGCAACCGCCGTGTGACCGTCGGTACGTCCCCGGGGGGCAGGAGATCGGCGAAGGGGCTCCCGGCCGCGGCGTCCAGACCCGCGAATACGGGGGCGTCAAGGTTACAGCGGGTGATTCTCAGATCCCTGTCCAGGTTGACCGCGCCGAGAATCTGATCCTGAGGGCTGGTTGCCGGGCTGTCGGGTACGCGCTGGCGGGTGGTGCGGTCGCCCTGCGTGTCGCCAGAACCGGCGGCCGCTGCCGCTCCACCGCGCGGGATGTAGCGCCCCAGGGCGCTGCTGACCAGCTCGAACGGCGAAGAGGGCGAGGGGGAGGGGGAGGATGTGGAGTCCATGCGGCTCTCTCAGCAATCCCCGGCACAGCGCCGAGGCCGTACTCGGACCCGTGCGACGGGGCCCCGAGTCCCTGACCGCACACCTCATTGAATAACACCGGCGCTCGCTTCGCCCACACCAGCGGAGGGCCACTGGCACTGGGCGCCGGCGTCCAGGCATGTGCCCCAGCCGAGGGTGCGCTCAGTGACCATGTCCTTGCTGTGCGTGTCGTTCATCTGGACCTTGGACTCCGTGTACCACACCTCGACGACCACGTTGCCGCTCCGGCGCATGCTGGGGCGCGCGCAGTTTCGCCAGCGCGGCGAGCACGGTGTCGTTGGACTTTCTGCTGCCGACGGTGAGTCGCAGTCCCTCGCCCGGGTAGTGCCGCGTCTGGACGCCGGCGATGGTGAGTGCCCTGGCGCCCTCGTCCACCGGATCGGGCGCGGCGAGCCAGACGGAATTGGCATGGCCAGGGGGTACGTGCCAGCCCAGGCCGACGAGCTCGTGCCGGAGTCGTTCCCGTTCGGCGACGATGGTGTCCACTCGCAGGCGCAGCTCGCTGTCGGCCCGTAGTGAGGCCTTCGCTGCCGCCGTCGCCACCGCGTTGATCCCGAACGGCAGTTGTTGCCGGCGGATCCGCTCCACCAGGTCGGGAGCGCCGAGTCCGTAGCCGACCCGCAGGGCGGCGAGGCCGTAGGCCTTGGAGAAGGTGCGCAGGACCAGCACGTTGGGGTGCGAGCGCAAGAGCGCGGGCGGGTCCGGCAGGTCGGTGCCACGGGCGAACTCCACGTACGCTTCGTCGAGGAGCACGATGACGTGCCGGGGGACCCGGCGCAGGAACGCCGACAGGGCGTCTGCGGTGACCAGGCTTCCGGTGGGGTTGTGCGGACTGCACACCACCACGACGCGGGTGTGGTGGTCGACCACGGCCAGCAGCGCGCCCAGATCCTGGTGTCCGTCCGGCGACAGGGGTACGGGAACGGGCCGAGCGCCGACCATGGCGGCCAGCAGGGGGTACGCGTCGAAGGTGCGCCAGGCGTAGGCCATCGCATCGCCGCGTCGGACGACCGCCTGAAGCAACTGCAGGGCCACGCCCACCGATCCGCTTCCCACCACGACATGGTCGGGTGGCAACCGGCACCATGCGGCGATCCGCTCGGTGAGGTCGTCGGGGTAGAAGTGGGGGTACCGGTGGGCCTTTGCGACGGCCCGTTCCATCGCCGTACGCACTGCGGGCAGGGGAGGGTAAGGGCTCTCGTTCAGGGCCAGTCGGTGCAGCACGGGAACGCCCATGAGTCATCCCCGCCCGCCGCGCCAGCGGATGGCGGCGGCTCCGGCGAAGTCGCCCGCGTGCGCGAATCCCGCCAGTACCACCAGGTCACCGTCCTTCACCCGACCCGAGCGGATCGCGCGGTTCAGGGTGACCGGGATGGCCGCTCCGAAGAGGTTCCCGTATTGGTCGAAGGTGTTCAGGTGCCGTTCGGCCGGCAGTTGCAGCGCCTCTTGCCAGTTCCGCAGGAAGGTGCGGTTCGGTTGGTTGGTGATGAGGACGTCGATGTCGCCGGTCGCCACGCGGAGTCGTCGGCACAGGTCCGTGACGGCCTCCGGGACGAGGCGGTTGCCGCGTGCCAGGACCTTGGCGACGCTGGAGTCGGTGAACCCGATCCGTAACTGGGACTCTCCCGGCTCCCAGTACTTGCGGCCGTCGTCGACCGCCACGGTCATCTCCCCGGCGTACTCACCGATGTGCCGGGTCTCCACGTCGAGGACCGGGGTGTCCGCCGAAGTCGTCACATACCCGACGCCGCAGCCGTCGCCCGGAATTGCCGCCTGGGCGAGCCTGCGCACCTCGGACTGCGTGAACCACTGGCCTGCGGCGCTCTGCGCGTTGCAGATCAGCGCGGTCTTCGCGTCGGTGGTGGTGAGGATCTGCCGGGCCAGCTTCAGCATGTATATGAAGGAGGCGCAGCCCGCGTTGGCCACGTCGACGAGCCACTCCGGGTTCAGACCCAGCCGGCGCGCCACCTCGGTGCCGGCGCCCACGAACGGCAGGTCCGGCAACTGGCTGTGCACCAACAGCACGTCGACACCTCGGATCGCGGCCCTGCCGTGCCGTTCGATCAGGGGTTGAACGGCACGCTCGATCATGTCCGCGTTGGTCTCGTCCGCGGCCACGTGGTGCCGTGACGGCGGGACCTTGAACATGGCATGGTTGCGGAGCTTGTCCTCGGCCCCGGGGTAGTCGGTGTAGAACTCGGCGGGGACCGGCTCGCCGGGGAGGTAACCCGCGACGTCGGTGAGGCTGACCGTCGTCATCGCGGTACCGCCGTCGTCGGAGCCACGCTGACGGGCAGGCCGCCCCGGTGGCGGTATTCCAGGATGGCCTTGAGGTTGTTCATCTCCACCGTGTGCCCCGCGTAGAAGAGGTCCCAGTAGTCGCCCACCCAGGGCCGGTCCGGGCGGGGGGCCATGTCGGGGTGCGGGTTGGCGTCGTAGTACGGGTGCCGGCAATTGGTCCAAGTGATCACCGATCCCGGCTTGTCGAGCACCAGGCGGGCCGGTACGACGCGCATCAGGTAGATCATCCACAGCTTCTCGCCCTGGTCCCAGGAGCAGTGGTAGTCCACGGTCATGGCCTCGGGGTGGGCGGCCACCCTGCAGTAGATCCTGGTGTCGTCCTCGAGGCGGTCGTGGCCGACCCACAGCCCCGGTGTGCCGGTGGGGGCGAAGTCCCGCAGGCTGCACGTCCACTCCTCCAGGTGGTGGCCCTGGCGGAGGTAGTCGTAGGCCTGCTCCGGGGGGCAGTCGACGTACTCGTGGATGGTGCAGTACTGCCCGTAGACCTGATGGTGGGGGTAGACGGCGTGGGTCAACTCCATGCAGTGGGCGGTCAGCTCCTCCTTGCCGGGGTTCTCGATCCGGACCAGGCCGGGGATGTCAGCCAACATGGACGACTCCTCGCTCATCTGAATTCTCCTTGCTGCCGGGGCGTTCAGTGCTGTCGGTGAGTGTGGTGAAGGACTGAAAGGGAAGGAACGGAGGGATCTCCCCCGGGTCGCAGTCCACTGCGACGAACGCGGGGCCGCCGCTCGTGTTGCTGCGCAGCAGCGCCTTGCGCAACTGCCCGGCGTCGCCGGCTCCGGTGACGTCGAGAGACGGGAAGGCGGCGGCCACTCCGGCGGCGAGGTCGGTCCGGCCGAACAGGTCGTCGCTGCGTATGCCGCCCTGGAGGAACTCCTCGCGCAGCGCGCACATGGCGTGGGCGTTGTTGTTGAAGACCACGAAGGTCACGGGTGCGTCGTACTCCACGGCGGTGTGCACTTCCATTCCGTGCATGAAGAAGGACCCGTCGCCGGCGAGGACGTAGGTGCGTCGCCCGGTGGCGAGCGCGGCGCCGATGCCTGCACCGAAGGTGTAGCCCATGCCGCCCATGCCGACCGCCACCACGAAGCGGCCGTGGCGCGGTGCCGGGAGGAGATGGACCGCGCTGGCACCTGCGTTGCCGGCGTCCACGAACACATGCGCACACTGGGGAAGTGCCGCCTCCACCGCGGCGATTGCCTGGGTATAGGGGACAACTCGTCCGCGGGCCGGAGAAACCCGGTTCGGAACGGGCGCGGGGACGGGACCCGCGTGCGGCGGGCAGTCATGTGCGCGCGGCGGGAGCCGGCCGGTCACCGCGCGCAGCGCGTCCCGCAGGCCCCCGCGCAGTGCGGTGCCCGCGACGTACGGCGGTTCGGGACCGAGGCACACGACTTCGGTGGCGGCCAGGGCCCGGTCGAGGCCGCCGCGTGCCAGGAGCGGCAGCCGGGTACCGACCAGCAGGCACACGTCGGACCGCCGCAGACAGTCCTCGACGTTGGCATGGCCCATCACCCCGGCAACGCCGGCGAACCGGGGATCACGGTTGTCGAAGACATCCTTGGCGTCCGGGGTGACCGCCACCCACGCCCCGAGGTTCCGGGCCAGTTCGGCCAGTTCCGCACGCGCGTCCGCTGCCGCGACGTCTTCACCGGCGATGACGAGTACGCGGTCGGCCCCGCGAAGGATGTCCGACACGGTGGTGAGGGCCGACCCGTCGAGCCGTGGCGCCGGTGGCGTCGACGCCGGCATCGGCACGCCCGGTGTCGGCGCCTTGCTGCGGCCGGGCAACCGGATCCGTGCCTGCTGCACGTCCTTGGGCAGCAGCAGTACCGCAGGCCCCCGCGGATCGGCCTGTGCCGCCGCCATCGCCTGGGGCAGTAACTCCATGAGCGAGTCCGCGTCCTCGACCCAGGCGCAGAACCGGGAAACGGGTGCGAAGACCTCCCGTGCATCGAAGGAGCCCGCCTTGCCGCTGGAGTCCTGGAACGCCCCGTGGCCTGCCTGGCCGGTCGGCGGCTGACCCACCAGGGCCAGCACGGGGACCCGGGAGGCGTACGCCTCTGCCAGGCCCGGTACGAGATTCATCGCCCCGCCGCCCGAGGTGGCGGCAACAACGCCGAGGCGCCCGGTGGTTCGGGCGTATCCGTCGGCCATCGTGACGGCGGAGAACTCGTGCTTGGCGACGACGCAGCGGACGGCGTCGCAGCGGTGAACGGCGTCATACAGGTCCTCGATGTTCGCGCCGCCCACGCCGAACACATGGGTGACGCCGGCCCTGGCGAGTTCCCCGGCCAGGTGGTCGACCAGGCGAACCGTTCCTGCCTCGGGCATGTCCGACATCGGAGTGATCATGCGGGGCTCCTGTCCGTCTCATGGCGCTGGTCGATGAGGCCGGATGGCGTGATGACCTGAAAGCGGTGCCGGTACTCCTTCGGGGTGAGCCCCAGGGTTCGCCCGAAGGAGCGGAAGAACGTCTCGGTGGCGGCGAATCCGCAGCGGCCGGCTATCTGGTTGATCGTCAGGTCGGTGGTCTCCAGTAGCTCGCGTGCGCGGGCGATGCGCGTCCGCTCGACGTACTGGCCGGGCGTCGTGCCCACCTCGCGCCTGAAGACCCGGGCGAAATTACGCAGGCTCATGTTGGCCCGCTGAGCGATCTCGGCCACGGGTAAGGGGTTGTGCAGGTTGTCAAGAATCCACTCCTGCGCGGTCCGGATCGGTGGATGGTCGGCCAACTGGGCGTCGAGGACGGCGCTGAACTGGGACTGCCCTCCGTGCCGCTTCAGGAAGAGCACCAGAAACCGCGCCGTCTCCAGCGCGAGCGCCGCACCGTGATCGGCCTCCACCAGGGCCAGCGCCATGTCGATCCCGGTCGACACGCCCGCTGACGTCACAAAGGGACCGTCCCAGACGAAGATCGGCTCGGCGTCCACCGTCACGTCCGGATAGCGGCAGGCCATCGCCTCGCTGTACGCCCAGTGCGTGGTGGCGCGTCTGCCGTCCAGAAGGCCCGCCTCGGCCAGCAGGAAGGATCCGCCGCATACGGAGGCGACCCTGCGCGACCGGGCCGCTGCCCGGCCGATCCAGGAGACCAGCGTCCTGTCCCGGAGCGCTTCGCCAAGACTCCATCCGCCCGGCACGAGAAGCGTGTCGATGGGGCCGTGCCCTGCCTCCAGCGGTGAGGCTCCTACCGTCACTCCTGAACTCGTGCGCACCAGAGGTGCGTCGGCGGAGACCAGGTCGATCCGGTAGGGGGCGCTCGACGGGGCGAGGAGCCGGTTGGCCGTATCGAACACTTCAATCGGTCCGGTGATGTCCAGGGCCATCGCACCCGCGTACACCACCACAACAACACGTCGCTCAAGCACGGTCACAGCCTGTATCGGGCAGTGCACTGGCTGCAATGACAGTTTATTGACGTATCCGGCCAACAGGCAGTCGTCGGATGGGGGAGCGGGGGGCTGGCCAGGCGGTTTGTGCGTGGCTGCCGACAGTGGTGGGTGAGGCAACTCACAAGGAGCCACCCTGAAGAGCCGCCGACCGCGGCGGGTCCCCCGGATGGCGGCCCTTCGTCGTTACTGAAGGCACTGGGCCATTCGAAGGAGTTGAGGCGGCGGGGGCGCCGATCGCATCACGGGCCGTCAGCTGCCTTCTTTCCTGCTCGCAGCATGATTCGGAGCCGGGGCGGGTCGGCGCCCGGACCCCTCCCTCGGTATCGATGGCCCATACAAGGGAGGGTTACGGACATATCCGCTTTTCGTAACGCGAATCCCTTCGTGGACCTGGTGTCGACGTGGAGGGCCAGAGTGTGGGACCTCGGCACCGAGCCGGGAATTCCGGATTGCATGCCCGGCCCCGAACAGGGTCGGTATGCACGAACGTGAGGTGACAGATTCATGTCTGTTTCTCGTACGACGGTCCGCCTGATCGCCACCTGTGTGGCTTCGGGCGCCCTCATCGGCGCGGCCGCCATGCCAGCCCTGGCAGCCGGAGCCGACCATGACCGCGACAACGGGAGGAGTTACTCGCACAGCCACAGGAGCGGCTACCACCACGACGGTCACTTCGGCGACCGGGACCGGGGCTGGGGCCGGGACTGGGACCGCCGCGGCTGGGACGACCGGGGCTGGGGTCGGGGCCGTGATCGGGACCAGGGCTGGCACCACGGCTGGTACAGCGACCGGCACCGGGATCACGACCGTTACCTCGGCCACCGCTAGCCCGCCTTGGCGGCTGTGCCGTGGTGCGGAGGCCGACCACGCCCTCTGCCACCCGTCGTCGTGGCCGGCACAGCAGCTGCACTCCGCCGGAGGGCCGAAGACCGCAAGGAATGTCTTCGGCCCTCCGGCCACGTGACGCAAGCAGCGGCCAGCAGGGGTCGTCCTCCCGACAACATGCCTGTCCACGCCGGGAGATGAGCAACCGAGTCCCCCTGCTATGGTGCGCCGATGTCGTCGATCAAGCAGTTCCAGGTCACCTTCGACTGCGCAGAACCTGAGCGCGTCGCTCGCTTTTGGTGCGAGGTGTTGGGGTACGTCGTACCGCCGCCCCCAAAGGGGTTCACCACTTGGGACGATTTCAACCGCTCCCAGTCTCCGGAGGATCAGGGTTCATGGTTCGCCTGCAGTGATCCCTCAGGTGTGGGCCCGCGGCTGTACTTTCAGCGTGTCCCCGAAGGCAAGGTCGCCAAGAATCGGCTGCATCTTGACGTGAGGGTCGGCACCGGGCTCGTGGGTGAAGAACGCCTCGCCACCCTCGAAGCCGAGTGCGCACGCCTGGTCGCGCTCGGCGCGGTACGCGTGCGACTCCTGTATGACGGCAACGATGCGTGCATCGTGATGCAGGACATCGAGGGCAACGAGTTCTGTCTCGACTGAGCATCCTCCGGGCCGGCGAGGTTGCAGGCAGTTCGGTCTGCGGCGCGGCGTTCCGGCATCACTTCTCGGCCCGCTGGGTGATGGCCGCCTCGGTACGGTCCCCCAGGAACTCGTACCAACGGCGTTCGAGGCAGACGTAGCGCACGTCCGCTTCGACGAGGCTGAGGAAACCCGACACGGTCTCGGTGAGACGTTGCTGCAACCCCGGGTCGGCCAGCGTTCCGTCTTCGGCGAAGGCCTGGTAGCTGTTGGCCACGCTGAACATGTCCGGGTAGACGCGGGTGCCCAGGTGCTCCAGGGGAATCCTCAGAGCCCACAACCCGCGGTTGCCGCCGACCAGCGACGGCGACGCTGAGACGAGCAGCGCGTGCTTGGTCTTGAACGGCTGCGGCCGGACACGCGAGACCCAGTCGATCGCGTTCTTCAGCACTCCCGGCACGGAGGCGTTGTACTCCGGCGAGGAGATGACGAAGGCGTCGCTCCGCTCAAGCCGGTCGCGTAGGGCGAGTGCGCCGTTCGGCAGCCCTTCGCCGGCCTCCATGTCGCCGTCGTACAAGGGCATGTCGAAGTCGCGCATGCCGGCGAGGTCGACGGCGGCACCGGTGTCGGAGATGAGCCGGGCCACGAGGGAGGCGAGGCGGGCGTTGGCCGAATCGGCCCGCAGTGCCGCGCCGAAGACCAGGAATCGCAGCGGGCCGGGAAGCGTGTCCGTGGGCATGGGTCCGTCCTTCCGTCGCGGGCACGCGCCTCGAAGAGGGCGCCCCACCGACCAGTGTGGTTCCCCGGCGGACGCCACGCGACAGGGCCGAGAACCGACAGGCCCGAGCCGGTCAGGACGATGGCCGGGCCCCGTGCCACCGCCCTCCTGGCCGCTCAAGCAATCTATTGGGTCGCGGCCGGTGGCGTGGCAGGTCAGGACGCGGTCGTGGTCACTCCATTTTTGAACATCCAGGGACGGGCCGAGGATGGTCCGCATCGCTGTCCTTGCTGCGGCTACCTGACGCTCGACGAGCGTGGCAACTTCGAGATCTGTCCCGTGTGCTTCTGGGAGGACGACGGCCAGGACGACCACGACGCCGACCGAGTTCGGGGCGGCCCGAACGGCCGGCTGAGTCTTACGGAGGCGCGTCGGAACTTCCAGGACATGGGAGCCTGAGCCTGTGACGAGCGGTGCACCCAGTTCGTACGCGCCCCTCTGCGCCGCGAACACCGCATGCCTGGTCCTGCTGGGATGTGAACCCACGGTGACATGGCTGTCACGGGGAGCTTCGCCCGGCAGGGCCGTGCGGGACGTCGCGGGCGTCCTGCCGAGATGAGTCAGGCTGTTCCGCCGGACCGATCTCGTCGAGCAGGCCCCGGATGCGCTTTTCGATCTCGTCGCGGATCGGGCGGACGGCGTCGACGCCCTGTCCGGCCGGGTCGGGGAGTTCCCAGCCGAGGTAGCGCTTTCCGGGGAAGACGGGGCATGTGTCGCCGCAGCCCATCGTGATCACGACGTCGGACGCCTGAACGGCCTCGACGGTCAGCACCTTGGGCATTTCGGCCGAGATGTCGGTGCCCGCCTCGGCCATGGCCTCGACGTCCGCCGCGTTGACGGCGTCGGCGGGAGCGGAACCGGCCGAGCGGACCTGGCAGCTGCGGCCAGGGCCTGTCCGGCGGATCCTGCCGAACAGGCCCCTGGTCCCGAGGAGGGCTCAGCGCTTGAGCGTGAAGGTGAAGTCGTCGGAGAGCTTGCCGCTCAGCCGGACTGCCGAAACGAGCTTCCCCTCCGTGATCAGTCTCTCGACCTCGGCCCGCGAAAGACCGCAACCTTCGGCGATCAGTCGCACCGGCCGGACAGGGATCCGCGCCGCAAAGCGGACCGAGACGTCGATCACCTCGCGGTCCAGGTGATCCGATCCGCCGGTGTCGAGGCGCCAGGCGTTGTCCCAGTCGAGGGCGATGCGATTACGGCGCCGCACGACCGGATCCCGGAGCAGTTCGGCTGCCAGGCCAGGGTCGTTGTCATGCATCCGGTCCAGCAGCTCAGGTCGTACGGAGCGCACGTTCATCCGCTCCAGGACGGTGAGCTTTGCCGTGTCCCCGCAAGCGGTACAGAGCACGAGGAGCCAGGCGTCGAGGAGCTTGTGGTTTGCGTTGACGCGAAATTTGCCGTTGGCCCGGAAGCGCTCGCACGCGCACGCGTGGCAACGGCGGAGGACGGTCGGCAGGCAGGTGGGCATGACCACCCAGCTATTGAGCACAGAAGTACACCGGTTTCAGTGAGAAGTCCGCAGCAAAAAGGAGCGCGGCGCACATGCGCGACGCGCGACACATCAGCTCTCGGGGGGTCTCACAGGGTGTACAACGGCACGTCCTTGCCTTGACGACTGGGTTCGGCAGCACGGTAGTGGCGCACAGCGGCGCTGCTCCACCGGTTTTCGAGCCTCACCGCCGGACAGGCCCCAGGCGTCAACACCACGCCCGTGACTGATGCGGGTGTTGCCGCAACATCTGACAGTGCACCAGTCCTGAGCTGTGGATCGGGAGTGTTGCGGCCTGTAGGGCGGCGGCCGCAACGGGCCTTGGATGTTGCCGGTTTGCCGATTGCCTGGCGCAACGGATTCATCTGTCGTCATTGTGTGGCTCGCAGTAAGGCGGGCCCATTCGGGGCGCGCTGCCCCGGCTGGTGTCCGGTGGGGTGAGGAAGGGAAGGTTCGATGGATCGTTCGCTTGTGTCGGTGAGGGCGGCGCTGGTGCTGTTACTCGCTGCGCTGGCCGGTGTGGGGGTCGGCCTGTTGTCGGTGCTGGCCGGAAACGGGGTGGTGGGCGGTGTGCTCGCCGGGCTCACTGCCGCGGGCGGGGCCGTGCCCGTGTTCAACCAGGTGATCGCCCCGGATGCCACCCACAGCAGCCCGGTTGTACGCGGGGCGGGAACGAAGGGCGGTAGCGCCCGTGGCTGAGTTGCGTCCTCTCGCCCCGGACCTGACACCGGAATCCCGTGCACTGGCCATGGCGCTGCGGGAGCTGTTCGAAGGTCTGGAAGTCTCGGTCCGCCGCTACGCGGCCCGCCGCGTTCGGGATGCCGGCACCTTCTCCCGCTATCTCGGTGGCACCCGCGTGCCGCCGTGGGAAGTGGTGATGGACCTGTTCACCGACATCGCCGAACACCGTGGCATGGCCGCCACCCCGCACGCCATCGAACTGGTGCGCCGCCTGCACCGGGCAGCCGTCGAGTCCAGCACCTCACCCCGCCACGCGGTCGCGGTACTGGAGCAGCAACTCGCCGAAGCCGACCGTGACTCACGCCGCTCCACCGCCCGCGGCGACGCACTGAGCGACGCGCTGCTGGACCGCAAACACCGCATCGCCGACCTGGAGGTGCGTCTGAACCAGCTGGAAGCCGAATGGAGCGCGGAACGCGAACGAGCCGAACGCCTGGCCGCAGCCAACCCGGACGTCAGCGAGCTGCTCCACGAACGCGACCAGCTGCAGGACGAAGTCACCCGCCTGTCCGCCCAGCTCCACGAAGCGCAAAAACAGCGCGACGAAGCCGAACAGCGCTGCACTCTGCTGGAACGACAGCTGGAAGCGGTGGAACAGGTCCAGACCGTCGCCGCCGTGACCCCCGCGGTCTCGCGGGTCATGCCCAAGGTCCTCATCGTCGACGATCAGCCGGACAACCTGATGGCCATGACCGCCGTCCTGTCCACCCTCGACCAAGAACTGGTCGCCGTCTCCTCCGGCCGCGAAGCCCTCAAAGCCCTTCTCGATCACGACGACTTCGCCGTGATCATCATGGACGTCCAGATGCCCGACATGGACGGCTACGAGACCGCCGCCCACATCAAACGTCGCCCTCGCACCCATGACGTCCCCATCATCTTCCTCACCGCCATGGGCACCGATCCCGAACACTCTGCCCGCGGTTACGCCGCCGGAGCGGTCGACTACATCGGCAAGCCCTTCGATCCCTGGGTCCTGCGTGCCAAAGTCGCGGTCTTCACCCGTATCTACCTCGAACAACGGCGCCTTGCCGGAGACCAGTGACCACCGGGTCCAGCGTCACCGACCAGTCAGCACCAACAGCGGGCCGACTGGTCGGCTCTTCGGCCGGCCCGGCCATGACAGCCAGTCGCGTGTTTCTCGGTGGGGGCGGGCGGACAGAGAGTCGGTCAAGGCCGTACGGACTCCCTTGCGATCCCTGCATACCCCATCGCACCGGCCGCGGTACCGCCAGAGCCGGACCGTGCCTGCCCCTGCTCCCGCGTCGACGGAGCACGCACAGAAGTGAATGCGAGTGATTCCGTTAACGGGCAAGGCCGCACAGGACGTTCACTGTTGCTCTCCTTCCGTAACGGTATCTCGCCTCCCTAGCCTCGGACTTCGCGACTCGATTGTCGCGATCATGCCATTACGTGGCGAGTGGGTCCGCCGACGGGGAGGGGATCGCATGCGCAAAAGACATGGCTCCATCAGGCACGCCTGCACGGCTCTGACCACCAGCCTGCTGCTCTTGGTCGGCGGGCTGGGACTGTCGGCGGCGCTGGCCGCCCCCGCACAAGCGGCGACGGTCGGTACGGTCGTCGATGTCACCCGCAGCGCGGGCAACCAGGCCGAGGGATCCATCGCGGTCGATCCGACCGACCCGAGCCGACTGGCGGCCGTGTCCAACAACGGCGACGGGGCCGGAGACGGCATGACCGCCGCGTACAGCACGGACCATGGCGCGACCTGGACGCACCGGGCCATCGCCGACGGCAACGACGGCCTGCCGAAGGCATGTTGTGATCCCGGTCTGTCCTGGGACTCCTTCGGCAATCTCTTCCTGGTCTACCTGGACGCCGACACGAACGCCGGCGGCGTACACGTCCTCCTGTCGACGGACGGCGGCAAGACCTTCTCCCGGCTGGCCGACCTCGCCGCCGGTGACAAGCCCGACCAGCCCACCATCACCACCGGGGCCGGCAGCGTCTGGGCCGTGTGGACCGACGGCGGCCACTCCGATGAGATCACCGCGGTCGGCGCCAAGGTCACCGGCGCCGGAGCCTCAGGCGTCGGGGCCTTCTCCGATCCCCAGAGAGCGGGCACGGGAGACTTCGGGGACATCGCCGTAGGCCCCACGGGCGCCGTCATGGTGACGTACCAGCGGCCGTACGGCGATGACAAGCCCAGCAAGCTCTACACGGCCCTCGACCCGGACGGTCTGGGCGGCGGGGGATTCCAGTCCGAGGTCACCGCCGTGGATCTGCACATCGGCGGGTTCCACCCGATCCCCGCGCAGAGCAGCCGCACCGTCGACGCGGAAGCCGGGCTGGCCTGGGACCGCAGCGGCGGTGCGCACAACGGGCGGCTGTACTTCCTCTACACCGATGCCCCCTCCAACGGCAGCGCGGATACGAACATCTTCGTGAAGTACTCGGACGACTCCGGGGCACACTGGACTTCACCGGTCCAGGTCAACGATGACAGCGGGATCAACAGCCAGTTCCTGCCGAAGATCGCCCTGGACCAGACGTCCGGCAAGATCGCGCTGTCCTGGCACGACGCGCGCAACGCCGGCTCGGCGAACAACACCGCACAGCTGTACGCCACCACCAGCGACAACGGCACTGACTTCGCCGCCAACGACCGGGTGAGCGACGGGACCTCGAACGCTTCCCAGGCGCACAACGGCATCGACTACGGCGACTACTCGGGACTCGCGTACGAGGACGGCAGTTTCTACCCGTTCTGGGCGGACAACTCCAACAGCACCGGCGACAACCCGGACGGCGCGGGCAACAGCTTCGACATGTACACGGCCCGGGTCCAGCCGGCCAAGCCGCCCACCGCGAGCAAACTGACCTACACCGGTCCCACCACCGCCGACTACCACGACGCCTTCACCGCCGGCGCCCAACTCACCTCAGGCGGCAGCCCCGTATCCGGTGCGAACGTCGACTTCACCCTCGGCAGCCAGAGCTGCACCGGCACCACCGACGGGTCCGGGAACGCGAGCTGCTCGCTGACTCCGCAGGACGTCCCCGGCCAGACCACGATCACTGTCAGCTTTGCGGGCAACGCCACCACAGCCCCGAGCAGCACCACCGTGGCGTTCACCATCACCAAGGAGGAGACCGCACTCGCCTACACCGGCCCCGCCAAGATCGCGAACGGAACCCCGGTGCACCTGTCCGGAGCCCTCACCGAGGACGACACGGCCCCGATCGCCGGACGCAAGGTCTCCTTCGCACTCGGCACGGGTATCTCCCAGCAGTCCTGCACCGGCACCACGGACTCCGCCGGACACGCGTCCTGCACCATCGACAAGGCGAACCAGCCGCTCAACGACGCCGCCACCGTCCCGATGACGGCCTCTTTCGACGGTGACCCCTACTACCTGCCCTCCAGCGCGACCGCCCAACTCAAGCTGGAGTACTACACCGGACGCGCCTATGGGATCACCGGCAAGGTCGACCTGCTCCTGACCCGGCTCGACCTGAAGCCGACCCCGGACACCGGCGCCGTTCGCACGGCCCAGGCATCGAGCAGCGACACGTCGTGCACCGCGTCCGTCGACGCGTTGATCATCACGGCCCATGCACTGTGCCCGAAGGTGGTGACGACCCTTGCGCCGGGGACGTCCAAGGCCACCACCACCGTCAAGGACGCCTCCATCGGCATCCCGGGCCTTCCGGTCATCGGCATCAGCGCACTGACCGCCTCCTCCACCAGCACCTGCCAGAGGACGACCGGGAGCGCCACCCTCACCCTCACCATCGCGGGTCTGCCCACCACGGTGCCCACCGCCCCCAACAGCACCATCGACCTCGGGGGCGGCGCCAAACTCGTCATCAACGAGCAGAAGCCTGTGCCCGGCGCGGACTTCGGCCTGACCGTGAACGCCGTGCATCTCACCGCCGCCGGAGGGCTCGTCGACGTCGTCGTCGGCTCCGCCACCAGCGACACGCACAACTGCGTCTGATCCCCACCCCAGTGCCTGGGGGCGGTGCCCGGCAGGGAACGCCGGGCACCGCCCCCACGTCGAACCGACAACGCCACCCGTGGTCCGGCGTCCCGCACGCGGGCCGGACAAGGAGGAACCGATGTCTGCCCGCCGTCAACTCCTGCCCACGGCGATCGCGTTCGCTGCCGCCGCACTCCTGCTCGCCGGCTGCTCCTCCGGAGACGGCGGTGGCGGAACCTCCGCGAGACCGAGCCCCACCCCTACGGCACCCACGACGTCGGCAACGAACACGGCACCGTCGGCAACGCACACCACACCGGCCCCCGGGACACCGAGCACGGCCGAACCGTCACGGCCCGCCACCACCCCCGAACTCAACATCACCACACTGCGTCCCGGCGGGACCGTCACCCTCCCCGCGACGGTCGGCTATACGATCAGCGGCCTGCACTTCTCCGCATCCGACGGGTACCAGCTGCGCCTGAGTCTGGGCGGCTCGGCCTCGTACAGCCTGGATCTCCCGATCAACAGCCCCGCCGGCTCGGTGACCATTCCGCGCGACAAGATGCTGCCCGGCAAACGCGACCTCACGTTCACCGTCGTACGCGAAGGCGGGGCGTCGGCATGGTCGACCCGGCATGCAGTGCATGTGGACGACGTCACCATTCATGGCCCCAAATGACTTGACGTTCGGCTCACTGCACCGGATACGCCGCCACACTCAGCCGGAGCGTGAAAAGGGGCGTGCTCTGCGGACCCCAAATGACGGTCACCGAGCCGGTGCGCGCGGCCCGCACCGTGACCCGGGTGACGCCCTTGCCGTCCGTGGAGGTCGAGGTCACCAGTGCGAGCATCGGGTTACTGCTGCGCGGCTGCGGCCAGGGACCCTGTGCCCGGGGCTCCAGGATCACGTTCACCGTCGTACCGGATCGCACACACAGGGTACGGACGGAGGTGTCGCCGGGGCCGTGGGTGACGGTGGCGGAGCCCGCGACGCACCCCGGGGACGCGGAGGCTGCCCCATGCGGGGACGGGGCTCGTGTCGACGGAGACGACGGTGGTGCCGCCGGCCTTGTCATGGAGGGCGAGCTGGGGGTTCCCGGCGTGCTGGGCCCGCTCGCGGAAGGGGCGGTGGTCGGTGGCTTCGCGGAAGGACGCGGCGGTGGCGGGTCCGCCTCGGAGCCGCCGCCGCTGCCTGCGCAGGCGGTCAGGAGGCAGGAGAGGGCAACCAGTGCGGCCGAGAGCGAGGGCCAGGATCCTCGGCCTCGTCTGCAGCTCTCCATCATCATGACCACTCCCTTGTGCCCAGGACGTCACTGCGACGTCCTCGGCCGCAGTTCGGTTCCGTCGGCACCCGAGGAGTGGCGGAGGCCTCAGCGGATGCCCGAGTCGAAGGGGATGACGATCGTGGTGAACCGCCCGCTGGTGACGGTGACGGACATCGGTTGGGCGATCGGGGCGACGGCGCCGGTGAGGTTGGCGGGGCGGATGGTGTAGGTGCCCGGCGGCAGCGAGACATGGAAGTGGCCGTCGGCGTCGCTGGTGGTCTCGGCGACCGTCCGTTCGGGATCGCCGCTGGTGATGGACAGCCGGGCGCGCAGGGGCCGGCCGGGACAGGGGCTGTGCTCGCGGATCACAGGGCAGCCGCCGTCGACCATCGTGCGGCCCTTGATCCCGGAGTCGGGCGCGTCCGGCGATCCGGCCCCCTCGGAGTCCCCGCACCCGGCGGCCGAGACCGCAGCGGCGAGCGCCAGGGCGGCGAGCGCGGTCCGGAGGTGGCTCTTCATGAGGGTTGGACTTCCCATGGTGCTGGTCGGTTCCTCTGCCGGCATGGCCCGGGGGCGGGCGGGAGCGGTCCCCCCGCCCGGCCCTCGGGTTGCTCACTGTAAGTGATGCTAGGAGAACAGAACGTTGTGCGGCTCGGGGTAGGCCCCGGTGGCGCCGCAGTTCCCGCCCTTCATCGCATAGCCGGCGGCGACCCAGCGGGTCGGGTCGGCCTTGTACGTGCGGACGGTGAGGTAGTCGCCCCAGCGGGGCAGGCCGGCGTAGGTGCAGGTGTTGCCGGCACCCCACAGGTAGTAGTTGGGATTGGTGTCGATGGCGTTGGCGGGCTGGGAGTTGATTCCGCTGCCGGGGTAGTAGTGAGCGCCGCCGGTGCCGCCGCCCCAGGCGAACTCCAGGCCCACCCTGCCGAGCGAGTTGGGTGCGAGCGAGGCGAACTGGATGGCGCCCCAGCTGCCCCACAGGTCACCGGAGCCGTTGAGGTTCTTGTCGGATTCGTTGAACCAGACGAACCGGGTGTAGGGGAACGGGTGGCTGCCGTCCTGCTTCGCGTTGAAGGAGAAGCCGATGAGCCCGCCGGCCCGGTAGGCGCCGAGGACGCGGGAGTCGGCGTACTGGCACCAGTTGGTCACCACGCCGTCGGTGCTGGCGCAGTTCTGGCCGCTGTTGCGGGTGTAGAAGCCGTACGAGGGGACGGTGCGGTCCCACCAGGAGTAGTTCCCGGAGCTTTCCGGCCACGCGAACACGCGGAAGGAGCTGCCGTTGGTCTGGCCCCAGTTGCTGCCCCAGTAGAGGGTGTCGGTGGAGCCGGGCACCAGCTTGAAGGTGAGGTTGTCGGTGCGGGTCAGGTAGCTGTAGCCGAAGCCGCTGCAGGTGCTCATCGGACTCTTCGGCAGTCGGAGCAGCCCGGCACCGCTTCCCCCGCTGCTGGGGAAGAAGTTGGTGGAGATGTTGACGTTGCTGTTGCTGATGGACATGTCGTTGAAGTCCAGCGCGGTGGTGTTCGCCAGACCCATCCAGCTCGGGGTGATGTTCCAGTAGCACCAGCCGGTGTACGCGCCCGATCCGGAGGCCGAGGCGTTGGCGATCACCAGATGGTCGCTGAACTGGAGCAGCCAGAACTGCCTGCCGGTCGCCGGGTCGTACTGGGTGACCTGGTCGCAGCAGAACCCCGACCCGAACAACGTGTACGGGTCGAGGTAGGACCAGGTCGCGCCGTTGTCGATCGAGCGGGTGGCGTACCAGTTGCCGGTCTGGAAGATGTTGGAGCCGTTGGCGTCGGTGCTCGGCTCCTGCGTCGACGACAGGTAGGAGGCGCCGCCCGATATCCCGGACGTCGGGATGGCGCTGTCGCGCACCGTGGTGGCGAACGACCGCACCGAGGACGGCTGGGCGACCGCGGTACCGAGCGGGGCGTGCCTGGGCTTGGGCCCCGCCTTGCCCTTGTCCATGCTGTCCTCGTCGTACAGCCGGGAGTTGAGCTGGGCGAGCTCCTCGGCCGTGTACTGCCGCGGCTTGTCGGAGACGGCAGCCGTCACCCGAGCACCGCCGCCGTGCGCCGCCCGGGCGGCATGGCCCTGACCGTGCGGGGCGGCCGACGCGGGCATGGAGTCGATGCCCGCCAGCCCGAACGACAGGATCAGGAGCACGACCGCCCAGACCGACAGTCTTCGACGTCTGGGCCCGGCCAGGGGCATGCGGATGGAACCGGACATGCTGAAATCCCCCCTTGATGATGGGTGAATCGGACGCACGACGACATCGATCGCCACTCACCCCACACGTGCTGGGCAGAGCACTGCCGCCGCACGGCAGCGAACCTAGCGATCCGTGACCGGCCCACCAAGAGCCTTCGGAAAGGAACCGAAATAGGTCCGAATTCCCTTCCTATGAAAGGGAACTGGAGCATCACCAGGCCCGAAGGACGGCGGCAGTCACGATGCCTTGGGGCCGCAACAGCGCATAGCGGCCAAGTTCTCACTGCAACGCGTGGCCGAAGTGCGCTCCGGCGGACACCGGAACGCACCTCGAACGGACAGCGGAGAGATCAGCGCCGGAGCGGCAAGGGGACCGATCCGGCGGTCCTGTGCGGTGCGACGACGGTTGCCGCGCCGTGGGACGTGGAGGGCGTGCTGCCGCCGGTGACGGTGAGCGGGCCGGCGGTGTAGAGGGCCTCGTCGAAGGCCTGCCCGTTCGTCGGTGTCCTGCCTACGGCGAATACGGAGACCGCTCTACCGCCGACGACGGAGGTGGACAGGTAGTCGCCGACCATACGGCCCTGCGTGGAGTCGGCGATCCGGGACAGGGACATGGGCCCGGCGACAGTGGTCGGCGTGCTCCAGGTGCTGCCACCGTTGACGGAGGAGACGTAGCCGACCTCCAACTGGCAAGTGGAGGCCGAGCAGTTGGCGCTCGGGTAGAAGTAGTAGTAGAGGCCGATCTTCGCCGTGGCGCCGGAGGTGGCGGGGTCGATGCCGATGCCGGGGATGAAGTGGTCGACGCCGCTGGTGGTGGCGTCGATCGGGACGCGCGTCACCGACGACCAGCTGGTGCCGTTGGCCGAGGTGGCGTAGACGATGTCGTTGGCCGGGCAGCCGGAGCGGAAGCGGCAGTCCTGCCAGGCGACGTAGATCGTGCCGGATCCGTCGATCTCGGCGGACGGCAGTCCCTCACCGTCGCGCAGGTTGCCGGCCACTGCGTGGCTGCTGATGTTGGCGATCAGCGTGCTGGAGGACCAGCTGGAGCCGCCGTTGGCCGAGCTGAAGGCTCGGACGGAGGAGCCGTTGGCGGAGTAGGGGACCACGACCGTGCCATTCGGCTGGACCAGCGGCTGGCCGCCGAGCCCGCTGGGGTTCCCCGAGGGTGAGACCGGGCTCGACCAGGTGGCGCCGCCGTCGGTGGAGCGGCTCATGACGATGCGATTGCCGGACGAGGTCACGTCGACCTCGATGTAGCAGGTGCCGTAGTACGGGCTGGTGGCCGTGTTGTCGCAGACGATCCATTCCTTGTCGTAGCCCTTGCCGTCGTTCCCGACCGCCATGACGGGGCTCTGCCAACTCGTGCCGTTCGTGGAGCGGCTGACCGTCACGCCCGCGCCGTTGACGCTGGAGTCGATGACCAGCCCGGCGACCATCCAGGTGCTGTGCTTGGCGTCGTACGCCACGGCTGGGTCGGACACGCGGGCCCAGGTGCCGCCCTGGTAGGTGGTGATGCCCGGCAGCATGCCGTGCTGCCAGGTGGTGCCGCCGTCGGTGGAGGTGTTCCAGCCGATGTCGGAGGCTCCGCCGTCGGTGAACCGGCCGACCTGGGAGGAAGCGACGATCGTGTTGCCGTACGCGAAGGTGTCGGGTTCGAGTTCGGTGGCGTGCTGGCTGGAGGCGTTGGTGAACGGGTCGGTGCTGACCTGGGTCAGACCGGGCGGCGGTGCGGCGGTGGTGAAGGCGACGTCGTCGTAGAGGGTGTAGGTGGCGTCGCCGGTGTAGTTGTCGTCATGGCTGACGAGTTTGAGGGTGTAGCTGTGCCCTGCGGTCACCGAGGACGTGACCTGTTTCCAGCCCTGGCCGTTGGTGCAGGTCTTGGCGAGCACGGTCGTCGTGGTGCCGACGGTGGTGTCGGTGAGCGTGGCCGTGGCCCAGTCGTAGGTGAGGGTGTCCGGGCAGGTGACGCTGTACCAGAACGACAGCTGGTTGGCGCCGGTCGGCGCGGTGAAGGTCTGGGCGATCGACGAGTCACCGTTGGTCGGTGACGTCCCGCCGACGCGGGCGGCGTAGGTGCCGCTGTGGGCACCGGAGCTGACCACGGAGGTGGTACCGGTGGTGGTCCAGCCGGTCAGGCTGCCGGACTCGAAGCCGCCGTTGCTGACGTCGGCCAGCGCCGGGTGCGAGGCGAGCAGGAGGCCGCCTAACGAGACGAGGACGGTGGTGGTGGTCGCGACGGATCTGCGGACAGCGGTACGCGACATGAGGAGACCCCTTGTCGTTGGTGGGGTTCGGGTGGAGTGGACCGCCGGCGCCGGGCCGGCGGTCCACCCCTGAGGACGACGTCGACGGATCAGGAGAGGGTCACGTCGTCGTAGCGGGTGTACGTGGCGTCACCGGACCAGTTGTCGTCATGGCTGATCAGGGTGAGCGTGTAGCCGTGCCCCGCCGTGACCGAGGCGGACTTCTGGAGCCACCCGGAGGACGACACACAGGTCTTGGCGAGCACCGTGGTGGTCGTGCCCGTGGTGTTGTCCTTGAGCGTGGCCCTGGCCCAGTCGTAGGTGACCGTGTCCGGGCAGGTCACGTTGTAGTAGAAGCGCAGCGTGCTGGTCCCGGACGGAGCGGTGAACGTCTGGGCGATCGACGAATCACCGTTGGTCGGCGAGGTGCCGCCGACGCGAGCCGCGTAGGTGCCGCTGTGCGCCCCGGAGTTGACCACCGAGGTCGTCCCCGCGGACGTCCAGCCGCTCAGCGTGCCCGTCTCGAAGTCGCCGTTGGTGATCGAACCGCCGCCGCTGCCGTTGACGGTGAGCGTGTACGTCGCCGTGTGCGTGGCCGAGGAACCGGTGCCCGTCACGGTGATGTTGTATGTGCCGGCCGGCGTCGACGAGGACGTGGCCACCGTCAGCGCGGACGAGCCGCCCGCGGTGACAGAGGTCGGGGTGAAGCTCGCGGTCGCCCCACTGGGCAGCCCCGAGGCCGACAGGTTCACCGACTGCGCCGCGCCGGAGGTGACCGCGGTGGAGACCGTCGTCGTCGCCGACGAGCCGGCCGTCACGCTGGACGAGGCCGGGCTGACCGACATGGAGAAGTCGTTGGTCGCCGAGGAACCGCAGTTGGGCAGAGTGAACGAGGCCAGCCTGGTGTGCCAGTTGAAGTTCCCGTTGGACGGAATGTACTCGCTCGTGTACCAGAACGTGCAGTCGTCCACCGGGTCCACGGACATCGAGGTGTAGTCACCCCAGCGGCTGTAGCTCGTCTGCGATCCACCGCCGGTGATCGCCGTGACCTCACCCTGCGTCATCGAGCCGAGCGTGTCACCGGCCAGCCGACCGGTGTACCGGATCGACGGGTGCACCGCGGAGGAGGACTGGGAGTAGCCGAGCGCGATGTTGCCGACCTTGTCCTCGGCGATCGAACCCATCCAGCGGTAGGTGGAGTCCGGCGCATACGTGCCCTGCTGGAAGACGGTCGGATTGCCACCGGACATCCGCAGCTCGTACCACCGGACCCCCACCGAACTGCCCGCCGTGACCGCGTGATTGACCACCAGCGACTCGTGGTCGCCGAAGTTGCGGTAGGCCAGCCGGAACATCAACCGGTCCGAGAGCGAGTCGAGCTGCGTACTGGTCCCGCTCTGCGGGATGCAGGTGCCCGAGCTGCCGCAGGCCGTGGTGTATGACGCCACGGTCAGCGAAGTCGGGCCGGTGAACGTCGAGTTGGCAGGGGTCGTCCAGTCGGTGTGGAACTTCCAGTACGCCAGTGTCGTACTCGTCGTCCCCAGGCCCACCATCAGCTCAGGTGCCCCGGACGGCGGTGCGGTTGAGCCGTCCAGGTCCGCGCCCAGCAGACCACCGTAGGAAGACGAGGTGGTGAAGCACTGCTGGGTGGCGCTCGCGCCGGTCAGCATGGCGGACCGATTGAGCGCGCATGCCTCGGCGTTCAGGAAGCTGCCGGAGGCGGTGAACATGTTGTACGTGATGTAGTACGCGTCCGGCCACACCGAAAGCTTCGGGTAGTCGGGGAAGTTGGCGTACTGGAACGAGTAGCGGTAGTAGCTGCCGGTCGCGTCGGCGCTGGTGGAGACGGCCACGCACTCGTAGTACGGGCCGGCGGACGAGGAGACGTTGGCGAACTGCGTCACCGCCCAACGGTTGGCCATGGTGTCCCAGCGGACCACCGCGTCACCGTCGTTGGTGGACTGACACGAGCCGCCGAACCCCGACCACAGGGTGCTCGTGTCGGTCGGCGCGAGCACGGTGGCCCCGGACTTGGAGTACACCGCGTGGGCAGTGTTCACCGTCTCGACGATCTGCGTGGAGCCGACAGCGGAGTTCGGGTCCGGCGGGACACCGGTGATCGAGTAGTTGCCGGCGCCGATGCCCTCGAAGTTCGTGCCCGTCGAGGGGACGGACGGGCCACCGGGGCTGGACTGTACGACCGGGTCGGGGAGGGGAGAGGCGGGCGGGTGCGGCAGCCGCTCCTCGCCGGGATCGTCGTCCTGCTCCTTCTTGCCGTGGTGGCGGTGGTGCGCGTGGGCGGCCATGGAGCGCAGAGTCGGAGAGGTGTCGTGCCGGACGGCGGGGCCGGTGTCGGCCGAACGGTGGGCCGCGGGGATGTGGGGTGCGGGGTCGGCCTGGGCCGCTGGAGCGGCGAGCCAGAGGGCGGGGACTGCGGTCAGGATCGCGGTGAGCGCGGCTATCCGGCCGCGTCTGCGTCTGGATCGGGACACGGAACATCCTTTCGGGCAGCCGGAGATCATCCGGTCTGTGGGGTAGAGAAGGACGTTCACGCCGATAGAGCGCGTGTTCGCAATCCGGGATGCTTGCACCGGACATGACACACAACAAGAGAAGTTGCGGCTGTATCGAGCCAGGCAACCGAGAATTTACGAAGCACAGTCAACTCACAGTAAAAACACAGGGTTTCTCCTGTATTGGCACGGGGGCCTCCCTGCGTGCCGAGGGTCGGCTGCGCCCGCTACGGATCAATGTGCACGAGCAGTGGCCACAGCCGGGTCTGCGGACCGAACCGGTCCCCGTGGAATGACGACGTCGAGCGCAACTCCGCCTCCCCGGGAGCGGTCGCCCGCACAGCAGCCCGGGCGGTTCCCGCGACCGCTTCCGTCTCGATCAGTGTCATGGGGCCGGGGACGACCTCGACCGGGGTCCAGCCGTAGGCGGGTGACCCGTACAGAGTGATCGAGACTTCATGACCTACCCGCAGCCGCAGCTGCGGGCTCTGTGGGTCTCCCGGGCGATAAATGATCTCCACACGTGCCGAACCGTTGTCGGACATGGCGCGAGCCTAGCGGAGGGTGTCCCTATGCCTTTGGTCAAGGGAAATGGGGGTGCGTTGGGCCTGGGAGCCGGGCAGCATGGCGGCGTGGCTGATCTGCTGTGGGATGACGTGAAATGTTTCTTCGACCCGGACTTGATGGGGTCGCTGCCGGATGTGCGTGTCCCGGATGCCTCGGTGGAGGACTGGCAGGCGGTTCTCGACCTTGTTGCGGAGAGGGGCTGGAAGTGCCAGTACTCCGAGGGAGAGACGGTGCTTCCGGTGCCCCGGGCACAGGGCGTGCTGTCCCGCCCGGTGGATGCCGAGTGCCCGGAGCTGCGGGTCTGGCCGACTGCCGATGTGCTGGCGATCTTCCGTTTTCATGCCGACGACGAAGTCGACTTCGACGTCGATCTGCGGGAGTTGCAGGGCCAGGAGCGACTTGGAGTGTTCTGCGGCTTCCTTCGGGAGATCGGGCGACGGTTGGGCAAGCCGGTGCTGATGGATCCGGAGGGCGACTACGGCCATCCGGTGCTCGGCTTCGACGTCGAGGCTGATCGAGTCGTTCTCCTCGCAGAGCCGCTGATCAGGTGACTGAGGCCGACGGCTGGGGTGGGAGCCGTCAGGTGTCCCACCGCCTCGTGTGCTCCCTGTGCGCCTCGGTCAGGCCGTCCCGGAAGAACCGTTCGTAGTAACCGAGTTCGGGATGGTGCGTCTGGAGCCAGATGCCGGGCACCTGAATGGCGTCGACGTGTGCGGGGAACCGGTCGTGCGTGGAGTGGATGTACTCGCACACGTCGCGGGCGCACTCGATGACCCGCTGGTCGTACTCGCGGGCCTCGGCGAGGTAGCGCTGCCCGTAGTCGTTGCGGTAGATGCCGGTGAAGAGGTCCTTGTCGTGGTAGATGCCCTTCGGGCCGAACTTCGCCTGGACGACCGCGTCCACGGCCTCCGACATCGACGGGTGGTACGGGGGACAGGCCGCTGTGATCAGCGGTTCGCCGTCGATGCTGAGCCCGACCGGATGGGACCGCCCGGTCGCGAACCGGGGCAGAGGCAGCTGCCAGCGCGGGAGGTCCAGCGGGCGCCAGCGGGGGGTGACGAAGTCGAAGCCGAGCATCCGCCCGTACCGGGCCGAGAACTTCGGGTCGCCCAACATGATCTGGGGGTTGATCGAGGCATGGATCCACGCGCCTAGCCCCATGGCGTCCGCGGTCAGCATGAGGTTCTGCAGCAGCAGCTCGGCCTCGATCTGGGTCCGCAGCGGGCCCAGCACACCCAGCGGAAGCTTGAGGTCCTTGTTCAGGAAGCCGTTGCGCACCCACTTGCGCACCCCGGCGGGGCGGTAGAAGTTGCGGTCGTCGACGAGCGTGGGCCGGGCCCCGTCCGGCTGGGTGAGCAGGTACATCAGGCCGTTGATGTACTGGTGCGAGAGGTCGACGACCGGCAGGAAGACGGTGCTGCCCGGCAGGTTGGACAGCACGCGGTTGGAGTCGAGGTAGGCCGGGAAGTCGCGCATGCCCTCGGCGACGTCCAGTCGGTGGTCCAGGACCCGCACCTTGGCCTGCCGAGCCCGCTCGACCAGCGCGCCGGGCTCGAAGGTGGCGTCCGGGGACGGCGGCAGCTTGCGCAGATAGTAGGTGCCACTGTCGTTGATCATGAAGAAGTGGGTGCCCTGTGCGTTGTCGGGACTGCCTGCCGTCCGGCCGAGCATGTTGAGGTTCGGCTTGGCCATGATGGGCTTGCCGTCGCGCGGATCCTCGAACGGCCGGTCCGGCATGGTGAGGCCGGTGCAGCCGGTGAGGGCGATCAGCACCGCCTCCTCCAGCTCGCCGAGTGGGAGCGGGGCGTCGGACGAGCGATAGCTCATCGAGCCGGCGGGGACGGCCGCTCCCCGGCTGACCCGGTGGGTGCGCCGCCGCCAGATGGTCTCCAGGAGCGGCCGCGCCAGCAGCGCTTCGAGCCCCCGATGCCGGGTGGACACCGTCATGGTCCTCTCCTTGCCTCAGGAACACCCTGCGACTCAGGACACCCTTTGACTCAGGACTCCGTTTGACTCAGGACTCCGTGGTGCGGTGACCGTTCGGCGGTGCCAACACCGGCCGCCACGGTACGAACGCGCTCGCGTCCCGGGGCAGGAAGCTCGCCAGCTCCGGGCAGTGCCGCAGGATGACCTCGGTCATGCCACTGCGCTCGATCCAGTCCATGCCGAGCGGTGTGTACAGCTCGGGGCGGTAGTCCACGGTGAGGAAGCGGTCGCTCTGCAGCCTCCGGGACGCCATGAGGATGAAGATGCGGAAGGCCGTGTCGCTGAATCCGAATCCGGTCGGCGGATTCTCGGCGAACAGCCCGACCATGGTGTCGATCTCGTCGACCGACCGGTAGACCTCCTTCAGCCGCGCCAGCGTCCCGGGTTCTTCCGTCAGGTCCTCGAAGCGGCGGACAGGCTCCTTGTGCAGGCCGGCCCGGAAGTCGTTGTAACGGGGTACACCACGGCGGCGGTTGCGTACCAGGTCGACGACGGACAGGTCGATGATCTCGCCGTCCCGCTCGAAGTGCTGCAGCGCGCGCGGGAAGTTGTGCAGGGTGATCGCGCCCGGATGGGCGATGCCGAACGAGTACAGCGAGTCGGGCAGCCCGGTCTTGCGGATGAGAGGCTCGGCCGCGGCGCCCTGCACGTCGTCGAAGCCGAGGACGTCCAGCCGCCGCCCGAAGCGGTGGTCGCAGATCTCGAAGTCGTCCGGGATCAGCGGATGCATGCGGTAGACGGTGACGAAGTCCTCGGTGAGGGAGTAGGGCGCGCCGTGGTGGTCGGGCACGGTCTGGGGGATGCCGGTCAGCGAGTGCGCCTCGAACAGCCACAGCCCCAGCCGCTCCAGCCACTTCGCGGGCGGACCCTGCCAGTTGGTCTTCAGCGCGATGTCGATCGCCTCGGTGGCGAGGATCGCCGGTGTCCACTCCACCGTGTGGATCTTGGCGATGAGCGCGGACACGACGAGCCGCGCCGTGTGGTAGACGCGCTCCTCCTCCATACGCGGATACTCGCGCCGCAGCGCCGCGCACACCGCGTTGTGCTCCCTGGCGAAGAGGGTGTGCATCAGGCTGAGGCCCAGCCACCAGTTCTCGCGGACCCCGGTGAGCGGGATGCCGTTCGGGCCGAGCGGCAGATGGCCGTCCTCCAGGCGCAGGCCGGCGCCACCGTCGGCGTCGCGCAGGGAGCGGGCGGCCTTCTCGTCGCCGCCGTACAGCTCCGAGCCGTCCCACCAGTGGGAGGCCGAGTCGGCGAAGTGGACCGGACCGCCGACGCCGGGCATCGCCACGTTCTCGGCGAAGCGCATCATGTGCTCCGCGGGACCGCCCGGGGTGTTGTGCCACTCGACGCCCGGCGGGAGGGGTACCTCCACGCTGGAGGTACCCGTCGGGTAGCGGCTGTGGTTGACCCAGTCGTGCACCTGGAACTGGATCCACGCGGCGGCGAGCAGGTTCAGGGACCGTGCGGGCAGGAACACGTCGCGGTGCAGCAGCAGCCTGCTGACCTCGTACGGGCTGGGTTCGTCGAACAGGTCCGGGCGCAGCACGGGCGGCATGTTGCGGCCGAAGGCCGCGCCCACGGCCCCCATCGCGGGTGCGGACAGGTCGTTGAACGTGCCGTCGTAACTGCGGGCGACCCGCAGCGACTCGTCGATCGGCGGCGACACCGGGACGGGCCGCGGCGGTGCCTCGTGGTGCTCTGTGTCGATGAGGTTCTTCGTACGCAACGTCTTGCGCAGGAAGACGAGGTTGAGCAGGCCGGCCGGCAACGGCAGCCGGTACCAGGGCACCCACCGGTTGAGGACGCGGAAGCCTGCGCCGACCGGAGCGCTCAGCACCCTGTTGCGCCGGGGCTCGTCGGTGGTGAAGCGGTAGCCGAGCCGCTGCGCGCTGCTCGCCTGGTAGGCGGCCTTGCGGGCACGGTTGAGATTGCCCAGCGGTCGGAACTCCTCCGTGGTGTGCCAGGGGTTGAACGCCAGCTCCTCGATCCGGCGCGCGGCCGCACGAGCCTCGGCGGTGGCCACGTTCTGCCGGGGGATGGTCAGCGTGGCCACGGGCAGCGCGGGTGCGACGTCCTCACGCCATTCCACCGAGCCGTCCTCGACCGGGGTGATCGCCTCGTTGACATACCGCTGCACGAGCAGCTCGAAGGCGACGTCGCCACGGGCCAGGCGCTGCGCGAGTTCCCGGCTCAGATGGTCCGGGTCGGCGCGGGGCGGTGTGGGCGCGTCCGGTGCGCCGCGCACGGGGCGCATCTGGTAGCGCACCGGGCCGGCCTCGCCCCACAGGATGGCGCCGCGGCTCCAGTACGTCTCCAGAGCCAGGCTGCGCACACCGCCGCGCGCACCGGCCCGCACGTTGCGGCGCATCCGGGCGGCGGTGGACCAGCCGACGGCGAAGGGCAACTTGACGAACAGCGCGAACGCCTTCTGGAGGCGGGTGCGGGCGCCCGCCATCGCCTTGGCGAACGCCACGAACTCCCGGGCGTTGCGCGCGTGGGACACCGGAAAGTTCGTCATGAGAAGGTCGTGCGTGCCGTCGGTGGCCTCGACGCGGAGCGCTGCGCCGCGCATGTCGGGCAGGGAGTCTGCCTGCGGGGCGCCGCCGGCGTTCGACAGCCGGACCGTGACCGGGTACTCGGCACCGGGCCGGACGAAGCCGGTCTGCAGCTCCGGTGGCACCTGGTCGTGGATTCTCAGCCGGGCGTGCTCCACGCCGAGCACCGGCTTCGCATGGAAGGTTCTGGCGAAGGCCGCTGCCCCGCCGGCCTTCCTGATCCTGGCCTGGACACGCATCAGTTCCTTGGCCAGTTCCTCGAAGACCAGCCGCTCGGCCTCCGCGCTGCCGCCCTCGTACCGCTCGTACTGCTCTGTCCTGCCCATGGTTGCGCCATGCCTTTCCTACGCCGGTCAGCGCTACCGCCCGCGCTTCACGCCGCGGACGCTGCCCGCAGGCGTCCAGGACCGGGAGCAGCTCCGCAGGCAGACCGCATACGGGATCCTCCATCCTCCGGCGGGGGTGGAGCGGCACTGAGCCTCCGATTGAGGAGGGGCAGCCGACGGGTCTCCTCACCGCCGAGCCACTCGACCATGTTCGCGCAACCGGTCGCCGCTCGCATTTCGCGGCGGCCGCGAGACCGGATGCCTACGCGGCAGGTCTGTTCTACGCTGAAGAGCGGGAAGATCCACCCCGCACAGCTCGCGCAGGCGATCGGCCGGATGCTGCCGCCGCAGGGCGTGCTGCTCGCGGACGCCGGGGCTCATCTGGCTTGGCTCGGCTATTACGCGGAGCTGGAGGAGGGCCAGAACTTCCGCAAGGCCGGGGCCTTCGGGCCGATGGCCATCGGGTGGAGAGGCTCGACGAGTTCGAGAAGGCGTTCCGAGCGGCACTGGCCTCACCAGTACAGCAGCCACCGGTCGTCGCACCACACGCCGTGCCCCTGGAGGGTGAGCCGTTCGTCGTCGGGCTCGACGCGGGGGCTGGGGGCGACCTGGTGCAGTGTGTGGCCGGAGTGGATCACCATGCGGCCGACGGTGTAAGGGATGTACCGCGTGGCGTGGAAGCGCCTGAGATCGGCCACGGACTCGATCCAGCCCTTCTCCAGCGCATGCCGGAACTGGTCGTGACTCACCTCCCAGAGGTTCAGGCCGCCGCCTGCCGCGGGCAGCCGGACCGGCAGGGTGAAGGAGATCTGCCGCTTCAGATCCGTGCCGGGGGGCCAGGAGAAGGCCCGGTACTGCAGATCGAAGTGCAGGGGTGCGGTCGGCTTGGTGAACACCGCGGCGGACAGCCAGACATGGAAGCCCGGTAGTGCCAGGTGCTCGGGGTAGTGGACAGGGGCGCCGAGATGCTCGCCGAGGACGTCCGCCAGGCGCTCGTACAGCCAGCCGAAGGAGTTCTGGAGCACGGGCCGTGAGATGTCGGCCCGCTTCTGGTAGACGCCGGACTCCGGGTCCGGTGCGAGGTCGAGGTAGCTCGGCGCGCCCAGGGTGAAGAAGGCGGCCGGTTCCGGGCCGCGAGAGGTCCAGTGCCGGCGCAGGCTGTGCACGGTGTCGCGCAGTGCGGCGCTGTTCGCCCCGGTGAGTACGGTCAGCGAGTCGATCACGGGTGGACCCCCTGCAGCAGCCCGAGGAGCGACGCGCTGATGGCTCCGCCGAGCCGCCGGTCGTACCAGTCGTACGCGGGCATCGGGTTGACCTCCAGGCACCAGTAGGTGCCGTCACCGGCGACCTTGAAGTCCCAGCCCGCGAAGGCCATGCCCAGATCAGCGGTGTGGCGGACCACCTGCCCGGCGAGCGGTCCGGGCAGTTCGCAGGGGGCGAACTCCGCGTCCCGGTCGGTCCGGTAGTCCACCGAGCCGGAGACGATCTCCTCGGCGTGCACCCGGTCGCCGACGACATGGGCGCGGACGTCCCGGCCGGCGACGTACCGCTGGAGGTGCACCGGGCCCTGCCCGGGTTCAAAGCCGTCCAGGTCGGCCGTGCTCACCAGCCTGCTGGTGGCCCGTACCCCGGAGACCGCCTTGACCAGGGTCGGCCCGGCCGCGGCGAAGGCCTGCAGACGCTGCGGCGACGAACTGGTGATGCTCGCAGGCACCCTGAACCCGGCCTGGGACAACGACCGTTCGTGCAGCGGCTTGGACCCGTTGTCGGAGCGGATCGAGGGCCGGTTGACCACCAGGCCGGGAATGTGGTCCAGCCACGCCGCGAGCGCCGTCGTGAGCCAGCGCCAGCGTTGCGCCGACTCGCGGTCCTGCTGAAGGGCCGCCAGATCGGCGACCCGGCAGTAGTAGGACGCCTCCGGGTCGAGATCACGGCCGCCGAGACTGGCCGAGCGGTCCCCGCCCACGACCAGGCGCCAGTCGCCCGCCTCGACGGCCTGCCGCAGGTCGACGACCCGGACCGGTACGCCTCGCTCCTCGGCCTCGGCGGTGAAGTGCGCGAAGGTACTCTCGGCGGCGAGGCCGACCGCATAGATCATGGGAACAGCACCTTTACGAGTTGGGGTCCGAGCCCGAGCCACACCATGCGCAACTGCTCCACGTCGGGGAACGGTTCCACCACGATGGGCCGTGCCTGGGCGAGGTCGTCCGACAACCGCCAGACCACGGACGAGAGTTGGAGTCCGAGCCGGGCGACCATCTCCGTGCTGCGCTCCTGAAGACCGAGGTGGTCCAGATCGACGGGACTGCTGCGCCAGGCCTGGTCGCCGAGGACGACCACACTCTCGAAGAGGGGTTCGGGGTCCGACCATCTCGCCCGATAGGGGCCGGAGCCGACCGCCGAGGGGGCGAGTGAGTCCGAGAGTTCGTGCCAGGGGCGCGTGGTCCAGGAGTCGAGGTCCTGGACCCACCACTGGTCGCCCTGGCCGTCCGTGGGTTCGCCGCGCGGCCCGCAGGGCCGGGAGGAGAAGATCTCCGGTGAGCCGTCGCCCAGACCTGCCCGCAGTTCGGTGAGTGCCGCGGACGCGGACACGCGGGTGCCCAGGCCGCCGGGCTCCGGGCGGTTGATCACGGGCGCAGGGGTCAGGGCGGCGACGGCCCACAGGTGGGCCAGGCATTCGCTGAAGTGGAACTCGGCGTCGAAGCTGATCCGTTGCAGGGGCGGGGCGGGCAGCCGGAGGAACATCGGCAGCGCGGGCTCGACCACCGCGCTGGAGCCGTCGACGGTGACGGTGAACAGCTGCGCGGCGTCGAACACGTCGAGGATCGTCGCCTCGCGGCCGCTGTCCTGTACGAAGTCGCGTACTTCGATCGCGACGGGGTCCTCGGGGTCGGCGACGACGACGAGTCCGGTGGGATCGCCGCCGGGTGCCTCAGATGACGACACCGCGCCTCCTCAGCAGGCGGTTGATGCGCGAGGCCCGCAGTGCCGCCGCGGCCTGCTCCGGACCGTCACCCGGCAACTCGGCGGCCATCGCGAAGCGTTGCGGCATCCCCGCCGAGCCGGGGGCCGACGGCTCCTGCGGCTGCCGTACGACGGCGGCCGGACCGGGCGGGGCCATCGCACCGTCGAAGCTGTCCTTGCCGTCCTTGAAATCCTTGCCGTCCTTGTTGTCTTTCGTGTCCTTCCTGTCCTTGCCGTCCTTCGTGTCCTTGACATCCTTCATCTCCTTCATTTCCTTCACCTCCTTCCCGTCCTTGCCGTCCTTGTGGTCCTTGCCGTCCTTGAGGTCCTTGAAGCGCTTCCGGGCCTCCGGCGGGCGGCCGGCATCGGGCACTTCGGTGTCCTGCTGCCCGGGGAAGGCCCGGCCCGGTTGCGGGGCGTTCCACAGCAGCGCCGGGACATCGTGCCGCTCGTCGGCCGTGAGGAACGGCCGCACCCGTGACTCGTCGATGGTCCAGGTCATGTGCTCAGCACTCCTGTCGTCGGACGGGACGCCGCGCGGTACAACCGCAGCGCAGCGGCCAGTTGCCGCTGTGTGTCCCTGTGGTGCGGATTGAGGTTGAGGACCAAGTGGTCAACGCCGAGTGACTCGTACGTCAGGAGGCCATGCGCAACGTCCTGCGGTGAGCCGCTGAGGATGTCGGTCGGTGGTGGTGCCGTTGCGTCGGCGTCGAGCCGAGTGCCGTCCTCCACCCTGACGTTGACGCCGAGCGTGATGCCCAGCGTCGCCGGATCGCGTCCTTCCCGCCGGCAGCTCTCCCTCACCCGGGCCAGGGACTCCTCGGCGCTTGAAGGGGAGCCGAACCAGCAGGCGTTCCACAGGTCGGCGTACCGGGCCGCGAGCGCGGTCATCCGGGGGCCGCGCGCCCCCACCAGGACGGGTGGACCACCGGGGCGCGGACCGTGGGGGCGCAACTCTCCGTCATGCACCCGGTGATGGCGTCCTGAGAAGTCGGTGCGGCCCGTCCGCAGCAGCGCGAGGATGATCTGCAGCGCTTCCTCGAAGCGGTCGACCCGGTGGTCGAAGGGGATGCCGAAAGCCTCGAACTCCGGGGCGTGCCATCCGCATCCGAGGCCGAGGACGAGTCGGCCGCGGCTGACTTCGTCGAGGGTCACGGCCATCTTGGCCAGCACCGCCGGGTTGCGGAAGGCGGTGCACAGCACGAGGGTGCCGAGTTCGACGCGATCTGTTGCCTCGGCCAGGGCCGACAGCACCGTCCAGGACTCCCAGATGCCCTCGCTCGGTCCCTGGGCGTCGCGGAACAGCAGGTGGTCGAAGACCCAGACCGAGTCGAAGCCGGAGTCCTCGGCCTGGAGGGCGAGCGCCCTGATCTCCCCGTAGGACGGCTGTCGCCACGGATACTCGGCGAGCGGCAGAACCAGGCCGACCTTCATCGTCCCCCCCAGGTGACGAACCCGGAACCCGCAGCGAGATTACATCGGGCGACGGGGCGTCACAATGGGCGCACAGGCGGTTGGTTGGGCATATTTTGCGCTCCGTTTCTCTCGACACATTGCGGGCATTACGGCGATCCTGGTCGGGGCGGGCGTGGGGGCTTGCCCGGCCTCGGGGGAGAGGGGTGCCGGACCATGGCGGCAGCATCAGGAGGGGCCAGGATCGCGGCGGCGGTGGCGGTGCTCTGCGCCCTGTGTGTGCCGGGGCTCGTGCTGGTCGCGGTGCTGGTCGACCTCGACACCGCCGACCGGATGGCGAGTCTGGCCGGGGCGGCGACCGGGCTGGTCGGGCTGGCGCTCTCCGTGCTCGCGCTCCGGCGTGCGGATCCGGCGGCTGTCCGGGCGAGCGGAGACGGCGCCATCAGCGTGGGCGGGAGCGTCGGCAACAGCGCGGTCGCGGCGAACAGCAGGGTCAGGGGCCGGTCCGCCGCACCGGCGGCCGGAGCAGCCGCCGCCGGCCCCGTCGTGGCCGAGGGCGGCAGGGCGTTCGCGGCGGGTGGCGACGTCACCGGCAGTGCCCTCGGCGAGGGGAGCGAGGTCGACGGCCGGTGATCCCGTTCGACTGGTTACGGCGCCGCCGACGCGGACCGGGCGGTGGCGCCGCCGACCCGCCGGCCGGTGTGATGCCGCCACCCGTGCCGGCCGCCGGGACTTCCCCGCGGGTGACGGCAGACGGCGCCCGCGCCATCGGCGTCGGAAGGGACGTCAGCGGCAGCGCGCTGGGCCAGGGGAGCAGCGTCACCAACTACTACGGCCCCCACCCCGAGCCGCCGCCCGACGAGGACGAGATCCAGCGCGAGCTGGCTCGGTACGCGGCCCGCGTCCGCGCGTCCCACGGCCGGCTGGACCTGGAGGTGCTGATCCCCTCCGAGGTGGGGGAGCACCCGGCGGTGGAGCTGCAATCGGTGTTCGTCCCTCCGGAGTTGCGCGCGGACCCGCCGCCCGTCGAACTGCCCAGGGAACTACGGCAGCGACTGGAAGGCCGTGCCGAGGAACTGCCGTGGGGCGAGTTCCCGCCGGGCCTCGACGAGGAGTCGTTGGAGCGGGCGCGTCTGGCCTACCGGGACCGGCCCCCGGTCGAGGCACTGGAGGTGCTGACCGATCCACAGCAGCCGCGTGTGGTGCTGCTGGGCGATCCCGGGGCCGGGAAGTCCACGCTCGCCCGCTACCTGGCGCTGACGCTCGCCTGCGGGCCCGTGCCGGAGCAACTGGCCACACTGGCCGGCCGCGTGCCGGTGGTGGTGGAACTGCGCAGATACGCCGACGAACGGTGGCACGACCGGTCCTTCGAGGACTACCTGCACCACCTGAGCACCTTGGAGCTGATGTCGGTTCCGCGTGGTGTCCTGGAGACGTTGCTGCATGCGGGTCGGATGCTCGTGGTCTTCGACGGTCTGGACGAGTTGTTCGAGCCGGGAGTGCGGGCCGAGACGGGGCGGCGGATCGCCGCCTTCGCCGAGCGGTACCCGGGCGTGCGCATCGTGGTGACGTCCAGGGTCATCGGCTACCAGCGGGCGACCCTGGACACGGCCGGCTTCCGGCACTACATGATCCAGGACCTGACCATGGACCAGATCAAGGAGTTCACGCGCCACTGGTACCGCGCCGTCTGCCCGGGCGACCCGGCCACGGCGCGCCGTCTCGGAAAGCGGATGACCGTCGCGGTGGAGTCCTCCCGGCCCGTACGGGACCTCGCCGGCAACCCGCTGCTGCTCACCATTCTGTCGATCATCGGCCGGCGGCGGGCGCTGCCCCGCGACCGGCAGGGCGTGTACGGGCACGCCGTGGACATCCTGGTCGCCCGCTGGGACCAGGAGGCCAAACACCTGCCGCACCCGGGGCACGCCGAGATGCCGTACATCAACGACGTGGACCGCAGGGCTCTCCTGCGTCTGTTGGCCCGGCGGATGCAGGAGGGCGAGGGCGGCATCGCCGGCAACCACATCCACGGCGAGGATCTGGAGGCGGTGTTCACCGGTTACCTGGAGGAGCGCTACCGCCTGCCGAAGCAGACCGCGGTCACTGCGGCGAGGGAGATGATCCGGCAGTTCCGGGAGCGGAACTTCATTCTCAGCCGCTTCGGCGACGAGGTGTACGGCTTCGTCCACCGTGCCTTCCTGGAGTACCTCGCGGCAGACGACATCGCCCGCCGCTACCAGCGGGACCGTGAGTGGGGGGAAGAGGAACTGATCCGGGAGGTGTTCGAGGCCCGGGTGAAGGACCCCGCCTGGCACGAGGTGCTGCTGCTCCTCGTCGGAATGCTGGGGGAGCGCGACGCCGGACGCGTCGTCGACGCACTCCTGCGACTGCACGCCCAGGAAGTCCGGGTGGGCCGGCACGACATGCTCGCCCTCGCCGTACGGGCGCTGGCGGAGGTCGACCGGATCGACCTCATCGAGGTCCAGAGCACCGCGGTGGTGGACGCCCTGACCGACTCGCTGGAACGCCACTTGGGCTGGACGGCGCTGAACGCGCTGGAGAGCACCCTTCCCGCCCTCTCGGTTTTCGGCCCCGAGTGGCCCGGGCGGGAGCGTTACCTGCGGTGGTATCTGCTGCGCGGCCAGTTCCAGGCGGAGCACCGCATCGCTTCGGCGATCGTCTGCGGAGTGCACTCCGCCCCCGAGGGCCTGCTCCTGCTGGCGGAGCACACCCCTGATCCCGCGAGCCGTACGGAGTTTCTGCGCCTGGTGGTCGAACGGTGGCCCGACCTCCGCCCTGCCTGGGACCTGGTGCTGGGAGAGGTCGACGCGCCGTACGCGGAGTCCCGCAGGGGCGCGATGGGGAACCTCGCCCGGTACTGGCGCAACGACGCGGACGTGCGCCCGCTGCTGTTCGAACGCGCCGTGTCCGACCCGGACCCGGAGCCGCGCAGACAAGCACTGGAGTCCGTGGCGGCACGATGGCCGGACCGCGAGGACACCCATGAGCTGGTCGTCCGGCGGGCCTGCGCCGACCCCGACCCGGCTGCCCGCCGGCTGACGCTTCAGCTCCTGCTGCGCCACTGGCCGGACCGCGAGGACAGCTGGGAGATCATCACCGACCGTGCCGTCACCGACCCGGACCCCGCACCCCGGCAGGAAGCCCTGCGACTGCTGGCCACGCACCGCGCGACCCGCCAGCCCGTACGGCTGCTGCTCATGGAGCGGGCCGTGGCCGACCCGGACGCGGCCCCTCGGGCAGAGGCGCTGATCAGCCTCGCTCGCAACTGGAAGGACGTCGGTGATGTCATCGAACTGGCGCTCCGGCAGGCGGTCGCCGACCCTCACCCCGAAGTCCGGCGGGCCGCACTCGAAGTACTGGCCTGGCGTGGGACGGAGCACGAGGGAGTCCGGGAGGTGTTCTTCCGGCGGGCGCTCGCCGACCCGGACCCGGTCCCCCGGGCCGAGGCGCTGGAAGGGCTCATCTGGCGCTGGCGGGACGAGGAGGAGACCTGGGAACTGCTCCTGCGGCGGGTGGTCGCCGACCCCTGTCCGGATGTCCGACGCGGGGCGATGCAGTTCCTGGCCCGCCGAGGGGGAGATCGCGAGGCCGTACGTGACCTGCTGTTCCGGCAAGCGGTCGCCGATCCGCACCCGGAACCGCGGGCAGAGGCGCTCTGGCTGCTGGCGGAGTTCTGGAACGGCCACGAGAGTGTGCGCAACCTGCTGTTCCAGGCCGTGACCGACCCGAACCGGGAACCACGCTGGCTGGCCCTGCAACTCCTGGCCCGCTACTGGCCCGAACGCGAGGACGTCCAGCGGCTGATCCGGGACCGTATGACCGCCGATCCCTCGGCCACCAACAGGCGCAACGCCCTGAACTGGTGCGCCTGGCTGCGGGATGCGGAGCCGGACACCCACGAGACCATCCGGTCCGTGGCCCTCAGCGACCCCGCCGCAGGGGTTCGCGTCACCGCACTCCGCGTGCTGGCCTTCGGCTGGCCGCGGCTGTCCGCCACCACCTGCTTCCTGCGCGAACGCGCCGACGAAGACCCGGACGAGAGAGTGCGCGAGGCGGCCGTACTGGCCCTCGGGACCGCCGAAGCCTTCGCGGCGCTACCGGACGGCACCAACTGACCAAGGAGACGCATGGATCCGCTGCCGGTGGAATCGCTCGTGGTCGACGTCGACGTCCTGGACGAACGGGGGTGCGCCGAGGTGAGCGACCGCCTGGAGGTGCTGCGACCGAACTGGCTGACCCGGGGCATCGGTTGCGCCACGTTCGGTCTGGCGACCTACCTCGACGTCCTGGCCTCCGAGTCTCCGGAGAACACGTACTTCGGCCGGCTCGACCGGCACAACCACCTGATACGTGAGCACTTCGGCGACCTCCTCGACCGGGTCGCCGAGTCGCTCGCCGAGCTGCTGAAGACACCGACCCGGTACGACGAGAGGGTGGCGCTGCCCGGCTTCCACGTGTTCGAGGGAGAGGGCATCGCCACCACCCCCAGGCCGAGTCAGCACTTCGACCTTCAACACCGGTGGCTGCGCTGGCCGTTCCCGATCGCTCCGGTGGAGCAGGCCGTGTCGTTCACGCTGCCCCTTGCCCTGCCGCGCCGCGGTGGAGCCCTGGATGTCTGGGACATCACCGAGGCGGACATGCTCCGGCTGGAGCGACTCGGCCAGACGTCCGAGACGATCGAGACGACGAGGCCGGCCCGGCGGCACGAATACCGGGTCGGCAGGATGGCCGTACAGCTCACGCCGATCCTGCACCGCATCGCAGCGATTCCCGAACGGCAACCCGACGACCGGCGCATCACCCTGCAAGGGCATGGAATCCGCGATGCAGACGGCTGGGTCCTCTACTGGTGACCGTCCGGAGTGGGCCGGTTACTGGATCCGCTGGTCACCGTGGTGGTCACCCACCCCGTCCGCCCGAACCAGATCGACGACTTCCTCGACTGGCAGCACCACATGGTCCAGGAGGAGAGCAAGTTCGAGGAGTTTCGCGGGACCGAGCTGGGCCTGTACCCGACCGTCGTGCTGCTGACGCTCGCCCTGTCCCCGCTGCACCTGCGGCTCTGGATCGGTCTGCTCGTGGGCAAGCTGCTGTCGAGCTTCATCATGAGCTTCCTGACCATGCCCTACTACGTGAACCCGCTGCTCGGGCGATGGCTGCGGCCACCGCCGCACGAACCGGCGGCAAGGAGCAACCTCCATGGCCTCGGGGTCGTAGCAGTGGCGATGGTCTTCTGGGCTGCCGTCTTCTACCTCGTCACGGTCCGGTTCTGGACACTGCCCTGACCGCAGGCCTGCCTTCCAGGGATGCCCAAGTCTGCCTGGATGCAGGCTGTTTTGTGCACCCCGGGCTTACCACGCCTTGACGATTCGTTCCATGAGGGTTCAACCGGCCGACTGTGCCTGCGTTGTGAGCCGTCCCTAGGGTCCCTGAAGGTTTCGAAAGCAGGGACTCGAAGAAGGGACTCATGGACACACTCCTCGCAGTCCGGGCTCGCGGGATCACCAAATGTTTCGGCGACGTCGTCGCGCTCGACGGCGTCGATCTGGATGTGGCGCAGGGTCAGATCCACGGCCTGGTCGGACCGAACGGCGCCGGCAAGACGACCTTGCTCGGTCTCCTGCTGGGCCTGGCCGTCGCCGACGGCGGCCGCCTCGAGATCCTGGGTACGCCGGTCCAGCGGGCACTCGACGCTCCCGACGGTGTCGCCGGCTTCGTGGACGGGCCCGGTCTCTACCCCTCGCTCACCGCCAGGCAGAACCTCACCTCGCTGGCCGCTCTCCGCGGCCGCGACGCCAGGACGGCGGGGGTGGACGACGTGCTCGACCAGGTCGGGCTCACCGATGTCGCCGACGACCAGGCCCGCGGTTTCTCCCTCGGCATGCGCCAGCGACTTGGGCTCGCCGCGGCCCTGCTCACCAAGCCCCGGCTGCTCGTGCTGGACGAACCGTCCAACGGCCTCGACCCGGCCGGCAAGAAACACGTACTCGGTGTCCTCACCCGGCTCGCGGCGGACGGAACCGGCGTCGTGCTCTCAAGTCACCGCATGGACGACCTCCAGGCACTGTGCTCCGAAGTCACCATCATCGCCACCGGACGGGTCGTCTTCTCCGGCCCGCTCAGCAAGCTGGCCGCCGAGAACCGTGAACTCGACTACCGGCTGCTCACCTCCGACCCGCAGGCCGCCCGGCGGCTCGCTGTCGACGCGGCCGGGATCCGGATCGTCGACGACGCCGGGGCACGGCACGACACATCGGCGCTCGTCGTGCGCGCGCTGGTGCCCGCCCTGGACGAACTCGTGGTGCAACTCGTGCGCGCGGGCATCGCGTTGCGCGAACTCGCACCCGTGGTGTCGCCGCTCGAAGCCGCGTTCCTCGCCCTCACCGAGCCGGCGGGGACCGGCCGGTGACCGCGACCGTCGCCGCCGACAACGTTGCCTCTGCCCGCCCCGTCTCGATTTCGCGCGGCTACCGCTTCGAGCTGGTCAAGCTGGTCTCACAATGGCGGATCCGCTTGCTGGTCCTCGCCTGCTGGATCGCGCCGGCGCTCTTCGTCGCCGCTGTGAGCCGGCAGAGCACGCTGCCTGTCGACACGCTCTTCGGCCGCTGGATGCACGCCACGGGATGGGCCGGACCGCTGGTGATGCTCGGGTTCGCGGGCAGTTGGGCACTCCCGCTGCTGACCTCGGTGGTCGCCGGCGACGTGTTCGCCTCCGAGGACCGGCTCGGCACGTGGCGCCACCTGCTCGTGGTGGTCCGGTCGCCCAGGCGGATCTTCGCGGCGAAGGCACTGGCCAGCCTCACCGTCCTGCTGCTGCTCGTGGCCGGGCTGGCCTGTTCCAGTACGGCCGGTGGTCTCCTTGCAGTGGGCGACCAGCCGCTGGTCGGTCTCGACGGCCACCTGCTGACGCCTGCGGACGCGGCAGGGAAGGTCCTGCTCGCCTGGGTCTGCGTACTCGCCCCGACGCTGGCGCTCGCCGGGATCGGACTGCTCGGGTCCGTCGCGCTGGGGCGTTCCCCGATGGGGCTGCTGCTGCCCGCCGGTGTCGCGCTTGCGATGCAGCTCGCGCAGATGATGCCGCTTCCCGCCGCCGTACGACTGGCCCTGCCCAGCTACGCCTTCATCGCCTGGAACGGTCTGTTCACCAGCCCGGCTCAACTCGGCCCGCTCCTGATCGGCATCGTGGTCGGCCTGGTGTGGGCGGTGGTCGCGACGCTGCTGGCCTATCTGCTGTTCGTGCGGCGCGACTTCACCAACGCCGCTTACGACGGCTCGGGGCGCCGCGCGGTCACCGCCGGAGCCCTGCCGCTGGCCGGGGTGGTCGCGGTGAGCGTCGCGGTCGTGGCCGCGACGACCGGGGCCACGGGCTCCGGCGTCGAACAGGACAAGGTGCAGCGCTCGCTGGCCACGGCGTTCGCCCACCTCTATCGCATGCAGACGAAGCAGCTCAACCGCCCCGACGTCACCGAAGCGCAGGTGAAGGCCACGGCGACGTGCAACAAGGGCAGCGTCAGGGTCACTGCCGAGGGACCGGGCAACGACTGGCGCTGCGTCGTCTCGTGGCATCTCCCCGGCGTCGAGGCCGCAGGCACGGCCATCTATCAACTCGACGTCACCCCAGACGGGCGGTTCATGGCCGACGGCGATGGACCGAAGGAAGTGAACGGCTACTTCCTGGTGCGGACCCCGACCGGCGACGCACCGAACCCACTTTGGCAGTTCGACGGCAACGTCGAACTTCTCCGCGTCCCGAAGGAATGACTCCATGCAGGTAACCCGCAACCGCAGGACTGTCGAGACGAGCCTTCTCAGCAGACGACTCGGTCGCCGGAGCACCCTCACGGCAGCCGCCACCGCGGTCGTCCTCGCCGTCACCGCCGGCATCGGTTACGCCCAGACGCACCAGTTCGGCACCGATCAGGTCGGTCAGACCACCGACCGGGGCCAGGTCATCTCCAGCGACCAGTACATCGCCCCGTACGGTGACCGCCTCGTCATCAACAACGGCAAGATCATGTCGTCCTCCGCCAGCCCGGACGGCACCCACCTAGCGGCTGCGGTCACCGACGGCGGGAGTGCGCTGGCCATCGTCGATGTGCAGAACTGGAAGGTGCAGCAGGTCGTCGGCACCGCCGCGTCGTCGGTCCCGCGCCTCAGCAGCAACAGTGTGGGACAGGAAGGCCCCACGTACTCGCCCGACGGCAAGCAGCTGTGGCTGGGCCAGACCGACGGCTACACCCGGTTCACGGTGAACCCGGACGGCTCCGTCACCAACCCGACGTCGATCAAGATCCCGGCGGACGGGTCCAAGCACGCGCTGGTCGGCGAGGCGGTCTTCTCGTCCGACGGCTCCACCGTGTACTCGGCGGTCAACGGCCAGAACCGGGTGGTCGCCATCGACGCGGCGACCGGTGCCGTCAAGCAGAGCTGGGCCGTGGGCAACGCCCCGCGCGACATGGTCCAGGTCGGCGGGAAGCTCTACGTCAGCAACGAGGGCGGCCGACCGGCCAAGCCGGGCGACACCACCATGAACTCGTACGGCACCCAGGTTCCGGCCAACCCGAAGACCGGTGCCACCACCACCGGCACGGTCAGCGTCATCGACCTGGCGAACCCTCAGGCCGCCCCGTCGAGCATCGACGTCGGCCTGCACCCGACGGCCCTGTACGCCAAGGGCAAGGCGCTGTTCGTCACCAACACCGCCACCAACGACGTGTCGGTCATCGACACCGGCAAGGACGAGGTCGTGCAGACCATCGACACCCGGCCGTGGCCCGAGGCGTCGGTGGGCTACGAGCCCAACGCGGTGACGCTCACCGACGACGGTCGTCTGCTGGTGACGCTCGGCCGCGCCAACGCGGTCGCCGTCTACCGGTACAAGAGCGCGCAGGAGCCGGTCAGTTACGTCGGCCTGCTCCCGACGGACTACTTCCCCGCGGAGATCACCACCGTCGGCAACCAGGTGCTGGTCTCCAACACCCGTGGTGTCGACGCCCGCCGGCCCACCAACAGCGCCGGGCACGGCACCCACGACACCACGTCGAGCGTGCAGCGCTTCACGCTGCCGGACGACAGCGTCATCAGGTCCCAGACGGCCAAGGTCTTCCAGCAGAACGGCTGGACCCCCGGCTCGGTCAGGCTGGCCAAGGGCACGAGCCACAGGATGCCGGTCCCGGTCCCGCAGCGGCTCGGCGACCCCTCGACGATCAAGCACGTCTTCCTGATCGTCAAGGAGAACCGGACCTACGACCAGGTCTTCGGTGACATCCCGGAGGGCAACGGCGATCCCTCGGTGACGCAGTTCGGCGAGAACGTGACGCCGAACCAGCACGCGCTGGCCGACCAGTTCGGCCTGTACGACAACACCTACGACATCGGCACGAACTCCGCCGAGGGTCACAACTGGCTGATGCAGGCCGACGACCCGGAGTACACCGAGTCCTCGGCCGGTGAGTACGCGCGCAGCTACGACACCGAGAACGACGCTCTCGGCCACCAGAAGTCCGGCTTCCTGTGGACCGGTGCGCAGGCGGCGGACAAGACCGTACGGGACTTCGGCGAGTTCCAGTCGATCGAGAGCAAGCCGTCCGACGCCTCCTGGCAGAACCTGTACTGCGATGCCAAGAACATGGACGCGACCGGGCAGAACACCGCCTACCCGATACAGACGGGCTCGGCGATCCCGTCCCTCAACGACGTGTCGGTGCCGGGCTTCCCGATGTTCGACACGAGTGTCCCGGACATCTACAAGTACGAGATCTGGAAGCAGGACTTCGAGAAGAACGGCCCGGCGAACCTGAACATGTTCTGGCTCTCCAACGACCACACCGGTGGTCCGGCGAGCCCCGCGGCTCAGGTCGCGGACAACGACCTCGCGGTCGGCAGGATGGTCGACGAGATCTCGCACAGCAAGTACTGGAAGGACTCGGCGATCTTCGTCGTCGAGGACGACTCCCAGGCCGGCCTCGACCACGTCGACGGCCACCGTGCCCCGATCCAGATCATCAGCCCCTGGGCCCAGCACGGCACCGTCGACAGCCACTACTACTCGCAGATCACGATGATCCGCACCATCGAGCAGATCCTCGGGATCCACCCGATGAACCAGAAGGACAGCGCGGCCAGCCCGATGGCCGGGGCGTTCACCAGGAAGCCGGACTACACGCCGTTCACGGCGCTGCCCAACCGCACCTCGCTGACCGACGGTCTGAAGACCCCGCCTTCCTGCGGTGTGGACACCCCCGCGCCGCAGGACCCCAAGGCGGCGGCCGTGCCGCCGTCGAAGGTACCGGCGGACAAGCGGCAGCTCGCGGCCAAGTGGGAGGACTGGAAGTCCAAGCAGCGGCTGACCGGGCCGCACGCCGTGCCCGACTACGCGAACCCCGCGCAGCTGAACCACCTCACCTGGTACCAGACGCACAACTGGGCCAAGCCGTACCCCGGCGAGAGCAAGATCTACGCCCCCAACGACGTGCCGGGCGCCTACATCCCGTCTTCGGAATCCGACGGCTGACGTAGCCCGACCGCCCGCAGAGCCCCTGGCCGGCCGCACCGCCGGCCAGGGGCCCTGCTGCGCCATGACTGCGTCCTCCGGGCCGTGCCCACCCCGGTTCGTCCCGTGCCCACCCTGGCCGCCGCTCGGCCCTCGACCGAGCGGGTGCCTTCCGGCGTGCCGGACGGTGGCTTCACCCGAGCGGCCGCGGACGCCTCCTAGCCTCGGCGACATGCTGGGGCTTCCTGCTCATGTCCGTGCCTGCCTGTTCGACCTCGACGGTGTCCTCACCCAGACCGCGAAGGTGCACGCGGCCGCCTGGAAGGAGATGTTCGACAACTATCTCCGCGAGCGCGCCACACGTGAGGGGACCGAGTTCGTGCCCTTCGACGCGGTGGACGACTACGACGAATACGTGGACGGGCGGCCCCGTGCGGACGGCGTTCGCACGTTCCTCGCCGCACGCGGGGTGCACCTGCCCGAGGGAACGCCGGACGACACGCCGCAGGCGGAGACGGTGAACGGACTGGGCAAGCGCAAGAACGACCTGGTGCTGCGCCGGATCCGCGAGGACGGGGTGGAACCTTACGAGGGCTCGGTCCGCTTCGTCCACGCGGCGCGGGAGGCCGGCCTGCGCTGCGCGGTGGTGTCGTCCAGCGCGAACTGCCGGGACGTCCTGGCAGCGGCCGGCATCGAGGACCTGTTCGAGCAACGGATCGACGGAGTGGTGGCGCACGAGCGCCGTCTGCGCGGCAAGCCCGCCCCGGACACCTACCTGGAGGCGGCCCGCGTGCTCGGCACGGATCCGGACGCGGCCGCGGTGTTCGAAGACGCCCTGGCCGGGGTCGAGGCCGGGCGAGCGGGCCGGTTCGGCGTGGTCGTGGGCGTCGACAGGGTGGGCCAGGCGGATCAACTGCGGGCGCACGGGGCGGACATCGTGATCCGTGACCTGGCCGACCTTCTGCAGTCGCGATGATCACCCATCCCAGCTACACGGTCGAGCCGTGGTGCCTGCGCGAGACCGAGCTGAACCTGGACGTGCTCGCCCAGAGCGAGTCGGTGTTCGCGCTGTCCAACGGGCACATCGGGTGGCGCGGCAACCTCGATGAGGGAGAGCCCCACGGGCTGCCCGGCGCCTACCTCAACGGCGTTCACGAGCGGCATCCGCTGCCCTATGCGGAAGCAGGCTACGGATATCCCGAGTCCGGCCAGACGATGATCAATGTCACCGACGGCAAGGTCATCCGGCTGCTGGTCGACGACCACCCGTGCGATGTGCGCTACGGCCGGCTGGTGGCACACGAGCGGGTCCTGGACTTCCAGTCCGGCGTGCTCAGCCGCACGGCCCGGTGGACATCGCCCGCCGGCCGCACGGTCCGGATCACGTCACAGCGGCTCGTGTCCTTCACCCAGCGCGCGGTGGCCGCCATCGTGTACACGGTCGAGCCGATCGACGGACCGACCACGGTGGCCGTGCAGTCCGAACTGGTCGCCAACGAACAACTGCCCGGCCTGAAGGGCGACCCGCGCGTGGCCGCGGCGATCGAGTCCCCCCTGCATGCCGAGGAGCACTTCGCGCAGGACACCCGCCTGCGGCTCGTGCACTGCACCAGTCGCAGCGCACTGCGGGTGGCGGCAGCGGCCGACCATCTCATCGAGGGGCCCGACGGCACTCGTTGGACGGCGCAGAGCGAGCCAGATGTCAGCCGACTGACGGTGACCGCGGACCTGGTGCCCGGCCAGCCGCTGCGACTGGTCAAGTTCGTGGCCTACGGCTGGTCGGGGGAGCGTTCGCTGCCGGCCGTGCACGATCAGGTGGACGGAGCCGTGGCGGCCGCGGTCAGCACGGGGTGGGACGGGCTGGTCGCCGCGCAACGGGCGTACCTGGACCGCTTCTGGGCCGGCGCGGACGTCGAGGTCGAGGGCGACGCGCAGATCCAGCAGGCGGTGCGGTTCGCTCTCTTCCACGTGCTCCAGGCGGCGGCCCGCGGTGAGAACCGGGCCATCCCCGCCAAGGGCCTGACCGGAACCGGGTACGACGGACACTCCTTCTGGGACACCGAGTCCTACGTGCTGCCGGTCCTGACGTTCACCGCGCCGGAGACCGTCGCGTCGGCACTGAGATGGCGGCACCAGATGCTGCCTGCGGCCCGGGAACGCGCGAGCCAGCTGGGCTTGTCGGGAGCGACGTTTCCCTGGCGGACGATCGACGGTGGCGAAAGCTCTGCCTACTGGCCGGCCGGTACGGCTGCCTTCCACATCAACGCCGACATCGCCATGGCCGCCGCCCGGTACGTCATGGTGACGGGGGACGAGGACTTCGAGCGCGGTGTGGGGCTCGACCTCCTCGTGGACACCGCTCGGCTGTGGCGTTCCCTCGGACACCACGACCCGGCAGGCGTGTTCCACATCGACGGGGTCACCGGACCCGACGAGTACAGCGCCATCGCCCGCGACAACCTGTACACCAACCTGCTGGCCCGGCAGAACCTGCTGGCCGCCGCGGAGGTGGCAACGCGTCATCCCGACCGGGCCGCGGAACTCGGTGTCGACGACGAGGAGACCGCCGTGTGGCGGGACGCCGCGGCGCGCATGGCGATGCCGTACAACGAGTCCCTCGGCGTGCACGAACAGTCCGCCGGGTTCACGAGTTTCCAGCGCTGGGACTTCGAGGCGACCCCGCCCGAGAACTATCCGCTGCTGCTTCACTACCCCTACTTCGACCTGTATCGCAAGCAGGTCGTGAAGCAGGCCGATGTGGTGCTGGCGATGCTGGAGTGCCCACACCTCTTCTCCGACGAGCAGAAGGCGCGCAACTTCGCCTACTACGACGCGCTCACCGTCCGCGACTCCTCCCTGTCGGCGTGCTGCCAGGCGGTGCTCGCCGCCGAGACCGGGCACCTGCGGCTGGCTTACGCCTACCTCGGCGAGGCCGCGCTGATGGACCTGGACGATCTGGAGCACAACACCCGTGACGGGCTGCACATCGCCTCCCTCGCCGGGACGTGGATCGCCCTGGTCGCCGGTTTCGGCGGCTTGCGCAGGTACATCGGCGAGGAGGGACAGCTGGACCGGCTGGCGTTCGCACCGCGCTTGCCGGAAGCGCTCTCCAGGGTGGCGTTCACGGTGCTGGTACGCGGACGCAGACTGAAGGTGGACATCGGCCCGGCCCATGCGCGTTACCGGCTGGTGGAAGGTGAACCGCTGGTTCTGCTGCATCACGGGGAATTGATGACCGTGACCACCGACGCCCCGGTGGACCGGCCGGTGCCCCCGGCACCTGCGCGCCCCGAGCCGCAGCAGCCGCCGGGCCGCCGTCCGGAGGGCCTGCTCGCAGGGGAGGAGCACCAAGCGGACACACAGGACTAGGTTCTGTCTGCTTGGGTTCCCCGCCCCGGGTGGACTCCTGCGACCTGCAGTCCCGCCAGCGAGGTCAGCACAGTGTCGTTGGCGTTCCGGTTGCCGACGGTGAGCCGGAGTCCCTCGCCGGGGTAGTAGCGCGCCTGGACACCGGCGTCCCGCAGAGCGGCGAGGCCGTATGCCTTGGAGAAGGTACGCAGGACCAGCAGGTTGGGGTGTGCGTCCAGGAGCGCGGGTGTATCCGGCAGGTTGGTGTCGCGGGCGAACTCGACATGAGCCTCATCGAGGAGCAGGGTGACGTGTCGGGGAACCTGATCCAGGAACGCCGACAGCGCGCGTCGGCGGTGACCAGGCTTCCGGTGGGGTTGTGGGGATTGCACAGCACCACGACTCGGGTGCGGTGGTCGGGCGCCGTGAGCAGGGCGCCCAGATCCTGGTGTCCGTCTGGCGACAGGGGTATGGGGACAGGGCAAGCGCCGATCATGGCGGCCAGGAGAGGGGAGGCGTCGAACGTGCGCCAGGCGTAGGCCACTGTGTCGCCGGGCAGGACCACTGCCTGGAGCAACTGCAAGGCCCCGCCGACCGATCCGCTGCCGACCGCGGGCAAGTCCGTGCAAGGCGGGGATGTTCACGGCTCAGTCCCGTCCGCCGTGCCGGCGAACGGCGACGGCACCGGCGAAGTCGCCCGCCTGGGCGAATCCCCCGAGCACCATCAAGTTGCCGTCCTCCACCTGCCCGGAGCTGATCGCGCGGTCCAAGGAACTGGCGCCCGCCAATGGGGAAAACTCCAGGTCCTAGCATTGCTGGCGACGATTGCCGATCGACTGGACAGCCGAAGCACAACGCATAGGGACACAGGAAGTGGCAGCCTGACGACTCGTCACTCATCCCAGGGGCGCCAGCCGCCCTCGTCGTCGCTCCGCCACAGGCCGATCCCGCGGTCGCGCAGCGCAGCACGCAGCTCGTGCGGTGCCAGCCAGGAATGGAGCGGGACGAGGCCGGTGGTGTGGAGTCGGCCTGCCAGCAGGTGGTCGACGGCGATGCCGGCGAGCCGTGAGGGAATGCGACCGCCGTCCTGCCGGGCCGTCATCCCCAACCGGCGGGTGACCGGCCGCCCATCGCGCTCCCCACTCGCGGTGACCGTGAAGCCGCCTGCCTCGTCGCCGACCCGGCCGACGAGCCACGACGCCGCGCGCACCAGCGGGGTCCAGCGCCGGGTGGCACGGGGCCGCCCGGTGCGGGCAATCAGCGTGGCGAAGAGCCCCAAGGCCCGGTTGACCGCGGTGAATTCGGTACCAGCCTTGAAAGCGATCGTGCGGGCACCGCACAGTTCGGCCAGGACATCCACCCGGGGAAGGAGCGGGAGCCGTGGCCGCAGAGGTGTCGGGGACCTTCGAGTACAGGATCATGCACACCGTCACCAAGGAGGTCAGTGACCAGCTGACCCGGACGATCGCCCTCACCAACGCCGAGGCCGGCCGTCTGGAACGCTTCGACGAGTGCAGGAACGAAACCCGTGCGACGTGCGACCACTGCGGCGCTCAACTCAGGGTGGAGCTTCCGTCGTTCGCCGAAGTGCGCCGTGAGCGGCGCAGGCACGGGGTGTTGTGGAAGGTGTGTGCCCTGGCGACGGTCCTCAGCGGCTACGGCTTCCTCCACGTGATCCGCACTGCCACGGGCACGGGATACGGGCCCGGCATCGCCTTCGCCGTGACCGTGGCCGCGACGCTCTTCTTCGCGTACCGCACGCTGATCAGCGGATTGCTCTCGCGCAGCAACGGAGGGCCTGACGTCACTCGCGTCGACCGCAGGGAACGCGGAAACATCCGGCACAGCTGGACCTACGTGAAGGCAGGCGGGGATGCGTGACGCGATCAGGCGGACCGGCCGGCTCCCGTCCCCGTACCTCGTGCGGCTCAGGCCGTCGCATCCTCGTACTGGCCGAGAAAGCGGAAGCGGCCACCGGACGCCTGGGAGAGGTGCAGCGCCTTCATGGTGTAGCCGGTGCTCGACGACGTGTAGCGCAGCCGCTTGGTGATCCCGCGGTAGTCGGTGTCGCCCAGCCGTCCCACGAGCGCCCAGCGTCGTCATCGCGCGGCCGACGAAGAGCGCCGCGTCGTAGGCCCCGGCGGAGTACCAGGGCGGGGCGGTGTCGAAGCGTTCGCGGTAGACGGTGACGAAAGACTTCGCGGCCGCCATCCCCGTCGGATCGAGGAAGGCGGTGGCGAAGACCCAGCCCTCGGCGGCGACGCCCGCCGAGGTGAGGAAGCGGGGGTCGAGAGCGCGCTGGGTGGCCAGTCGCGCTGCGGAGTAGCCGGCGCTTCGCAGCGCGAGCGCCAGTTTCGCGGCGCGCGCAGGGCCACCGACGAACACCACCGCGTCCGCTTCCGCGTCGGTCACCGACACGGCGAAGGCACGGAAGTCGTCGGCTGTGTGGTCCTCGGCGGCGAGGGTACGCCGGGACGCGGGGTGCCGCCCGGAGCGCATGGCCTCACCCACCCATGTGCAGATGTTCCAGCTGAAGTCGCCCTCGGCCGCTTCGTCGATCAACAGCGTCCTGCGGGCCCGGGCGGTGCGGACGAGGTACGCGACCAGGGGCGCAGCCAAGTTGCGGTCGGGGGGCCGGGTGGCCGCGTACGTCCGGTACTTGACGGGGGACACCCCGTCGAGCCCAACCGATACGGAGACCATGGGCAGCAGTGCCTTCTGATATTCGGCGAGGACGGCCTCGGCACAGGCGTCGGTGGTCGGCCCGATCACCGCGCACCTGGAGCGCGAGGTCGAGGCCGCGGTCTGTACGGGAGTTGAGATGGTCGACGGCGAGTCGGACACCGTCCTCCTGGGCGAGTCCCACCGCTTTTTGTCCTCCCGTCAGATCCGCGTGCAGGGTGACCACCAGTCGCGGAAGCCGGGTGCCGCCGCCCCGTATCGATGCGTGACCGGGGCGGTCCGCCGTCCACCAGGCCGCCGTCGCGCCCGCCGTCAGAACCCCGGCGGCCGAGCCCAGCACCAGGAGCTTGGGGACGGGTGCGTCGCAGGGCGGGGCAAGAAGGGTGCGCCGGGAAGACGCGCACGCTGCTCGGCCATGGAGTCAGGAGCTGCCCGGTCCCCACAAGGCCGCGGTGCAGTGCGAGCAGCTTCTCGCCTAGAGTCCGCTGTATGACGGAGGCACCGGCCCAGGACCGCGGCGCACGGTCCCGTGACGCAATTCTCGACACCGCCGGCGAACTGATGTCGCGGTATGGCTACGCCGCCACATCCATTTCCATGATTTCCTCCGAGTGCGGCCTGCCGGCCAGTTCCATCTACTGGCACTTCGGCAGCAAGGACGGGATCTATGTCGCGGTGCTGGAACGCGCCAGGACCGCGCTGCTGGCAGCCCTGCCCCCGGCCGAGGTGCCCGGCGCCGACGTCGCGCAGCGTCTGGACGGCTTCCTCGCGGAGGTCGAGGACGCCTTCCAGCGCCACCCACACGGTCTGAAACTGCTGCTGGGGCTGGGCATGGTGCAGCAGGACGCCAGCGCGGCGGCCGTGGCCGAGGTGCACCACTACCGCGACGCGCTGGTGGCTTGGGCTCAGGATGCGCTGAGCGCCGTCTTCGGGCTGAACGACCGCCCGGACGTTGCGGACGAACTGGCGCGCTTCACACTCAGAATGGCGAGCGGCACCGCCGTCGCCCGCTGGTTCGAACCGGGCGCCGTCCTGGAGACCGGGCCGTTGCACGTCGCGTTGCTGGCGCTCGCGGCTCACCACAACGTTCTGGTGCGCGGAACCTTGGGGGAGGTCGACCTGTCGCGTGACGTCACAGACAGGGAATGACGACTCTGATCGGCTGCGGCGACGGGCCGGAACCTCAGTTTCACCGTGGTGGGCGACGTCTGGACGATCCCGGACAGGTCGATGTCGGGGATGCACATCGCAGGGCCATTCGCGCAGACAGCCGTATCCCAGGACGAGGGCCCGTTGCGGCCGCAGCTGCGTCGACGTCATCGCACGGCTTCCGGGGAAGTGGGGGACGGGAGCCAGAACGCGCAGTGATGGTCGGTGGCGAAGTCGCTGGTGGGTGCGACCCGGTCCGGCACCAGCACCTGGATGCGGTCCCCTTCGGCCGTGTAGCGGGGCCAGGCGGGGGCACGGGAGCCGTTGGGGTTGCCGGTGGCCGCGAACCGTGCCCAGTAGGCGGTCATCGTGGCGGACAGCCGCCGCTGGGCGGGCGTCAGGCGCACGGAGTCCATGGGAAAGAGATAGGCCAGTTCGGAGGCGTGGAACGCGCCCTGCGGCGTGTGCGGTGCCGGGATGAACGGTGGAGCCTGGGGGTCGTGGAACTCATAGGCGTAGACAGGCGCTCGGGTGCCGTACAGCCGGCTGTCGTCCCATGCCGGGCAGGCGAACCGCCAGTCCGTGTTGACGGCGGAATAGGCCAGGTTCGGGGATGGATACGCCGAGGCCGGATAGGTGTGCAGGACTGCCCCTGTGCGGCTGCCGTGCTGGAGCCCGATCAGGGCGGCGTACGAGGCGGCGGTCAGGGGGCCGCCGCCGAGCAGATCCACGTACAGCGCGGTGAAGTACCTGTACTCGTCATGGGTGTTGCCGTTCAGTGTCGGGACTGCGTTCACTCGTCCCTCGGCCCATGCCCTGTGCGGAGCACGCGGGAGGACACGTGGCCCGGTGTTCGGGCCCCACAAGGAAGCGATCCCGGTCCCGGTGCCGCGAAGGAGCTCGGTGGTGGTCAGGGCGCGCAGACAGGTCGCCGCGGTCGTCCGGTCCGCGCAGCCGACCGAGGCCGCGAAGTCGCTGCCTCTCTGCTCGGCCGCGCCGAGCGTGAGCGGTGTCAGACCGCCGTCCGAGGTGCAGCTCCCGCTCTGCTGAATCGCTCGTTGGAACAGGCCTTCGGCGGTCGGGGAGGCGATGTGGGCGCAGGTGTCCACCGATCCGGCGGACTGGCCGCCGAGGGTCACTCGGTTGTGGTCGCCACCGAACGCGCCGATGTTGTGCCGAACCCAGCGCAGCGCGGCCTGCTGATCCATCAAGCCGTAGTCGCCGGAGGCGTGGTCCCCGCTCTCCGACGAAAGGGCGGGGTGGGCGAGGAACCCCAGTGCTCCCAGGCGGTAGTTGACGGTCACCACGATCACGCCGCGTGCGGTCAGCATCGAGCCGTCGTAGTCGCTGCCGGCGCCGTGGGCGTTGCCGCCGCCGTGCAGCCACACCAGCACGGGGAGAGGCCGGCCACCAGTGCGGGCGGGTGTCCACACATTGAGGTACAGACAGTCCTCCGTCGTGCTGCCGGTGCGGTTGGACTCGCCGGGCAGGACGGGGCCGCCGTCGGGGAGCAGCGTCAGCGGCAGTTGGGGGCAGGGTCGGCCCGGTGCGGTGGCGTCCCGCACGCCGGGCCATCGCTCGGCCGGCCGTGGGGGACGCCAGCGCAGCTCGCCCGTCGGCGGGGCGGCGAAGGGGATGCGCTGGAAGACCCGGACGCCGTCGCGACGAGCCGCGCCGCGCACCCAGCCGCGGTCGGTGCGCACGACCAGGGAGCCGTGAGCGGCATCGGCCCGGGCTGTGGGCGGGGGAACGGCGAGCGAAGACAGCAGCAGGGCCAAAACCGCGATCATGGTGCGGGCCAGGGTGGTGTTGCGCAGGCTCGGCGATCTCATCGCATCTCCTGATGCCGGTGCGAGCGGTGTGGTCATGCCGTGTCCTCGTAGGCGCCGATGTCGCAGGCGGCGCCCTGGGGGCGGGCGATACCGCGCTGATCGGTGGCCGGGCAGTCGGCCGCCGCGTCCAGGGCGGGGCTTCCCGGCAGCAGCGCGGCGGTGTCCGTGGGGCCGCCGTTGTCGGCGAGCGGGCCGATCAGCGGCGCACGGCTGGGCAGGTCGCCCGCAGCGGTGAGCCGGCAACTGCCGTCACTGTCGATGTTGTGGCCCTCCGATGCGATGGTGGCGAAGGCCTTCTTGCAGTCGGCGTCCTTGCCGTCGACGCGGTTGCCGGCGACGACGGAGTTGCGCAACGTCAGTCGCCCGAGCGGCAGATCGACGACGTCGGGGATCGGATGGGGCAGGCTGTCGAGGTAGGCGGGGGCGATGTTGATTCCGCCTCCGCCGTCGCTCGAACTGTTGCCGGAAATGGTCGAATTGAGGATCTCCACGGGTCCCCGGCCGCGGATGTCGATCCCGCCGCCGTAGCCGGCGAGGCTGCCGGGGCGGTCGCCGGGGTTCGTCACGCGGTTGTCGGCGACCGTCGAGTTGGTCACGGTGCCGCTGTCGTCGAACCTGATGCCCCCGGCCTCTCCCGCGGCGTTCCCGCTGACGGTGCTGTCGATCAGATCCAGGTGCGAGCCAGGGATGTTGAAGATGCCACCGCCGTAGCCCGCGGAGTTCCCGGTCACGGCGACCCGGCGTAGCGTCATGCGGTGTCCGTTGGCGATTCCGCCGCCACCGGTGTCGGTGATGGGCAGTTCGCGCTCCTGAGCCGTTCCCCCAGTGATCGTCAGGTCGGACAGCCGGGTGTCCGCCTGCATGCGGAATGCGCGGTCCAGGTGGTTGGCGTCGATGATGGTGGTCCGTGCGCCGGAGCCGTGGATCGTGGTGGGCGCGTCGACGTTCAGGTCACCCGTGGTCGGGTCGGGGTGGTCTCCGATGATCTTGCGGGGATCGGGTGGGATCGTCAACTGGTAGCGGCCCGGAGGCAGTGTGATGGTGCTGCCCTGGCGGGCATTGGCGGCCATCACCGCGGCGCGCAGGCTGCAAGCGCCCGACGCGGTGCGGCACAGGCCGTCCGACGGGTCGGCATCGACCGCGTCGGACGTGGTGTCCACAGTGAACTCCGTCGGTCCGGCGGCTGCGGGCGTCGCGACAGCCCTGGCTGTGGGTGCGGCGAGTGCTGCGGCCGTGGTGAGGACGACGGCGAGTGCCGCCGGGCTGGTTCGGACGTTCATCAGTGCACTCCTCTCAGCGAGGAAGGGGAGGACTCGGCTGATGCGAGGACTTCCTGCTGGTGCAGATGCGGCTCGTGTGAGAAACGCGGCCGGGCGCCTTCTGGTGTGGCGCTCGAGCGGCGGGGCGGGCCGGAGCAGGGGCTGGCGGGCCGCGAACGGCGTGTGAACCGTTCGTGCTCTGTAGGGAGCGTTCCATTCACTGAGTTCACGTGTCTACTGGCCGGCAGGAGAATGACCGGATAGAGCGGCATCGTGGAAGCCGCTTGAGCGCCAAGGAGGGTGGGCGCACCGCCTCGGCAGCGACCATGCGAAAAAGCTCGACGCGTACCTCTTGACCGCCCATACCTACTGGTCCGTACCCTCGCGCCATCCTCAACGACATCGGTGTTCTCCCGTGCCACCGCGGCGAACCGGCCCCTCGGCACGCTCCTGCACGCCCACAGCTGAGTTCCCGTGACCCGGGCAACGCCCCACGCGGTCTTCCAGCCAGTCCGCGCCGTCGAGCGCTTTCCTGATACCCACCCTGAGAGTCCATCGCGAGGAGAGCCCTCGTGACCGCTGCCGCCGCCGTGGCCGGCGCCCTTCTCGCCGTGCAGGCCTCAGGTCCCGCTCAGGCTCGAGCGGCTCCACCCGCAATTCCGCCGGCGACCCGATCCTGTTCGTGCATGGCTACAGACGCCGGCAACTGGAACACCATGGCCGACCGATTCAGAACCGGCGGCTGGCCGTGCTCCTACCCGACAGAGGTCGACCGTCTGCTCGTGGCCGCCGGCGCCACCAAGATCGACATAGTCAGCCACTCCATGGGCGGGCTCACCTCGCGCTAGTTGTATTGATCACGAGCGTTGTTAACGCGGGCCGGTCTTGATCGTGGCGAAGGCCTCCGTGTGTGGTGGAGGTGTCGAATCTTCACCGCACGGAGG
>NZ_JBIAWE010000028.1:0-89436 GCF_042895235.1 Streptomyces sp. NPDC001410
AGGCCGCATTGACCACTCTCGCCCCAGCAGTCGCAGACCCACTCGCCCTTCGAAGCGCCACCAAACAACCTCGCCAGGACAAAACACTCTTTGAGTACTTGTTTCCGAACCTGCGAGTAACGAGCCGGACAGTGGAGCGACTTGCTCACTGACGGGCTGTGATCGAGCTCCGAACGCCGCTCGTAACGCGAGGGGGTTCGCCTGAGGTGACACCCTTTCGCCTTACATCCCTTGCGCTACTTCTAATCCACCCGGCTAAAGAGTTTACTCACAACGCTCCTGACAGATCGAAAGGTCATTGCGCACGGATCAAATGGAACCCGGCCTATCGATTGAGGCGCAACGCTATGCACTTCTTCTTGGATAGTGGAAGCTAACCATCGGCGCGAGAAGCAATAGGCGGCATCAGCCGCCGGAGGTGTTCTAATGGCGACCGTATGGCTCGAAAAGGTGTTCAACCTCAGCGACTACAGCTTCACCCTCCTCCAGAACGATGGCACGTGGAGGCCCTACTGCCGTGAACGGGGCCAGAGTTACGGCAGGGACGAAGAAATTCCGATCAACAGCGGGGAAGTTCTGCGGTTCGACCACTTCTTCATCCCGTGGGCCGACTGGGGGCGTCTACGCGTCCAGGGCCCCGAAGGAGGGGTGGACTTTGTCGTCGGACCAGCTAGCTGGTCAAGCCTGGACAACCTGCGTGGGTTCGACGACGGCCGCAATGAGATCTTCACCGTCGAGATGGGCCCCAGGGGGTCATGGTGGTCGTCCTCCGTATCACTGCACCTAGTCTTCCACAACGACGGAATGCGCTGGTCGATCTGGTCGGCGAATAACGTGGGTGGAGACATCTTGAGCAAAGCGGGATCTCTGCTGGACCAGGCTGCAACAGAACTCATCAAGAAGCTTATAGGCGGCTTGTTCAAACCCGCTGGTTAAGGCCGCTGGAACAGACCAGTTCAGATGGCGATGTGACGTCAGGTGTGTCATGCCGCCTTTCGCTCCTACAGGGCGGCTGCGCGATACCAGGGCTGCGCCGGCTGATGTGTGAGGCGACGGGTCATCAGTGTGATCGCTGCCCAGGTGATCAGGGCCTCACTGTGCTGCAGGAGCCGCTCGTAGTCGCGGACCAGCCGGCGGGCGTGCATGATCCAGCCGAGGCTGCGCTCCACCACCCAACGTCGTGGGAGGACGACGAACCCGGTCGCGTCCTTCGGCCGGGACACCGTGCGAACGGTGAGGGCCAGGAATCCCCTCGCCCAGTCGACGAGCTGGCCGGCGTAAGCGGAGTTCGCCCAGGCCGCCGTGAGTTCGGGGTGCATGAGCCGGAGCCGGAAAAGGACCTCACGTGCCGCGTCCCGGCCCTGGATGTCGGCGGGGGTGACCATGACCAGCAGCGGCAGCCCCTTCGTGTCCACGACCAGGTGTCTCTTCCTCCCGTTGATCTTTTGTCCCGCGTCGTAGCCGCGGCTGTCCCTGCCCACGGTCTCCGCAGCCTTCACGGACTGGGAGTCGATGACGATCGCAACCGCGTGCGGGGCCCGGCCCATGCCTTGGCGGATCTTCCGGCGCAGCTGGTCGCGGATGACGTTCAGGACGCCGGCGGCCGCCCACTTCGCCAGGAAGCCGTAGACCGTCCGTCACGGCGGGAAGTCGCGCGGCAGAGCACGGTATTTGCAGCCCGAATCGACCAGGTAACGGATGGCGTCCACGATGTCCCGCCGCAGCCACTTCTCCGGCCGGCCGCCCTGCGGGGTCCGGCAGGCCGGGATGGGCAGCAGGGGGTCGAGCAGGGCCCACTCGGCCACGGTGGTGTCGGAGGGGTAGGTGCGTCGGCGCACGGATTCACCTTGAGTTCGATCACGAAGGGTTTCAGGCGGCGGCCAGCAGGTCGAGCGTCGATTCGACGGCCGCGAGCTGGGTGACCACGTAGGCGATCCACTTGTCCTTGGGGTGCAAGGCCGCATGCGGGGCAACGGTGCCGGTCATGAGCCGGCGCACCTCGACGAGCTTTTCGTGGATCTCCGCGATCTCGTACTGCGCAGCACCTCGGGATCGCCGCTGGAGCGGTAGCCGTCGGTCAGTGTCCAGACGGTCGGTGGCCAGCCCTTCTCCGCGGCCTGGTCGCGCAGCATCGCCAGTCCGGCACGGACCTGGCTCTGGGTCAGCTCGGTGGCTCTCATCAGCTGCGGCAGCGTCAGCCCGACGCCCTGGGCCTCGAAGAGCACCTTGCGGATGCGGTCGGCGTGGGAACGGGCCGCATCGCCCTTCCGCCGCGGCCGGCTCTTGCGGCGCTTGGCTTTGCGGGGCACGGCTACTGGCCCCTGATCAGCCGCTCTAGCTCGGCGTCCAGGTCCACCTGGCCGGTGTCCACGGCCTGCTCCACCCACTCCAGCGTCGCCTTCACCCTGCCCACGTTCTCGTGCACGACAGCACGTTCTTCGTCCGACAGCTGGCGGTCCCGCAGGCGCGGGACGACCCGTCCGGCCGTGGCGACGAACGCGTGGAAGGCCCCGATCAGGTCGATGAACTCGATCGAGTGTCGATACGGCGGACGGTGCGGCCGATCGGCGAGTTGCGGCGGAAGTCCTCCCTGGTCTCCTCGTCGTTGTGGTGCTGGGCCTCGTTGACGAGGAACCGGGTGGTGTCGTCGGCCATGGCCCGCCGCGCGACCGTGGGACGGCGCAGGATGTTCGTGGTGACCTCGGTGGCGACGTCGTCGTCCCGGGTGAACTCCTCCACCACCCGCACCTTGTCCTCCGCCTTCACCTGGGAGGCCACCGCCGGTCGGCGCAGGAAGTCGGTGGTCACCTGGGCGGCGACCTCTTCGTCACGGGCCAGGCGGTGGATCGCCCGCACCTTCTCCTGCGGCGTCTCCGGCTTGGTCACCTGCTGGCCCACCCGGCGCTTGGCCGCATCCGGTGTCCACCGCTTCCGGCCGTGCCTGTCCTCTGGCGGGTTGTCCAGCGCGGCGAAGCGTTCTTCGTCGTCGGGGATGCTGGCCAGGGTGCCGTGGATGGAGTGCGAGACGTCCGGGTTGCGGTGGCCGGCCGGGAACCGGGAGGCCGTCCAGCGGTGCCGCTCGATCGTGCCGTAGGGGATGCCGGTGTCCTCCGACAGCAGGTGCAGCGACTCCGTGACGGAGTACAGGTCATCGTCCCCGTTCGGCATGGACCCGCCGTGCGGCCCCAACGGGGCCACTTCCAGGGCGCGGTCCCCGACGACGAACTGGATCCGGTGATCCTCCCGCATCTCGGCCCGCAGCTCGGCGACATCTCGTCGTACCGCTCCCGCGTCACATTGTCGATCTTCACGTTGGTGCCGGGCATGGCAGGCACCACCCCCGCGGGCCGGGGCACGGACTCCTTCGCGCCGTGTCGGGACTCGGCCAGCACGACCACACCGTCCAGCGCGACACGCGAGATCATCAACAACCGACCGCAATTGGCCGTAAACTGAGTGAGTTGACTGCTCCAGCCGTTCCCGCTGCCGTCACTGTGACGGTTCGCTGAACGCTTCGCCCGCCGCCTCCAAGCCCGGGTCCGGCACTTCCCGCCGCAGTAGACGGCGTCCGAGCGCCGGTCGACCCCGGCCACCCAGCGGGCCCCGCACTCCGGGCACTCCCGCTCGCCCTCGCCCCGCTGCACGGCCGCCAGGCGCCGCTTCAGCCGACGGTCAACCCGCCACTGCCTGGAGCGACACGCTGTCGAGCAGTTACAGAGCGTCGGACCGCGCCCCCGGCCGCAACCGCTCATCGCAGCCGGGCACCGACGCCCGGCGTCCCCGGACACCCAACCAGGCTACGGCGCCCAGGCTACTCAGAATCCGGGATCGCAAACAGGCACTTCAGCAGTGCTTGCCGTGGGCGGAGACCAGTGCCACGTCCTCCGCCCTCAGTCGAAGGGCGTGGCGGGAGGTGTCCTTGCCCCGGGCCGGATCCGGGTCCCAGAGCCAGACGGTGTCGCCGCTCGCCTGGAAGGAGAGAACGGGGTGGGTCGTGGGCACGGGACCGTTGATGACGGGGATCTTCGGGTTGAGTGGTTCGATGCAGACGAGGTCGCCCTGGATACCGAAGTAGGCGGGCGCGCGACGGCCTTCGGCGGCGGCGTCCATCGTCCGGTCGGCGGCCCTCTCCACGCCGTTCAGTGCGCCGGACGCCACGGTGAGAACCATGACCAGCACCATCAGGGGTACGGTCCAGCGGACCAGCCCGCCGACGCCCGTCTGTACGTTGAAGTGCCGGGCCCAGCCGGCCAGTGCGACGAGGACCAGCCCGCATCCCGCGGCCGTGGCCAGCGGCCGGAATGCCACGACGTACTGCCAGTAGAAGGCCACGTGCACCGTGTCGGCCGGGATCCCGAAGAAGTCCTCCAGGTACATGGCGTGCAGGAACGAACCGACCCACGGCAGGACGAACGGCAGCGGTGCGGCCAGGACCGGCAGGAACCACTGCATGTTGCGGCTGAACCAGGACTCACTCAGGGCATACCACAGGCCGAAGATCGTAAAGCCCATGAGGAGGGTGAGGAGGACTCCGGCGAACTGCTTGGACAGCCCCGCCGGTTGGGAGTCCGCCCAGAGGAACCCGAAGGCGGTCAGGCACCAGACCAGAGTTACGCCGATCGCCAGCCGGACGAGCCACGGGCGTGGCTCGTTCGCGGACACCCACGTGCCCACCGGCCAGCATGTACCCAGCGGCCACGCCAACGCCAGGAGCCGCCATGGGGTCGCGAAGGCGCCGAGGACCATTCCGCACGCGAGGCTGACGATGACGACCGCGCCGATGACCGCGCTCATGATCGCCTTACGACGCGGATCGGCCGACTGGTAGCGTCCCCGAGGCCCGATCGACTTGCGGATGTCGTGCACGTCGGGGTCGAAGGGCGCGCCCCCTATGTTGCGTTGCCCCAACTCCGCGAGTGCCTGGTCCCGTTGCTCCTCGGTGTGCTCGCCGCGTAGGTGCAGGGTGTGTCGCAGGTCCCACCCGCCCACGGCTATCCAGTGCTCGGCGAGCCACCGCAGAGCGGGGCTCACGCCGTCCGGCACCTTGTGATGGACGTGGTACGTCGTGTTCGGCTCGGCGGGCTTGGGGCGTACGAGCTTGGCCTCGCGTACCCAGACGTCCAGCTTCCGCCGGGCGGCGAGTGTCGTCACCTGCTCGCAGGCCATCGACCTGGCGGTCAAGCGGGAGCCGCGGAGCGGGACTTCGACGATCAGCGCGGAGTATCCGTCGTCCGCGCCGACCGCGTCGCCGTCCCGCGCCGGGCGCACCCGCCATCCCTGAGCGGCGAACACGCTCTCCGCCAACTCCAGTTCGTCACGGTCGTCGCGCACTTCGACGGCCAGACGCACCCGGCGGTTGAAAGGCTCCGACCTCACCCGCGGTTGCGGGCGGCGAACGCCACGAACTCCGTCCAGGAGGCCGGGGCGAGGGCGAGCTGGGGGCCGGTGGTGTTCTTGGAGTCGCGGACGTGGATGGTGGTGGGGCAGGTGGCGACTTCGATGCATTGGCCGGAGTCGTCGCCGCTGTAGCTGCTTTTGAACCAGACCAGTTCGGTTATGCTCATAGCGCTCCTCGCATCCGCTCCAACAGGCTCCGGGAATCCTCCGGAGTTAGAGCCTGTGAGCGAAGTTTCCCATACCGCATGTGGAGCGCGCTGATCTTCTTCGCGTCGGTGATGAACTGGCTGTTCTCCTGTCCCTCGCAGTACGCGAACCACTCGGTGTCCGGCGTCTCCAGTAGCCGGATCGGGCCATCCATGCTGGCGTGAGCGCCGCGGGACATCGGCAACATCTGGATCTCCACGTTTCGTGGTTCCGTCGCCTCCAGGATGTGTTCGATCTGTTCGCGCATGGACTCTGGGCCGCCGGTCTGCCGCAGGATCACGTGCTCCTCGATGACGAAACTGAACGCTGTGTTGGGGCGCTCCCTCAGCAGCGACTGACGTGCCAGCCGCGCCGTGATCTGAGCCTCGATTTCTGAGTCACTGAGCATTGGGACTCGCTCGCTGAAGATCGCGCGCCCATACGCCTCCGTCTGCAACAACCCCGGCACCAACCGGTTCTCGAACGTGTACAGACTGATCGCCTGCGCCTCCAGCTCCGCCCACTGCCGGAACCACGAGGCCAGCCCCTTCTCCCTGGTCGCGTGCTTGTACACCTCCCTCAGCACACCGAACGCGTCCAGGACTTTCTCCGCCCGCTCGACGAACGCCCGGGGCGGAAACCGCCGCCCCTGCTCGATGGAAGCGATGGTCGCCGGCTGGTACCCGACCAGCGGTGCGTACTGCTCCTGCGTGTAACCCGCCCGCTTGCGAAAGGCCTTGTGTGCCGCGCCGAACGCCTTCAGGCTGTCGGACGGTTCGGGCTCGTTGGTGGCCTGCTCGATGCTCATGGTGCTGTCACTCATATCGACCAAGGGTCACGGAAAGTCACGATGACTGTCCAGAGCGTGAACTCGTACAGTGCGCAGCGTACGAGTTCTGTCGCTGGTCGACTCCCGTGCCCGGCGGGACGGTTGGGGCATGCAACGTACGTTCACCCAGCTCTTCAGCGCGACATCGCACGGTGCCCGGCAGGCGCGGCAACTGGTGGCGAACCGGATGAATGTATGGGGGTTCGCACACGGAAGCGAGGTGAGCGACACCGTCACCCTCATCGCCGCCGAACTCGCCGCGAACGCCGTACGACACGGTCGGGTCCGGGGGCGCGGCTTCCGCGTACGGCTGTTGCTGGACGGGGAGGTCGTGCGCGTGGAGGTGCTGGACGCGCGCGTGGCACGGCTCCCCATGCGGGCGCAGGGGGAGCCGGACGAGGGCGGGCGCGGGCTGCTGATTGTGGAGGCGCTGGCGGAGAAGTGGGGTGTGGAAGTCCGCCCGGACGGCGTGTACAAGGCGGTCTGGGCGGACGTCCTGCTCAGCTGATCGGCGCGTACAGCACTCCCAGTTTGTCGATCTCGTCGCCGGAGCGGCCGGTGAAGCCGACGATCTGCCAGCCGGACGGCGCGGTGAAGGTGGCGGTGTCCGTGGTGGCCGTACCGACGGACAGGGTGCGTCCCTTGTCGGTGCCGAAGGCGGCCGAGAAGATCCGGGTACGGCCGTCCTTCTGGCCCTCCGTCAGCTTCACCGAGGTGAGGTGCTCACCGGAGGCCAGGGTCAGGGAGGTCGCCGTACCGCCCGTGCCGCCGTGGCCGAGGACGGCGCCGCCGTCGTGGGTGAGGGAGACCGCGTCCAGGCGGGCGGCGCCGCGCAGGGTCAGCGTGCGCGGGGCGAGGGCGGCCGGGAGGCCGTCGGCGTCGTTGAAGGCCGTGCCGTGCGGGCCGCCGAAGAAGTCGCTCGCGCGGAGCTTGGGGTTGAGGGCGTAGGAGAAGTCGACGGTGTGCGGGAAGTGGTCGGAGAGGTTGCCGCCGCTGGAGTCCAGGAACTTGGCCCACTCGTCGTTGTAGCGGGTCGCGTTCAGGGAGACCAGGTTGCTGCCGCGATAGAGGACCTTGTCGACCACCTCGCAGTCGTTCGGCGGAGCCGACGTCGGGCACAGCAGCGGGTCGGCGCCCTGCGTGGGTGCCGTACCGCCCAAGACCTGCTGCACCCACGCGTCGGTCAGGCCGTTGTCGTCGACGAGCGTGCGGATGTTGTCACCGGCGCGGGTGTAGCGGGTGTTGGTGTCGCCCATGACGATCACCGCGTTGCCCGCCGAGTTGGCCTTGATGAACGCCGACACCTGGGCGATGTTGGCGCGGCGGGCGGCGAGGGCGTCGTCGGTGTCGTCGGCGTTGGGGTGCAGGTCGTACAGGTCGACGAAGACACCCTCGGCCAGACGCACCCGGGCCAGCGTGAAGCCCTTCGGGGTCAGGCAGTTGGTGCCGGTGCAGTCGTTCCACTTGACCCGCTCGAAGTCCTCGAACGGGTACTTCGAGAGGGTGTTGAGGCCGTCTCCGATGCCGGCGCCGCCGCTGGTGGCCGTGCGGTACGGGTGGTTGTCGCCCGCGTAAAGCGCCGCGTGGTAGTTGAAGTCCTCCTGGACGTTCACGATGTCGTAGCCCACCAACCGCGGTGAGATCAGCGGGGTGTTGGTGGCCGGATGGCTGGAGCTGAGGCCCTCCGGGAGGCCGGCCACGTTGTACGTGAGCACGTTGAACGTGCCGGTGGTGGTCGCGGCCTGGGCGGTGCCGTTGGAGGCGGTGAGTCCGGCGAAGGTCAGGGCGCCGGCCGCGAGGGCGGTGAGGAGTCGTCTCATGGGTCGCATGGGGAACATGTTCATGCCAAGATGTTGGATTTTGAAGGATAGTTGAGAAGACTGTTCAACATTAATGTGTGACGCACCCGTGGCCGGCCGGGCGAACAGGCGCCGGCCGGCAACGGGTGCGTCGGGACCCTGTCGGTCAATCGGTCTCCGAGGAGGGCGTCTCGGAGAGGATGAACGAGAACTCCGCGGGCTCGGCACGCAGGTAGTACTGGGGCAGCGGGCCGGGGCCGCAGGACTGGGAGCCGAGGCCGTGCTGGCCGTGGTCGAGGTTGATCCAGACCGCGTCGTCAGGGGTGAGGTCGGTTCGGTGGGCCGCCGCGTCCAGCTGCTCGGTGGTCCAGCGGCGGGCGGTGAAGTAGAACTCCGGGTCGCCCTCTACGCGCAGGCCGCCGATCTCCGCCCAGCGGACGTCGGCCCGGGCGCCGTTCTCCTGCGGACGGACGTACGGCGTCTGCAGGTCGTCCACGGTCGACTCCCAGCGGCCGACCGCGGACGCCGTCCTGCTGTCCGAGTACGCCTCACCGGGGCCGCCGCCGTACCACCGCACACGGTCGGCCGCGGACAGTCCGAAGCGGATGCCGAGCCGGGGCAGCGGCACGGTCCAGTCGCCCTCCGGTGTCACGGACACGGTCAGCCGCAGACGGGTTCCGTCCGACGTCCAGCGGTACACGGTCGACAGCCCGATCTCCCGGGCCGCGGGCGCCACCCGGGTGCGGACCGTCAGCGCGTCGTCGCCCAGCTCCACCGCGTCGAGGCGGTGCCGCATACGGTGCAGGCCGAGACTGCGCCACAGCAGGCCGTGGCGGATGCCCGTCTGCCAGGCCGCGCCGTCGTCGTTGTCGGTCGTCGCCCGCCACACGTCCAGGCGCAGCCCGGTGACGGCCACCCCGCCGACGGTGCGCAGCGCGCCGGTGCGGGCGTCGAAGGAGGCCGGGCCGAGGGTGATCAGGCCGTCCCCGAGCACCGGACCGTCCGTCGCCGCGACCGCCGGTGTCTGGCGCGCGGACACGGCGAACTGCCCCCAGGCGACGACATGGTCCCGGGGCGCCCAGGGGGTGTCGGCGGCGAGCACCGCCCGTACCGTCCAGTGGGCCTCGCCCGCGGGGGCGCCGGCCGGCGGCTCGGGCAGCTTCACCTCGGCCGACTCGCCGGGCGCCAGCGCGGGCACCGTCAGCGCGCCGGAGCCGACCGTCTCGCCCTCCACCTGGTACGACCACGTGAAGGCCAGCGCGGACAGGTCGGCGAAGTCGTACTTGTTGGTGACGCGGACGGTGCCGCCGCTGCCGTCGCCCTCGACGGCGACCGGCTCGATCACCTTCTTGAACTCGACCAGGCCGGGTGAGGGCTGCCGGTCCGGGAACAGCAGGCCGTCGCAGACGAAGTTGCCGTCGTGCAGCTCCTCGCCGAAGTCGCCGCCGTACGCGTAGCCGTACCGCTCGTCCTTGATGCCGTGGTCGATCCACTCCCAGACGAAGCCGCCCTGGAGCCGGTCGTACGACTCGAAGAATCGCTGGTAGTCGGCGAGTCCGCCGGGGCCGTTGCCCATGGCGTGGGCGTACTCGCAGAGGATGAAGGGGAGTTCGCGGCGCTTGTGGGTGCCGCCGTCGAGCCCGCGGCCGATCCCCTCGACCTCGGCGTGGTCGGCGTACATCCGCGAGTACATGTCCGTGTCACGGCAGTTGATATCGCCCTCGTAGTGCACGAGCCGCGAGGAGTCCCGGCTGTGGATCCACTCGGCCATGGCGGTCAGTCCGCGGCCGGTGCCGGCCTCGTTGCCGAGGGACCAGATGAGGACCGACGGGTGGTTCTTGTCCCGCTCGACCATGCGGGCGGCGCGGTCGAGCAGCGCCGGGGTCCAGCGGTCGTCGTCGACGGGGTTGTCCCGCCAGGACTGCTCGGTGAAGCCGTGGGTCTCCAGGTCGCACTCGTCGATCACCCACAGGCCCAGCTCGTCGCACAGGTCGAGGAAGGCCGGGTGCGGCGGGTAGTGGGAGGTGCGGACGGCGTTGATGTTGTGCCGCTTCATCAGCAGCACGTCCTCCCGCATGGTCTCCAGGTCGAGCGCGCGCCCCTTCTCCGGGTGCCACTCGTGCCGGTTGACACCCTTGAAGAGCACCGCCCTGCCGTTGACCTTGATCAAGCCGTCCGACAGTTCCACCGTGCGGAAGCCGATGCGCAGTGGCACCCGCTCGCCCTCGGTGGCCAGCACGCCGTCGTACAACTGCGGACGCTCCGCCGTCCACGGTTCGACCGGCACCGTCACCGGCTCGCCGGTCGCGGTGTCGATGCCGAGGCCGGGGACGGTCACCCGGCCGTCCACGTCGGAGTCGACGCGCAGCGTGCCGGTGCCCGTCACGTGGTCGTAGGAGGCGTGCACGAAGAAGTCGAGGGCGCTGCCCGCCGGGCGGTGCAGCAGCGTGACGTCACGGAAGATGCCGGGCAGCCACCACTGGTCCTGGTCCTCCAGATAGGAGCCGGCCGACCACTGGTGGACGCGGACCGCCAGGACGTTGCCCTCGGCCTTAAGCAGATGGCCGACCGCGAACTCGTGCGGCAGCCGGGAGCCCTTGAACTCGCCGATGTCCGTGCCGTTCAGCCAGATCCGGGCACAGGACTCCACACCGTCGAAGCGCAGGACGGCACCGCCGTCGGCCGGCCAGTGGGCCGGCAGGTCGAAGACGCGCAGATGGTCGCCGGTCGGGTTCTCGGTCGGGACGCGGGGCGGGTCGACCGGGAACGGGTAGAGGTGGTTGGTGTAGATGGGGAAGCCGTGCCCCTGGAGGACCCAGTGGCCGGGGACCGACACCTCCGCCCAGCCACCGGCGTCGTACCCGTCCTGCGCGAAGGAGTCGTCCTCGGCGTCGGCCGTGTCCGACAGTCTGAAGCGCCAGCTGCCGTTCAGCGAGAGGGACGTGGCGTCCGAGGACGCGTACCAGGCCCGGGGCGGCAGCGCCCCGGATCCCGGCGAGACATCCTCGACGTACTCGGTGGTGGTGCGGAAGGACATCGGTCTCCTAGCTCAGCCCTTGATGCCGGTCTGCGCGATTCCCTGGACCAGCCAGCGCTGGAGGAAGAGGAAGACGAACAGCAGGGGCAGGATGGAAATGGCGGTCGCCATGAAGATCAGGTGGTAGTTGACGGTCTGGTTGGTCATGTACGACGACAGCGCGACCTGGACCGTCCAGGCGCTCGGGTCCTGGCCGATGACCAGCGGCCACAGGAACGAGTTCCAGCCGTTGATGAAGGTGATCGTGGCGATCGCGGCGAAGAAGTTCAGCGAGTTCGGCACCACGACACGCCAGTAAGCGCCCCAGTAGCCGAGCCCGTCCACGCGCGCCGCCTCCTCCAGCTCCTTCGGGAACCCGAGGAAGTACTGCCGGAACAGGAAGCAGGTGAAACCGCTGAAGAGGCCCGGGATGATGAGGCCGCGGTAGCTGTCGACCCAGCCGAGGGACGACACGAGGACGAAGCTCGGGACGAAGGTGACGGCCGTGGGGACCATGAGGGTCACCAGGACGCCGTAGAAGATCTTGTTGGCGTGCCGGTAGGGGATGCGGGCCAGGGCGTAGCCCGCGAGGGAGCACACGAGCAGCGTGCCGACCGTGTGCAGGATGCCGACGACCAGCGAGTTCCACATCGACTGGCCGAAGTCGACCGTGGGGTCGTCGAACGGCTCGGTGATGTTGCCCCACTGGAGGTGGGTGGGGAAGAACTTCCAGTTCTCGCCGGTGATCTCCGGGTCCGTGGACAGGGCGTTGCGGACCAGCAGGTAGAAGGGGACGAGGAAGAGGAGCGCGGCGACGCTGGTGGCGATGTAGAGGCCGGTGGAGCTCATCACGCCGCCGCGCCTGGCGCGCTTGCGGGTCTCGGGCACGGTGGTGGTCACCTGGACTCGTCACCCCTTCCGAATCCCATGATCCTGCCCTGGAACAGGGTGACGACGCAGATCAGCACGGTCAGCACCATGGCGCCGGCGCTGCCCTTGCCGTAGTTCTGGTCCTGGCCGAGGGCGGTGTAGTACAGGTCGACGAGCGGCGGGCGGCCCCAGGTCGTCTTGGACAGCAGGTTGAAGAACTCGTCGAAGGCCTGGTAGGCGGCGACGAGCAGCAGCAGGATCACGGCCGTGGACGTGGCCCGCAGCTGCGGCAGCGTGATGTACCGGAAGGTCTGCCAGCCGGGCCTCGCGCCGTCGATGGCCGCGGCCTCGTACAGCTCCTGCGGGATGTTCTGCAGAGCGGCCAGGAACAGGATCATGTAGAAGCCGGACTGCAGCCACAGCCGGGCGGTGACGATGACCAGCCAGTACCAGGGCGGGTCGGGGTTGGCGAGCCAGGCGACGTTGTCCACGCCGAACCAGCCGACGACGGTGTTCGCCAGGCCGAAGCGCACCCCGTTGAAGAGGGACATCTTCCAGATCAGCGAGGCCGCGACATAGCTGCACGCCGTCGGCAGGAAGAACACCGAACGGTAGAACGCCCGCATGATCCTCAGACGGTTCACCAGCAGGGCGAGGCCCAGGGAGACCGCCCAGGTGGTGGGCACGATGAACGCGGCGAAGACGGTGAAGGTGACCAGCGAGCCGGTGAACTGGGTGTCCGAGAAGATGTCCCGGTAGTTGTCCAGACCGACGAAGTCGCTGGGCGTGACGGTGAAGCGGGCCTCGAAGAAGCTGAGGTAGAGGCTCCAGAGGATGGGGATGTAGACGAAGACGATCAGCCCGATCAGGAACGGGCTGGTGAAGAGCCAGAAGTTGAAGGTGCGGCCGGCGCGCAGCCCCCGCCGCGGCCGGGGCTTGGTGACCTCGGCCGGGGCGGGGCTCGCGAGACCGCGCGTGGTGGTCGTCGACATGTCGTGGTCCGCCCGGCGGCCTATCCGAACAGCTTCTTCAGTTCGGCGTTCACCGTCTTGTCGCACGTGTCGAGCGCGGCCTGAGGGTCACCGCCCTTGCGGACGCAGTCGGCGAAGACGTTCTCCGTGGCGGTGATCATCGCCTGGGTCCAGCCGATGTTGTCGAAGTGCCCGTACTCGTCGAAGAGCTTCACGCCCTCGGCCGGCAGGCCCGACTTCAGCTTGCTCGCCGACTGCGCGATGGAGGTGCGCGGCGGGATGTGGAAGCCGTACGAGGTCGCCCAGTCCTCCTGGTACTTCTTCTGGTCGATCCACAGCCACTTCACGTACTCCTTGGCCGCGTCGACGTTCTTGCCCTTGGCGTTGACGAACATCGACCAGCCGCCGTTGTAGACCGAGGGCTTGCCCGCGTCGGTGACCTTCGGGAACGGCATGATGCCGAGGTCGTCGCCGAGGGTCTGCTGGAACTGCGGCATGGCCCACATGCCGCAGAACTGGATGGCGCACAGGCCCTGGTTGAGCGCGGAGGGGTCCCAGAAGTCGGCCGGGGCGTCGAGCAGGAGGTCACCGCTGGTGAAGAGCCTTCGCATCTTCTTCAGACCCTCGACCACGCCGTCCGTGTGGTAGGCGATCTGGTTCTTGTCGTCGAGGGTGTCCGCGCCGGCCGACCAGATCAGCGGGTTGATCACCGCGTGCAGGTCGTTGCCGAGGAAGAGGCCCTTGACCTTGCTCGTGGTCAGCTTGGCGGCCGCCTCGATCAGCTCGTCCAGGGTGGTGGGCGGCTGGATGCCCGCCTTCTCCAGCAGGGACTTGCGGTAGAAGAAGAACTGCGGGTCGTCGATCATCCGGACGCCGTAGATCTTGCCGTCGACCGTGTGCGACTTGATGTCGGCCTGGTTGAAGTCGTCCTTGACCGGGTCGATGAGGTCGGTCAGGTCCGCCACCTGCCCGCTCTTGACGAGCTGGATCTGCGGGTGGAACTCGAACAGGTCCGGCGCCTGGTCGGTGAGCAGCGACGCGAACAGCTTGCTCTCGAAGTTGGAGCCGGTGATCCACTGCGTGGTCACGTCGGCCTTCGAGTACGCCTTGGCATAGCGCTTGATGGCCTGCTCGGTGCCGGCCTCGCCGTACGCGTGGAAGTACTGGACGAGGTTCTTGCCCGAACCGGAGCCGCCGCCACGGCCGTTGTTGCCGCCGCACGCGGCGAGCGTGCCGGCGGCGGCCAGGCCCGCTGCGGCCCGGAATATCGATCGGCGGTCCCAGTTGCTGCTCAGTGCCGACATGCTGACGTCCTTGTCTGTCGAGTGCTGCCGCGGCTCTGCACTTGAAAGCCAGTTGGCTCGAATTGCCTTGCGGTGCGGGGACGTTAACCTTCGGCTAAGGCTTCGGCAAGGGGTTGGACGAAGTCTGTTCGAAGCGTTGTGTCCGGTTCGGAATTCCGAACAGGACTTCAGGGAAAGGGAGATGAGGGCCGCCGGGTCAGGGATGTGGCCGGCGGCCCTCGGTCACGGGGTGGCGCGGACTACTGCCTGGTCCAGGCCTCGTTGGTACCGCCGTTGCAGCTGTAGAGGATCACCTTGCTGCCGTCGGCGGTCGCCTGCCCGCTGACGTCCAGACACTTGCCCGAGGCCTCGTTGACGATCTGGCCGTTGGAGTTCAGCAGCCAGCGCTGGGTGCCGTCACCGGTCGCGGCGGACGATGTCAGCCCCGAACTCCCGGCCGTCAGATAGCCGTTGGCACCCTTGAGCGTGCCGTCCGCGTCGTACGACCACGACTGCCCGGCCGAGCCCGCGCAGGTGGCGAGCGCCGCACCCGTGGCGTCGGCGGTCAGGCACTTGCCCGACTGCTCGCCCACCAGCGCCCCGGTCAGCGCCGAACTGCCGTGACCCCGCTGGTCGAAGACGTACGTCGTGATCGAGCGGGCCGCGAGCGTCGCCGTGGCCGTACCACCGCGGACGGCCGGCTTCGCAACCTTGGCCCAGTTCTCGTCGGCCGAGGTGCGCACGGCCTGGGTGGCCCGGACCGGCGTCGCGCTGTTGAAGTGCAGGTTCAGGGGGGTGGCTGTGGTGTTGTGGTTGTTCACCACGACGACCCACTGTCCGTCCCGGTCGTAGGCCGACACCTCCACGCCGTCCGGCGCCCCGGTCACGTTGTGCGCGACCGAGCCCGGCTGCACGAACTTGCTGTACTGGCCCAGCGCGTAGTAGCGCTTGGTGAAGTACAGGCTCTGGTTGCCGTTCGTGGCGTAGTTCGGGTCGTAGTAGATCAGGCCGTCGTTCCAGCCGTCGTCGTTCTTCGCCAGCGGGTCGCTGCCGATCATCTCCGACAGGGCCACCCACCACTGGAACGCCGAGTCATGGGCGGTCGCGAAGTCCTTGTAGATGATCCGCGACAGGTTCAGCCCGCCGTCGATCGTCGGGTCGTACTCCTGCGCCCAACCCGTACCGCCCTTGCCGAAGCAGCAGATCTCCGTCGACCAGGACTGCTTTCCGGCCGCCTTGGAGGTCTCGTAGATCTTCGCCCGGTCCGCGTCCGACGGGTTGTCGTACGTGTGGTGGGCCAGTTTGGACACGTACTGGGCGGTGTCCGGCTGCGAGATCCACTGTGGCAGCTCGGAGTTGAACTGAGTCGTCTTGCTGGACTCGTCCGCGATGATGCCGGTCTTCTGGTGGCGTGCCCGCTGCTCGGCGCCCAGTGCGCGCACGATGTCGTCGCGCTGGTCGACCGGCACCGGCATGCCCTCCTGGCCGCAGTCGGCGAAGCTGTTGTCCGGCTCGTTGAAGGGGCTGATGTAGTCGAGCCGGACGCCTTGCCGGGCGAAGTGGTCGGTGACGTCGGCTATGTACTCGGCGAAGTCCTGCTCGTTCTCGGCCTTGAGATAACCGCCGCAGCTCTTGCCGTTCGTCGTCCAGGCGGCGGGAGCGCTGTTGACGAACCCGATCAGGTCCTTCACGCCGTACTTGGCGGCCGCGTACAGGAAGTACCGGCCCGCCCTGTCCTTGCTCCAGTCGTAACCGCCGTCGGAGGTCAGGAAGTCCTCGGGGGCACGCGGCGCGTACGTCACGCCGGTTCCGCCTCCGCCGATGTTGTAGCGGTACGCGCTCAGGTCCAGGCCCTGCCGCGAGAACAGCAGCTCGGCGACCCGGGCCTGGACCTTGGGGTCGAAGTTCTTGAGGTCGTTGACCCACCAGGCACCCGAGGCACCGAAGTCGTCGATGGTCTGGGCGGCGTGCGGGGAGACCTCGGCGGGGGCGGGGGAGTCGGCGGCGGTCGCGGGTGGGGAGGTGAGCAGGGCTCCCGTGACAGCCAGTGCGGCGGAGGCTGCGAGGAGGAGAGATCTCCTGGTGCGGGGGTGAGACACGTGCATCCCTTCCGTCGTCATGAAGGCGGTGCGGTACGGCTCCTTGCGGGTGCGGTGGTGCGCTTCGTGCCGGTCCTCTGCCCGACGGACTGCAGGGCCCCCTCCAGCGCGAACGTGGCCGCGCCCAGGGACACCGGGTCGGTGGGGATCGGGGAGAGGACGATCTCGGTGGCGGCCAGCGGCCGCCGCAGCGCGTGCCGGGCGACGGCCGCGCGTACCTCGTCGAGCAGCGGCTCGCCCAGCCGGGACGCCACCCAGCTGCTGAGCACGACCACTTCGGGGTTGAGGAGGTTGATCAGATCGGAGATCCCGGCGCCCAGGTAACGGGCGGTGTCCCGGACCACCTTGAGCGCCACCGGGTCGTCCGCGGCGACCGCCCGGGCCAGCGCGTCGATGGTGGCCGTCTGGTCCTCGGGGTGCAACAGCGTGGACTGCGGGCTGAGTTCGCGCAGGTTCTGCATGATGCCGGGCGCGCCGACGTACGTCTCCACGCAGCCGTGGTTGCCGCAGTGGCACAGCCGCCCGTCCAGCACGAGCGTGGTGTGCCCCCACTCGCCGGCGCTGTTGCTCACGCCCCGATGCAGCCCGCCGCCGAGCGCGAGTCCGGCGCCGACGCCCGTGCCGAGATTGACCACCACGGCGTCCCCGCGGCCCCGCGCGGCCCCGAACCACAGCTCGGCCACCGCGCAGGCGCGCAGCGGGTTGTCCAGGTACAGGGGATAGGCGATGTGTTCGGCGAGCAGGTCGAGCAACGGGACGTCGTGCCAGTTCCAGTTGGGCGCGTACTCGGCGATGCCGGTGTCCCGGTCCACCTGGCCCGGCACGCTCACCCCGACGCCGAGCACCCGGGCCGCCTCGACCCCGGCCTGGGCGACCACCGAACCGACGGCGGCGGCGACATGGCCGACCACCTGCTCGGGACGGCTCTCGCCGGGCCGCATGTCCTCGTCGGCGCGGGCCAGCACGTTCAGCGCCAGGTCGAACAGCTCGACATGGACGTAGGTCTCCGCGATGTCGACGCCGATCAACGCGCCCCCCGACGCGTTGACGGCGACCAGGCCCCGGGGGCGGCCGCCGGCGGAGTCCTCGAAACCGACCTCGGTGATCATGCGCAGGTCCAGCAGCTCGCCGACGAGCGTGGCGACCGTGGCGAGGCTCAGTCCGGTGGCCGCGGCCAGTTCCTGCCGGGAGGTGGGAGACTCGGCGATGATCTGGCGCAGCACCTCGTAGCGGTTCGCGGTGCGGATGTCCCGTGATGTGCGCTTCACGGAGCTGCCCCTCCCATCCCGTCGGACCAGGCCGGGGCGAGGTCGGCACCGGCGCGGCGTCAGGCTATGGGCTGGGAGGGGCTTTCGACAAGGGGTTAGGAAAGGGGGTGGAGAAAGTCTGCCGTCCGTGGCTGTCCGTCAGTCTGCCAGGACGTCCCGGACGAAGGCGTTGGTGAACTTGCCGGTGGGGTCCAGGGCTTGGGCCAGGGTACGGAAGTCGACCAGGTGCTCATACCGTCGGCCGACCACGGTCGCCGGCATGGTGAAGACCTTCCCCCAGTGCGGGCGCGGGTCGAACGGGTCCAGCGCCGCCTCCAGCCGACGGACCACCGGCAGCACGGCCGCCGTGTCCTCGACCCAGGTGAAGTGCAGGGCCACCGAGTCGCGGCCGTGGGCCGGGCTGAGCCACTGCGGGTCGGCGGCGACCGTACGCACCTCGCAGGTCTGCAGGACAGCGGCGACCGTCGACCTCATGCCGTCGATCGCGGCCAGCGCATCCACGGCGGCCGATCGCGGCAGCAGATACTCCGACTGCAGCTCGTGACCGCTGCTCGGGGTGAACTCCGCCCGGAAGTGCGGCAGCCGCTCGTGCCACGGACCCGGCACCCCGAACTGCTCGGTGCAGTTGCCCGCGGGCATCCCCGGTACCGGATGCATTGCCTCGGTCGCGGGCACGGCCCACGGGAAGTCCACCGGCGCCTGATCGGTGCGGCGCTTGACCCACACCTGCCTGAAGCCCGGCTCCCGCCAGTCGGTGAACAGACTCACGCTGTACGCCGCCCCCGCCACCGCCCCGAAGTCCAGCCCCGCCAGCGGCAGTTCGGTGAACACGTACTGCTCCACCTCGTACGACGGCTCCAGGTCGAGCGTGAGCGCGGTGACCACACCGAGCGCGCCGAGGGAGGTCACGGCACCGTCGAAGCGGGCGTCCCCCCGCGCGATCGACACCGTCGAGCCGTCCGCGGTCACCAGCTCCACCTCCCGGACCGCCGCCGCGAGCGGTCCGTTGCCCACGCCCGAGCCATGGGTGCCGGTCGCCACCGAGCCGGCCACCGAAATGTGCGGCAGGGAGGCCATGTTGGGCAGCGCGAGGCCGTGGGCGTGGACCGTGCGGGCCAGCTCGGCGTACCGGACACCGCCCGAGACCCGTACCGTACGGGCCCGGTCCACCTCGATCACCGGTGGCAGGTCGGCGATCGACAGCAGGACGCCGCCGGCGCCCGGGTCGGCGATCTCGTTGAAGGAGTGGCCGCTGCCCAGCACCCGCACCTTCGGGCTCCCGGCCACCAGGGTCCGGAGCGCGTCGAGCGAGCGCGGGCGGTGGAACTCCTTCGCCGTATAGGTGATGTTGCGCGCCCAGTTGGTCACCGTGCCGGCCGTTCCCGTCATCCTGTCGTCCCTCCGGGTGAGTGCGTGTCCATTGACCCTCTCATTCGCGGCGACCTACCGTAGAGACCGGTTGCTATCCGTGCGTCACCGAGCCGGAAGGTCACTTCCTTGCCCGAGCGTCCCCAGGCACTGTTCGCCATGACCACCCAGAACGTGCCGCACATCTTTCCGCCGGAGGTGCTCGCGCGGCTACGCGCCTGCGTAGAAATCGATCCCACTCTGGTGGCGCACGACTTCACCGAGCCACGGGTCCGGGAGACCCTCGCCCGCACCGAGGTCCTCGTCACCGGCTGGGGCTGCCCCCGCCTCGACGCGGCCGCCCTGGACGCCGCCCCCAAGCTGCGCGCGGTGCTGCACGCGGCCGGCTCGGTCAAGGGGTTCACCACCCCCGAGGTCTGGCGGCGCGGCATCGTCGTCTCCTCGGCGGCCGCCGCCAACGCGCTGCCCGTCGCCGAGTACACCCTCGCGATGATCCTGCTCGCCGGGAAGGACGTCTTCGCCTTCCGGGACCTGCTGCGCGCACGCCGCACCTTCCCCTACGGCGACATCGTCCCCGGCATCGGCAACCACGGCCGCCGGGTGGGCGTGGTCGGCGCCTCGCGCATCGGCCGCCGCCTCATCGAACTGCTCCGGCCCTACGACCTCCACGTCAGCCTCGCCGACCCGTACGTGGACGCGGCCGAGGCCGCGCGGCTCGGCGTACCCCTGCTGCCCCTCGACGACCTGCTGCGCACCTCGGACATCGTCACCCTGCACGCCCCGCAGACCCCCGAGACCCGGCACCTGGTCGGCCCCCGGGAACTGGCCCTGATGCCCACCGGATCGGTGCTCATCAACACCGCGCGCGGCGCCCTCGTCGACCACGACGCACTGATCGGGGAACTGCGCACCGGACGCCTGAACGCCGTCCTCGACGTCACCGACCCCGAGCCGCTGCCCGCCGACTCGCCCCTCTTCGACCTGCCCAACGCCTTCGTCACCCCGCATCTCGCGGGCTCCCAGGGCAACGAACTGGCCCGGCTCGGCCTGACCGTCGTGGAGGAGGCCGAACGACTGCTGTCCGGGGGCGAGTTGGCCTACGCCATCGACCACACCGCGCTGGAGCGGGCGGCGTGACGGGGCGCCCGCCTCGTAAGGTGACCTGAAGACGCGAGGAAGGGGGGCCGAGCGGTGGTCAAGCGGACACAGCCCGCATCGAACGGGGACGCCTCGACCGTGCGGGACGTCGCCGCGCGGGCCGGGGTGTCCGCGTCGACCGTCTCGCGGGTGCTGGGCGGCACCTATCCGGTGGCCGCGGCGACCCGCGCCAAGGTGCTCAAGGCGATGCGCGAGCTGGACTACGTGGTCAACGCGCACGCGCGGGCGCTCGGCGGCGCCACCAACAACACGGTCGCCTTCGTGGTGGACGACGTCACCGGCCCCTTCTACGCGCACATCGCCCGCGGGGTGGAGGAGCAGGCCTCGGCGGAGGGCCGGCTGTGCATGCTGTGCACCACGCACGGCGACCCGAAGCGCATCCTCGCCGTCGTCGAGACCATGCGCGAGCAGCGCGCCGACGCGGTGATCGTGGTGGGCGGCGCCTGGGAGGACAAGGCCTACCAGGACCGCATGACCCACTTCGCCCACGCCCTGGACCGGGCCGGATCCCGGCTGGTCCTGGTCGGCCGCCCGCCGCTCGGTCCCGGAGTGCCCGCCACGGTCGTCGACTACGACAACGAGGGCGGCGCCTTCGCCCTCACCACCCACCTGCTCTCCGCCGGCCACCGCCGCATCGCCTACCTCGGCCGGGTCCCCGGCCTGTCCACCAGCGCCCAGCGGATCAGCGGCTTCACCCGGGCCCATGAACTCCTCGGCCTCACCCCCGACCCCCGGCTGATCGTCGACGGCACCTTCTCCCGCTCCTACGGCTACCAGTCCACCCGCGAACTCCTCGCTTCCGGACAGGAGTTCACCGCGATCTTCGCCGCCACCGACATGATCGCCACCGGTGTGATCCAGGCCCTGCGCGAGGCGGGCCGCCGTATCCCGGACGACGTGGCGGTGGCGGGCTACGACGACATCCCGGTCACCCGCGACGTCCACCCCGCCCTCACCACGGTCCACGTCCCCCAGGAAGAACTGGGCCGCGCCGCCGTCCGCCTGGCCCTGCACCGCGCGGAACTGCCCGACAGCCAGCATCTGGTGCTGGGGACGCATGTGGTGTTGCGGGACTCGACCCGTCGGGGCGGCTGACCGCGACAGTCACCACTGCGGATTTCGTTGTTCACCTCCTGTTGAGTGATGGAATCGAAATATATCTAGCCTTAGATATGCGATATCGGTAACGTGCGATCCATGGCTCCGACACCGCTGCCTCCCCGGCTCCCCGAAACCGACCTCACCCGCCACCGCCGCCTCCGCGACCAGGGCAGCCTGGAGCGGGCCGAGCTGGAGGCGATTCTGGACGCTGGTTTCGTCTGTCATCTGGGTGTGGTGGTGGAGGGGCGGCCGCTGGTCGTGCCGACCGTGTACGGGCGGGACGAGCGGGAGCTGTACCTCCACGGGTCCGTGGCCAGTCGCAGTCTGGCCGGTGATCTCCCGGTCTGTGTGACCGTCACGCACATCGACGGGCTCGTGCTCGCCCGGTCCGTCTTCGAGCACGGGGTGAACTACCGCAGCGCCATGATCCACGGCACCGCCCGCAAGGTCACCGACCCCGAGGAGAAGCTGGAGGGGCTGCGCCGGCTCACCGAGCACGCGACGCCGGGGCAGTGGTCGTACGCCCGGCGGCCGAACCGGAAGGAACTCGCCGCCACCACCCTCCTCGCACTCTCCCTCGAAGAGGCCTCCGTCAAGATACGGAGCGGCGCTCCCGACGACGGCGACGGGCCCGACGCGGAACTCGGTCTGTGGGCCGGGGTCCTGCCGCTCACCTCCGTCTGGGGCGAGCCCGTCGCCGACCCGGCGCTGCCGTCCGGCACCGCCGTACCGGGACACGTCGCGCGCCGTGCGGGGACCCGCCACGGCTGACCCGGAGGCAGGGGCATACGGTGAGGGGCGAACGCCTGAGCCGGGAGGAGATGACGGATGGGCAGTCGCACCGCGCTGGTCGAGGATCTGATGGAGAGGTTCCCGCATGTACCGCGGGAGGCCGTCTTCAAGGAGGACCTGCTTCGGGGTGGCGTCGCCTTCGACCCGTCCGCCCTGAGCGACAACGAGGGTGGGGAAGTCAAGCCGAAGTCGTACTTCATCTTTTCGTTCGACCATGGCACCCTGCCCGAGCTGGGCGAGGCCGCGCTGCGCCGGCCCCCGGAGGAGATCATCCTCACCGGCGGCCCGTACGACCTGCGCCGCACGGTGGTCTCCGTACGGGTGAACCCGGCCTCGCCGTACCGGGTCGCCGCCGACGACGAGGGGCTGCTCGGGCTGTACCTGGACGGGAAGCGGATCGCCGACGTCGGTGTGCCGCCGATGCCCGAGTACTACCGGCACACCCTGTCCAACGGGAAGTCCGTCATGGAGGTCGCCCCGACCATCCAGTGGGGCTACCTGATCTACCTCACCGTCTTCCGGGTCTGCCAGTACTTCGGCGCCAAGGAGGAGTGCCAGTACTGCGACATCAACCACAACTGGCGCCAGCACAAGGCGGCCGGGCGGCCGTACACCGGGGTCAAGGACGTCGAGGAGGTGCTCGAAGCCCTTGAGATCATCGACCGGTACGACACCCAGAAGGCGTCGACCGCCTACACCCTCACCGGCGGTGCGATCACCAAGACGGTCGCCGGCCGGGACGAGGCCGACTTCTACGGGCAGTACGCCAAGGCCATCGAGGAGCGCTTCCCCGGGCGCTGGATCGGCAAGGTCGTGGCCCAGGCTCTGCCGCGCGACGACGTGCAGCGGTTCAAGGACTACGGCGTGCAGATCTACCACCCCAACTTCGAGGTGTGGGACCGCCGGCTGTTCGAGCTGTACTGCCCCGGCAAGGAGCGCTACGTCGGCCGGGACGAGTGGCACAAGCGGATCCTGGACTCGGCGGAGATCTTCGGCGCGCGCAACGTGATCCCCAACTTCGTGGCCGGTGTGGAGATGGCCGAGCCGTTCGGCTTCACGACGGTCGACGAGGCGATCGACTCCACCACCGAGGGGCTGCGCTTCTTCATGTCGCAGGGCATCACGCCCCGCTTCACCACCTGGTGCCCGGAGCCCACCACCCCGCTCGGCAAGGCCAACCCGCAGGGCGCGCCGCTGGAGTACCACATCCGGCTCCTGGAGGCCTACCGGGCCACCATGGACGAATTCGGCCTCTCCTCGCCCCCCGGCTACGGCCCGCCCGGACCCGGCCGCGCGGTGTTCTCGGTGAGCTCCTTCATGGACAGCCTGCCCGCCGCCGAGCCGGCGGAGGTGTGATCCGCGCCGAAAAACCGTCGGGGCGGTGAGCAGAACGGCGCCCCCATCCGTACCAGAGGCCGGAGTTGTGGTCCTGCGCGGATGCGGTCACGTCACGCGACCTCCTCGTCACCGGATTTGAATACAGCGCTTGTCAGTTGTGGCGAAGACGTGAAAGGCTCCTGCCGCCGCGAGGTTCCCCCCAACTCCACCTCCTCTATGGTGAGTTGACCTCGCACGTGGATGCAGGAGTCCCATGCCCGACCTGCCGACCCCCCAGGACGCCACCGAGGCCGCGCTGTTCTCGGAGTGCTGGGACGCGGTGCTCTCGTACGCCGACCTGTGCACCTCCGGCTCCCTGACGGCACATCAACTGGCGACCGAGGCGTTCACCCTCGGCATGCGCGAGGTCCGCGCCGCCGGGACCGTGCCCGCGCGCGGCCCCGGCCGGCGCGCCGGCCGGCTGCCGACGATCCCGGAGCTGCTGACCGCCGTACGCAACACGGCCGCGAGCTGGGAGGCCGACGGCGAGGGGCACAAGCTGGACCCCGACCTGAGGCTGTGGCTCAACTCCGGCCAGGCCGCCCGCTACACCGGCCCGCCGCTGCAGCGTCCGGTCGCGCTGCGCGGCCTCAGGGACATGCAGGAGGCGGACGCCTCGCTGCTGTGGCTCGCCGAGGTGGAGGCGCTGCCGCTGCCGACCGTGGCCCGCCGGCTCGGCCTCGACCCGGCCACCGTCGCCGAGGAACTCGACCAGGTCCGCGGCCTGTTCCGGGACCGCTGTCACCGCGCGCACGTCGACACCCCGATGGACGCGCAGTGCCGCAGCTACGCCCGCCTGCTGGACGCGGTCACTCGCTCGCCGGCCGCCGACACGCCGGGCGACCTCTCCCGGCACCTCGCCACCTGTGTCCAGTGCGCCGAGGCCGCCGCCTGTCTGCGGCTGCACGGGGGCGGGCTGCCCGCCGCGCTGGCCGGCGGGGTCATCGGCTGGGGCGGCCTCGCATATCTGGAGCGCCGGCGCCGCGCCGCCGAGGTCCGGCTCGGGGTGGGCCGGCCGGGCGCGGCCGAGGCCGACGGCGGCGACTCCGACGAGAAGGAGGGTCGCAGCCGCGTCCTGCGCAACGGCCTGCTCGCCGCCGCGGTCCTGCTGTCGCTCCTGGCCCTCGGCGTGTCGATGATGCCGTTCGACGGCTCGGGCGGCTCCGGCGACGACAGGGCGGCAGCGGCCCGCGACGACCGACAGCCGGTCGCCGACCCCGCCGACCCCGACACCGCAATCGCTACAGCCACCGATTCGACCCCCTCCCGCACGCCCTCGACCACCCCGTCCCCGACCGCCTCCAAGGGCAGGTCCGACCGCAGGAACCCCGACCCCGAACCCCAGGGCACCTCGGCCGCCACCACCAGCGCCGGCCGCCCGACCCGTACGACCGCCCCCGCGGCCGGCTGCCGGGTCGACTACCACCTGGACAGCCAGTGGACCGACGGCTTCCAGGCCACCGTCACCGTCACCACCGACAAGGCCCTCACCGACTGGCAGGTCGCCTGGCGCTTCCGCGACGGCCAGCAGGTCGGCCAGATGTGGGACGCCACGGTCGACCAGGACGGCTCCCGCGTCACCGCCTCCGCCGCCGACTACAACAAGTCCGTGTCCGCGCACGGGACCCTGACCTTCGGGTTCCTGGGGTCCTGGCAGGGGGAGAACCGGGCGCCGTACGACTTCACGCTCAACGGGGCGGCCTGCGTGACGAACTGACGGCGGGTGCCGACGTGTCCGCGACCGGTGCCCGAATTCAAATGCGTTGAGGTGAGCCGCCGGAGGCGGGCTACAGCGGTGACTCCCTACGGCTGGGACGACGCCTGGGCCGACGCGTTCACCCCGTACGAGTCCGAGGGACTGCTGCCCGGACGGGTGATCCGGGTGGACCGCGGACAGTGCGACGTTGTCACCGCGGGCGGCGGCGTGCCGACACCGCCTTCGTCACCCCGCACGACCCCCTGCGGGTCGTCTGCCCTGATCAACGGCAAGGCAGACGAACAGTTCGTCGCTGTCGCCCTGGACGTCGATGGACCATCAGGTGGCGGTGACAACCAGCATGGCCTGGTCGTCGACGGTGGCATTGCCTGCGAACGCGGTGACTGCGGCGGTGACGGACTCGATGAGGGCGGCGGGCGTGGTGGTCCGGACGGCGGCAAGCGCGTCGGCCAAACGGTCCTCGCCGAAGAACTCGCCGCCGGCCGAACGAGCCTCGGTGATGCCGTCGGTGACCAGGACCAGGCTGTCGCCAGGGTGCAGTTCGATGCCGCACGGACAGAAGCCGGGGTCGGGACCGATGCCCAGCAGCAGGCCCGGTTCGGCGACTTCCACCACCGAGCCGTCGGCGCGGCGCACGAGCGGCGGGACGTGGCCTGCTCGGATCAGCTTCAGCGCGAGGTGGGACGCGGTGTGCCGCAGTTCACCGTAGACGAGCGAAACGAACTGGTCCTCATCGGCGGTGCTCGCCACCAACGCGTCGTTGATGACGGCGACCACCGCCGCCGGGTCGTTCAGGAGACGGGCGGCCGCGCGTGCGGTGTGGCGGACGGTTGCGGTGGTCGTGGCGGCCAGCGCGCCGCGCCCGGACACATCGCCGATCATGAGAGCCCAGCGGTCGTCGGGCAGCGGGAAGACGTCGTAGAAGTCGCCGCCGACGTCGAGTCCTTCACCTGCCGGATGGTACGAGGATGTCAGGGTGGCGCCGGGAATCCTTGGCAACTCGGGGGGCAGCAGGCCTGCCTGCAGATCGCGTGCCAGCCGGACGCGGTTGGTGAACTGGCGGGCGTTGTCGGCACTCGATGCAGCCCGGCGGGCGAGTTCCTGCGCCAGGGCGATCGTGCGGTCGTCCAGGGGCAGGTCGGTGGTCAGGAGAGTCAGCACACCGAAGGCGTGACCCCGGATTGTCAGTGGCACGCACACGTGACCCGTGACGCCGAGCTGCGCGCAGCGGCCGTCGGTGTGGACAGCCTCGGTGGTGCCGGAGGCCAGCACGCGGGCGACTGCGGCGTCCACCTCGGCACGCAGTGCGCGGGAAGAGAGGAGCTCTTCCCCGTCCCGGGTCGACGCGGCGACGGCGATGCGCTGCGCCTGGCCGCGCTCCACCACATGGACGGAACACAGCGGCGCCAGGGCCGGAACGATCAGTCGCGCCATGCGCTGCAGGCTGTCGGAATAGTGTGTCTCGCGCGCGATGGCGGTGCTGGCTTCCAACAGGAAGGCGAGATCCTCTCGGGCTGCCCTCTCGCGCTCCTGGGCGGCGCGGCTCGCCTCCACCGCGGAGTGGCGTTCGATGGCCAGCGCGGCAATGCGGGCGAATGCCGCGCTGAGCGCCACGTCCTTGTCCGCGGGAACCTTGGGTATGCGGTGGTACATCGCGAAGGTGCCCAGCAGCCGGCCGTCCGCGTCCTGGATCGGAGTGGACCAGCACGCCGCGACCCCGGCCCGCGACGCCAATTCGCGATAGTCCTGCCACAGGGGATCGGTGGCGATGTCGGTGACGATCACAGGCTGGCGCCGGTAGGCGGCCGTGCCGCACGAGCCGACGCCCTCGGCGATGGGCGTCCCGTCGATCGCCTCGTTGTAGAAGTCGGGCAGGCGCGGGGCGGTGCCGTGCCGCAGGTGTTGTCCGTCGGCGTCGACGAGCAGTACCGAGACGATCAGGTCCGGGGAGAGCGCCTCGATCGCCGTGGCCATGCCGAAAAGGACCTCGTCCAGCGGGGCGTCGCGTGCGATCTGCTCAAGCAGCACGCGTTGCTCGGCGGCCAGGAGATGCGTGTGGTGGTACGCGGTGGTCTCGACCGCGATCACCACGACCCCGTCCATCCGGCCGACCGAGTCCCGGCGGGGCTCGTAGGTGAAGTCGAAGAACCCTTCCCGCTGCCTGCCCGGCCCGCCCAGCAGGAGTCGCCCGTCTCGGGCCCGGTACGCGACGCCCGTGCGGTAGACCTCATCGAGCCGGTCGAGGACGCCCTGCGGAGCCAGTTCCGGAACCACCTCCGCGATCGGCTCGCCGATGCGGCCGCGGTCGCCCCCGACGGTCTCGAAGAACGCCGAGTTCGCCGCCTCCAGCAGGTGTCTGGGACCACTGAGCGCAGCGAAGATCACCGGGGCTTGCTCGAACAGGCCCGCGTACTCCTCGCTCCGCCGGTTGACGGGGACGGAGTGGGCCATGGCCGAACTGCGAGGTTCGAAATGTGCAGACATGACAGGCGCCCTCTCCTGTCTCACTTTTCCACTCTGCCACACGTCTGCGCTGTTCCCAGGCCGACCGGGTGCCGAGCGCGTCGTCCACCCCCTGAACATCTTCGGCAGACGCGCATCGAGCTGGTGATCAGCAAGGACATGATCGTCGAGTCGTCCCCGATCATCCCGGCCGAGCGACAGGGTGTCCGACGGCGGTCGCCGCCCCTCCTCCGTGAGGAGAAGGCCCGCTCCTGGCCACTCGCGGCCGAGGCCCAGGCGGCTCCCACCAGCGTAGGCACGGTTTTCGCGAGTACGCGCTCGTATACCTGGCACTGTCGCGGGGCCCGCGGCCCGTGCGCTCGCCCCACTGCTGCACGCATGCCTCGACCGGGACGAGCCGATCAGCGACGGCGGCGGTTGGCGGGGCAGGGCGCTGGACGACGAGGTGCGGGAACTCGCCTGGACCGTTCCGGCCGCTCTGTCTGTCGGCCTCGTCCTGGACGTGGAGCACGTGGTGCTCCACGGTGGTCACCGCTCCTGCGGACGGGGCCACGGAGTGCACCATGCGGTCGGCAGGTACCGCTGCACCAAGCGGTCGATGTTGAGGTCCAGGGGGCCGAGGAGAGCATGCGCTGTCCGTCGGGCCGTACGTGCCGGACCGGTGCGCGCAGATGTGGGTGCGCGCGCCAACCGATCCAGCGGCTGGATCACGGCCGCCGCCCACGGGACGGACGCCTACGAGGCGGAGCTGACCCTGGACGGGCCCGACGGTCTTGCCGGGGAGTGCGACTGCCCCTACGGCATGGAGGGCAACTTCTGCAAGCACCTGGTCGCTCTGGGCCCGACCGTGCTCGCCGAGCCGGAGGCGGTGCCGGGGCAGCGCGGCCGGGCCAGGACTCGTGCCCAGGAGCAGGATGCGTGGCTGGCTACGCTCTCCAGGGAGCTGCTCGCTCTGGTACGTGAACAGGTCGCGGAGGACCGACAGTCGGCGCGTCGACTGGAACTGCGGGCGGCGAGTGCCCGCGGAGACTTGGTCGAGGTCCGCGCCCGGATCCGGGAACTCCTCGACACCGCCCCCTTCGAACGGTACGGCTACGTCGAGTACGTCGACGCCCACGCCTACGGCGAACAGGCCCCTCAGGCGGTGTCCGCGATCGACGCGCTGACTGCCGCCGGGCGGCCCGCGGACGCGATCTCCCTGTCCCGGGAGGCGATGCGGCTGCTGAGCCAGGCGCAGGACGCGATCGATGACTCCGACGGTCACCTGGGTGGAATCGGGGCTGCGCTTGCCGAAGCCCACCTCGGCGCGTGCCGCGCGGCATGCCCCGAGGTGGACGAGACCGCGCGGTGGCTGGTCGCCCATCTGCTCAGCGACCTGGACGATCTCACCGGCATCGACCCCCTCGACCACGAGGATGTCCTCGGCGCGCAAGGGATGGCCCGGGTAAAGGAGTCGGCGGCTGCGGCCCGGCGCCGCAACCGCACCGGCTGGGCGGAGAAGTACCTGATGGAACGGCTGGCCAAGGCGGAAGGAGACGTGGACGGATGGGTCGCCGTGCACGCGGCCGATCTCGCCCCGGACGGCAGCACCCACCAGAGCGTCGCCCGCGAACTGCCGCCGTCGGCCGGCCGGACGAGGCCCTGCGGTGGGCGGAACGCGGCATCGAGGAAACACCCGATGACGTCACCCCCGACCACGCTCTGATCGACTACCTCTGCGACCGCTACACCCGCGCCAACCGGCTCCTTGACGTCGTCGCCCTGCGTCGCGTCCAGTTCGCCACCCGCCACTCCCTGGCCGCGTACCAGCGGTTGCGTACGGCGGCACAGGCGGCCGGCTGCTGGCAGGCCGAGCGGGCACAGACGCTCGTGCTGCTGCGCGCCGACGCCGGGCAGCGACAGCAGTCCTGGTACGGCGGCCCGGTCCTGGTCGATGCCCTGCTCGACGACGACGGCGACGTCGACGCCGCCTGGCGGGCCGCGGCCCAAACGCGTGCGCACGACCGGCAGTGGCTCGCCCTCGCCGACCAGGCCCGCGCCATCCGTCCTGCCGACGCGCTCGGGGTCTACCTGCGGCTCCTCGACCAGCACGGCCTGCGACCCTGCCAGAAAGTCGGTGGCGCCGGAACGCGGCCGCCTCTAGGCTGAGATCCGCTTCACGCAGTGGCTGTTGGCCGCTGCCGTCTGCCGAGTGAGAAACGGGAGGTGTGACCGATGGCTGTCTCTGTGATGGGCGCTGCCCGCAACCAGAAGTTCATCCACTCCACCTCCGTGGCCTCCGGCTGATCCTTCCTGCCTTCTTGGCGCCTGCGCGTGCGCCCGGCCGGGGCCGCCCTGTGAAGGGTTTCCCTTGAATCTCTCGTCTCTTTCGGCTTCTTCCGCTTCGTCGCACCCTCTCGCCCCCTACGGCTGGGACGAGGGATGGGAAGCGGAGTTCGCTCCCTATGCCGAGCAGGGCTTCCTGCCCGGCCGTGTCGTGCGGGTCGACCGCGGCCAGTGCGACGTGGTCACCGCGGGCGGTGTGCTGCGTGCCGATACCGCCTTCGTCACCCCGCACGACCCCCTGCGGGTCGTCTGCACTGGCGACTGGGTCGCCGTCGAACCCGGCGGCAACCCCCGCTACGTGCGCATGTATCTGCCGCGCCGCACCGCCTTCGTGCGCTCCACCTCTTCTAAGCGGTCCGAGGGGCAGATCCTCGCGGCCAACGTCGACCACGCCGTCGTCGCCGTGTCCCTCGCCGTCGAACTCGACCTCGGGCGCGTCGAACGGTTGCTGGCGCTGGCCTGGGAGTCCGGCGCACAGCCCGTGGTCGTGCTCACCAAGGCCGACCTCGTGCCGGACCCGGTGGTGCTGGCCCACCTCGTCCAGGACGTCGAGACGACCGCGCCCGGCGTGCCCGTGCTCACCGTCAGCGCCCTGCACGGCGACGGCCTCGACGCGCTCGTCTCCCTCGTCGGCTCGGGCACGTCCGTGCTGCTCGGGCAGTCCGGCGCGGGCAAGTCCACCCTCGCCAACGCCCTCGTCGGCGACGACGTCATGGACGTACAGGCCGCCCGTGACGTGGACGGCAAGGGGCGGCACACCACGACCACCCGCAACCTGCTGCCGCTGCCCTCCGGGGGCGTGCTCATCGACACCCCCGGGCTGCGGGGCGTCGGCCTGTTCGACGCCGAGAGCGGGGTCGGGCAGGTGTTCTCCGAGATCGAGGAACTGGCCGAGCAGTGCCGCTTCCACGACTGCGCCCACGAGAGCGAGCCCGGCTGCGCGGTCCGCGCCGCGGTGGACAGCGGTGCCCTCCCGGTCCGCCGGCTGGACAGCTACCGCAAGCTGATGCGGGAGAACCAGTGGATCGTCGCCAAGACGGACGCCCGGCTCCGCTCCGAGATCCGCAAGGACTGGAAGCGGAAGGGTGCGCAGGGCAAGGCGGCGATGGAGGCCAAGCGGGGCCGGTGGAAGTAAGGGACGGATCGTGAGGGCGCGTTCCCGGCGGGTGGCTTCGGCGCCCGCCGGGAGCCGCTGCGCTTCAGCGCGAGCAGCGCGTCCATTTCCGTCGCCGATGTAGAAATAGACCACGAAGAGGCGTTTCGGCCTGTTCGCGGGTGCGGGACGATCCCGCATGAGCCCGCGCAGACGGCCGACGACCTCCTGGACCAGTGGGACGACTCAGCCCCCCAGTTCCGACGGCCGCCGCCCAGCTGCGCGTCCGATTTCCGCCAGCCCGCCCCGTCGCCACGCCGCACACTGGAACACGTGATGGACGAGGACACCAGGTACGAGGCGGTGCGCAGCCGGGACGGGCGGTTCGACGGGGCGTTCTTCTTCGCCGTCGAGACGACCGGGATCTACTGCCGGCCCAGCTGCCCGGCGATCACCCCGAAGCGGCGCAACGTGCGGTTCTTCCCGACGGCCGCCGCCGCACAGGGCTCCGGCTTCCGGGCCTGCCGGCGGTGCCGGCCGGACGCCGTGCCCGGGTCCGCCGAGTGGAACGTCCGCGCGGACGCCGTCGGCCGGGCCGTGCGCCTGATCGCCGACGGGGTCGTGGACCGCGAGGGCGTCGCGGGCCTCGCCTCCCGGCTCGGCTACAGCGCCCGGCAGGTGCAGCGTCAGCTCACCGCCGAACTCGGCGCCGGACCCGTGGCGCTCGCCCGCGCCCAGCGGGCGCACACCGCCCGGGTGCTGCTGCAGACCACCGAGCTGCCGATCACCGAGATCGCGTTCGCGTCCGGGTTCGCCAGCGTGCGGCAGTTCAACGACACCGTGCGCGAGGTGTACGACTCCACGCCGACCGAGGTACGGGCCGCCGCACCCCGGGGCCGGGGCAGCCGCCGGGCCACCCCGGGCGCGGGCATCCCCCTCCGGCTCGCCTACCGCGGCCCCTACCAGGCCACCGCCGTCTTCGACCAGCTGGCCCGGGAGGCCGTACCCGGCGTCGAGGAGGTGAGCGGCGCCCCCGGCGGCCGCACCTACCGGCGCACCCTGCGGCTGCCGTACGGCACCGCGCTCGTCGCCGTCGAGGAGCGCACCCAGGGGCCGAACGCGGGCGGCGGCACGCATCCGGGCGGCTGGCTCGACGCGCGCCTGCACCTCACCGACCCACGGGACCTGACCACGGCCGTGCAGCGGCTGCGGCGGTTGTTCGACCTCGACGCCGACCCGTACGCGGTGGACGAACGGCTCGGCGCCGACCCGCGGCTCGCCCCGCTGGTCGCCGCCCGGCCCGGACTGCGTTCACCCGGCGCCGTCGACCCGCTGGAGCCCGCCGTACGGGCGCTGGTGGGCGTGGCCGGAGCGGAGGACCTGGTCCGCCGGTACGGCAAGGCACTCGACGCCCCCTGCGGCAGCCTCACCCATCTCTTCCCGGAGGCCGCCGCCCTCGCCGAGGCCGACCTGGGCGGACCACTGGGCGCGCTGGCCGGCGCCCTCGCCGACGGCACCGTGCGCCTGGACCCCGGCGCCGACCGCGACGCCGCCCAGGAGGCACTGCTCGCCCTGCCCGGCCTGGCCCCGTCCGCCGTCGCCACCCTGCGCGTCCGCGCCCTCGGCGACCCCGACGTGGCTCCGCCCGGAGCGGACGTACCCGACAGCTGGCGGCCGTGGCGTTCCTATGCCGCCCAACATCTGCGTATCACAAGAGAGTTGAGAGACTGATGGAAGCGACCTACTGGACGGACATCGACACGCCGCTCGGCCGGCTCCTGCTCACCGCCGACCCGGACGGAGCGCTCACCTCACTGTCCATGCCGGGCCAGAAGGGCGGACGCACCGACCTGGACGGCCTGCGTCACGACCCCGGCCCCTTCCGCGCGGCCGAGGAACAGCTCACGGCCTACCTCGCGGGCGAACTCAAGGAGTTCCACCTGCCGTTGCACACCCACGGCACCGAGTTCCGTGAACGGGTCTGGGCCGCGCTCGACTCCGTGCCGTACGGCGGCACCACCACCTACGGGGAGATCGCCGCCCGCATCGGCGCCCCGCGCGCCGCCGTCCGCGCCGTCGGCGGAGCCATCGGCGCCAACCCCCTGCTCATCGTGCGCCCTTGCCACCGGGTGATCGGCGCGGACGGCTCGCTGACGGGGTACGCGGGCGGACTTGAGCGCAAGGTGTGGCTGCTGACGCTGGAGGGCGCGCTGTCGGCTTAGGGTTTCCTTTTCGGACAGGGAAAGAGAAGACGGGGGCTACGGATGACCGACACGGCCACGACCGACGAGTGGTGGAATCTGCTGCCGGCCGGGATCCGCGAACAGGTCGACGGGTACGTGCTTCAGGACGCCTACATGCAGGCGGTCCGTGTCGCCTGGGAAGTCGGACGTGCGCACGGTCTGGGGGTCATCGAGGCCCAGAGGGTCGTCCACGACCGCTACCTCCACCACGGCGACAGGATCGCCCGCACCCCGGACAGCCCCCTCGACCTGGAGTCACTGGCCGCCCGTGCGGCCGGCTGCCCCGGCCGCGTCCTGGCGATCGAGGCGGTCTGGGACGGCGACACCAGGCACGACTGGTTCGTGGCTCTGCTGGCCGTCACCGCCGACCCCGCCGGCGAGCATCGGCTGGCCACCATCTACCGGAGCACGGCCGTAAGGCACCTCGGAGAGCACGAGGTTCACGGCCCGCTGCATCCCTCGGCGGCAGCGGCCACCGGGGCAGGCACAGCCCTGGCCGCCCATCTCTCGGTCCCCTTCCACTTCGCGAGCCCCGACACGCCGGACGACCAGGCACCACGCTGGCGGCCCTGAGGCGCCGACCCGTGCCGGACGCCGTACGCCGAGCGGGTGGACCGGTGCGGATGTTCCGGCGCCCTGAGGCGGGCGTGTGGGACGGTCACCTGCGACGGGCACGGGGGAAGGGCGGGCGCAGGCATGGGCAAGGTCGGACGGGTCCTCGTGTCGCTTCTGCTCGCGGTGCTGCCGGGCACGACGACGACGGCCGTCGCCCAGCCCACGAGGCCGGTGTGGACCGGCAGTTGGGAGACGGCCCCCTCCGGCACCGCAGCGGCGCTGCCCGGGGCCGCCGTCCGCAACGTCGTCCACCTCAGCGTCGGCGGCGCGGCCGTGCGGATCCGGCTCAGCAACCGGCTCGGCACCGCGCCCCTGCAACTCGGCGCGGTCACGGTCGCGCTGCGCCGGGGCACCGGACCGGACGCGGTGCCCGGCAGCCTGCGCACCGCCACCTTCGGCGGCGTCCGGACGGCCGTCGTCCCGGCGGGACAGGACCTGGTCACCGACCCGGTCCTGCTGCCCGTACCGGATGTCGCCGACCTGCTGGTCACCGTGCTCACCCCGGTCGACTCCGGGCCGGCCACCTACCACCGCACCGCCCTGCAGACCAGCTACCTCGCCCCCGCCGGCACGGGTCACGCGGCCGACGAGGACGGGTCCGCGTACACCACGCCCATCGCCTACTGGTACTACGTCACCGGCGTCGACGTCCTCGGCACCGGCGCCGGCAGCGTCGTCGCCTTCGGTGACTCCCTGACCGACGGCACGGGCTCCACCACCGACACCAACCAGCGCTGGCCCGACAGGCTAGCCCGGCACCTGCGCGGCGACCGGCTCGGCGTCCTCAACGCCGGCCTCGCAGGCAACCGCCTGCTGCGCGACGGCGTCGGACCGAGCGCCCTGGCCCGCCTGGACGCCGACGCCCTGGACCGGGCAGGGGTACGGGCCCTGATCGTGTTCGAGGGCATCAACGACATCAAGGGCACCCCCGAGGCGAACGACCCCGCCGCCTTCGCCGACGCGTACCGCACCCTCGTCGCCCGCGCCCACGCCCGCGGCATCCGGGTCGTCGGCGTCACCCTCACCCCCTTCGGCGGCTACTCCGCGTACACACCGGCCCGCGAGGCGGTACGCCGGCAGGTCAACGCGTTCATCCGCACCGGCGGCGCCTTCGACGCGGTCGCCGACGCCGACGCCACCGTACGCGACCCGTCCGCCCCCGAACGCCTCCTGCCCGGCTACGACCCCGGCGATCACCTGCATTTCAACGATGCGGGGATGGGTGCGGTCGCTGACACCGTGAAGGGCGCCCTGACCGGCGCTCTGGCCGGGAGTGGCGCGGCGGTTGCCGGCTGACGGGTCAGCTTCTGAGCGCGTCCTGCCCGGGTACGACCCGGGCGATCACCTGCATTTCAACGATGCGGGGATGGGTGCGGTCGCCGACGCCGTGACGGGCGCCCTGGTCGGCAGCGGCGCGGCCGTCGCCGGCTGACCAGTCAGCCCCACAGCACCGCACCCAGCCACGCCCCCGCGATCAGCAGACACGCGAACAGCTCGGCGAGCACACTGGAGCCGCCCGAGCGCATCGCCGTGCGCAGCGCGGCCATCGCCTCGCCGTGCCGGCCGAGCCGCAGTCGCTCGTGCAGGTAGATCCCGGCCATGAAGCCAGGCAGCGCGCCCACCACCGGGATCAGGACGAAGCCCAGGAGCGCGCCGACTCCGGCGTACACCGCCATGCGGGGGGTGGCGCCGCTCGCGCGCAGCCGGCGCGGCGGCAGCGCCCAGCGCACCACCAGCGACAGCAGCAGCACCCCGGTGGCGCCCACCAGAACGCCCCAGGCAACCGGCTGCGGGTCCTTCAGCGCCCACCACAGGACCGCGGCCCACACCAGCCACGACCCCGGCACCCCGGGCACCAGCACTCCGCACAGGCCGAGCACCAGCACCACGCCGACCAGCAGGAGTTCCCACGCTCCCATCTGCCCAGAGTGCCGGAGGAGGAAGGAACTCGCAGGTCACCGGGAGCCTTCGCGGGACACCCAGCCGCGCTCGTAGGCCTGCCAGCCCAGCTGCAGCCGGGTCGTCACCCCGGTCAGCTCCATCAGCCGCTTCACCCGGCGTTGTACGGTCCTCAGACCCAGGTCGAGCTGCTTGGCCACGCTCGCGTCGGTCAGCCCGGCCAGCAGCAGCGACAGCACCTCCAGATCGGTGGCGTCCGGGCCGTCCGGCTGCTGCTCGGTCACCCCGGACGCGCCCAGCCTCAGCGGCAGCGCCTCGCGCCACACCGACTCGAACAGCCCGGCCAGCAGCTCCAGCAGACCGCTCGCGTGCACCACCAGCGCGGCCGGCCCGGCCGTCCGCGAGGTCAGCGGCACCATCGCGAGGGAGCGGTCCGCGATCACCAGCTTGGTCGGCACCCGGTCCACCACCCGCACCTGCTCGTCCCGGCCGAGCGCGGCCGTCAGCTCGGTGAGCCCGTGCGGCAGGTCCAGAACCGCACGCTCCACCACCACCCGGTAGCGGACCCCGCGCCCGGCCGCCTGCTCCTCCGCGTCGTTCTCCATCCCGGAGACCACCACCGGATGGCCGGTGACCAGAGCGCACACCTCCTCGGCGGCGCCCAGCTGGAGCTGCAGGAAGCGCTGGGTGACCGCCGCGGCGCCGGTCACCACCTCCACCAGGTCGTGCACCTCCGGCTCGGCCGCCGCCGCCCGGTACTCCTCGGCCAGCAGCGCCGCCGCCAGCTCCGCCTTCTCCAGCTCGTGCCGCTGCTGGGTGAGCAGCGCCCCCAGCGCCACCCCGGGCGGGGCCGCCACCCAGCGGCCCGGCCGCGCGGGGGACTGGGCCGCGAGGCCCTGCCGCTCCAGCCGGCGCAGCGCACGCTCGGTGTCCGGCTCGGCCAGCGACAGACGCCGGGCCAGATCGGCCACCTCGGCGGCGCCCGCGGACACCAGCGCCCGGTACGCCGACTCGTGCGTCTCGTCCAGGCCTATCGCTGCCAGCATCGGCCCACGTCCCTCCCCTGAGAACCAGCCGTCGGCGCCGTACGGCCTGGCGGAAAACGGCCACGGCGCAAACCCGCCGTCGCCCATCATCGCCGTACCTCAGGTGACTCTGCCAAGGTGGGGGCACCGAAGGACGCGGGGCCGTGCGCACGGTTCACAGCTGCGTCCCAGGAAACCAAGCCACAATCACGCCATTCGACCGGCGCCCTCGGCGGCCGGTCGCGTGAGACGGTGACCCGGGCCCGCGCGTGCGCGAGCGCACGAGGGGATGTGGGGCCGGGTCGCTTCCGATGTCGCCGGGCGGCCCTCCCGTGGGGGGTGGGGTCGCCCGGCGGCCATCAACCTCCGTTTCTCGTACGGCTGTTCGTTCCATCCCTCGACACGCCGTTCGAGTCGGCCACGTGCGCCGGTTTTTCCTGATGCCCCGTTTTCATCCGGCCCGTGCGGTGGACAATTAGGGGCATGAGCCAGCAGGGGGGTAGGCCCGCCCGTCGCGAGGACGACTGGTGGGGGCAGCTGTACGACGACTCCACCGAGGACACGGGCCCCACGGCCGCACCCGACTCCCTGGACGACCGTTTCGCCTCGGCGAAGGACACGGTGGCGGGGCGGCCGGGCGGGACGACGGGGCACACCGGGGGCACGATGCCTCGGACACCGAGTCAGGAGCCGCCGCACGAGCCCGCAGTACCACCACAGCGAGCCGCGTCACCCCCGACGACCCCGGGCACCGCCCCGACCGGCGCACCGCCCAGCCGGCGTGCCCCCTGGGAACGTCCGCCGGCCGAACCCGCGGAGTCGGGGCGTACATCGGCTCCGAAGGTGGAATCCGAGGCACCCGGGGCCGGGCCGCCCTCGGGGGGCGGTGCCGGGGATCGGGAGCGGGCGGCGCGCACGTCGACCCGGAGTGCCGGACCTGAAGTGCCCGAGCCCTCGCCGCCCGGGTTGGGCCGAGGGGACGGATGGGCGGAGTCGGGGCGTACATCGGCTTCGAAGGCCGAACCCGAGGCGCCCGGGGCCTCGCCGTCCGGGTTGGGCCGAGCGGGCGGATGGGCGGAGTCGGCCGGACCCGAAGTGCCCGAAGCCTCGTGGCGCGGGGCGGGGGAAACGGACCGACGGGCGGAGAAGGAGCCCGGACCCGTTCCCGGAGCCCGAGCGGCCTCCGGGGGCCGGTCCGGCGTTCCGCCCGAGCGTGCCCCCGACCCCGAGGCGTCCGAGTGGCCCGAGGGGGCCCGGGCCCCCGGTGGTGCCTTCACGAGTCCGCCTCCCGTGGCCACCCAGCTCGACCTCGCCGCCACCTCCGCTCCACCCCCACCGTCCTCCGCCCTCGACTACGTCGGCTCCGGGCCGCCCACCTACGACCCCGAGCCCACCGCGCTCCCCGCCGCCGACCCGGACGAACTCGGGGATCTGGTCGCCGACACCGTGCTGGACGGTGCCCGGTACGGGGCCTGGACGTTGCGGGCCGTGTCGCTGCGTGGGGACTCGGCGCGGTATCGAGGGGAGCCGCGGCGGGACGCGCTGCTCACCGCGCGGTTCGGGGTGGGGGAGCAGGCGCTGGTGCTGGTCGCGATGGCGACCGGCGCGCGGGCCACGCCGGGTGCGCACCTGGCGGCGGCGGAGGCGTGCTGGCTGATCGGGCGGGCCGTGGGCCGCAGCCGGCAGCGGCTGGTCGACGACATCCGGGCCGCCCGCCGCGGCGACCTGAAGTCGGGGCTGCACCGGCTCACCGACCGCAGTCTGGGCAAGCTGCGCGCCAGCGCCGTCGAGCAGGGCCTGGATCCCGAGGAGTACTCGGCGAGCCTGCGCTGTCTGCTGCTGCCCGCCGACCCCGACTGCCGTACCCGGGTGTTCTTCGGTGCCGGCGAGGGGGGTCTGTTCCGGCTGCGGGACGGCGACTGGCAGGACATCGAGCCGCGGGTGTCACCCGCCGACACCACCGGCGAACCCGTCCTCGGCTTCGGCTCCCCGCCGGCCGAGACCCCCGAGGGCGACCGCCTCACCATGGACCTCGGCATCCCGACCCCGCCGAGCCCGTACGAGCCGGCGCCCGAGCCGCCGCGCGAACCCTTCCGGTTCCGCGCCTCGGTAGCCCGCCCGGGTGACGTGCTGGTGATGGGCACCGGCGGCCTCGCCGACCCGCTGCGCGGCGAGGCCGCCTTCTGCGCCTACCTGGCCCGCCGCTGGTCCGGCCGCACCCCGCCCGGCCTCGCCGCGTTCCTCGCGGACACCCAGGTGCGGGTGAAGGGCTACTCCGACGACCGCACGGCGGCGGCCGTTTGGGAGGCGTAACCGTGGCCCCTGTGGATTGATGGAACGGGAGGGGCGGATCCCGGGACATCGAAGGGGCTGACGAGAGCCATGGCCAAGCAGAACGTCGCCGAGCAGTTCGTCGACATCCTGGTCCGCGCCGGGGTACGCCGCCTCTACGGCGTCGTCGGCGACAGCCTCAACCCGGTCGTCGACGCCGTCCGCCGCAACTCCGCCATCGACTGGATCCACGTACGGCACGAGGAGACCGCCGCCTTCGCGGCCGGCGCCGAAGCCCAGATCACCGGCAGCCTCGCCGCCTGCGCCGGCTCCTGCGGCCCGGGCAACCTCCACCTCATCAACGGCCTGTACGACGCCCACCGCTCCATGGCCCCGGTGCTCGCCCTCGCCTCGCACATCCCCTCCAGCGAGATCGGCCTCGGCTACTTCCAGGAGACCCACCCGGACCGGCTCTTCCAGGAGTGCAGCCACTACAGCGAGCTGATCTCCAGCCCCCGGCAGATGCCCCGGCTGCTGCAGACAGCCATCCAGCACGCGGTCGGCCAGAGCGGCGTGAGCGTGGTCTCCCTGCCCGGCGACATCGCCGCCGAACCCGCCCCGGAGAAGGCCCCCCAGAGCGCCCTCGTCACCTCCCGGCCCACCGTCCGGCCCGGCGACGCCGAGATCGACAAGCTCGTGGAGATGATCGACACGGCCGACAAGGTCACCCTCTTCTGCGGCAGCGGCACGGCCGGCGCGCACACCGAGGTCATGCGGTTCGCGGAGCGCGTCAAGTCGCCCGTGGGGCACGCCCTGCGCGGCAAGGAGTGGATCCAGTACGACAACCCGTACGACGTCGGCATGAGCGGCCTGCTCGGCTACGGCGCCGCCTACGAGGCCACCCACGAGTGCGACCTGCTGATCCTGCTCGGTACCGACTTCCCGTACAACGCCTTCCTGCCGGACGACGTGCGGATCGCACAGATCGACGTACGCCCCGAGGTGCTCGGCCGCCGCTCCCGGCTCGACCTCGCCGTGTGGGGCGACGTCCGCGAGACCCTGCGCTGTCTGCTCCCGCGGGTGCGGGAGAAGACCGACCGGCGCTTCCTCGACAAGATGCTGAAGAAGCACGCCGACGCGCTGGAGGGCGTGGTCAAGGCGTACACGCGGAGGGTCGAGAAGCACGTCCCGATCCACCCCGAGTACGTGGCCGCCGTCCTGGACGAAGTCGCCGACGACGACGCCGTGTTCACCGTCGACACGGGCATGTGCAACGTGTGGGCCGCCCGCTACATCTCGCCCAACGGCCGGCGCCGGATCATCGGTTCCTTCTCGCACGGCTCGATGGCGAACGCGCTGCCCATGGCGATCGGCGCCCAGTTCACCGACCGGCGCCGGCAGGTCGTCTCCATGTCCGGGGACGGCGGATTCGCCATGCTGATGGGCGACTTCCTCACGCTCGTACAGCACGACCTGCCGGTCAAGGTCGTGCTGTTCAACAACTCCTCGCTCTCCATGGTCGAGTTGGAGATGCTGGTCGCGGGCCTGCCCTCGTACGGCACCGCCAACACCAACCCCGACTTCGCCGCCGTGGCCCGCGCCTGCGGTGCCCACGGGGTGCGGGTGGAGAAGCCCAAGCAGCTCGCCGGGGCGCTGAAGGACGCTTTCCGCCACAAGGGCCCGGCCCTGGTGGACATCGTCACCGATCCCAACGCCCTGTCCATCCCGCCGAAGATCAGTGCCGAGATGGTCACCGGGTTCGCGCTCTCCGCCTCGAAGATCGTGCTCGACGGCGGGGTCGGCCGGATGCTCCAGATGGCCCGCTCCAATCTGCGGAACGTCCCCAGACCCTGAGGGCCTGTGTCATATTCCCGGCTGGGCCCTGAGCGGGCCGACCGGAGCGATGGTTTCCGGCCAGTTTCGTGCCGGGTGACGGCCCATCGCGGCACGGCTCGGCCTCCGCTGCCGGACGGCCGAGCCGTGCCGCGATGAGGCGTGCGTGACGTCGTACGGCGGGCTTGGCGGGTGCGGGGGTGCCGGAGGGCCGGCCGGGCGGCCGTCCGGGGGTGGCCGAACAGACGGCCGTCGGCGGACCGCCATGCGTGCCCACAGGACCGTTGGGCATGGATTGCCGTGTACGCGTTCGATCAGGAGGGGCAGGTCCGGCAACGTGCAGGCGGGGGTCATGAAGAGGCAGGCACGAGGGGGCGGTCCCGTGGCCATCGGGGCCTCCTCGGCGAAGGCGGGGGAAGAGACCGACACCATCGCGGAACGGGCGCACCGGCCCCAGCTCAGGCGCAGGCTGGGGCGGGCGGACCTCAGGGCGGTGCCCGAGGCCCGACGGGAGCTGCGTGAACTGCTGCGGCAGTGGGGCAGGCCGGACCGCTCGGAGATAGCAGAACTGCTGACCAGCGAACTCGTCACCAACGCGCTGGTGCACACCGACGACGACGCCGTACTGACCGCCGTCGTCTCACCGCGCGGACTGCGCGTGGAGGTACGGGACTTCGTGGCCCGCAGGCCGCTCCTGCGCGCGCCGGACACCGGCGACGACACCCACGGCCGGGGGCTGGTCCTGGTGCAGTCCCTCGCGGACGCCTGGGGCGTACGGCCGCACGGGGTGGGCAAGTCGGTGTGGTTCGAACTCGGCGCCGAGGCAGCGTAGCCGCGTGAGAGGGAGCGGAGACGGAGACAGGAACGGGACGGGGGCGTGACCCGCGTGGTCACGCCCCCGTCCCGTGCCGATCCGAAGTCCTGGCGTCCTAGCCGAACTGCTGTTCGAGGTCCTTCAGCTTGCGCTCCAGCGAGTCCAGGCGCGGCAGGGCCATGGTGTCGTCCTCCGCGGTGAGGTCCACCGTGAGCGGCTCAGTGGCCTTGCGAACCGGCTGAAGGGAGGGCCGAGAGCGTACGGGCAGCTGCTCCGGCGTCGATATGGCAGGCTCCGCGGTCGCCGACGCGGGCTCGCGCTCCAGCGTCTGGATCTCGACCTGCCGGCCGGCGGTGCGGCCGACGAAGCCGCGGTGGCCCCGGCTGATCGCCTTGAGCTGGGCGCGCTCCACCCGCTGCTGGTCGCGTCGGCGCTGCCGCGCCTGCTCCTTCTGCCGGGTGTCCTCGCGGACCTCCTCGACGGCCTCGTCAAGACTGCGCACGCCTTCGAGCAACATCAGCGACCAGGCCTTGTAAGTCTCGCGGGGGGCCCGCAGCCAGCGCACGATGCGGATCTGGGGCAGCGGACGCGGCACCAGGCCCTGCTCGCGCAGCGCGGCCCGGCGGGTCTGCTTCAGCGCGCGGTCGAACAGGACGGCCGCGGACAGCGACATGCCGGAGAAGAACTGCGGCGCGCCGTCGTGACCCACACCTCGGGGCGCGTGCACCCAGTTGAACCAGGCCGCGGCCGCGGCGAACATCCACACCAGTATCCGGGAGCCGAGCGCCGCGTCACCGTGGCTGGCCTCGCGCACCGCGAGGACGGAGCAGAACATCGCCGCGCCGTCCAGGCCGAACGGCACCAGGTACTGCCAGCCGCCGGTCAGGCCGAGGTTCTGCTCGCCGAAGCCGACCAGGCCGTGGAAGGAAAGTGCGGCCGCGACCGCCGCACAGCAGAAAAGAAGCACGTAGGAGGCCGTGCCGTAGATGGCCTCCTTGCGCCTGCGGCGCTCCTCGCTGCGCTCCCACGAGTCGTCCGCGCTCGCGTTCTCCCCGGAGGAGCGCTTGCCGCGCGCGAGCACCGCCACCGCCGCCAGCATGCCCAGGAGCAGTACGGCGCCCGGAAGCAACCAGTTCAGCGATATGTCGGTCAGTCTCATCAGGGGTCCCTTGCATTGGGATAGGGCGTAACGCCCGCCATAGTGGCCCACTCCCGACGGCCCTCAGGGGGTTTCGGGGCAAGAGGCCGCCAAGGAAGTGCAAGGGGATGCCCAGGGCGGCGTTCTGCTCGAACTGCCGCTTGAGGGGCGGGAGTTGAGTTCGAATAAGACTACCCGTACGGATGGTTCCGCGGAAAGTTCCCGTGACAAGTGAGGGAGTTGTGAATTGCCCGTCCGGGGGTGGGTGGTCCGGATGCGGTGATCCTAGTGGACCCGGGGGCTGCTCCGGACCAGAGCGGGATGGATAGGTAAGGCTAACCTTATCCGCCCTTCGGGGAGTTTGAACTGTCGCCTTGTGCGCCTAAGGTGCTTGACGGACAAGTAACAAACCGCCGTTAATGACCCGAGTGCCGACCAGCCGGAGGAGGACCCCGTGAAGCAGGGCGTGCAGGGCTCCCCCCGGGTGCCTGCGCAGCAGCGCGCGGTGAACGTGGACGTGGCCCGGGAGCGGGGCGCCGCCCTGCCGGGCGCGCGGGGCGAGCACACGCACTGTGAGCGGCCGATGCCGCAGCCGCGGGCCGTCGTGCAGCGCTCCTCGGTGCGCGGGCAGATCCTGGACGCGCTGCGTACGGCGCTGGTGGCGGGCGAGCTGAAGCCCGGCGAGGTCTACTCCGCACCGGTCCTCGGCGAACGTTTCGGCGTGTCGGCGACCCCCGTGCGGGAAGCCATGCAGCAGCTCGCGCTGGAGGGCGCCGTCGAGGTCGTGCCCAACCGTGGCTTCCGGGTCGTCGAGCGGGGTGCGCGCGAGCTGGCCGAGCTGGCCGAGGTGCGGGCGCTGATCGAGGTCCCGGTGATGCTGCGGCTGGCCCGCGCCGTTCCGGCCGAGCGGTGGGCCGAACTCCGGCCCCTCGCGGAGGAGACGGTACGCGCGGCGTCCTCCGGCTGCGTGGCGACGTACGCGGAGTCCGACCGTGCCTTTCACCGGGCCGTCCTGTCCCTGGCGGGCAACGAGCAGCTGGTCCAGGTCGCGGAGGACCTGCACCGGCGGTCACAGGTACGGCACGGCAGGGCGGACCTGGTGGCGGACGCGGCGCAACACGCTGCGCTGCTTGACGCGTTGATCGCTCGGGATCTCGATGTCGTGCGGGCGCTGGTGGGGGAGCACTTCGCCGGCGCGAGCTGAGCGGGCTCTCGCCGTTGGGGTGGGATCCTTCGCCGGGTGCGGGTCCGTCGTGGCTTGTCGCGCGCACGCGGCGGAGCCGCATATCGATACAGCCCCGCGCCCCTTGGGTACGTTGCGCTGACCGGCGACGAGCCCGCACCCACCCGCCGCTAGGCCGTCGCAGCCCCCGGAGCCGGTGGAGTCAGCTGGCGGGCCAGCCACGTAGGTACACCGCCGAGCAACCGGAACAGCCGCCGGGCCTCCTCCCGTAGCCGCGAAGCCTCCGGCTCGGACTCCGCGTCCGCCAGCGACGCCAGCGCAGGTGCCGTACCCACCAGGTAGCCCAACTCCTCACGGATGCGCAGTGATTCGGCGAAGCCGTGCCGGGCCTCCGCCAACTCTCCCTCCCGCAGTGCGAGTCCGGCCAGGTGGCGCCAGGTGAAGGACAGGAGCAGCGGGTCGGCGTGTGCCGTCGCGCCCGCGTGGGCCCGGCGGTACGCGGCGCGGGCCGCCTGCGGGGAGCGGGCGAGGTTCTCGGCCAGCAGGCCCCGGCGGAAGTCCAGCAGGGCCCGGCCCGCGGCCCCCGGAGGGATCAGTGCGGCCGCCCGCCCCAGCGCGGCTCGGGCCTCGTCCGCCCGGTCCCGTACCCCGTGCAGCGTGGCCGCGTAGGCGAGCTGGCCGCGTTCGCAGGCGGCCGCTCCCCGCTCCTCGTCGGTGTGCGCCTGCGCCTCGGCCGTGCGGAGGGCGTCCTCCGCCTCCTCCCAGCCCCGCTCGGTGTACAGGCACCGTTCGACCAGCAGCGCGGCCCGCTGCAGGGTCGTGGCCGGTGTGTCCGCCGGGAGCAGCGCCGCCGCATCGGCCCAGCAGGCCCGCGAGCGCAGCCGCCATACCGCGGTCTGGAGAGGATCGTCGCCGGCGGTCGTTCCGTTACCAGACATGGCGGAATGCGCCACGTTGCCCTCCCCGAGCACGCCATCGAGCTGTTGAGTGGTGGCGGCATTCCAGCACCAATGGCGGGGCCGGGCCAAGAGGGTGGGTGAAAGATTTCACAAAGTGGCGGGGCATTGGCGTGAGTTGGTTTGACCGCCCCACGCCCGTCCGGCCTCAGCTCATGCGCAGTGCCAGGAAGAAGTCCAGCTTGTCCTCGAGGCGCGACAGGTCCCGTCCCGTCAACTGCTCGATGCGGCCCACCCGGTAGCGCAGCGTGTTGACGTGCAGGTGGAGCCGGGTGGCGCAGCGGGTCCAGGAGCCGTCGCACTCCAGGAACGCCTCCAGGGTCGGGATCAGTTCGGCGCGGTGACGGCGGTCGTAGTCCGTCAGGGGGTCCAGCAGGCGTGCCGTGAAGGCGCGGCGGACGTCGTCCGGGACGAAGGGCAGCAGGAGGACGTGGGAGGCCAGTTCCTGGTGGCCGGCCGCGCAGACCCGGCCGGGACGGGCCGCGGCCACCCGGCGGGCGTGCCGGGCCTCCTCCAGGGCGCCGCGCAGCCCCTCAGCCGAGTGCACGGCCGCGCTGACACCGAGCGTGATCCGCCCGTCGTCGTTCAGGCCCGCCGACAGCGGCTCCCGCACCGACTGCAGCAGCGCGTCGGCGAGCAGACCGGTCTCCGAGCCGTCGTGCTCGGTGGCGACCGCCGGGAGGGGGACCAGCGCGATCGCCTCGTCGCCGGTGTGTGCGACGGCGATGCGGTCCGAGGGCTCCGGGCCCGTGGCCATGGGGTCGACCAGGACCTCCTCCAGCAGCGACTGGGCGACCGGGCCGCCCTCGACCACGTCGCCCTCCCACTCCACGCGGGCCACCACGACCTGCCAGTGCGGGGCCGCCCCGAGCCCGGGCAGCAGCACGGGTGCCGCCACCCGCAGGCGCGCGGCGATCTCGCCCGGTGCGGCGCCCGTCTGCACCAGCTCCAGCACCTCCTGGGCGAGCCGGCGACGCACCGTGCGCGCCGCGTCCCGGCGGTCCCGTTCGACGGCGATCAGCTGGGTGACGCCCTGGAGCAGGTCGAGGCGCTCTTCCGGCCAGTCCCCGGCGTCCGCCTCGACGGCCAGCAGCCAGTCCGACAGGACCGTCTCGCGCACGTCGCGGGCGGCCTGCGGGGAACGCCCGGAGGAGCGGATCGGGAACAGGGAGTAGCGGGTCCCGCCCAGCAGCAGCCGGTGCGGTCCGCGGCGGCCGGTGCGGGCGGCGGCCAGGTGCTCGGCGGCCAGCTTGGCGCAGGTCTCCGGCGGCAGCTCGGGGCCCGAGACCTTCGAGCCCGCGATCAGCCGGCCGGTGGGGGAGAGCACCCAGGCGCGCAGGTCCAGGTCGGAGCCGAGCAGGTCGAGGACCACGTCCGGGCCGCCGCCGGCCGGGCCTGAGGTCATCATCCGGCGGTGCCGGTCGACCACGGCCGCCAGGTCCCCGGCCCGCTCGCCGGAGACCTGCCGTACGACGTGCTCGGTGATGGTCGCGAACGCCACCGACTCGTGCACCGCGAACAGCGGCAGCCGGTGCCGGGCGCAGGCCAGCACCAGGTCGTCCGGCACATCGCCCAGCTCGGCCTCGCCGGCCGCGAGGGCCGCCACCCCGGCCTGCACCAGGATGCGCACGAAGGGTTCGGAGTCGTCGGCGTCCCGACGCCAGGCCAGGCCCGTCAGCACCAGCTCGCCGCCGGAGAGATAGCGGCTCGGGTCGCGCAGGTCGGTGGTCATGACTCCGCGTACCGAGCGGTCCAGCTCGTCCTCGCCGCCGAGCAGCCGCAGGCCCAGCGCATCGGTGTCCAGAAGTGCGCGCAGCCGCATCTCGTCGCCGCCGTTCTTTGTCTCGAAACCTACGATGAATCTTGGATGGGTGACGGGGGAGGGACCCGACGCGGGGCGCACAGGCCGTTCTCCGGGGTCGTCGGGCCGTGTCCTGCGTTTCCCGAGGAAAACGGAGAGGTTACCGATGGCCTCCGTTCATACGAATCTACAAGATGCCCCACGTGGCCAGCCAACTCCTTCATGTTTTCGGTGACTGACCGGGTCGGAGTACGGGGCGGTGTACTGAGTCCACTCCGCGTTAACAGGACATGAACGAGCCGGGCCCGCCGCACACGGATTGGCTCAATACGTACGACCCACGAGACGAAGAAGAGAGCCGGTCATGGACTTCCTTCGCCCCGCCAGCTGGGAGGAGGCGCTCGCCGCGAAGGCCGAGCACCCCACCGCTGTGCCGATTGCGGGTGGCACCGATGTGATGGTCGAGATCAACTTCGACCACCGCCGGCCCGAGTACCTGCTCGACCTGAACCGCATCGGCGACCTCACCGAGTGGGAGGTCGGCGAGGGCACCGTACGGCTGGGTGCCTCCGTCCCGTACACCCAGATCATGGAGAATCTCCGTGCCGAGCTGCCCGGCCTGGCGCTCGCCTCGCACACGGTCGCCTCCCCGCAGATCCGCAACCGCGGCGGCGTCGGCGGCAACCTCGGCACGGCCTCGCCCGCCGGTGACGCGCACCCCGCCCTCCTCGCGGCCGGCGCCGACGTCGAGGTGGAGTCGGCGGCCCGCGGCACCCGCCTGATCCCGATCGACGCGTTCTACACCGGCGTCAAGCGCAACGCGCTCCAGCCCGACGAGCTGATCCGCGCCGTCCACATCAAGAAGGCGGACGGCCCGCAGCAGTACTCCAAGGTCGGCACCCGCAACGCCATGGTCATCGCGGTGTGCGCCTTCGGTCTCGCCCTGCACCCCGAGACCCGTACGGTCCGGACCGGCATCGGCTCCGCCGCCCCGACCCCCGTGCGGGCCAAGACCGCCGAGGACTTCCTGAACGCGGCTCTGGAAGAGGGCGGCTTCTGGGACAACGGAAAGATCATCACCCCGTCGGTCGCCAAGCAGTTCGCGGACCTGTGCTCGGCCGCCTGCAACCCGATCGACGACGTCCGGGGCACCGCGAGCTACCGCCGCCACGCGGTCGGCGTGATGGCCCGCCGGACGCTCACCTGGACCTGGGAGTCGTACCGCGGCGCCCGCCGCACCACCGAGGGAGCTGCGTAATGCGCGTCAACTTCACCGTCAACGGACGTCCGCAGGAAGCCGACGACGTCTGGGAGGGCGAGAGCCTGCTCTACGTCCTGCGCGAGCGCCTCGGCCTGCCCGGCTCCAAGAACGCCTGCGAGCAGGGCGAGTGCGGCTCCTGCACCGTCCGTCTGGACGGCGTCCCGGTCTGTTCCTGCCTGGTCGCGGCCGGCCAGGTCGAGGGCCGCGAGGTCGTGACCGTCGAGGGCCTCGCGGACTACGCCAAGCAGCGCGCCGAGGGCGGCTGCGCGAGCGGCGCCTGCGGTACGAGCCTCCAGGACGCCCAGCAGTGGCAGGCCAAGGACACCGACTCGCAGACCGGCGAGGGCACTGAACTCTCGCCCATCCAACAGGCGTTCATCGACGCCGGCGCCGTCCAGTGCGGCTTCTGCACCCCGGGTCTGCTGGTCGCCGCCGACGAGATGCTGGAGAACAACCCGAACCCGTCCGACGCGGACATCCGCGAGGCGCTGTCGGGCAACCTGTGCCGCTGCACGGGCTACGAGAAGATCATGGACGCGGTCCGTCTGGCGGCTGCCCGCCAGTCCGAGGGGGTCTGACATGCCGACCAACGGCGCTCCTACGAAGATCACGCAGGGCACCCGGACCAAGGGCGGCATCGGCGAGTCCACGCTCCGTCCGGACGGCACCCTCAAGGTCACCGGCGAGTTCGCGTACTCGTCCGACATGTGGCACGAGGACATGCTGTGGGGCCAGATCCTGCGCTCCACCGTCGCCCACGCCGAGATCGTGTCGATCGACACCGCCGAGGCCCTCGCCACGCCCGGTGTCTACGCGGTCCTGACCTACGACGACCTGCCCACCGCGGTGAAGAACTACGGCCTGGAGATCCAGGACACCCCGGTCCTCGCGCACGGCAAGGTACGCCACCACGGCGAGCCGGTCGCGATCGTCGCCGCCGACCACCCGGAGACGGCCCGCCGCGCCGCCGCCAAGATCAAGGTCGAGTACCGGGAACTCCCGGTCATCACCGACGAGGCCTCCGCGACCGCCCCGGACGCGATCCTCGTCCACGAGAACCGCGACGACCACCACATCGGCCATGTCCCGCACCCGAACATCGTGCACCGCCAGCCGATCATCCGCGGCAACGCGGACGAGGCCGCGAAGCGAGCCGATGTCATCGTCAAGGGCGAGTACACCTTCGGCATGCAGGACCAGGCCTTCCTCGGCCCCGAGTCCGGCCTCGCCGTGCCCGAGGAGGACGGCGGCGTCCACCTCTACATCGCCACCCAGTGGCTCCACTCCGACCTGCGCCAGATCGCGCCCGTCCTCGGTCTGCCCGAGGACAAGGTGCGCATGACGCTGGCCGGCGTGGGCGGCGCGTTCGGCGGCCGCGAGGACCTGTCGATGCAGATCCACGCCTGCTTGCTGGCGCTGCGCACCGGCAAGCCCGTCAAGATCGTCTACAACCGGTTCGAGTCCTTCTTCGGGCACGTCCACCGGCACCCGGCGAAGCTCTACTACGAGCACGGGGCCACGCGCGACGGCAAGTTGACGCACATGAAGTGCCGGATCGTCCTGGACGGCGGCGCCTACGCCTCCGCCTCCCCTGCAGTCGTCGGCAACGCCTCCTCCCTCTCCGTCGGCCCGTACGTCATCGACGACGTCGACATCGAGGCCATCGCCCTCTACACCAACAACCCGCCCTGCGGCGCCATGCGCGGCTTCGGCGCGGTCCAGGCGTGCTTCGCCTACGAGGCGCAGATGGACAAGCTGGCGAAGAAGCTGGGCATGGACCCGGTGGAATTCCGGCAGCTGAACGCGATGGAGCAGGGGACCATCATGCCGACCGGGCAGCCGGTCGACTCCCCGGCCCCGGTCGCCGAACTGCTGCGCCGCGTCAAGGCGATGCCCATGCCGCCGGAGCGCCAGTGGGAGTCCAGCGAGGGCGCCGACGTACGGCAGCTGCCCGGCGGCCTGTCCAACACCACGCACGGCGAAGGCGTCGTACGCGGGGTCGGCTACGCGGTCGGCATCAAGAACGTCGGCTTCTCCGAGGGCTTCGACGACTACTCCACCGCCAAGGTGCGCATGGAGGTCATCGGCGGCGAGCCGGTCGCGACCGTGCACACCGCGATGGCGGAGGTCGGCCAGGGCGGAGTCACCGTCCACGCGCAGATCGCCCGCACCGAGCTGGGCGTCGCCCAGGTGACCATCCACCCGGCCGACACCCAGGTGGGCAGCGCCGGCTCGACCTCGGCCTCCCGGCAGACGTACGTCACCGGCGGCGCCGTGAAGCACACCTGCGAACTCGTCCGCGAGAAGGTACTGGAGATCGGCCGCCGCAAGTTCGGCAGCTACCACCCCGCCTGGGCCACCGCCGAACTCCTGCTGGAGGGCGGCAAGGTCGTCACCGACGGCGGCGAGGTCCTCGGCGACCTGGTCGACGTCCTGGAGGGCGAGACCGTCGAGATCGAGGCGGAGTGGCGGCACCGGCCGACCGAAGCCTTCGACCTGGCGACCGGCCAGGGCGACGGACACGTCCAGTACTCCTTCGCCGCGCACCGCGCGGTCGTCGAGGTCGACACCGAACTCGGCCTGGTCAAGGTCATCGAACTGGCCTGCGCCCAGGACGTCGGCAAGGCCCTCAACCCGCTGTCCGTGATCGGCCAGATCCAGGGTGGCACCACCCAGGGCCTGGGCGTGGCGGTGATGGAGGAGATCATCGTCGACCCGAAGACGGCGAAGGTCAGGAACCCCTCCTTCACGGACTACCTGATCCCGACCATCCTCGACACGCCGACCATCCCGGTCGACGTCCTCGAACTCGCCGACGACCACGCCCCGTACGGGCTGCGCGGCATCGGTGAAGCCCCGACCCTGTCGTCCACCCCGGCCGTCCTCGCGGCGATCCGGAACGCGACCGGGCTGGAGCTCAACCGCACTCCGGTGCGGCCCGAGCACCTGACGGGGACCGCGTAACACCCCAGCTCTCCGGGCGGTGTGAGGGAACGTCACACACTCCGCCGCGCCGCCCGGAGGAACCCCTTTGAGTTCCGCACCGCTCGCGGTCCTTGAAGTACCAGGAAATTCGTTCGTCTCGGGCCGTCCCCCGGGTCGTCCATTCCCCCAAATCCCGTGAGTTGCCGAAGGCACACGCACGGGTGCCCCTGTGAACCTTGGGAGATGGCACCATGACCCAGCAGTCAGTGGAGCCCAGGACCGCAGCCGACGACGCGGGCGATGGCAGCCGCGTCCCGGCCGGGCGTTCCTGGCTCGACCGGTACTTCCACATATCCAAGAGAGGGTCCACGGTCTCGACAGAGGTCCGCGGCGGCATCACCACCTTCATGGCGATGGCCTACATCCTCCTGCTCAACCCCCTCATCCTGTCCGGCAAGGACGCGGCGGGGGACACGCTCGGCCAGAAGGCGCTGATCACCGCGACCGCGTTCGCGGCGGCCTGCACCACGCTGCTGATGGGATTCGTCGGCAAGGTGCCGCTCGCCCTCGCCGCCGGCCTCTCCGTCTCCGGCGTCCTGTCCTCGCAGGTCGCCCCCGAGATGACCTGGCCGCAGGCCATGGGCATGTGCGTGATGTACGGCGTCGTCATCATGCTGCTGGTCGTCACCGGCCTGCGCGAGATGATCATGAACGCGATCCCGCTGGCGCTCAAGCACGGCATCACGATGGGCATCGGCCTCTTCATCGCCCTCATCGGCTTCTACAAGGCCGGCTTCGTGCACCAGGGTGCGCACACCCCCGTCTCCCTCGGCCCCGCGGGCGAACTCGCCGGCTGGCCCGTGCTGCTCTTCGCCGGAACCCTGCTGCTGATCTTCATGCTGCAAGCCCGGAACATCCCCGGCGCCATCCTCATCGGCATCATCTCCGGCACGATCGTCGCCGCGGTCCTCAACGCCGCCGGCGTGATCGCCCCCAAGCAGTGGGCGAACGGCGCCCCCGAACTGCACGGCAGCGCGGTCTCGATGCCCGACTTCTCGCTCTTCGGGCACGTCGAGTTCGGCGGCTGGGGCAAGGTCGGCGCGATGACCGTCGGCATGATCGTCTTCACGCTGGTGCTCGCCGGGTTCTTCGACGCGATGGCCACCATCATCGGCGTCGGCACCGAGGCCAAGCTGGCCGACGACAAGGGCCGTATGCCGGGCCTGTCCAAGGCGCTGTTCATCGACGGCGCCGGCGGTGCGATCGGTGGTGTGGCGGGCGGCTCCGGTCAGACGGTGTTCATCGAGTCGGCGACCGGCGTCGGCGAGGGCGCCCGCACGGGTCTGGCCTCCGTCGTCACGGGCCTGTTCTTCGCGGCCTGTCTCTTCTTCACCCCGGTCACCGCGATCGTCCCGCAGGAGGTCGCCTCCGCCGCCCTGGTCGTCATCGGCGCCATGATGCTGATGAACGCCCGGCACGTGGACTGGGCCGACCGCGCCACCGCGATCCCGGTCTTCCTGACCGTCGTCCTGATGCCGTTCACGTACACCATCACCACCGGTGTCGCCGCGGGCGTCATCTCCTACGTGGCCATCAAGACCGCCCAGGGCAAGGCCCGCGAGATCGGCGCCTTCATGTGGGGTCTGACGGTCATCTTCCTGATCTACTTCGCACTGCATCCGATCGAGGGCTGGCTGGGCGTGCACTAGCCGGCCTGCCGAACGCCCCTTCCACGCAACCCCGTTAAGGAGACCGAGAGATGCTGGACATCGCCGAGGAGCTGAACCGGTGGGTCGAGCAGGGCCGTGACTTCGCCGTCGCCACCGTGGTGGCCGTCGGCGGCAGCGCCCCGCGCCAGCCCGGCGCCGCCCTCGCGGTGGACGCCGACGGCACGGCGATCGGCTCGGTCTCCGGCGGGTGCGTGGAGGGCGCGGTGTACGAGCTGTGCCAACAGGCGCTCGACGACGGGGAAACCGTCCTCGAACGCTTCGGGTACAGCGACGAGGACGCCTTCGCCGTCGGCCTGACCTGTGGCGGCATCATCGACATCCTCGTCACACCGGTCCGGGCGGACGGTCCCGCCCGGCCGGTGCTCGCGGCCGCGCTGGCCGCCGCCGCCCATGGGGAGGCGGCGGCGGTCGCGCGCGTCGTCCGGGGACCGGCCGAACTCCTGGGCCGGGCCCTCCTCGTGCACCCCGACGGCTCCTACGACGGCGGCTTCGGCGCCCACCCCGAACTGGACCGCACGGTCGCCGCCGATGCCGGTGCCTTCCTGGACGCGGGCCGCACCGGCACCCTGGAGATCGGCGAACAGGGCTCCCGCTGCGGCGCCCCGCTCACGCTCCTGGTCGAGTCGTCGGTCCCCGCACCCCGCATGATCGTCTTCGGCGCCATCGACTTCGCCTCCGCCCTGGTCCGCGTCGGCAAGTTCCTGAACTACCACGTCACGGTGTGCGACGCCCGCCCGGTGTTCGCCACCCGCACCCGGTTCCCGGAGGCCGACGAGATCGTCGTCGAGTGGCCCCACAAGTACCTGGAGCGCACCGAGGTCGACGGCCGCACCGTCCTGTGCGTCCTCACCCATGACGCCAAGTTCGACGTACCGCTGCTCGAACTGGCGCTGCGCCTGCCGGTCGCCTACGTCGGCGCGATGGGCTCCCGCCGCACCCACCTCGACCGCAACGAGCGCCTCCGCGAGGTCGGCGTCACCGAACTCGAACTGGCCCGCCTGCGCTCCCCGATCGGCCTCGACCTCGGCGCCCGTACGCCCGAGGAGACGGCACTCTCCATCGCCGCCGAGATCGTCGCGGGCCGGCGCGGAGGCAGCGGGACCTCACTGACCGGAGCACACACCCCGATCCACCACGACACGGCGTCACTGCCGACGGGGCGGATCGGGTCGGTGGCCTGAGCGACGCGGCGGAGCCCGGCGACGGGCTCGGCCGCGCATGCCGTCGCGCAGGATCTGGCGGGCGTCCTGCCTTCGGGCGTCGGTGAGTTCCGTGGTGGCGGCGCGGGCTTGCTCGTCGTCGGGGGTGAGCGCCGCGGGTGCGGGCGCGCCGGCGAGCCCGATCATGACGACGGTTGTTTCACTGTCCACGGCGAAGCATTGTGTCTCGCTGGCATGGCGCGGCCCCGGCCGGCGAGCTGCCGGCCGGGGCCGCGGGGATTGCTGTCAGGGCTTGGGCGGGACGATGAACCCCCGCACCGGCCTGGGTTCCGGGGCACGCGAGTCCGGCTGCTGCGCGCGCTTCCACGCCGCCACCAGCTCCGCGTACCGCGGGTCGATCCACTCAGACATGCGCCACCTCCGCCGTCAGCCTACGGGAGGCTCCGGCTTCGGCATGGGACGGATGGTGCACTCCGGGGCGTGCTGGCAGTTCGCCGCCACGGACACGAGCGTCTCGTCGGACGGCGGCCCCCACAGCTGCGGGTCTGCCACCCACCCGAGTTTGGCGATCTGCTTGCGGGTCCGCTCCAGGATCGGCGAGTCGTAGTTCGTCGGGTCCCAGCCCGGGTTGCGCGAGCAGGCGGCCACGAACTTGATGCCCTCCTCGACGATCCGGCCGGCCATCTCCTCCGGCATGTCCGGGTTGGCGTCCATGACCGTGCCGCGGCAACTGGCCAACTGCTCGTCGGGTCGGGACGGGGTAGCTCCGGCGGCGGACCCACGGCCACCCGCAACCCCGTCCGGGTGGCCGATCCAGCGGTGACGCTCCCAAAGCCCGCTGGACGTCTGTGCAGCTACGTAGTCCACGTCACGCCATGGGCGTCCGTGGTGGACGTCCGGCCGGTGTAGTGGTCGACGTGATGTCGATCGTTGTGCGGCGGCCTCGTACACCGTGCGCGGCCTCCCTCGTGCGGCGCCCAGCAGTACCCGGCTGCACGGCCGGCCGCCCGCGCCGCCTGCTCCGCCTCATTGGCCTGTTGCCGCGTCATCGGCGCAGCTCCAAGGCCAGGGCCCGCAGGGCGCGGCGGGTCTCGCACAAGGAGGCGTCGTCCGTGCACTGCTCGCACGTACCCGGGTGGGTGCGCACCAGCAGCAAGAGCGGCTTGCGGGTGCAGGGGCGGCAGCCGCGGGGGTACCAGCGGCCGGGCACGTCCTTGATGCTGGCGTGGCGGGGCTCAAGGTCTACGGCTGTGTCGCCGTGGAGTTCGGCCGCGCACCACACGCAGTGCGCGCCGCGCAGCTGGGCGCCGGTCAGCGTTGCGGGGGCGGGCAGGTCGAGCAGGGCGAGCGGCCCCGACTGCGTCGCGCTGCTCATGCTCGTGTCTCCGCTTCAGGCCGGTAGCCGCCCGGCCCGAACGCGGCGGCGAGGAGTGTCGGGTCGGTCAGATGGCCGGTGCCGTCCGGTAGCTCCAGCCACCACCGGTCGCCAAGGGAATGCACGACGGGCGGGCACTCCAGCGGCCAGCCGGCCGGACGCACGGTGAGGCCGGTGACATCGTCGAGTTCGTCAGCCAGGCTCGGCGGGAGCAGCCACCAGGCCGTGCCGAGGTGGGTGTCGGCGAGCACCGGGCCATGGGGGTTGGAGCCCATGCGCCGGACGGCGTCGAGGGAGCGCTGCAGCGACGCCTCGGCCACCCGCCAGTGCGGGCCGGTAGGGATCGCGGCAAGCTGCTGGGTGTCCCATGCGCGCTGCGCTGCTGCGGGGGCGGGGGCGCAGGACAGAAGCCAGTCCTGCCCCGCACGCGTCGGCGCGAGGTGGAATTGCGTCGGCATACCCCGACCGTATGCAGGGCGGTTGCGGGCCTGTGCGCCGATTGCGCGGGATTGCGCGCGCTGCTGCAGAGGTTGCGGCTGATTGCCTACGACAGGTCGAGAGAGGCCCGTGCACGGCCGATCAGCCGCCGTGCTGGCGCCCCGTACTCGGCGGACTCGGCGAGCCAGTCCCACGCCCGCTCATACAGTGCGAGGTCCTCGTCACCCGTCAGCCACAGTTCCTCGCTGATCGTCTCGACGATGACCAACCGGCGGTCGTAGATCCAGAACGCGTGCGGAACGGTGCGGCGCAGCTGCGCGCCGAAGGGGATGATCCCGAGTTCAACGCGGCGCTGCCCGACGAGGTTGTAGAGGCGGTCGAGCTGCTCGGCCATCACGTCAACGGGGCACGCGCGGTGATACAGGGCCGCCTCGCACAGGACGAAGTGGAAGGACTTGGCCGGGTCGTACAAGGCTTCCTGCCGCCGCATACGCGCCTCGACTGCCGCGTCGGTGGTCGGCGGGACGCCACGGAACTCGGCGAGCGCGTCGAAGAGGACACGCGCGTATTCCGGCGTCTGGAACAGGCCCGGGATTCTGCTGACCTCCAGGCCGCGGATCAGCCGGGTGTTGTCGGTCAGCTTGACGCCGATCTCTTGGCGGCCGCGGTGTCCGCCGGCCAGCTGGCGCCGCCAGGATCGGTTGCGCTGCTTCATGTCCAGCCCGGCCAACAGCCCGTGCAGCTCAGCCTCGACGTCCGACCGGTCGAGGGCGCACGCCCATGCGGTTAGGTCGTCGCGGGTGGGGGTCTGCTTGCCGTTCTGCAGGCGGCTGACCTTCGAGGCCTGCCAGTCGAGCCGGGCTGCGAGATCCTTGCCTTCCAGCCCGGCCTCGGCGCGCAGCTCGCGTAGGCGCGCGCCGAGGGCTTCACGGGCGGTCTGGAAGTCGGTGGTCACACGGTCGAAGCTACCTGCCTCGCGAACTCCCGCGTAGCCACAGCGTGGTGCCAGGCGGCGTCTCTGGCCTGGCACGCGGCGAGCACCTCGGCAGGGTCCTCGGTGACGTACACGCCGAGGGTGGTGTCGTCCTCGTCGAACGCGAACCGGGCCACCACCCGGGAGTCGAACAGCCAGTAGTCGTAGTCGGGTAGCCGCAGCTGTTCGGCCTGCGCGCGGCTCAGGTTGCGGATGTCCTCGCCGGCGGCGACGTTGCCGGGTGCGCTGGCGAGGAGGAACCGCTGGCCGTCGGTGGGCGGGGCGTCGACCAGGCGCACGCGCTCGAACCGCTTTCCGGCGGCCGTCTGCTCAGTGACGTTCACCCGCCACGTGTTTGCCGGGTCCTGGGCGATGTCCTCGCCGGCCTGCCAGCGCGCCCACTTGGGGCTGTTGCGGTCGGAGGCGTACCCGCGGCGTGTCTCCAGACGCCAGGCGGTGTGCCGGAACTCGCGGAACAGGTGGGTGATCGAGGAGAACGGCTGCAGCTCTGGCGCCTCGGTCTTCGGCGCGTACCGGGTGAGTAGGCTGCGGGGGACGCGAACGAACGTCTCGGACGGCTTCACGTCCCGCAGCTGTGCCAGGTGCTCGGGGTCGGACTCGCGGTCGCCCTGGACGAGGATCTCGTCGGTGCCCTCGATCTCGTAGAGAGTGGGGCAGTCGCCGTCGTCGCTGGTCGTGCCCATGAACCTGAGCGCCATGTCGCCTCCGCTCGCTGGTGGTTGGGCTCCCAGAATGCGCGGGATGGCGCGGCTTCGCTGAGGGATTGCGGCAGATTGCGCGCCGTCGCAGGGGCGTGGTGATTGCGCGCAACCGCGCTGCCGAGACGAAGAGCGGCCGCCCGCCGACGACGAGCCCACCGCATGACGACGGCACCGCCCCCCACCACCAGGGGACGGGGCCGCTTCACACCCGGCCTACGACGCCTGACCCGTGACGTCGGTGATCTCCACGGACACCTTCGTGCTCGCCGAACCAGTGCTGATCAGAGACGGCGTGTAGTTCAGGCTCGTCTGGTCCGACAGTTCAGCCGTCTCGATGACCGGGCCGGACTCGTCGCCGTGGATCTCGTAGGTGATCTCGTACACGGCGTCCGGGTCGATGTCCTCGCTGTCGCCCAGGTAGGTCAGGTTCGGCTCGACCGTCAGGTTGCAGCCCGCCGACCCGAAGCACTGCCGCTTGGTGGTGCGCAGCTTGATCGTGAAGCTGTTGGCGTCGATCTCGCTGTACGTCGGCGTGGCGTCCGGCTCCTCCGCGGCCGCGGTCGCGGTGTGCTTGGCCGGGGCGTTCGACTTGGCGGCCGCGGCCGGCCTGCTGCCGCTGTCGTCCATCGAGTTGACGACGACGATGCCCGTGGCGACGACCGCCGCGATGACGGCTGCCGCAGCGCCGATGATGACCACGTTGGTGCGGGACTTCTTCGGGGCCGGCTCCGGTGGCGGGAAGCTGGGCATCGGCGGCGGCGTGGGCGTGGTGTTGCTCATGGGTCCCCCGAGGTTCGGGCGTGCTGGGTGGGTCTGAGAGCGCGGGGCGGCCCCGCCGGGGCGGGGCCGTGGCCGGAAGGTCAGGAGACGTTCACGCGCAGCGGGTCACCGAGGAGCCCGTCGGTGTAGGTCACGTACTTCGGGGTGAACTTGCCCTTCCCGGTGATGGTGCCGGAGATGTTCTCGCCGGGCGCCAGGTCGACAGTGTCGATCTGCTTGTCGTCGGCGGCCAGCTCAGCGCCGTGCTTGGTGCCGTTGGTGTCGGTGATCGTGAAGTACAGCGGGTTCACGCTGATGCTGTCGTCGCCGCTGTTCGTGACGGTGACGAGCACGCTGGTGTAGGCGCTGCCGTCGGCGAGGACGGTCTTGGTGAAGGCGGTATTCTTCGCGGTCACCTTGACGGGGCCAGCAGGTTCCTTCGGCTTGGAGGCGTGCTTTTCGGCAGGCTTCGACGCCTTGTCGGACTTCGGCTGCTCCGCCACGACCGTGGAGCCGCTGCCGCTCTTGTCGTCCGAGCCGGAGCCGCCGATCGCGCCGGCGATACCGATGACGACGAACAGGGCGAACAGGCCACCGCAGCCGATGCCCACGATCTTCCCAACGCTGGTCTTCTTCGGCTGCGGCGGCTGCCACTGCGGCGGGGCGCCGTAGGGCGGCTGCTGCGGGTACTGCTGGTTCACGTGTCCCCCCGGGGGATCGTTTGTGCCTTGCGAGTGTGCGACTTGTAAATGAGGTGTGTGGTTGCCTCGAACTGGCGGAATTAACCCGATCGTGAACATCTTGGTCACGTGTTCGACGGTGGTCGGGTGGTCCATCACCGGCCTACCGCGGCGGCACCTTCTGATGCCGGACGGTGTGGCCAGGTCGTAGAGAACCACCCCGCCATCGGTGCGACGTACCCTCCCTGGCCTCCCTGAGTGGACACTTCTGCAGGTCATGTACAGGGAGGCGGGGCAGGGAGCCGGTGAGAGAGACCTCCCTCAGATCTCGTCGTCTCCCTGTTCGTCGACGCCCTCGGCGAGCCGCTCCAAGATGGCGTCCTGGATGCGGTCGCGGGCGACGACCATGCGCCCGTCGGACTTGAACTGCTGTGCGCCATAGGGCTCCAGAGCCTTCTTCAGGTCCGCCGGCCCCCAGCTGCGGTACGCGTCCCAGCTGCAGCAGTTCCGTCCGCCGCTTCTGCCGGGCCGCCTTGTGGGAGCTGACGCGCTGCTCCCACTCGCGGACCAACTCCTCGTTGCCGCCGGCCTCGGCGAGCCGCATCATCCGCTCGTAGGGGGCCGCGGTCCGGCCGTCCCAGGTCCGTTTGGCGAGGATGCGGGTGCCGCCCCACAGGTAGTAGCCGTGGCGGATGGTGAACCGGTAGGCGGGGTTGGTGCGGGTCTCGACGACGACGCGGCGCAGCGAGTCGATACGGACCCGGCGGCGCGGTGCAGGCGTCTCCTTGCTCGGCTCCTCGACGTCCACGGTGGGGGCAGTCTCGGGGGTGAACTCTCGACGGCACCGGCCCTCGCCTTTCCGGGCAGCCGCGCCCGGATCTACGATCTTGACATGAATGACGGGGGCACGACATTCGAAGAGCTGCAGACCGCCCGGCTGTCGCTACGGCGGCCGGTCGAAGCCGACATCGACGCGATCTTCGCCGTGCACAGTGATCCTGAGACGTGCTCCCACAACCCCTCCGACGCGCTCGCCCGGTTCGAGGAAGCGGAGGCGCTCTACCGGCGCTGGGACGACCAGTGGCGGCGGCACGGATACGGGTACTGGGTCGTCCGGCGCCACGGCTGTGACCAGCAGCTCGGGTGCTGCGGAGTCAAGCCCATGGAACTGCACGGGGAGCGGGTCCTGAACCTCTTCTACCGCTTCGCCGCCTCGGCTTGGGGCCAGGGCTTCGCCGGTGAGGCAGCCGCCGCGGTCACCGCCTGGGCGTCCCGGCACCTGCCGGACCTCCCGCTGATCGCACGCATACGGCCGGCCAACGTCACCTCCCAGCGCGTGGCCCTGCGCGCCGGACTCGGCCGGGCGCAGCATCTCGACACGGAGGGATACGACGGCTTCGACTGGATCTACGTCGCACAACCGGAGCACTGGGCCACGAAGGGCCGCTGAGAGCGAAGCCCGCTCACGCCCGTCGGAGGAGCCTGTTCACCGCGCGTCCGAACACCGCACGTGACGTTCGCTCCACCACGCCGTCGAAGAAGCGGGGGAGGAGGCGGACCCGCAGTTCCTCCCGCCACACCACCCGGGCACGGCCCCCGGGCCCGGGCCGGACCTCGATCTCCGCCCAGCCCAGGACGACCCGCCCGCGCTTCTCCAGCCGGCACAGCCCGGGCCCGTCGTCCACCGGCGGATGCCAGGCCGTCACCTCCATGGGATCGTCGAAGGCGAGGGGGCCGAGGCCCGAGCGGGCCACGAAGCGTGTGCCCTCCCGGGTCGGCGCGGGCGTGAGCACGGTGACCCGGGTCAGGGGGACCACGTCACCGTGGCGGGGCCACTGCGTGAGCCGGCGCCACGCCTCGTCGAGGGGGAGCGGCACCGTGCGTTCGAAAGAGAAGAAGGGCACGGCACGATCGTAGGGAATCGCCGCCCGCCACCTGCGAGTTCGGTCCAGGGTCACCGCCCTGGCGCAGCGGCGGTGCGGCCGCCGGCGAACGTGTGGGCCCACGAGTGGCCGATGGGGCGCACGGTGTCCACCCTGGAGGAGTGAGCACCGTGGGTGGCACCGCGGCGGCCTCCGGCTGGAGAGGGCTCCTGGAGAGCCCCGTCGTCGGCATGGCTCCGTGGATCATCTTCTCCCTGCTGGTCGGACCGGGCCGGTTCGAGATCTCGGTCGCGCTCGCGCTGGCGTGCTCGGTCGCTCTGGTCCTGCTCGGCAGGCTGGCCCACCCGGGCAGCTCCTGGAAGCTCCTCGAACTGTGCGACGTGGTCTTCTTCGCCGGCATGGCCGTCGTCGGCGTCCTGGCGAGCGAAGGCACGCTGCGCTGGCTGGAGACGTACGCCGGGGAGGTGTCCAACATCGCGCTGGTGCTGATCGCCTTCGGCTCGATGGCCGTCCGGATGCCGTTCACCTTGCAGTACGCCCGCGAACAGGTCGACCCCGCCCTCTGGGACACGCCCGCGTTCCTGCGCACCAACTACGCCGTCACCGGGGTGTGGGGGCTCGCCTTCCTGGTGGCGGCGCTCGCGGGCGGCTACGGCGACCTCGTCCTGCACAACCCGGACAATCTCTGGACCGGCTGGATCATCCAGATCCTGGCCATCGTCGTGGCTCTCCGCTTCACCGAGTGGTATCCCGAGGTGGTCCGGGCCCACGCCCGGCGCGACAGCGGCCGCCCCGGTCCGGACCCACCCCCGGTGGCCGATCTGCTGCTGCCGCTGGCCGGCCTGCTGGTCCCGATCGGGATCGCCGTCCTGATCTTCGACAACATGTGGTGGCTGGGCGTGGGCCTCGTCGTGGCCGGCACGCTGCTCACCAGGGCGCTGCGCCGGCCCGGAACCGGTCCGGCTCCGAGCGCTTGACGTGGCAGGTAATCGACCCGGGGACCGGCTCCGGGAAGGATCGGGATCGACAGCACGACGGGACGCCCCGTCCCGTCCGAACCCGTCCGGACCATCCCGAGGAGGCCCCATGCCTTTCTACGAGAGCCCCGTCGACGGCACCCGGCTGCACTACGTCGACCACGGCCCCGCCCGCGGACCCGTCGTCGTGTTCGTCAGCAGTGCGTACCTGGGGCACGAGCTGTGGGAGTACCAGATGCTGCCGCTCGCCGAGGCCGGCTACCGGTGCGTCGGTCTCGACCGGCGCGGCCACGGACGCTCCGACGACGCCTGGCTCGGCTACGACCTCGACACCCTCGCCGACGACGTGCACGGTCTGCTCGTCCACCTCGGACTGCGGGAGGTGACGCTGGTCGGGCACTCCGTCGGCACCGCCGAGGTGGCGCGCTGCCTGACCCGGCACGGCGCCGACCGGGTGGCACGGGCCGTGCTCGTCTCCGGCGTCACACCGGGAGTCGTCCGTTCGCCCGGGCTCCCCCAGGGCGTGGACCCGGCGGTGGTGCGCGTCGACGACGAGATCTTCCGGCGTGACCGCGCGGGGTACTTCACCGCCTCGGCGGACGACTTCTTCGCCGTGAGCCGGCCCGGCAACGAGCTGTCCGCCGCCTATGTCCGCTACCTCGTCGACCGCTGCCTGGCCGCCACGCCCCGCGCCGCGAACGGGGTGCGGGCCGTGGTGGCCGCGCTCGACCTCACCGACGAGCTGCCCGGCGTGCGGGTCCCCGTCCTCGTCGTGCACGGCACCCACGACACCTCGGCACCCCTCGCGCTCACCGGGGAACGCACCGCGCGGCTGCTGCCGCACGCCACGCTGAAGGTGTACGAGAACGGCGGCCACGGTCTGTTCGCCACCCACGCGCGGCAGCTCACCGCGGACCTGCGGGAGTTCGTCGACGCGGCGGCCGCCGAGCGCCACGCGGACGCGGAGGGCGAGAGTCTCACGGCTGCCCGCGCCGCCTGAACCGGCTCGGCCTCAGGGCCGGTACACCGTCCCCGGTTCGGCCTTGCCGGGTGCGAGGAGCTGAGGAACCGTCACGAAGACGTAGCCGCGCTGCTTCAGGGCGTCGATGATGCCGGGCACGGCGGGCACGGTGCCCTTGTAGATGTCGTGCAGCAGGATGATCCCGTCCCGGGACGCCTGCGCGAGGACCCGCTCGGTGATCAGCGCGGAGTCGTTGGTCGTGTAGTCCTTCGCGGTGACGCTCCACAGCACCTCGGCGAGGCCCAGCTGCTTGGCGATCTTGTGCACGTTCGCGTCCGTACGGCCCTGCGGCGGGCGCATCAGTGTGGGCTTGTGCCCGGTGAGCCGCTCTATCGCGTCGTTGGGCCGCTTCAGCTCCTCGCGTATCTGCGCGTCGGAGATCCGGGTGAGGATCTTGTGGTCCCAGGTGTGGCTCGCCACCTCGTGGCCCTCGGCGGCCATCCGCTTGACCAGCTCCGGGTACTTCTCGATGTGCCGCTTGCCGAGCAGGAAGAAGGTCGCCGGGACCTTCTTCTCCTTGAGGATGTCCAGCAGTCGCGCCGAGTTCTCGCTGGGTCCGGCGTCGAAGGTGAGCGCGATGCACTTGGCCTCGCGGCAGTCGACCGACCCGAAGTGGGCCGGCGCCCCGTGCGCCGCCTCGGCCCGCACCGTGCTCGGCGCGGTCGTGTCGACCTCCGCGCAGCCGGACAGGGTCAGCGCCAGGCAGGCGGCGGCCGACGTGAGCGCGGACAGACGCAACCTTCGGCCGCCTGTGCGCATCTTCTTGGTCGCGTGCTGCCGGGCCGGGGTCGTCTCGGTCGAAGTCGAATAAGGCATGCCGGGACTATACACTCAGTGTATAGTTCGCGTGTTTGAATTCTTGAGGGTTTTCCGACGACAGGTCCGGCCGCCGTAGCACCATGGAGGTATGGGGGAGAAGACCCCGGCGAGAGGACGGGCCCATGTACTACCGGGACCGCGCCGAGGCCGGACGGAAACTCGCCGGCCTGCTGAGGGACCTGCGCGACAGCGGCGACCTTCCCGACCCCGTCGTCCTGGCCCTGCCCCGCGGCGGGATCGCGGTCGCCGCGCCCGTCGCCCGCGCCCTCGGCGCCCCGCTCGACGTGCTCGTCGTACGCAAGATCGGCGCCCCGCACCACGCGGAGTTCGCCGTCGGCGCCCTCGCCGCCGACGATCCTCCCCTCTTCGACTCGGACACCCTCGACCGCCTGGGCCTGACCGAGGAGCGCCTCGCCCCGACCGTCGAGCGGGAACGGGCCGAGCTGGCCCGGCGGGAGCACCGCTACCGCGGCGACCGCCCGCCCCCGGAACTCAAGGGCCGTACCGTGATCATCGTGGACGACGGCCTGGCCACCGGTGCCACCGCCCGCGCCGCCCTGCGCCACGTATGGCGCCGGGGCCCCGCCCGGGTCGTGCTGGCCGTCCCGGTCGGCGCCCCGGACTCCCTCGCCCTGCTCGCGGACGAGGCCGACCTGATCGTGTGCCCGCACCGGCCGGCCGGGTTCAGCGCCGTCGGGCAGTGGTACGCCGACTTCGGGCAGCTGACCGACGCGGACGTGCTCGACGTGCTCGACGCACTGCACGCGCGCTGAACACCGGGAGCGAGGATGCCCGCACTGAACGCGGCGGAGGCGCGGCGCCGGTTCACCGCCGCCCGGGTCGCCCGGCTGGCCACGGTCGACGCGGCGGGCCGCCCGCACCAGGTGCCGGTGGTCTTCGCCCGGCACACCCTCGGCGGCACCGACCGGCTCGTGACCGCCGTCGACCACAAACCCAAGACCACCGCCCGCCTCAAGCGGCTGCGCAACATCGCCGCACACCCGGCCGTGTGCCTGCTCGCGGACGCCTACGACGAGAACTGGGACCACCTGTGGTGGGTCCGCGCCGACGGCGAGGCCCGGGTCCTGCCGCCCGACGCGGCCGATCCGGCCGTACGTGACGCCCACGAGACCGCCGTACGACTGCTGCGCGAGAAGTATCCGCAGTACCGCGACCACCCGCCGCACGGGCCGGTGATCGCTGTCAGCGTGCGGAGTTGGACTGGGTGGGAGGCCCGCGAGCGGTGACGCCGGACCCGGCGGGGCATCCGGTACGGACGCCCGCATTCCGCCCGTCCGCGACAACCCCGTGCACACCAGTAGTACCGGAGGGGCACGCGGAGTAACCTCTCGTGACATGACGCGCACGGGGGAGCGAGCCGTCAAGTCGCGGTTAAGGACGCCACCTTGGGTGGCTCGCATCGAAGAGCAGGACGGACGGGTGCTCGGCGCGGGGGTGCTCCTCGCCCCCGACCGCGTGCTCACCGCGGCCCATGTCGTCCGGCCCGGCCGGCCCTACGTCGTCCACTTCGTCGGCGTGCCCGGCGTACCGGGCGTGGCCGCCACGGTCCGGGCGGACGAGCATGTGCCGCAGCGGGAGGACGCCTTCGGCGACCGCATCGGCGACCTCGCCCTGCTGCGGCTGGTGCAGCCGCTGCCCGCCGAACACACCACCCGGCTCTACCGGCTGGCCTCGCCGCACGGACCGGTGAGCATGTACGGCTTCCCGGCCGGCGACGACGGCGGCCGCTGGCACGGCGCCACCCTGGTCGCCGCCCGCGGCCGGGACCACCAGGTGCAGCTGCGCCCGCAGACCCGGGGTGAGCTGGCCGCCCCGGGCTTCAGCGGCGGGGGAGTGGTCGACCATGAGACGGACGAGGTCATCGGGATCGTCCTCAGCGTCGACGAGGGCCCGGGCTCCGTCTTCAGCTACATGAGCCCCACCGAGACCATCCTGAGCCATCTGCCGCAGGCCGCCGCCTGGAGCGAGGGCGCCGAGGCCGTCGACCCGACGCTGCGCCCCGGTGCGACGGGCACCGCCGGCCGGCTCGACGTGCCGTTCGCCACCGAACTCGCCTCCTGGTTCCGGGGCGAGGGCTGGCCGGTGCTCGTCACCGTCGTCCCCGCCCGCAGCGGTCGCGCCTGGACCCTCACCCGCGCCGTCACCCTGGCCGACCGGGAGCTGCGCACCCAGCAGAACACCAGCGCCTTCAGCCACGACCCGCCCGAGACCGTACCGCCGGCCGGCGGCCACGATCTCGCCCTGGACGTCAAGGGATTGACGGTCAATCAGATCATGGACCGGATCGCAGGGCGGCTGGGTATCCGCGGCGACCCGAGGCCAGAGCGGCTCGGCGCCCTGCGCGTGCCGCTCGCCGCCGTCCTGGTCGGCGTGGACCAGGCCGCCGAACCCGACGCCCTGCTCGGCCTGCTGGACCGGCTCGCTCAACAAGGGGCCCGGCTGCTCCTGGTCTTCCGCCGCCGGGGCGGCCGCGCGGCCCAGGCTGCCGAATCCTTTGTCCAGCGTCCGCTGCGCCACCGCTGGACCCGGCTGCACCGCGAACTCGACCACATCGTCGACGAGTTGGGGCCCACACTCGACGAGCGCCGGGACCGCGTGGCGGCCGACCCCGGCACCCGGCAGCTGCTGGACCAGGCCGAGGCCGGCGTACGGCGCACCCGGATGCTGCTCGCCTGGGTCGCCCACACCCCCGAGCGGGAGCGGGAACCCCGCCACGCCGACCTGCTGTTCACCTTCGAGGACGCCGCCGAGCGCCGCCGCCAGCGCCTGGAACAGGCGATCTCGGTCCTCGACGACCGGCTGCGCCGCCGCGAGGAACTCCTCGGCCGGGTCACCGCCGAGTGGCCGCTGTGCCGGGAACGGGCCGCGGCCCAGGGCGGCGACCGGGTCATGGAGGCCTACCGGCTCTACGAACGCGCCCTGTCGCTGCTGCGGCAGAGCCCCTGCGACGTGGACGAGGCGGAGACCGCCGCCCGGCGCTTCGTCGGCTTCTGCTCCGGCACGGCACCCGGAAGGGAGGGCACCCCATGACCTCGTGCATCCGGCCCGGCTGCGCGGGCCACATCATGGGCACCGGCTACTGCGACACCTGCGGACACCGGCACCTGGAGCCACGGAACGAGCCACGGCCCGAGTCGCGGTCCGAGCCACCGCCCCCGCCGCCCGGGCCCGAGGAACCGCCCGGCCCGCAGCCCACCCACGCCGTCGCCGGAGTCGGCGAACTCGACCAGCACGGACTGGTCCTGCTGCCCGACGTCCCCGCCCCCGAGGGCGGGCTGGTCGAGGACCCCCGGCCGCCCACCGGCGGCCGCCGCTGCGGCGCGAACGGCTGCACGATGATCGTCGGCATCGGCTACGGCGGCCAGCCCGCCCCGGTCAAGGGCCGATGTCCCCGCTGCGGCACCCCCTACTCCTTCCTGCCCCAGCTGGACAAGGGCGACCTGGTCGCCGGCCACTACCGGATCCTCGGCTGCCTGGCCCGCGGCGGTCTCGGCTGGATCCACCTCGCCGAGGACACCAGCGCCGACGGCCACCGCGTCGTCCTCAAAGGGCTGATCGACGTCCACGACGCGCTCGCCCGCCGCAACGCCGTCGAGGAGCGCCGCTCACTCACCGGTCTGCACCACCCCGACATCGTCCGCATCATCACCTACGTCGAACACCAGGCCCCCGGCAGCTCGCCCACCGGCTACCTGGTCATGGACTACATCGGCGGCCGCTCCCTGCAGCAGCTCTTCGACGCCGACGACGCCGAGCGCGTCTTCCAGGGCCGCCCCCGCCTCGACCACGTCCTCACCTACGGCTGCAAGATCCTCGGCGCCCTGCAGTACATGCACGAACGCGGGCTGCTCTACTGCGACATGAAGCCCGCCAACGTCATCCACTTCGGGCGGGCGATCAAGGTCATCGACCTCGGCGCGGTCCGCGCGATCGGCGACCGCGGCTCCGCCTACGTGTACACCGCGAGCTTCGCCCCGCCCAAGGAGGAGGTCGACAGCCGAGGCTGGCACGTCGACAGCGACCTCTACACCGTCGGTATGACCCTGCAGGCGCTGGCCCGGGGCACCGAAGCGGCCCGCGGTCTCGCCCCCGACTCCTTCCGCCGCCTCATCGACCGCGCCACCCACGCCGAACCCCGCGCCCGGTTCCGCTCGGCCGCCGAGATGTCCCGCCAGCTCTGGGAGGTCCTGCGCGAGTTCCGCTCGCTGCAGTTCGGCGAGCAACTGCCCGAGAGCAGCACCCGGTTCCGCGCCACCGAGGCCAGCCTCGACGCCGGACTCGGCGCGATCCCCTCCCTGGACCACTGGACCGGTCGGCCCGGTGCACACCCCGCCGATCTCGACGTCTCCCCGCCCGCGGCCGCCGAGGTCGCCGGCGCTCTGCCGGAACCGGTCCCCGACCCCGACGACGGCGCCGCCCTGCTGCTCGACACCTTCCCGCCCGACGCCCCCGACCGGGTCGCCCGGCAGTGGCCCCGCGAATCCCGCCTCGGCACCCCCGAGACCGCGCTGTGGCTGTGCCGCGCCTACCTGAGACAGGGCGCGCAGGGCGAGGCCCAGAGCTGGCTGGCCGAGGCCGAGACCCTGCTCGGCGAGCGCGCCGCCGCCTACGACTGGCGCATCGCCTGGCACCGCGGCGTGCTCCACCTGAGCAAGGCCGAGGTACGGCAGGCCGGCAGCTGCTTCGAGGCCGTCTACCGGGCGCTGCCCGGCGAGTACGTGCCCAAACTGGCCCTCGGGTACTGCGCCGAACACGGCGGTGAGCAGCGCACGGCCCGGGCCATGCGGTTCTACGAGGCCGTGTGGGCCCGGGACTTCGCCCACACCGCGGCGGCGTTCGGCCTGGCCCGCGGCCACCTGGCCACGGGGGACCGGGACGCGGCCGTACGCGTCCTCGACGATGTGCCCGCCACCTCCCGTCACTACGACGCCGCCCGCATCGCGGCCGTCCGCGTCCGCGCCGGTGTCCTGCACGGCCGCGCCCCGTCGGTGGCCGACCTGCGGGACGCGGACCGCCGGCTGCCCGAGCTGCACCTGGACGGCGGCGCCGCCGACGGCGAGTCGCGGGCCCGGCTGGTCGCCGAGGTCCGGGAGAACGTCCTGCACTGCCGCCCGAAGCCCGGCTGGGGGCCTCAGTTCCCGGTCGGCGACCTGCTCGGAGCCGGCGGCGAGGACGCCCTGCGCACACTGCTGGAGCAGTCCTTCCGGCAACTGGCCGCGCAGGCGCGCACCGCGGGCGAACACGGCCGGCTGCTCGACCTGGCCCATGCCGTGCGGCCGATGAGCAGATTCTGAGAACGCGGACGACATCGGGGAAGCGAGGGGGACGAGGCCATGAGCATGGCCGGGAGAGGCGAGGGCACCGAGGACATCACGGTGACCCTCGCAATCGGCCAGGAGAAGGAACTGCCCGTCGTGCCGACCGCGGCCGGGCGGTCCCGGGACCGGGAGATGCACGCCATCCTGGAGATCGGGGTCAGCAACAACGGCGTCCCGGGCATCGTCACCGGGGGCGCCCGCGGAGCCGGGCCCGCCCTCGCCGAGGTGCTGATCGTCGACACCTCCCGCTCCATGCTCCACCCGGACGCCAAACTGCGCGCGGCCAAGGACGCCACGGTCGCCGCCCTGCGGCTGCTGCCCGAGGGCACCGCTTTCGCAGTGCTCTCCGGCCGGTTCGACGCCACCGTGGTGCACCCCGGCCCGGACCGTGAGGGCATGGCCGTCGCCGGGACCGCCGAGCGGGAGGCCGCCGAGCGCGCCGTACGGATCCTGGACGCGAACGGCGGCACCGCCATCGGCCACTGGCTCGACCTGGCCCGGCGGCTGCTGAGCAAGCAGTCCGCGCCCGTCAAACACGTCCTGCTGCTCACCGACGGGCGCAACGAGCACGACCACCGCGCCGGCATGCGGCTGGACACCGCCCTTGAAGCCTGCGACGGCCGGTTCGTCTGCGACGCGTGGGGCATCGGCGACGACTGGGACGCCGACCTCCTGCTGGGCATCACCCGGCGACTGCACGGCCGGGCCGGCGCGGTCCGCCGCGAGTCGGAACTTCCCGCCGCCTACGAGGAGTTGGTGAACGGTCTGCTCGGCACCGCCGTCCCCGAGCTGCGCATCAGGATCACCCCGACACCCGGCACCGTGATCCGTCAGGTCAAGCAGGTCGTGCCGAACGAGCAGGAACTCCTCGCCACCGGCGTCGAGTTGGGCGCACGCGGCGCCGAGTACGTCACCCGCGCCTGGGGCGAGGAGACCCGGCACTTCCAGGTCGTGCTGACCGCCGATCCGACCGGCCGCGAGATCGACGAGGACCTCCAGCTCGCCGCCGTGGACGTGGTCGTACCCGACTTCGGGCCCGCCGTACGGCTGCCCGCGCCGCAGCCCGTCCTGGTGCGCTGGACCGACAACCCGCTCGACGCGTCCCGGCAGCATCCCGGGGTCCGCCGCCACGAGCTGTACCAGCAGGCGAGCGCCGCCGTGGCCCGGGCCTACCGGGCCTGGCTGCGCCGCGCGGAGGGCAGGGCGGAGGCGGACCGGGAACTCGCCCGGGCGCTGGCGCTGGCCGGAGAGCTGGGCGACGCCCACCTGCTGGGCGCCCTGCGCCGGATCGAGGCCGAGCCGGGCACGGGCCGGGTCCGCGACGGCCTCAAGGACGTCGACTGGCAGCACCTGATCCTCTCCAGCGCCATGACCACCCCACCGGAACAACCCGCCGAGGGCCCGCCCGAGGCAGGTCCGCCGGCCGTCGGCCCGCAGGCCCCGCCCGATGCCGACGAGCTGATCGAGTGCCCGGAATGCAAGTGGCTCGGCCCGGCGGACTCGGTGTACTGCGGCAGGTGCGGACGTCTGCTGGGGGGAGCCCTGTGAGTGTCGACGCCCGCGCCAGGCCGGGCCGGCGGGTGCACGCCACCACCAGCCCCCGCGACCGGGCCCCGCTGCCCCGCTTCCTCGGCCGCCTCCTCGGCTCCGGGCGGCGACCGCCGGACCCGGGCAGCACGACCGCGTACGAACTCGGCGTGCGCCGCCGCCTGCTGCTGGCCCTGACGGCGCTGCTGACCCTGTCCCTGTTCCTGTCCTACGAGGGGGTGCACGCGGACGCCAACCCGCTGCGCACCTCCAGCGCCCCCGCCGTCGTCGCCATCGACACCGCGCTGTACGCGCTCGGCGAGGCACAGGCGGACGCGACCGGGGGGACCCCGTCGACCAGCGAGTTCCAGAAGCAGATCTCGGTGGCCGCGCAGAGCCTCGCACTGGCCGCCACCGACGACGTGGGCGGCCCGGGCGGCCGGCAGGCCCTGCAGACGGTCGCCGGACTGATCATCGGGTACACCGGCATGGTCGAGAAGGCCCAACTGGAGCCACAGGGAAGCGTGTTGCGGGATGCCTACCTCAGCTACGCGACCAGCATGCTGAAGACCGCGAAGGCCGGCATCGAGGACCGGCTCAGACGGCTGCAGGACGAACAGCGCGCCGTGGTCGGGCGGCAGACCTCCTTCGGGTGGGCGCTGTGGCTCGGCTGGAGCGTGACCGCGCTGCTCGTCCTCGCCCTGGGCGCGGCCCTGGTGGAGACCCAGCTCTTCCTGCGCCGCCGCTTCCGGCGCAGGTTCAACCGTCAACTCATCGCCGCATGCGCCCTGTTGGCCGGAGGGTTCACGACCCTCGTGCTGTTCACGGTGTGGACGCGCCAGGGCATGACGGACACCCGCTCTCTGCTCGACCGGCTGGTGTCCGGGCAGGCCGTCACGGACGCGGGGCAGCACACCGCCGGGTACCTGGCGCACACCGGTTTCCGCGCGGCGGCCTCGGTGTGGATCGTGTTGGGAGGCATCGTGCTCATGGCGCTGACCGAGACGGGTCTGCGGCAGCACATCAACGACTACCGGTTCAGGCCCCGGTGAGCGCCCCCGGCAGCGGCCCCGCGGCCGCCACCCGGCGCCGCCCGGTGCGTACGGTCACCGTGCTGGTGAGCTGCCTGGCCGTGCTGGCGGCGGCCGTCGTGCTCGGCGTACGCGCCCTCGGACAGGAACCGACCGTCACCCTGCTGGCCAACTGGACGGGCAAGGACGAGCAGTACTTCCGGGAGGCGGTCATCGACCCCTTCGAGCGCAAGTACCACGTCCACGTCGACTACCAGGGCAGCTCCGCGGAGAGTCAGGTGCTCAGCGCCGACGTCGAGGCCGGCACCCCGCCCGACGTCGTGGTGCTCACCGGTCCCGGCGAACTCGCCGCCTACGCGGACCAGAAGCAGCTGCAGCCGCTCGAGAAGCTCGTCCCACGGGGCGACTTCAGCAAGTCCTGGGTAACGCCCAGGAACGGGCACGTGTACTGGTTCCCGCTCAAGGCGGACCTCAAGAGCATGGTCTGGTACCGGCCGGGGGTCGGTGCGCAGCAGCGCGAGAACGCTGCGAAGCGGCCGGACCAGTGGTGCCTCGGCATGGGCTCGGGTGCCACCAGCGGCTGGCCCGGCACCGACTGGATCGAGGACATCCTGCTGCAGCGGTACGGCCCGGGCGTGTACGAGCGGTGGGCGCGCGGCCTGCTGCCCTGGCAGTCCAAGGAGGTGAAGGAGGCCTGGACCACCTGGGGGAAGATGGTGGGCGCAGGTGGCTCCAGGGACCTCGTCCTGCGTGCACTGCAGACCGAGTACCAGAAGGCGTCCGAGTTGGTGACGATGAACCCGCCCCAGTGCACCCTGGAGCACCAGGCCTCCTTCATCCGCAACCTGGATCCGTGGACGGAGGCACGCGGCCGCTACGAGCACTCGACCCGCCTCATCCCCGGCGCCACCGCTGACAATGCGTGGGAGGTCTCCGGCGACCTGGTCGCCCTGCTGCACGCCACCCCGCAGGCGCAGGAGCTGATCCGCCACCTCGCCGCCGCCGGGACCCAGCGGGCGTGGAGCGCCAAGGAGGCCGGTCTCTCCGTCAACGCCCACGCGCAGCCCGCGGCAGGTGACTCCACCCCCGCCTGGCGCCGCTCGCTGGCCCGGACCCTCCTCGACCGCGGGGCGGTCCACTGCTTCGACGCCTCCGACGCCATGCCGCCGCCGGTGCGCGACGCCTTCGCCCAGGCGACCATCGACTTCCTCGCCGATCCGCGCCAACTGGACGATCTGCTGAAGAACCTGGACAGCCTGGGCAGCGCGGAGAGCCTGAGCTGGCTGACATCCGTATGCGACAGCACCCGAAGGAGCGGACCTTGAACGACTGCCAGGGCCCGGTGCACGACCCTCAGGGCTCGGTGGCGTCGAGCGCCGCCTGGGCGACCCGCCGTACCACGGTCCTTCGGTCGGCGCTGCGCCAGGCGAGCGCGGTCGAGCAGTGGATGTTCCCGGACAGGGGCACGATGACGACGTTGGCCCGGGCGTAGTGCTCGTCGGTGCTCTCGGAGACCAGTGCGACACCGCGGCCGACGGAGACGAGTTCGAGGGTCTCCTCGATGGACCGCGACATCACCATGTCCCGCAGGTCGGTGATGCCCACGGCCTGCGGGGTGCGGAACTCGGCCCAGGCCCGGTCCTCGGAGAGGGGAACGACCCAGGTGCGCCCGGCGAGTTCGGACGGTTCGACACGGTCCCGGCCTGCCAGCGGATCGTCCAGGGGGAGGGCGACCGCCCGGCGGTCACTGGCGACCGTCAGGCTCCGGATCGTGGGGCCGTCCAGTGGCGGCCACACGATGGCGAGGTCGGACTGACCGGACGTCAGACCGCAGCTCGGGTCGGCGTAGTCGTAGCGGCGCAGGGTGATGTCGGCGTTCGTCTCGTCCCGGACGAGCTTCATGAGCCACGAGGTGCGGCGGCCGGCCGCCTCCCCCATGAAGCCGATCGTGAGGCTCGGTCCGCGGTCCGCCAGCAGCGCGTCGACCTGGTCGGCCGCGTCCACGGCCGCGAGGGCGTCACCGAGCAACTGCCGTCCGAAGTCGGTGAGATGAACGCCGTCGCGGGTGCGGCTCAGGAGCGGCCGGCCGGCCTCGGACTCCAGGCGGCGGATCGCGTCGCTCACCGCCGGCTGCCGCACCTTGAGGGCGTCGGCCGCCCGCTGGAACGAACCCGTGCGAGCGACGGCGGTGAAGGCACGCAACATGGCAAGCGTCGTAGGCACCTTCGGAGCATAACCGGCACCCTCCAACCATCGCTTATGGCCATCGGCTCTGCTTATGGGGGGCGGGAGGCGCGGGAGGGCCGATGATCGAACGCATGCGGCACCGCGAGGAGCTGGAGATGCTGCACGGCTTCCGCTCGCCCCTGCTCTAGGCGCACTCGTCGAGTACGCGCCGGTCGCCCTGACCGCACTGGCACGACCTGCTCCCATCCGAAAGAAGGTAGTCCGTTGTCAGCCACTCCGTCTGTTGCCGCCATCGTCGACGGTTACTCCTCAGGAATCGTCAAGGAGCTGCGCTCGCTGAACGTCAGCGCGGTGCTCGCCGGGCAGAAGCCCGGAGTGTCGCTCTCCGGCCGGCTCTGCCTCGTCTGATGCTGCGCAGTACTCTGCACGCGGTCCGCGGGCTCGCGCCCGAACTGCGTACCCTGTTCATCACCACCCTGCTCTTCCGCTCCGGAACCATGGCGTTCCCGTTCCTGTCCGCCTACCTGGTGGCGCAGAACGACTACTCCGCGGGGCAGGTGGGCTCGATCGTCAGCGCCTACGGGCTCGGCGCGCTGGCCGCCGACCTCGCGGCCGGGCCGGTCCTGCGCTTCGTGTCCGCGCGGACCGTGATGATCAGCGGGCTGGTGGGCAACGCGGCGCTGGTGCTGGTCCTTCCGCTCGCGGAAAGCGCCGCGCTGCTCACGGTGGGCACCCTCGTATGGGGCTTCTTCTACGAGGCGTTCACGCCGGCCGCGTATGCGGAGACTGTGCGGTACTCGCAGGAGAACGACCGCAAGGTCGCCTTCTCCTGCAACCGGCTCGCCATCAACGTCGGCATGGGCATCGGACCGGCGCTGGGCGGACTCGTGTTCGCCTGGCGGCCGGCCGGCCTGTTCCTCATCAACGCCTGTGTCGTCCTGGCGACCGCCGTCTTCCTCACCCTGCGGACCTCCGACGGGGCCGTGGCGGCGGGGGAGAAGGCGGTCCGGGGCCGCATGGTGGCGCCGACCCTCAAGGGCGAGACCCGGTTCTGGACGATCTTCCTGCTGGCCCTCCCGATCCATCTCGCGTACGCGCTGCCACCGACCTTCCTCAGCGCCTACGTGATCCACGAGCGCGGCCTCGACAGCTTCTGGGCCGGCATCATCTTCTTCGTCAACGCCGGTGCCATCGTGCTCTTCGAGGTGCCGCTGAACACGGCGATGCGGAACGTGAGCCACTACGCCTCGCTGCTGGTCGGCTATCTGCTGGCCGGCGCGGGCTTCGCGCTCATGGGCCTGTCCGGTGCGGGGCCCGCGCTGGTGGGCGCGACGCTGCTGTGGACCGCGGCCGAGATGATCGTCTTCCCGGCGCTCCTCCACTACGTCAGCGAGGTCTCCGACCCGTCCGTCACCGGCCGCAACATGGGGCTCTACTCGGCGGGCGTCAACGTGGGCCTGATCGCCGTGCCCCAGCTGAGCCTCACGCTCACGTCGGGCGGCCACCCGGCGAGCCCGTGGTACGTGGTCGGAGCCGCCGTCGGCGTCGCGCTCGTCCTGATCGTCACCGTCCGGCGCAGTACCTACCTCTGGCTGACCGAGGCCGAGCCGGAACCCACTCCTGTCTTCTGACCCAACGGAGTTGGCGCATGCCCATCCACTTCAACAACGCGGGCGCGGGCCTCATGCCCGAGGCCGTGACGCAGGCCATGACCGGCTACCTGGCCGAAGAGGCACAGGGTGGCGCCTACGCGGCCGAGCAACGGCACGCGGACACCCTCGAACACGGGGTGTACGAGACGCTCGCGGGCGCCGCCGAGGAACTCACCGAAGCGCGCACGGGGGTCGGTGACGACACCGCCCCGCCAGCGGAGGGCGGCGCCACGGTGTGCCCCGAGGCGACGGTGCTGCCGCCGCTGACGGAAACCCTCGGCCAGGTCCATGCCGCGTCAGGTCCCTTCCAACTGGCGGCCGTCCTGAGCCACGCCGCCGCCTCGGGTCGGCCGATCGATTCGCGCTGCTGACCTCGGCCGAACCCCAGGGCATCGCGGTCGCCGCTGTCCTGCGAGTCAAGGGAGAAACCGTTGTCGTTTGAGACCGCCTTCGCCGTCACACCGTCGAGCTCCGGCTTCCGGGGCACGGTAGGCGAGGAATGGATGTTCGCGGGCCGCGTCTTCGGCGGCTGCGTGGCGGCGTTCGCGAGCGAGGTCGCCCGGGCCGCCGCACCGCATCTCGTCCTGGGCGGAATCCAGGGCTCCTATCCGCGGGCGGCCTCGCCCGGCCCCATCGAGGGCCGCGTCGAGACCATCCGCAAGGGCCGGAGCACCGAGTTGGTCCGCGTCGACCTGATCCAGGGTGACGAACCGGTCTTCACCGCCCAGGCCTGGCTGCTCGACAGCACGCTGGTGCCGGCCGACCCGGCCGGCACCGACGTGGAACCCCCGGAATCCGCCGCCCCGGTGACCTGGCTGGAGGACGAGGTCGCCTTCTTCAAGAACCTCGAGGTCCGGGCGATCGACTACCCGCTCACCCCGGCCGGGCTCGGCGACGGCGTCCCCCGGTGCGAGGTCTGGGTCAGGGGCCGCCCGGACCTGATCGGCGAGGCGACCCACGGCGCGGCCGTCGACCTGCTGCTCTTCGACAGCTTCCTGCTGGAGTGCGTGTTCCGCAGCGAGGGAGTCGGCACCGTCCAGCCGATCACCCTGGACCTGGGCGTCCGCTGGACCCGGCACGTCCCCATCCAGGCGTGGCGCCGCCTCACCACGGAGGCGACCATCACCGACGGCATCGCACTGGCCGAGGGAACCAACCGGACCGCCGACGGCGCCGTCCTGTCCACGGCCACCACGCTCGGCAGGCTGCTCTGGCGAACCGACACCGAGGCCCGGAAGTGACGGTCGGCGGGCAAGGCGATCTGATACCGGTATGAAGATTCGCATCGGCGTGGGGAACGTGCCCGAGCGCGGTACACCGCCCGGCGATCCCGATCTGGCCTGCCTGGTGACCGAGCTGGAGACGCACGGGGTCGACTCGGTGTGGCTGTCCGACCTGGTCTCCGCGCCGAGCGTGGTCGATCCGCTGGTCGGCGTCGGCTACGCCGCGGGTCTCACCCAGCGGCTGAAGCTGGGCATGAGCGTGGTGGTCCTGCCCGGCCGCAACCCGGCGGTGTTCGCGGCGCAGCTGGCGAGCCTGGCCGCGCTCGCCCCGCGCCGCGTCCTGCCCGTCTTCGGCGTCCGCCCCGCCCGGCGCGCCGACCGGACGGTGTTCCCCGTGCCGGACGGGCGGCGCGCCGAGGTGTTCGAGGAGGCGCTCGGCGTGGTGCGGGCCCTGCTGACCGAGCCGTTCGTCACCCACCACGGCCGGTACTTCCACCTGGACGGGGCCTCGGTCGCCCCGCTGCCCGCGCGGCCCCTGGACCTGTGGCTCAGCGGCCGGGTCCCGGCCGCCCTGGACCGGGTCGGCCGGCTCGGTGACGGCTGGCTCGGCAGCAACATCACCCCGGCCGAGGCCGAAGGCTGCCGGGCCCGGATCGTGAGCGCCGCCGACCGCGCGGCCCGGACGATCGAGGAGGACCACTACGGCACCTACCTGACGATCGTCCAGGACGACGCCGACGAGCACGCCGTGGACGCCCTGCTGGCCCGGCTGCACCAGGACCGCCCCGACGTGGCCGACCCGCGCACCCTGCTGTGCTGGGGCTGGGCCGACGCCCGCGAGCACCTGCGCCGCCTCACCGACGCCGGCCTGTCGAAGTTCGTGGTGCGCCCGGCGGGCCCGGTGACCTCGCGCCGCGCCTTCGTCGAGGCGTTCACCACCGAGCTGATGCCCCTGGAGAACCGCTGACCTGCGCGCAGCGGGCTGAGCGCCCCATCCCAGGCCGGCAACTCGTCCATGTGACGGCGCGCCCGCACCGCGAGCGGTAGGCGATCGAGAACAGCAGCGGCCGCAGTTCCTCGCACTCCTAGGCGGCAGCTGTGCCGAATGCAGCCATCGCGTCCGCTACCAGGGCACCGGTCCGTCCGCGTCGAAGAACCAGGCGGTCGGACCGTCGGTCGCGAGTGTGGCCAGTCGGACCACGACCTCGGCCCCCTGCGCGGGGGTGAGGTATCCGCGGTGGTTGTTGATGTCCGTGTCCACGTAACCGGGGTCGGCGGCGTTGATCAGGAAGCCGTCCTTGCGCAACTCCTGGGCGTACTGCACGGTCAGTGCGTTCAGCGCGGTCTTGGAGGGCATGTACGCGGCCGACGTCGGCAGCCCCGCCGCCGGGCCGTCCGGGTCACTGGTGATGGTCAGCGACGCGGCGGCGCTGCTGACGTTGACGATGCGCGGCGCCGGTGACTTCCGCAGCAGCGGGAGCATCGCGTTGGTCACCGCGATCACCCCGAAGACGTTGGTCTCGAAGACCGACCGGACCATGTCCAGGTCGACGGTGCTGGGGATCTGATCGACGGCGTCCTCGGGCGAGACCTGCCCCGAGCCGGTGATGCCCGCGTTGTTGACCAGCACGTCGAGGTGGCCGAAGCGCTCCTCGATCTCCCGCGCGGCCTCACGGATGGTCGTCGGGTCGGTCACGTCCAGGGTGACCGCGTGCGCGTAGCCGCCCGCCGCGCAGACCTCGGCGGCGGCCTCCTCGCCGCGTCGCAGGTCTCTGGCGCCGATCAGGACCCTCATGCCCAACGCGGCGAGCTGCTGGGCGACCGCACGGCCGATCCCCTTGTTCGCCCCGGTGATCAGTGCCACCTTCTGGTGAGTGGTGGGCTCGTTCACGATCAAGCTCCTGTCCGGGTGAGACTGTGTTCACCACCCAGGACGAGACAGCCGGTCCGTCTGTGACGTGGCGGACCGCGCCGAGCGAGGACCGAGGGCGGCTCTACAGCCAGTCCCGCCGCTTGAAGATGACGTACAGGCTGACGCAGACGACCCCCATCAACCCGATCGCGAAGGGGTAGCCGAACCACCAGTGCAGCTCCGGGATGTGCGAGAAGTTCATGCCGTAGATCGTGCCGACGAGGGTCGGGGCGAAGAGGATGGCGGCCCACGACGAGATCTTCTTGACCTCCTCGTTCTGCTCGAACCCCGCCTCAGCCAGGGCCCGCATCTCCGCGTTCTGCTGCTGGGTCACCAGGGTCGCGTTGACGGTCAGGATCTCGGTGAGGGCCTGGCGGAAGCCGTCGACGCGTTCGCTGGTGTGGGTGACGTGGTCGGCGACGTCACGGAGGTAGCGCTGGAGTTCCTCGTCGGTCTCGTACTTGGCGAAACCCGCCATGAGGCCGTGCAGCATGCCGACCAGCGGGCGGGTGGCGCGCTGGAACTCGACCATCTCGCGGGAGAGTTCGTAGATGCGGCGGGAGACCTCGGGGTCGCCGCGGAAGACCTCGGTCTCGATCTCGTCGATGTCGTTCTGGACGCCGGAGACGACCGGCGCGTAGCCGTCGACCACCGCGTCGAGGATCGCGTACAGGACCGCCTCGGGGCCCAGCTTCAGCAGTTCGGGGGAGTCCTCCATGCGGCGGCGGACCGCGGACAGGTCGGGGGCCGCGCCGTGCCGGACGGTGATGACGAAGTCGGGGCCGACGAAGACGTGCAGCTCGCCGAAGTCGACCTCCTCCGGCGCGTCCAGGTAGCGGGCGGCACGCAGGACGACGAAGAGCGTGTCGCCGTAGCGCTCCAGCTTCGGGCGCTGGTGGGCCTCCATCGCGTCCTCGACAGCGAGCGGGTGCAGATCGAACTCGGCGGCCAGGGAGAGAAGTTCCTGCGCCGTGGGCCGGGCGAGGCCGATCCAGGCCATGCCCGAGGGCTGTTCGCGCAGCTCGCGGAAGGTCTCGGCGAGCGTGGCGGGGGAGGAGACACGGACGCCGTCCCGGTACAGCGCCGCCTGGACGACACTGGCCGGCTCGGCCGGCTCCGAAGGCTCCGGGGTAGCCGTGGTGGTCTCGGCGGAGGGGGCTGCGGTGACGGCACGGCGCCAGACGGACCTGCGGCCGCCGTTTCTGCCGTTGGGGCGCTCGGACATCGGCCGGCCTCTCCGTCGAGCCTGCGTACGGCGTGATCACGAAGCGGAATACGTGCAGGATAGCCGCGGTCTCCCGGTCCGGGCGCCCGGATCCGGTGCTGGGTTCGGTGAGAGTTACGGACAGAAGGTGTCCGCAACCAGCGCTAGCGTGCGGGCATGACGAAGAGCAGCGCGGCACCGGCTCCCCTCCTGGACACCCGTGCGCTGAACCGTGCCACCCTCGACCGGCAGCTCCTGCTGCGCCGCTCCCCGCTGTCCGCCGCGGACGCCGTACGGCACCTCCTCGGCCTGCAGGCACAGAACGTCAGGCCCCCGTACTACGCCCTCGCCGCCCGCCTCGACGGCTTCGCCCCCGAGCAGCTGTCCGCGCTCCTGGCCGACCGCGCGGCCGTCCGGATCGTCACCCTGCGCTCCACCATCCACACCCACACCGCCGAGGACTGCCTGACCCTCCGGCCGCTCGTCCAGCCCGCCCGGGACCGGGAGCTGACCAACTTCCGCAAGGGCCTCGCCGGAGTCGACCTCGACCGGCTGGCCGCACTCGCCCGGGAGCTGGTCGAGACCGAGCCGCGGACCATGGCCCAGCTGCGCGAGGCGCTCGGCGCCCAGTGGCCGGACGCCGACCCGCAGTCCCTCGGCGTCGCCGCCCGCTGCCGGCTGCCCCTGGTCCAGGTGACCCCGCGCGGCCTGTGGGGCCGCAGCGGACAGGTGGCCCTGACGACGGCCGAGCAGTGGCTGGGCCGCCCGGCCGAGCCGGCCCCCGCCCCGGACGCCGTGGTCCTGCGCTACCTCGCCGCGTTCGGCCCCGCCTCCGTCAAGGACATGCAGACCTGGGCCGGACTCACCCGGCTCAAGGACGCCTTCGAACGCCTGCGCCCCACGCTCCTCACCTTCCGGGACCCGAACGGAGTCGAACTGTTCGACCTGCCCGACGCGCCCCGACCCGACCCCGACACCCCGGCCCCGCCCCGCTTCCTGCCCGAGTTCGACAACCTGCTCCTCTCCCACGCCGACCGCACCCGCGTCATACCCGCCGAGTACTGGGGCCGCAGCTGGCAGCGCAATCAGGCCTACCGCACCCTCCTCGTCGACGGCTTCCTGGCCGGCCTGTGGAAGCTGGACGGTGACACCCTGGTCATCGAGCCCTTCGGGGAGCTGACAAAGGCCCAGCGGGAGGACGTGACCGCGGAGGGCGCCCGGATGCTGGCGACGCTGCACCCGGAGACGTCGTACGACATCCGGTTCGGCACCGTCGTACGGCGCTGAGGCGCCCCCCGGACGTCTCAGCGCCGTACGACGCATGGAGAGGGGGCGTTGCGGGCCGCTCGTGGTGGCCCGCAACGCCCCCTGGTATCTACCTGAGGGATGCTCAGGTGTTCTGCTTCCGGGTCACGAGTTGACCTGCGTGGTCACGAGGTTCGAGAAGGTGGTCAGCCGGGTGTACACACCCGGGTAACCGGCCTCCGCGCACCCCTCGCCCCAGGAAGTGATCCCTGCCAGGACGCCCCCGATGAGCAGGGGACCGCCGCTGTCGCCCTGGCAGGTGTCTACGCCGCCGGACGTGTATCCGGCGCAAACCATGTCGGTCTGGACGAAGTCCGAACCGTAGGAGCTCTTACAGCTGGAGTCGGACACGGTCGGGACGGTCGCGGTCCGCAGCTGGTTGGAGGAGCTGCCGTTCTCCGAGGTGGTGCCCCAGCCGAGGATGCGGGCCGTGGTGCCGGCCGCGTACACGCCCGTCTGGGACGAGGAGACGTACGACGCCGGGGTGTACGGCATCGACGTCGAGAGGGTCAGGACGGCCACGTCGTCGCCGTTGGTGGCGTCGGTGTAGTCCGGGTTGATCCAGATCTTGCTGACCCGGCTGACCGTGCCGTTGGTGCCGTTCAGGTAGGTCCGGCCGCCGACCACACGGACACCGCTGGTCGACTCGCCGACCATGCAGTGCGCGGCTGTCACGACCTTCTTGGCGGCCACCAGGGTGCCGCCGCAGAACTGGCTACCGGACGCGTCCGTGATCTGCATCATGAAGGGGTACGCCGTGGTGGTGGTCGTCGTACCGCCCACGATGGGCTGGGGTGCGGCGCTCGCCGTGGGGGAGGCGATCAGCGAGGTCACCGCGGCGGCGGCGGTGGCCACCAGGGTCGCGGCGGTCTTTCTGGCACGTCTTGACCCGAACATGAGTCTCCTCAGTGGGGTTGCCGGTGGGGGGTCGCGCGGGCGGGGGTCGTGCACGGGGGTCGCGGGACCGACCCCCGTATGCCCGGGCGAGCGGCACGCCCTTTACGCTAGGACCCGGAACCCTCGGCTCCCAATGAGGGAACCCCCTAGGGGCTTGGGTGAGGGATAACCCTCGGTCCGGATCAGTTAACCTGGCGCGCCGTCACTTCGCGCGCCGCGCCGCCGCCAAACGGACGATGTCCACCCGCGAGCGGATCCCCAGCTTGCGGTAGACCCGGGTCAGCGTCGCCTCGACCGTCTTCACACTGACGAACAGCCGGGACGCGATCTCCCTGTTCGTGGCGCCCTCCATGACGAGCGCGGCGACCTGACGCTCCATCGCGGCCAGGCCTGCCAGCGCGTCGAGCCCGTCCAGCGTGTCCGGCACGGCGAGGGCCGGCTCGGGCTCCGGGGCGGTGAGGGCCTCGTCCACCTGGCGCAGCCACGGTAGCGCGCGGCAGCGGCGGAACAGCCGGGTGGCCTCGTCGTACGCCGTCGACCTGCGCGGGCCGCCCTCCGGGCGCCGGGTGCGCAGCTGGGCCAGCGCGAACGCGGCCCGGGCCTCCTCCAGGCCGTAGCCGAGCTTCGCGAGCCGGTCCTGAGCGGACGTCAGCTGGGCGACGGCTGCGTCGGGGTCGCCTTGCGCGGCGCGCACCAGCGCCTCCGCGCGGTCGAGCACGGCGAGGACGCTCCCCCGGTCGAGCCTGAGGGCGTGCTCGCGGCTGGCGTCGATGACGTCCTGCGCCTCGGCCGGCTCACCGATGCGGACCAGCGCCTCGGCGAGGTCGCCGTGCCAACGGCCGCGCGCCGGGTCGGTGATGCCGAGGTCGAGCTCCAGGCGGCGCACCCGGCGCAGCGAACGCACCGTGCCCGCCGGATCGCCGGCCACCAACTGGGCGTACCCGAGCGCGCCCAGCGCCCGGGACAGATACATCTGGTCGCCGTCCTCCTCGGCGTGCTCCACCGCCTCCCGGGCCAGGGCCAGCGCCCGGTCCACGTCCCCGCCGGAGGCCTCCGCGAGCGAGGTGAGCATCGCCGAGGCGGTCTCGCCGATACCGGAGTCCCGGGCGAGCCGCAGACTGTCGCGGGCCAGCTCCAGGGCGCGGCCGCAGTGCCCGGCGTGCAGCTCGGTCTCCGCGAGGCCGCGCAGGAAGTGCACCTCGCTCTCCACCGAGCCGCGCCGGCGCACCTCGCGCAGCAGCGCGGTGACCGTCGTCCGGGCCTCGGTCAGCTGGTCGCCCATGACCAGCCAGCGGAACCGGGCGCTGCCCGCGCCGTTGTGGTGGCAGGCCACCGTCGGGTCCTGGGGCTCCTTCAGGGCGCGCTTGATGGTCCGGGGGGCCTCCGGATGGCCCATCAGGGTCTCGGTCTGCGCCTGGAAGGCGAGGGAGAGCAGCTCGGTGCGCCGGTCGCCGCCGCGCTCGGCCAGTTCGGCGGCGTGCGCGGCCGCCTCGCGGGCCTCGGTGAAGTCGCCCTCCACGATCAGCGCCCGCCACGCCAGCTGGTAGTGGACGAGGGCCAGCAGCCGCGGGTCGTCGCCGGCGTCGGCGAGGGCCTGCGGGAAGACGGCGTCGACCTCGGCCATGGTGTGGCCGGCGGTGTCGATGACGTAGATCCAGGCCCGTACCCGGTCGGCGGGCACGGTCGCCCGGGTGAGCACCTCGCGGGCGATGTCCCGGGCCAGGTCGAGATCGCCCGCGGTGATCGCGTCCTCGGCCGCCTGCAGCCGCCGCTCCTCGGGGCCGGGCGCGCTGTCGGCGGGAGTGTGCCGGGCGGCGAGGAGCCCCAGCTGGGCGGCGACCGACGGGGCACCCCGGTCCCGGGCGAGGGCCGCGGCCTCGGCGAGCCGGGCGGCCACCTCGGGGTCGGTGCCGGTGGTGGCGAGGGCGAGGTGCCGGGCCCGCTCGATCGGGTCGGAGGCCGCCGTGGACAGGGCCGCGTGCGCGGCCCGCCGTTCCTGGGCGGGTGCCTCCGCGTACAGCGCGGCGGATATGAGCGGGTGCGCGAACCGTACGGCCGGTGCGTCCGGCTCGGTGGCGAGCAGGCCGAGTTCGGCGGCCTGGGCGCACTCGGCCTCGGCGTTCTTCCGGCCGGCCGCGTGCAGCAGCGCCGGGGTGGGGCGGGCGCCGGCGCTGGCCACCAGCAGGGTGCGGCGGGCCTCGACCGAGAGCATGTCCAGGCGGCTGAGCACCAGGGCGCGCAGCGAGGTCGGCACCGGCAGCGGCTCGCCGGGCCGGGGCGGGGTGGGGCTCTCGGCGAGGGCGCGGCCCAGCTCCAGGGCGAACAGCGGGTTGCCGCCACTGGTGCGGTGGATCTCGCGCACCGTGGAGCGGGGCAGGCTGCCGTGGCCGCGGTGGTCGAGCAGCTTGGCCACCTGGGTGCGAGTGAGCGGGCCGAGCCGGACGGCGAGCGTGTCCGGCGGGCAGGCGCGCAGATGACGGTCGTACTCCTGGCTCTCCTGGCCCTCCGTGCGCACCGCGCACAGCAGCTGCACCGGGGTGCCCTCCAGGCGACGGGCGGCGAAGCCGAGCAGCTCGGCGCTGGCCGGATCCAGCCACTGCAGGTCGTCGGCGACGACCAGGACCGGTCCCCGGGCGGCGAGCGCGCGCAGCGCGGAGAGCACCGCGAGGCGCAGGGCGAGGCCGTCGCGCTGGAGGCTGGACTCGCCGCGTCCGGTGAGCGCCGACTCCAGGGCGGTGCGCTGGGCGGCGGGCAGCCGCGGGGAGACGTCGTCGAGGACCAGACCGAGGAGGTCGGCGAGGGCCAGGAAGGGGAGGTGGGATTCGGACTCCGTGGCGGAGCACCGCAAGACGGTGCGCGCGCCGGCGCCGTATTCCTCGGCCAATGCCCGCAGGACGGTGGATTTCCCTATTCCGGCGGGGCCGTGCAGGAGCACACTGCCGCCCGAGCCCAGTTGGTCACGGGCCGCAGTGAACAGCTCCTCGCGGCCGATGAGCAGGTCGGGGCGGCATCGGGCAGGCTCCTGGAAGTCCCGTCGCACGGTCACCGCTCCCCTCCTGTGTCGTGTCCGGGCCAAATTCTAAGCAACGATCCTTTAAATTCGGACGGAAGCCGTGGTGAGGGAAATAACAAACGGTCGCGCATAGGTAAATTCAAAGCGACGTCGCCTGAATGGGCAAGGTTCCTTACGGCTGCTGTGAAGAGCCCTACGGGCCCGCCTACGGCAGCAGTCCCGCCCGCCTCGCCGCGGTCACCGCCTCCCCTCGTGTGTGTGCGCCCAGCTTCCGCATCGCCGAGCGCAGATACCCTTTCACCGTCTCCGGGCGCAGGCCCAGCCGTTCGGCCACGGCCGCGTTCGTGGCGCCCGCCGCCACCCAGGACAGCACGTCCAGCTCGCGTGGCGCCAGGCTCGCGCCCCCGGCGGGGCGAGGTACGGCCAGCAGCCCGCAGGCGGCGAGCAGTTCGGCGCGCAGGCCCGGGTCGGCGATCCGGGGCGCCAGCGCGCGCAGCGCCGCATGGGCCTCGCGCACCTGCTCCCAGGCGGCACCCTGCCCCTCGGGGCCGTCGGCGGGCTCCGGCCGGGCCGCCGCCAGCAGTACCCGTGCCTCGTCCCGCACCACCAGCGCCTGCTCCACGTCCCGTGCCACCGCCACCGCCTCGCCCAGCGTGCGGTCGCCCAGCGGCTGGGCCGACCGCAGCGCGCCGTACAGCACCCCGCGCACCCGCCGCCGTACGACGAACGGCACCGCGAGCACCGAGCGGATGCCCTCGGCGGCCACCGGGACGTCGTACTCGTGGCTGATCTGCCGGGAGCTGGAGTAGTCCGTGACCGCGCACGGTCGGGCCAGCGCGACCGCCTTGCCGCCCAGCCCGTTGCCGGAGGTCACCGCGAGCGAGCTGAGGGCGGCGGTGGCCGTGCCGCTCAGCTCGCTGATGCGGATCTGCGGCCGGCCGTACTCGACCAGGCCGCCGAAGGCGACCGGAAGCCCGGTGGTGCGCCGCAGCCGGACCAGCGCACCGCGTATCTCCACCGCCGCCACGGCCTGTGCTGACACCCCAGACACCTCTTCACTCCTTCGGTGCGGTCACGCGGGGGGACCACACCCCCGTTCGGGGGTAGTGAGACCTGCATCACGGATTAGACGATGCCAGAGAGCCGCCCGGCAATGGTCCGGAACAGTAGGAGGAACCGATGACGACGGCGACCGAGGTCTTCAGGAGTGCCCGGGACTTCCTGCTGGAGCACCGCGAGGACTACGCCACCGCCCACGAGGGCTTCGCCTGGCCACGGCCCGAGCACTTCAACTGGGCGCTGGACTGGTTCGACGTGATCGCCGGCGGCAACGACCGGACCGCCCTGCACATCGTCGAGGAGGACGGTACCGAGACCCGGCTGTCCTTTGCCGAGATGGCCGAGCGCTCGAACCGGGTCGCGAACCACCTGCGCGCGCGGGGCGTCGGCGCCGAGGACCGCATCCTGGTCATGCTCGGCAACCAGGCCGAGCTGTGGGAGACCGCGCTGGCCGCGATGAAGCTGCGCGCCGTCGTGATCCCGGCCACCCCGCTGCTCGGCCCCGCCGACCTGCGCGACCGGGTCGAGCGCGGCCGGGTGAAGCATGTGCTGGTACGGGCCGAGGACGCCGCCAAGTTCGTGGACGTGCCCGGCGCCTACACCCGGATCGCGGTCGGCGGGGTGCCGCAGGAGGGCTGGGAGGCGTACGAGGACGCGTACACCGCCCCCGCCGAGTTCACCCCCGACGGGCCCACGCTGGCCGACGACCCGCTGATGCTGTACTTCACCTCTGGCACGACCGCCCGCCCCAAGCTGGTCGAGCACACCCACACCTCGTACCCCATCGGCCACCTGGCCACCATGTACTGGATCGGCCTCAGGCCCGGTGACGTGCACCTGAACATCTCCTCGCCCGGCTGGGCCAAGCACGCCTGGTCCAACCTGTTCGCCCCCTGGAACGCCGAGGCGACCGTCTTCATCCACAACTACGCGCGCTTCGACGCGGGCCGGCTGATGGCCGAGATGGACCGGGCAGGGGTGACCACCTTCTGCGCCCCGCCGACCGTGTGGCGCATGCTCATCCAGGCCGACCTGACCCAGCTCGCCACCCCGCCCCGCGAGGTCGTCGCCGCGGGCGAACCGCTCAACCCCGAGGTCATCGAGCAGGTCCGCCGGGCCTGGGGCGTCACCATCCGGGACGGCTTCGGGCAGACCGAGACCGCCGTCCAGGTCTCCAACAGCCCCGGCCAGATCCTGAAGACCGGCTCCATGGGCCGGCCCAGCCCCGGCTACCGCGTCGAACTCCTCGACCCGATCTCCGGCGCCCCCGGCGCCACCGAGGGCGAGATCGCCCTCGACCTGTCCGAGCGTCCGGTGGGCCTGATGACCGGCTACCACGGCGACCCCGACCGCACCGCCGAGGCCATGGCCGGCGGCTACTACCGCACCGGCGACATCGCCTCCCGGGACGAGGACGGCTACCTGACGTACGTCGGCCGCGCCGATGACGTCTTCAAGGCCTCCGACTACAAGATCAGCCCGTTCGAGCTGGAGAGTGCGCTGCTGGAGCACGAGGCGGTCGCCGAGGCCGCGGTCGTGCCCGCACCGGACGAGCTGCGCCTGGCCGTGCCCAAGGCGTACATCGTCCTCGCCGAGGGCTGGCAGCCCGGACCCGACACCGCGAAGGTGCTGTTCGAGCACTCCCGTGAGGTCCTCGCCCCCTACAAGCGCATCCGCCGCCTGGAGTTCGGCGCCCTGCCCAAGACCGTCTCCGGCAAGATCCGCCGGATCGAGCTGCGCGAGGCCACGGCCGCGGGCTCGCAGGCCGAGTACCGCGAGGAGGACTTCCGATGACCTCGGAATCGTCGTACACGCACGGCACGAGCGGGACGGCCCTGCTCGGCGACACGATCGGCGCCAACCTGGACCGGGCCGTCGCCGCCTGGCCGGACCGCGAGGCGCTCGTCGACGTGCCGTCGGGGCGGCGCTGGACGTACGCCGAGTTCCGCGCGGACGTGGACGCGCTGGCGTACGCGCTGCTGGCGAGCGGGGTCGCCAAGGGCGACCGCGTGGGCATCTGGGCGGTCAACTGCGCCGAGTGGGTACTGGTCCAGTACGCCACCGCCCGCATCGGCGCGATCATGGTGAACATCAACCCGGCCTACCGCACCCACGAGGTCGAGTACGTCCTCAACCAGGCCGGAATCTGCCTGCTGTTCGCGTCCCTCAGCCACAAGACCAGCGACTACCAGGCGATGGTGGAGGAAGTACGGGGCAGGTGCCCGCAGCTGCGGGAGACCGTGTACATCGGCGACCCGAGCTGGGAGGCGTTGCTCGGCCGCGCGAACCCGGACGTCCCGTTCGAGGCCCTGTCCTGCGACGACCCCATCAACATCCAGTACACCTCGGGCACCACAGGGTTCCCCAAGGGGGCCACCCTCTCCCACCACAACATCCTCAACAACGGCTACTTCGTGGGTGAGTCGATCGCCTACACCGAGCAGGACCGGATCTGCATCCCGGTGCCCTTCTACCACTGCTTCGGCATGGTGATGGGCAACCTCGCGGCGACCTCGCACGGCGCCTGCATGGTCATCCCGGCGCCGTCCTTCGACCCGAAGGCCACGCTGGAGGCGGTCCAGCAGGAGCGCTGCACGTCCCTGTACGGCGTCCCGACCATGTTCATCGCGGAGCTGAACCTCCCCGACTTCGCGTCGTACGACCTCTCGTCCCTGCGCACCGGCATCATGGCGGGTTCGCCCTGCCCGGTCGAGGTGATGAAGCGGGTGGTCGCCGAGATGCACATGGAGGAGGTGTCCATCTGCTACGGCATGACGGAGACCTCTCCGGTCTCCCTGCAGACGCGGATCGACGACGATCTGGAGCACCGCACCGGCACCGTGGGCCGTGTTCTGCCGCACCTGGAGGTGAAGATCGTCGACCCGGCGGACGGCGTGACCCAGCCCCGGGGCGTCGCGGGCGAGCTGTGCACCCGCGGCTACAGCGTGATGCTCGGCTACTGGAACGAGCCCGAGAAGACCGCCGAGGCCGTCGACGCGGGTCGCTGGATGCACACCGGGGACCTCGCCATGATGCGCGAGGACGGGTACGTGGAGATCGTCGGCCGGATCAAGGACATGATCATCCGGGGTGGCGAGAACATCTACCCGCGCGAGATCGAGGAGTTCCTCTACGGCCACCCGAAGATCCGGGACGTGCAGATCGTCGGGGTGCCGCACGAGAAGTACGGCGAGGAGGTCCTCGCCTGCGTGATCCCGCAGGACGCGGCCGACCCGGTCACCCTGGAGGGCCTGCGCGCCTTCTGCCAGGGCCGGCTCGCCCACTACAAGATCCCGAGCCGGCTGCAGATCCTCGACTCCTTCCCGATGACGGTGTCCGGGAAGGTGCGCAAGGTGGAGCTGCGGGAGAAGTACGGGATCTAGGTGTATTGACCCGCAGCGTTGTTCACGCGGCTGATCGGTGGCTGGCCGCCGAGTGCGGTGTGGCAGCGGTGGTGGTTGTAGGTGTGGAGGA
>NZ_JBIAWE010000029.1:0-78385 GCF_042895235.1 Streptomyces sp. NPDC001410
GCCACAACGTCCATTGCCCACCGGCAGGAACGGCCGCAACCGTTCCCACTCGGCATCCGTCAGATCGCCCCGCCCCGTGCTCGTGCTCGTGCTCGCAACAACGACCCAGGCACGGGGCAGTCACATGATCGCCCGGACAGCTCCTAACTGGTGCACCCTGGAACCCTCCTTCCTTCCACACGCCACCGCCGCCCACCTCACGCGCCAGCCCGGGAACACGCTGACCCTGACCGTGCCCGACGACGTTCAGCATCTGGGGAAAACCGTGCACGGCGACGCCGAGGAACTCGCCCGCACCGACGCCGTGCTCCAGCGACGTCACACCGCATACCAGGCCCGACGCAGCACCGAGGAACACCACAGCGCCCTGCACCTGCTCTCCACCTGGCAGCACATCCTGTCGCTGTCCGAATATCCGGAACAGAGTGCTTGCTGCCGGGACTTGGTGGAATGGGTGGATGAAGATCCTGTCGCCTCGTGTCCTGCGAGCCCTCGAACGGTTCAATGCCGCCTATCCGTGGGATCACAACGCCCACTACCACCGCTGGATCCTGCGGCAACTGCCGAGACGCTTCAACCACGCCCTGGACATCGGATCCGGCAGCGGTGACCTCGCCAGGCTCCTGGCCAGACGTGCCGCCGCCGTGAAGGCAGTCGATTCCGATCCGGTGATCACCGCCCAGGCCCAGGAGCTGACTCCTGCTGCGCTTCCCGTGACGTTCACCGTCGCGGACGCAGTAGCCGAGTTCCCTGCGGGCTCTTACGACGTCATCACTTGCGTCGCCGCGATCCACCATCTGCCCTTCGTCCAGGCGCTCGCCTGTTTCCGCCGTCATTTGGCGCCGGGAGGGACCTTGGTGGTCGTCGGCCTGTCTCGCGCCCAGACCCCTGGGGACCACCTGCTCGGTGTCGTCGCCATTCCGGCCAACGCCGCCATGGGCTGGCTGAAGAACAGAGGCCGTCCCACGGCCCGGCCCGTCTCCATGACGGCCCCTACGCGCTCAGCGGACATGACTTTCGACGACATCGTCCGCGAAGCCAGAGACGTCCTCCCTGGGGCGCGCCTGCGAAGACGGCTGTTCTGGCGCTATACGCTCGTATGGAATCACCCGTGAGCTGACTGGGACCTCTTCGACCAGTTGTCGCCGCGGAGGGTCTTGTGGGTTGGGCGCCGGGTCATCATGGTGATGAGTGCCCAGTACCAGGTGGGCCTCGGAGTGCTGCGGGAGACGTTCGTAGTCGCGTGCGTTCATGCACCAGCCGATCGTCCGCTCGACTTTCCAACGGCGGGGCAGGACGACGAAGCCCTTGCTGCCCTTGGGCCGGGAGACGATGCGCAGGCAGAGCCAGAGGTATTCGCGGGCTCAGTCCACGAGGTCGTCGGCATCGCCTCGGTCCGCGGTGGCGAGCTGGGTCCATTCGTCGTCGGGGTAGCGGGCCAGGTGAGGATCGAGCGTGCCCGTGCCCACCCGGGTCAGCCGGCCGAGGTTCTGCCGGAACTGCCGCTTGTCGTACTCGATCCAGTCTGCGGGGTCGTCGGAGAACATGAACCCGTCCTGCCGTGTCCAGGTGGTCGGCGTCAGGTGATCGGCGGCGACGACGTCGCGGACGTGCCGGATGCCCCGGCCGACCTGCGAGCGGGTCAGGCGGGTTGCTGCCATGAGCTGGTAGGTGCGCAGGCCCGCTGGCCTCGCTTCCATTGGGGCGACGCGGACTAGGTCGCCGTAGTGCTCGGCCAGCGGCCGGGCCTGTCGGCGTAGCGGCACGGCAGTGGTCAGCTCCGTGACGACCCGCACCCTCTCGGCCGGGGTGACGTGCTCGGTCACCGCCGGCCGCTTCGGCAGATCGGTGGCGAGCTGCGCGGCCACCTCGTCGTCCCGGGTCAGGTCTGCCACGGCCTGGACCCTCTCATCCACGGTCACCGGCCGGTCGACGCGCTGGCCAACGACCCGCTTCGCGCCGTCCGGCGTCCACTGCCGAGCCCCCGTGCGCGGGTTGAACGGCGCGTCCTCCATCGCAGCCCACCGCTCGTCCTCGTCCGCTACCGACGCGAGGATGCGGTGAACGGTGAACGACACTCCCTCCTTGCGGCGCTCCTTCGGCCACCGGTTGGCGGTTTAGCGCCAGCCCTCCACCGTCCGGCGCTCAACGCCGATGTCGTCCGCGAACAGCTGCAACGACTCCGTCAGGGTGCACAGGTCGTCCGTGCCGTTCGGAATCGCCCCGCCCACCGACCGCATCGGCTCGATCTCCAACGCCATGCCGCCCAAAGCGAACTGCGCGGTCCCGGGGACAGACACGACGAAGCCCCTGGCAGTCAGCGGGTGGTCTTGTCGGCACCCCGTCTGCCAGGAGCTTCATCGCTGCGTACTGCTTGGGTGCGTCACCTTGGAGGCGGCCCCGTGAGTGAGCCGTCCTGCGTGAGCCGTCCTGCGTGGTCGGCGGGATCAGCAGGGGAAGGTGCCGCTGTAGATGGCGTGTCCGTAGGAGGAGCTTCCGGAGCCGAAGCCGTAGATGCCGTCGTCGCTCCAGACCGCTTCGCGGAAGCCGTTGACGCAGGTCGACGTCGGCGCGATCGCGAAGCCCTCCAGGTTGTCGGTCGGCATGACGGCCGGGTTCGTGTAGGTCACGTCCGTAGCGACCGCGCCGCCGGCGTTGACCTTCAGGAAGGTGTGCGTCTCGCCGCAGGTGTTGTCGCAGGTCGCGATGATCCGCTGGGTTCCGGCGTCGAACATCACGTCCATCACGGAGGCCTTGCCGGTCGCGATCGTGCCGAACGTGGTGAACGTTCCGTCGGAGTTCAGGCCGTAGACGTGCAGCGTGCCGTCCCACTCCAGGCCGGCGAAGAACAGGCCCGACCCGTGCAGCGGGTAGTTCGCCGGGTTGTAGGCGGCGCCGGTGAGCGGGTCGACCCAGCCGTTCGCGGTCAGCCAGCTGTCCGGTACGTAGCCGACGCCCTCGAAGCCCAGGTTGGCGTCGTCCTTGCTGCCGGTGTTGAGCTGCGGGAACTGCGAGGACATGTCCCACTGGTGGATCGGCGTGAGCGTCGAGCCGGTCGCGGCCGGGTCGAACTCCATGATCGTGTCCTTGGGGACGGTGTTGTGGGTGTTGTCACGCTCGGAGGTCACGTAGATGTGGCCGTTACCGCCAACCGTCAGCCCCTCGGAGTCCGGCTCGCCGGAGCCGCCCAGAAAGCGAATCTGCTTGCCAGTTGCGCTCCATGACGCGTCCGGGATCCACTTGCCGTTGCTCTTGACCAGCTTGAACAGCCAGTCCTTGTTCTTGGCGGCCCACAGCACCGACGGGTTCGCAGGGTCGAACGCCAGACCGCTCAGGTCCCGGCCTTCAGGACCGGTGGACGTGGTGAACGCGCAGACGTTGTCCGCGATCGTGACGTCCAGCCCGCCCGGCCACGCCAGGGTGCCCGCCGGGGTGGAACCCGTACCGGAGGGCGCCTCGGGGGTGCAGCCGCTGGTGAGCGAGCCGCCGCCACCCAGCAACTGGCCGGTCTGACCGCCACCGCCACCGCCACCGCCACCGCCGCCTGAGCAGGAATTCGCGCTGCCGAGCGTCGCGGTCGTGGAGGTCTGGAACCAGCCGGTGCCGTTGGCGCAGCGCTCGTCCGACGGCTTGGCGCCACCGGCCGCCCAGGTCACCGAGTCGACCGTGTTGCCGTTGCTGTCGAGAAGGAAGGCCGAGTCGTTGTCACCCAGACCGATGGTGGAGTTGAACGTGACATAGCCGCCCGCGGGAATGCTGGTCGCGCTCGGCGAGGAGGACGAGACCGATGCCGCGGAGTGGCCGGTGTCATTGTCGACGTACTTCCACGACCCGATGCTGACCGCGCTCGTTCCGCCGTTGTACAGCTCCACGGTGTCCGCGCCGTCCGAGGTGACCTCGTTGATCCGCACCCGGCTCGCCGGCGGGATCGACGACGGGCAGCCCGAGGCGTTCGAGGCGCCGAACGTGGACGCCGCGGTCGTCGTCACCCACCCCCCGGATCCGTCGCCGCCGCAACGCGCCATCGCCGGCTTCGCCCCGTTGGTTGCCCACTCAACGCGGTCGACCACCGTGCCGCTGGACGTGTAGATCACCAGCTTGTCCGAATCACCGAGCCCCTTGGGCGAGTTGAAGGTGACGAAGCCGCCGGCCGGGATCGTGCTCGAGGAAGGACTGAACGACTGCGGCGAGAAGCTGTCGTCGGACATCTTCCAGCCACTGATGCTCACCGCGGTCGAGCCGGTGTTGTACAACTCCACCGTGTCGTTGTTCGACGAGGTGACTTCGTTGATCCGAACCTTCTGATAGTCGGCCGGGTCCGCGGCAGCCGCAGGCTGAGCGGCAAGCATGCCTGTGACGAGCAGCCCTGAAAGCGTGAAAGCCGCGGCGCATACAGAGGCGACGCCGGCACGCGAGTGTGAGGTAGACACGAGGCGGGACTCTGGCGACGCGATCTTGAAACAGCGTGTACGTCAGCTGAATTCCAGCTGCTGGCCACCGGAACGCCCGGCGCCCGTCGCCACCCGGCGATGCGACGGCACCGCCGAAAACGGTCACGAACACCAGCCTGGACTACACAGACCTGGCCGGTGTCGAAAGTCGTGAACAAGTGCTGTCGGAAGTCAGGTTCTGGCTCAAGCTCAGTGGTGGACCGTCGCCGTGCAGCGGATCGGTCCGGTGACGACTGAGAACGGGCACGTCAGCGGCTGAGTGCCTGATTCCGAACCCCGGAGCAGGCCCTGTCGCGCTGCGGACCAAAGCCTCGGCCCGCCGGCTGCGTCGGAGGCGGCGGGCCGGGCGCTGGCGCCAGCATGTGTCCGTGAGCCGGTCCCGGCTGTGGCAGCCGAGCTGTCGTGCTCTCCCACCCGGCTTCTCCGCTAACCTTGCCGCCGGTCACCAACTGGGGTGCCAACGAGGCCGGGAGAGAAACTTCGTGGTGAAGGTCCTTATCGCCGGGGGAGCCGGTTACATCGGCAGCACGGTCGCCTCGGCCTGCCTGGACGCAGGCGTCACCCCCGTGATCCTCGACAGTCTCGTTCGGGGCCGCCGTGAGTTCACCGAGGGCCGCACCTTCTACGAGGGTGACATCGCGGACGGGGCACTGGTCGACCGGATCTTCTCGGAGCACCCGGACATCTCCACCGTGGTGCACTGTGCGGCGCTGATCGTGGTGCCCGAGTCCGTCGCGGACCCGATCGGCTATTACGAGGCGAACGTGGCCAAGAGCCTGGCCTTCGTCAGTCACCTGCACCGCAACGGCTGCGACCGCATCATCTTCAGCAGCTCAGCCTCCATCTACCAGGCCGAGGACGGCTCGCCCGTCGACGAGGACTCGCCGCTGGCGCCGCAGAGCCCTTACGCACGGACCAAGGCCGTGTGCGAGGAGATGTTCGCCGACATCGCCGTGGCAGGGCCGCGCGTGTTGTCTCTTCGCTACTTCAACCCGGTCGGGGCCGACCCTCAGCTGCGTACAGGGCTCCAGCTCAAGCGGCCCAGCCATGCCCTGGGCGTGCTCATCCAGGCACACGAGGAAGGCCGTCCGTTCCCGGTCACGGGAACGGACTACCCGACACGTGACGGCTCGGGCATCAGGGACTACGTGCACGTCTGGGATCTCGCCGCGGCCCACATCGCGGCGATCGAGCGTTTCGACTCCATCCTCGTGGGACCGAAACGCTCGATCGCGATCAACCTGGGCACTGGCTCGGGCACCACGGTTCGGGAGCTTTGCGCCGCGTTCAACAACGTGGTCAACACGCCCCTGGCAACCGTCGACACCGACCGGCGGCCCGGTGACGTCGCCGGCAGCTACACGAAGAGCGACCGGGCGGCCGAGTTGCTGGGGTGGACGCCGATGCTGTCCCTGGAGGACGGCATCCGGTCTGGCCTGGACTGGATGCCGGTGCGCGACGAGCTGTTGAAGGACTGAAACTGCGCTCTGCTGCCAGCTCGGTGTGGCCGGGCTGCGGCGGAAGAGGCGTGGCCGTGCTCACGGGCGGAGCCGGCATGCTCAGTCGCGTTCGTGCTCCCGTGAGGTCTACTGGCCGCTGCAGCGGACGTTCCGGCGGGTGATTCGCCCGGTCATCAGGGGATCAGGGCGGACTGCATTACGACGCTGCCAGCAATCGCTGAACCTGCCGCGATCAGTGCTACCCCCACTCACCCGCGACGGCAACCTCTCGCGTGCGGGCGGTACTCGGACACGCGGGGTGCCCGACGGGGGAACATCCCCACCTGCTGACGCGTACTCTCCAGCCGCAGCGGAGATCAACTGGGGAAGGCCCTACTTGTCTCTTTCGCGTCCGCCGGCGTCTTTGCTTGCTTGACGCTCTGCTACGCGCTTACACCCCCGAGGAGGTCACGGTGGCGGCCGCCCGGCGGACCAGACCGCCGCTCTGAGCACTCCGCGAGCCGCTTGCCTGTGCCAGCCCGTGTACCAACCGCCCGTATACGTATGGCGATTGGCTGCATGAGCTTGGTGCGCAACGCCCTCAGCCCGCGGTTGACTCGCTGCAGTCGTTGCGACCGTGACCCTTCACCACGACGCCGTCCTGTTTCACCAGATGGGGCGCCATGGCGGGATCGAATCTCCCGCCAAAGTGCGGATGACTGCCGCGAGTTCGGCTCGGGGAACCTGTTGGCCGACTTCGTGGAGTTGCTTGGTCAAGTGTGCCTCTAGTTCATGCAGGATCCGTCCGGCCACAGCGAGGTGCTCCACTGCCTTCTCGGTCAGGACAACGAGTTTGCGACGGCCGCCGGCAGGGTGTGGTCGACGCTCGACGTAGCCCCGCTTCTCCAGATCGTCGATGATCTGGCCGGCGGCCTGCTTGGTGACCCCGAGTTGCTCGGCCAGTTCGCTGCTCGTCGCGCCGGAGCCGCGTAGCGCCTGGAAGACGAGCCCGTGCATGGGGCGCAGATCGGCATAGCCAGCGGCGTCAAGACGGCTCACGAACTCGGAGAGGACAAGCTGGAAAGCCATCCCGAGCAGGAAGGTGAGCTCGGCACGCTCGAGGGGGTCATGAGTCTCCACCGGTCCATCTTGACACACTTGAATAAAGTCACTTTACTGGCCGCGAGTAAAGACGCTTTACACGGGAGGCGCGCACATGCACGTGATCAGCGAGAGCGAGCAGCGGACTACCAAGACGCCGGCCGGCTCGATGTTCGGCCTGGCCGCCCCCAGCCAGGGCAGTGCCGAGGTCAGCGCCTGGCGGGTGGAACTCGGCGCGGACTCCGCCACGCCGGTGCACATCATCGACCGCGAACAGGTGTGGATGCCTCTGTCGGGCGAGTTCGAGATCGAGGTGGAAGGCAAGGCCGGCCGCGCCAAGGCCGGTCAGGCCATCATCGTGCCCGCTGGTGCGGTACGGCAGCTGAAGGCCGTGGGTGGCCCGGCAGAGGCTCTGGTCGCCATGGCCGTGGGCGGCAAGGCGATGATGCCGGGCCGCGAGGACAAGATCCCGCTTCCGTGGGCCGAGTGACCCCTTCCCCGTGAACAGCCCGACCAGGCAAACCCCCGATGGATCTGGTCGGGCTGTTCCTCTCTTCGAGCTCTGTCCCGCCACCCGTACGTGACCGCGAGTCCAGAGACATCGGACATCGACCACAACCGGATCAACTCGACTAAGTAGCTGATTTCCAACGTGGGCGGTGAAGCCCAGACGTCCGGGTTGATAACTAACGGAGTTCTGAACGGGCTTCGCGCCGGGCAGAATCGCTGCATGCCTGGTGACGAACCGTCGGCGCTGCCAGCGATCTGGCGACTGCCCTTCGAGCTGGCTTGGGAGGCGTTCAGGGCAGGCAGTCGGCCTATCGGAGCCATGTTGATCAATGCTGACGGTGAGCTGGTGGCCAGCGGGCGGAACCGCAGCCAGGAGGCAGTCGCCCCACCTGGGCAGCTTGCTGGGGCAGCTATTGCTCACGCGGAAATCAATGTGCTGGCTCAGCTGTCGTCCCGGCGCCGGTATGAGGACCACGTTTTGCTCACCACGCTTGAGCCGTGTCTGCTCTGTAGCGGCGCTCTCCTTCACGCTCATGTTGGCACTGTGGTCTATGCCGCCGCGGACCCCTTGTGGCGCGGGATCGAGCAGGTGCCCTCCGTGGGTGGTGCCATTGCAGCACGCTGGACCCGCCGGGAAGGGCCTGCGCAGGGGCCCCTCAGCGTGTTCGGCGCGGTGCTCATGCACCTCTGGACTCTCTTTCACGCGCCGGAGACGCGCGAGCCGGCACGCAGCGACGGATTGGCCGCACTGGCGCGGCAGTGCCTTGCCACGCCCGGCTTCGCCGAGGCCGAAACGGCGGAGACTGCCTATCAGCTCGCCTTGGCGCGGATCACGGACGTCGAGCTTTAGCGGGAGGGCTTCTCTGCCCATGAGGCAGTGGGGCCTTTGCGGGCCAGGCGTCGGGTCATTTTTCCAGCGGCGGGGCAGGATGACGAAGCCCATGGTGCCTTTGGGTCAAGAGACGATGCGCAGGGTGAGTCAGAGGCGGTCGCGGGCCCAGTCCACGAGGTCGCCGGCGTGGCCGCGGTCGACCCATACCTGGGTGATCTGCGGCTGGGTCAGACGCAGCCGCCTGAACACGTGGCGGGCGGCGTCGCGGTCCTGGATGTCGGCGGGTGTCACCGTGATCATCACGGGCAGGCCGAGCGTGTCCACGGTGATGTGTCGCTAGCGGCCGTTGATCTTCTTCGCGGCGTCGTAGCCGCGGGTGTCTCTGCCGACGGTGGAAGCGCCCTTGACCGACTGGGAGTCCACGATCAGCGTCACCGGGTGCGGGCAGCGGCCCTTGCCGGTACGGATCCGGCGCCGCAGCTGGTCACGGTTGTAGGTGACGACCCCGGCCCGGTTCCACCGTCAGAAGAACCCGCAAACCGTCTCCCACGCGGGGAACCCACAGGCAGAGCCCGCCATTTCGCGCCGTTGTCGACGATGCAGCGGACCCCGTCAACGATCTCCTGCAGCGGCCACTTCTCAGGGTGCCCGCCGGTCTTGGTCTGGTAGGCCGGGACCGGCAGCAAGGGTTCGAGAAGGGCCCACTCGGCAACGGAGGTGTCGGGCGGATAGCGGCGGCGACGGGAGGCAGCGGGATGACGGACTCGGCAGAGGTGATCGGCGATGGGGGCTATTTGGAGAGCTGGGCGAGGGTGGCGCGGACCCCCGGTGAGCTGGGCGATGGCGAGCTGGGCCCATTCGTCGTCGGGGTAGCGGGCCAGGTGAGGATCGAGCGTGCCCGTGATCACCCGGGTCAGGCAGCCGAGGATCGCGGGCGAGGTACGGCCGGGCCTCGTTCGAACTCGTCCGGACCCGAATCCTGACCCAGCCGTGAGCTTTGTCAACAGCCCGAAGGGCTGGCCTCACTGCCAGAGGTCAGCCCCATCGCGCCCGCTGGGATCCATCGTCAGGAGGTCTTCGTGCAGGCCCGACAGGGCTCGCCCAGTCGGGGAGCCATCTTCACTCGACTCCATGACGACCCAGCCGACATCCACACCCGACGCGTTCACATCGCCGCCGGCATCCAGCTCGTCAAGCGTCGCGGACACCGCCTCATAGGCAACAGCTCGGACCAGGCGAACAAGGTCCTCCCTGTCCGACCCGGCGGCAAGAAGACGCTGGGCGGCAGGCAGTTGATCGAGTGAGCCCGGATCGGACCAGCCGTCAATCGCACCCCGCCACAGACTCCGCAGCAGCACAAATCGCGCGAGCTGCGGAAGGTCTTCCAGGACCTCCGACTTGATCATGTCGACAGGATCGGTCACGCCGAGTGCGCTGAACTGGGCACCCAGCCACTCCGCAGCGGCCTTACGCGGCACGTCCAGGCTGTTCAGCCATTCCTGCCATGTTGGTTGAGGATCACTCACCGCAACAGAATGCCCTACGGTCGGGGAGACGGGCGATCGGTCGGTTGGGTGCGGAATGGAACGCCTGGGCGCACCAGCCAGCTACCCCGGTGACTGCATGGACCTCGTCACCTGCGAGCCTCTTCCCAGCGGTGCGGGAGCATCCGTGGCCGTAATTGGCGACCGTGCGATACCGAGGGATAGTCTCGCGCTCGCATTGATCACCATCCGCGACTCAACAACGGGGATTCCCAGGCATGTCGACGCCTCCACCGCAGTACCAGAATCAGCCGCCGTACGGGCAGCCGCAGCAACCCTACGGGTACCCCCAGCAGCCACAGGCGCCGTACGGACACCCCCAGCAACCGCAGCCTCCCCGTGGGCCGCAGCGACCGCAGCCGGGCGGTCTGGGGCGGATGCTGAGGTCCGCCGTCATCGTCATAGCGGTGTTCGGCGCCCTCGGCTATTGGGTCTGGGACTACAACACCGATCCCAACGGCGGCAAGGCGAAGAAGGAGGCCGAGGCGGCGTCGCACAACCCCACCATCGGCGACTGCGTCAAGGTCGAGGACCCTCAGGGCAGCCCGGTTCCGACGGTCGTCGACTGCGACTCTCCCGAGGCCGAGTACAAGATGGGCGACCTGGTGGTCGCGAACCAGCAGTGCGGGGCCGAGTACGACTACGGCATCAAGGTCACCCGCCGGGGCAGCGGCTCCACGATGTGCTTCACCAAGCTCTGAGCCTCTGATCCCGTTCGGGGCCGCCGTTCGCAGGAGCGGGCGGCGGCCGCGCGGGCCCTCGGACCAACCGGCCTCCCACCCGCGGGACGTCTGGAGCGCCTCGCCCGGTACGCCGTTGAGTAACTCGGCGAGTGCCGTTGCCGTGTCGGTGTCGGGAGCGCCGGCCAGCCACCAGGCGCCGGACTCCAGCTGGAAGGGACACAGTGAAGCCCTCCAGAGCGGTCGTAGGCCGTGGCCTTCACACCAGTGCCGGTGTTGGCGTTCGGCCGTCATCCTCATGCTCACGCGCCCCACGCACGCCGACCCGGCTCGCTGGGCCGGACCCTGTGGTGCGGGAGCGGCGCCCTGGCTGCGGCCTCCCTCGTCACCGGCGGCGTTGTTCTGGCCCTGTCCCAGACGGCCGAGCGGAACGAGTGGATCGCCGGGGCGGTGTCGACGTAGTCAGGTTGTGGCCGCGAGACAGCTCAGCGTGCAGGGGGCACCAGGGGTGTGTATGGCTTACTGGCCTGCGGCGCAGTCGATAGCTGTAAGCGAGCCAGTCAACCGCAGACCACCCAGGACACACACCATGAGCCATCAGGTCCAGCAGGGGCGCGGGCTCGTGCCCGTGCACTACCACCGGTTCCACATCACCGACGAGGACGGCCCCGCCGGCCCTGACCTGCCCAGCGGGCACAACGGTCTCGTTCAGGTCCAAGACGGCATCGCGGCGGTCCTCACCGGCATCCACACCGGCGATGTCGACGTCACCGTCACCTTCCACACCGAAGCCCCGCAGCCAGGGGACACCGGGTGGGAAGAGATCGTCGAAGTGTCACTGCACTCGGTATCTGCAGAACTCACGGTGCGAGGTCTCATGGCCGACCTCGACGAAGAGTTGCCCGTGCTGTCCTTCAACGGCCCAGGCGACTACCGGCTACGCATCCATGCCCGTGGCCGGGACACCGCCATCGATCTTGCCCTGGACGAGATCACCGAGTGGTACCTCATCCAGGTATGGTCCGCGCCGGGGCAGGAGGCGTCGGTGCTCCGCCAGACCGACAGCTACGGAGCCTGCGTACGGGCGCGCTGACCAACGCCACACGGCAGACGAGCACGCTCGTGCGAACCTGCACAGGCCCGGGCCTATCCGGCAGTTTCGGGCTGGGCATCGCCCGTGGGTGTCGTCGGCTCCGGGGGATTGGCAGCGGTGTAGAAGACGGACCTGCCCTGCCTGGTCCGCTGAACCAGGCTCTTGGCCACAAGGTTTTCGAGAGTGGTGCGCACAACATTGGTCGCGATGTTGCGGTCGGGGTGCGCGTGGCCGAGTGCCTCGGCGACCTCCGCCGAGGAGCGGGGTTCGCTCTGCTCGGTGAGGTGGCGGTGGATGAGGTCGACCAGGGTGGGCCGCGTACTCTTCGCTTCCGCCTTCTTGGCTGCGGGCTTCGCGCCGGGTTGCTTCTTGGCCCTGGGCTGTTGCGCAGTGGCGGTCTTCGTCGACCGGCGAGCGCCAGACGCAGGCGTGGTCTTCTTCCTGGGGGAAGGCACAGAGGCGCTGTCGGCGCTGGCAGGCTCAAGGGCTGTTGCGGGGACACCGAGGGCCTGTTGGATGCTCACCAGCACGGTGTGGTCATGCTGCAGTGTGGCCAACTGCTGCTGTAGTGCGGTGAGTTCCGCCGTGATCCGTTCCTGCTCCTTGATGTTGCGTTCGAGGTCGCTGGCCACCTGGCTGATGTACTGCGAAGTCAACTCTGTGGCGGTATCTGTGCCTTCGGACATCTTTCTCTCCTCGGTTCGTGGCCGGACTGAAGCCCCTCAGGGGGCCGTTGCCGCGGGTCAGGGAAGATGATCCGGGCCGCAGCTCGCCCTGGTGCAGCGATAATACGGGCCGGAAGCCCTGTTTCTGCTGTGCGAGCAACGCCTTCCGGTGTAAGGGGTCTGGTGTGGGGGTCTGCGGCGAGGGCGGCGCCATCGGATGGTCAGCCGCGGATGGCGCACACCTGGCGCGACGACGGCACCGACCAGACCATCCACGACCTGCTGCGCTGGCAGGTGCGGGAGAAGGCGCGCCGGATGGCGGACCCGAGCCTGGTGGTGCTCGACGCCCAGAGCGTGCATGCCGCGGCCGGGGTGCCCAACAGTCGACGGGGCGTGATGCGCGATCCCGGATTCTGCGCCCTGTACTGTTCGGCAGCATGTCGTGCCAGGCCGTGTGCTCGGCGGATCCCGCCTGGGTGCGAGTCGGCGGGGCGGCCGGCGTTGGCGAGGGTCAGGAGGCAACGTAGGTCACCCTGTGGATCCCGGCCACGGGCCCCGTCCTACTTGCGTGGGCGGAGAGCCGCGACACTGATCTTGCGGCTCGCGACGGGTGCGGCCCACACGGTGCTCTTCCGTGCCGTCCGCGCCGCAGGGGCCCTGTTGCCGCGGCCCGCGCGATGCAGCCCGACATCCGCGAAACCCGCTGGTCGACCGTCAGGGGGCTGCCCAACCGCGACGGAGACGGTGTATCCCGTAGGTCTGGCAGGGCTGGTCGCGGCCGTCATGGAGGGGCAGACGTCGGAGTGGCCTGTCCTGCTGCACTGATCCCCGGACCGTCGCACGTCGTGGCCGAGGGTTTGGGGTGGTCGAGGTGGAGAGCGGCATTGCGGTTGCTGCGCAGGCGTTGCCAGCGGCGACATGGGTGAGCGGGTGGCGCAGTCTGCCAGGGCGACGACGTGCCGGGCAGTGCCGACGCCACCCTGACGGGTGATCACCGACATGGGTGACCATCCGGAATACGGGGGTGACTTCGCTCGGTGAACCGTCACTGGGGGAGACATCGGGGGGCGTTGCGCCAGGTATGAAGAGGCTTCTTCGTCTGGGTGCGGCGCCGGCTCTAGCGCTTGCGGTTCCGAGTGACGTAGTCGGCCGGGGCGGCCGCGATGTGCGGGCGCAAGGCCGAGCCTTCAGAAACACGCACGAACACGGGGGCCGATGTGTTGTGAAGAAGCTTCTCAGCACGCGAGATCACCGGCACTCGCCGCCTTCGCTTCGGTCAGCCGTCCTGCCGAGTTGCAGCCGTTCACCTGCTCAGCAGGGAAGTCTCGTAGTCCTTGAGAGAACGGCCGGCCACCCATCCTTGAGACTCGGCCCTGGACACGTCCAGGACGACGGAGTACGCGAGTTGGTCGACGGCGTAGCGGGTGAGCGGCGGCTCCGCGTGCGGGCGCAGCCGGGCCAGCGCCTCAGCGGCGCCCGCCGCGGCCCGAGCCACCGGCAGGGGGATGTGGCCTATGCGCGCCCGTACGCCGTGGGCGCGCAGGACCGTCCGGATCGCCTCGTCCCGGTCGTACGGCGCCGGGTCGGCGATGTTGTACGCGCCCGGCGGCCAGCCGGCGGCCGACAGGCATGCGTCGGTGAGGTTCTCGACGGCCGTGAGGCTGAGGCGGACGCTGGGTCCCGGCAGCACGAGCAGCCCGCGGCGGACGCGGGACAGCAGCCGGGGCACCAGGTGCGGGTCCCCGGCGCCGTAGACCGCCCGCGGCCGCAGCACCACGGCGCCCGCAGCGAGCGCCAGCGCCTCGCCGGCGGCCTTGGTGCGGCCGTAGGCGTTCAGGTGCCCGAGCACCGGATGATGCTCGGTGATCCGGGAACGCCCGGGGCCGGGCGCGTAGACGCTGGCGCTGCTCACCCACACCACCGGCCGGCCGGCGGCCGCCTCGAGCAACCGGGCCGTGCCGTCGACGTTGACGGCATGCATGGCGGCCTCGGCCCGGGAGCCGGGCACCGGGTCGCCGACGGCAGCCGCGCAGTGCACGACGAGGTCGGCGCCGGACAGATCCGGCACCTCGCGCGCGGCGTCCCAGGGGACGTGTCGGCCGACCGGGCCGGGGCGTCGACCGGCGCACAGGACGTCGGCGCCGCGGGCGGCGGCCGTGGTGGCGACGTGCGAGCCGCAGAATCCGCTCGCCCCGGTGACGGCGATCGTTGTCATCGGTTCTCCGAGGATCGACGGGCGTCAGCCGCCCGGACGGTGAGGGAGCGCCAGCCCGGCAGGGCCGCGCCCCGGTCGACGCGTGCGCGCAGGACGGTGGGCCGGTGGGGGGCGAGCGCGGCGAGGGTGTCATCGAGCTGGGCGCGGGCCAGACGCGCGCCGGGACAGGCGTGGGTACCGGCGCCGAAGACGAGCTGGGCCACGGCGAGCGGAGCCGGGTGACGGGCGTCGGGCAGTCGGTCGTGGGCCCGCGCGGCGTGCCGTGCGACCAGGATCAGGCGGCCCCCGGTCCGTACCGGGCAACCGCCCAGCTCCGCGTCGGCCGCCGCCACGCGGGGCAGCAGCGGGGAGGGGGCGGTCACCCGCAGCAGTTCGCCCACCAGGGCCGGGCGTAGCCGGTCGTCGGCCGCCTGCTCCCACAGCCCCGCGTCGGCGCACCAGGCGGCGGCGCGCGGGAGGGCGGCGACGGTGGTGTTGACGGCGGCGACCGCGAGCATGGCCCGCAGGGCCGGCTCGGTCGCTTCGCCGGACGCCGGGGCGAGCAGCGCCTCCAGCCGCGCGGTCGCCGCGGCGGCCGCGCGTGCCGTGCACGGCGGCCGGGGGCCGGGCAGGTGGTCGCGTACGGCGGCGGCCGCTGCCTCGGCGGCGGCCGCGGCGATGTCTTCCGGGTCGCCGGTGGTGCGCAGCAGCGCGCGGACGGTGGCGCCGGCCAGTTCGCGGGCCAGTGGCACGAGGTCGACGTCGCGGCCCGCTCCGAGCGGGGCGAGGCGGCGGGTCAGGACGTCCAGCCACACCGGGCGCAGTCGCTCCACCCCGACCGCGCCGAGATCGTCGGCGACGGCGCGCCGGGTGGCGCGGTGTCCGGTGCCCTCCTGGTCGAACAGCGTGCCGCCCGAGGACAGTTCCCGGGCGGCGCCTCCGGTGGTGCCGGCGGCGGTGCGGTCCAGCGGGATACGGGTGAGGGCCTGCCGGTAGGGCTCGGTGCCGTGCACCAGCACCGCTCCGCCGATGCGGGTGACCGCACGGCGGCGGGTGGCGGCGAGGAGGGCGAACAGAACGGGGTGGGAGTGGGTGTACACGCGCCGGTCGCGGCGCCGGGCGGCTCGGAGGGCGGATGCGGCTGGGGCGGCGGGCACCATGGTCACCTGACGTGCACCTGCTTCGGGTCGGCGGGGCGGTAGCGGCGGTCCCAGCACCACAGCAGGGTGCGGCGGGCGCCCCAGGCCCGCAAGCGGCGCAAGCTGGTGTGCACCACCATCCGCTCGGCCCGTGCGATCCGGTCGCTGTGCTCGCGCGCCCGGTTGAGGAGGACGACGTCCTCGGGCGGTCCTTCCAGTGGGGTGCGGGGCGTGCCGCCGCAGCGCGGATAGATTGCGGCCGTGATGGCGAGGTTGTGGCCGTGGCACAGCACGTAGGGGGCACGGTAGCGCGGGTGCCGGTGCTCGGCGCGGTAACGCCCGTGCACCGCCGTGGCCTTGACGACCGCCGGGAGCAGATAGCGCTCGGTAGGTGAGGGCGGCTCGTCCCGGCGCGGAAGACTGCGGCCGCAGGCCATCTCCGCTCTGCGCGTGAACTCCCTGCGCGCCGCGGCGATCCAGTCGGCGGCGGGCAGGCAGTCGGCGTACGTGCGCACGAGCAGTGCGGCGCCGTGCGTGACGGCGGCGAAGCGGCGCACGACGGCGGCGGTCGCGTCGGTGGAGGCGTTGTCGACGACGGCGAGGGCGAAGCGGGTGTCGGTCTGGGCGGCGAGCGCGGCGAGGGTGGCCCCGATACCGGCCTCCTCGTTGTAGGCGGGCAGCACGGCCCACAGCGACAGCGCGCTGCCGGGCGCGGTCATCCTCGGCTCCGTTCGGCCAGGCGCCGGGCGGCGAGGCGCGCGGTGGCGGCGCGGTCGGGCTTCAGGGAGCGGCCGGACAGAGGGATGTCGGTGAGCATCACCTCGTCCGGCCGGGCGGCACCCATGCGCTCCAGCGGTCTGTCCAGAGCCGACCGCAGCGCGTCGCGGTCCGCCCGGGGGCTCGGTTGGACGACGGCGACCAGGTGCTCGTCGCCGTCGCCGGCCGGTACGCCCACGAGCAGGGCCAGTTCGACGCCCGGTATGTGCAGCGCCGGCTCGTACAGCCCTGGGTAGATGTTCTCCGCGTGCCGCAGGATCATGTCCTTGCGGCGGCCCTCCAGCACGATCCGGCCGCCGTCGAGGCGTGCCCGATCGCCGGTGGCGACCCACGGGTCCGGGTCCTCGCCCAGGTAACGGTCCCGGGCGGCGGGGCCCGACAGCAACAGCTCACCGGAGGCGTCGGTCTTGGCCGCCACTCCGGGAAGAGGCGCGCCGACCAGGTCCCCCTCGCCGGTGAAGGCGGCCTTGTCGGCCTGCTCGGCCGCCGCGGCCGGGAACAGCTCGGTCAGCGCGTAGACGCCCCACGCCTCATCGGCGCCCGCCCGCTTGACGCGGGTGAGCAGTTCGGCGCTCGCGGGAGCCGATCCGGTCCACACGCGCCCGCAGAAGTGGCCGCCCTCCGCCAGCAGCCGCCTGAGCTGCGGCGGCGTCAGATAGGTGGCCTGCGGGGCGAGACGGCGCAGTTGGCGGGACAGCACAGGCGCGGAACGGGCGGGCAGCGCGACCGGCGCCCCGCTCGCCAGCGAAGGTACGAGGACGAAAAAGGTGCCGCCGAGGACGGGCCGCCCGGCCTCGGGCCGGACCAGCTCGGCCACCGTGGCCATGCCGGCGGCGAGCGAGGAGCGGGTGTGGACCACCGCACGCGGTCGCGAGGTGGTGCCCGAGGTGAACACGATGACCGCGTCGCCGTCCTCGTCCACCGGGGGCGGCAGCGGTACGGACCGGAGGCCGGTGTCCAGGGTGGGGGCGCAGCCGGGCAGCCGCGGCCCGACCGTGGCCACCGGTCCCAGCTCGGCGAGGTCCGGCAGGGCCAGGCGGGCCCGGCGGGCGAGCGGCCGGGCCCATCCGGCGACTGCCTGGGCGGTGGCGTCGGCGAGGACGACGTCGGGACGGGCCAGGGCGAGCCGGGCGCGCAGTACGTCCGGCCCGGCGCCCGGGTCGAGCACCGCGGCCCGCGCGCCGAGCCGGTGCACGGCGAGCATCACGGCCAGGGCCCGAGGCCCGGGCCGTACGGCGACGCCGACGGTGCCGCCGCGAGTGACGCCTCGGGCGTGGAGGGCCGTGGCGTAGCGGTTGGCGAGGTCGGCCAGGTCCCCGTAGGTGGCCTTGGTGCGTACGGCCCCAGTCCGGGTCGTGCCGAGGACGGCGGACCGGTCGGGGTGGCGCCGCAGGGTGTGGGCGAGGGTGTCGAGCATCAGCGCGGGTCCTCCCCGTGACGGCCGGGGCCCTTGTCGAGGTACCAGCGGGCGGTGCCGACGAGGCCATAGGCGCTCAGCCGGCGCGTGGAGTTCTCCACGACCATGTCGTGGGCGCGGACGATGGCGGTGGTGCGGCGGCGCACCCGGTTCATGAAGAGCCGGTCGGTGGGGGAGGGGCGGCGCGGCATCCCGCCGACGGCCTCGTAGAGCGCCGCGGTGATGGCCATGTTGTTGCCGGCGTGCATCCGGTAGGGGGCGCGGTAGCCATGGCGGCGGTGGTGGGCCGGGCGTATCCGGCCGAAGAGAGCGGCGATGCGGACCAGCGCGCGGAAGGCGGCCCGCCCAAGCGGTCCGTGCTCGTCGCGGCGCGCGTCGATGCGTCCGCACACCAGGCCCGCGCCGTGCCGCAGAGCGTTGCGGGCGCCGGCGGTCCAGCCGGGGTGCGGTAGGCAGTCGGCGTCGGTGCGGGCCAGCAGCGTCGCGCCATGCTCGATCGCGTACCGGAAGCCGGTGTCCACGGCGCAGCCCACGCCCTTCTCCGGCTCGCTGAGGACGTGGACAGGGAAGGGCGCCCAGCGGGCGAAGTCGTAGGCGACCGCGGCGGTGCCGTCGCTGGAGGCGTTGTCCACGACGACGAGCGTGAAGTCACGGTCGCGCTGGCCCGCGAGCGCGTCCAGCGTGGCGCCGATCCGCGCGGCCTCCTGGTGCGCGGGCACCACCACCCACAGGGCGCTCATGCCTTCTCCCAGACCATCGTCATGATGCTCACGCCGCCGCCCAGACCCACGAACAGGACCCGGTCGCCGGGGCGCAGGTGCTCGTGGACGCGGTCGAGCTGCACGCCCAGGGTGGCGCTGGCCATGTTCCCGAGCTCGGGGACCGTGACGACGAGACGGTCCCGGGGGACGCCGGTGAGCTCCACGAACCGCTCCAGGTACGGCACGGTGACCTGGTGCACCAGGATGTGCCGGAAGTCGTCCCACGCCAGTCCGGTGCGCTGCCGCATCCGGTCGAGCACCGACGTGCCGACCTTCTCGAACACCTCGCGCAGCTCGCTGCCGTCACCGCGGAAGTACGTGTGCTCGTCCCCTCGAGGGTGGCGTGAACCGCCACCGAAGATGCCGCCGACCGACCAGTGTTCGGAGTGGGTCTCGGTGTCCACGTCGAGGATGCCGCCCCGGTTCACCGCCTCCAGGACGACCGCGGCTCCCGCGTCGCCGAAGGTGTAGCCGGCGAACCCGTCCCGGAGCTGGTTGGGGCCGGACGGGTCGTGCCGCACCGCGCGGCTCGGGGTCTCGCCGGTGACGACCAGGGCCCGGCGGGCGCGGCCGGCGAGGATCATCGCCCGCGCCGTGTCGATGCCGTTGACGAAGCTGTTGCACGCGTTGGTCACGTCCAGCGCGTGTGCCCGAGAACCGAGTGCGGCCTGGACGATGTGCGCGGTCGCCGGTTCGGCCACGTCCCGCGTGGCGGAGGCGAACACCAGCAGGTCCACGTCGTACGGGGTGAGCCCGGCCCGGTTCAGCGCGGTGCGGGCCGCCCGCACCGCGAGCGTCGAGGCGTACTCGTCCTCCGCGGCCACCCGGCGCGAGGCGATGCCGGTGGCCCGTTCGAGCATCCGTGCCGGCAGGGACAGCCCGGAGGCCGCGGCGATCCGCTCCTGCAACTGCCGGGACGTCACTTCGCGCGCCGGCAGGCTGGAAGCCACTGCGGTGATGCTCGCCCGGCGCACCGGGGCGGGAGCAGCGTGGTCTATGTGCATGGGCTGGACGCTACGAGCGAATCAGGACGGGCCGCCTGAGTGCTGGTACTCATCTGGAATAGGCGATCCGGTCGGCTCGGCCATTGCCTCTCTGCAGTAGCCGAACCCGCATCCATGCCGTGGTTGGCCTCGAGGCCGCCCGTTGGGGTGCTGCTGGGCAAGCTCGAAGGTGTATCTCGAAGGTGTATGTCGTACCGCCCACCAAACGAACGGGCTTGTTCTTCGGGCCCTTTGTCGCTTCCAGGATCAGATCCGCACGGTGTTCGTGATGGTCGAGCTTGCTGTCCTGCATGTCGTGGTGCCTGATGTCGACCAGCTGCGTCACCCCAGTGTGCTGCTGCATCATCTGCCACGCGGTGTAGAGCACGCTGGCCCAATCGTGCGGGGCCGGCTGGGGCTGATCCTCGAAGCATTCGCCGATCGGCAGCAGCGCCTCGTCGTGCCACTGGAAGGGTTCCACAGGTCGGTGTATCGGCGGGAGAACACGGCGTCGTGTGCCCGGGCCATGGCAGCCGTCACGGGCAAGCCGTCCGTCATTGCGACCGGAGCGTCGGCGGGCAGGTCCGGGATGTCGCCCGGCCGGGCGGAGTAGAAGGTGACCCATATCCCGCGCGTCGTTGCGGGGAGCCGGGCGGGCTCCCCGGATTCCCCACGGCCGAGCCTCGCGATGGGGTGGCCGGGTCCAAGGTGCTCCATCTGCTCCGAGGCCCACAGCGACCAGGAAGCCGCAACGATCGGTGTATGGAGCTTCATTTCGCGGCAGTCGGCAGCATCACCTTCTCGGAGTGATGGCCGATCGGATCAGCGGAGACGATCAAGCCGGAAGGACCGGGAAGCCGAGAGGCAGTGATTCTCTCCTTCGGAGGCGATCCGGCGGCCGACGCTACGGCCATGCCCGTGGCGTTCGATCCGAAGGAATAGGTGCGGGCCTGCTCCAGCCGCAGAGACAGGACAGACGGCTATGGCGAGCTCTTCCATGCAGAGGTCCGAGCGGGTGAGGCGTTCCTGCCGCTGCAGCCAGGTGGGAAGCGTGGCAGGCTGCGGCGCCGTCCAACGTGCTCCGTGCGCCTGCCTGGCAGTACCCGTGCTCTCGCTGCCCCGTGATTCCCGACTGCACCCCCATCAGCGCGGTCTCGCGTTGGAGCGGACTGAACAGGCAGGAGGCTCGTCGGGGCATGCCGTGGCGAATCCGGAGCGGAGGCGTACGACCCGGCCTCTCCGCGGATAGGCGGATAGACCGGGTCGGGGCGTGGGGCGTGACGCTGGTGGCCGTTCCGGACGGCAGGGTGTTCGGTCAGGACGCAGCCTTGGCGGCGCGGTGAGCACGGACCCGGCAGGCCGTCGAGCAGTAGCGGGCACGGCGACCGGGACCGGCACGCACCGGGAACGATCGCCCGCAGCCGGGCGCCTCGCAGAGGACTGCGTTACGCATTTCGTTACGAAGCTCCGAGACGCTTCCTGGACACCTGTTCGACTACGGTCGGCACCTGCCTCGACAGTGCGAGCCGCCGCTGCCGAGCGCGGTCGCAGAGGAGGCCCGAGTCGGAAGGCCAGCAGCAACTGGCAAGCCGAGTGGGCAGTGCCGCCGAGTACCTGTCTGCGGGGATGACGCCTGCCTGCGACTTTCAACGCTTCACGGCGTGTTGCCCCGGCGCCCCGGAGAGACCCCGTACGAGGGGGCCGCGCGCACGGCGGAACAACTGGGCGGCAAGACCACGGTGAAGCTGACGTACAGGGCCAGGATCACGGCGCGTACGACCACCCCAGCTGCGTTGCGCCCGCCGCGGACGACTACCTGCTGAACGGCAAGATCCCCATGGACGGGGCGGGCTGCTCCTGAGTGATGACGGGGGATACACTCCTGCGCCGGAGGGGGATCACGGGGTGAGTGAGATAGACGAGACGCCCGCGGAGCCTGGTTGGCCGCGCCGGGCGCTTCCGCACAGCAGGCGCGGCCGGTTGCTGCTGATATCCGCGCTGGTGCTCGTGCTTGCGGGTACCGGGCTCGGTACGTGGGCGGCGGACACGTGGCCGTGGCCGAAGGACCGCTACTGCTGGGGCGCCTGGGAAGAGGACAGCGGTCCGGACTTCCTCGGCGACGAGGCCTTCGGCGATGATGACGACGGGTCACGCACCAGCAGGGAGACGGCGCCTACCCGCGAGCGCCCGACCGGCAGTTGCGAGGTCTCCATCGCCAGCGACTACAAGAGCAGTTACGACGGCGACAAGGTCTCCACCGACCAACAGGTGAGCGTCGAGTACGGCCCGGTACCCAAGGCCGCGGAGGCCCGGCTCGCGATGGTCCAGGACGGTTTCCTGGGCGGTGACATGGTCCCGCTCCCGGACGGCCTGCCGGGCACGGTGAACGGGCGCGGTGGCCTGCTGGTGCTCCCGAAGTCCTGCGATGCGAAGGACGGCCGGCCGACCATCGTCACCATGCAGGCGTCCGGCACGTACGCCAGCGGCCCCTCGTACACCCAGAACGATCCGGCCGACCTGGGTGGCGCCCGGGAGGCGGCGGTGCTGCTCGTCGCGGCGGCCAACCGCGGGATGGCGGCGGCGGGTTGCGCGCCGGACGAGCCGCTGAGGGTCAGCTCGCCGCTCTACGACCTACCGGGCAGGAAGGAGCGCGTCTTCAGCGCCTCTGACGACGTCTGCGGCATCCGCGGCCTGCGCCTCGACACGGACGACATCGAGGACCAGATCGGCGCGGTCACCCAGGACCTGCAGACGTGCAGTGTCCGTGGCGATCGCGACGGTGTGTCGTACCTGGAGCTGGCGATGGTCGCGCAGCCCCGGCTGGCCGCGGTGTTCGACGGCATCGCGGGCGAGCGGCCCGCGGCCCGTGGCTGGCGCGGCACGGGCACCCTCGGCGAGAAGCACGCGATCGTACGGGCCGACTGCGCCGGCCGGCCCGTCACCTTCCTGATGGGCGCGTCCACCGACCCTGGCCACCTCGCCGTCTTCGCCAACGCGGCCGCGGCCCGCCTGGGCTGCGCCCCCATCGCCCCCAAGGGAGCCGGCCGGTGAGCAGCACTGCGGACGAGCCGAACCGATACGAGCAGCCCCTGCCCGCCGAGCGGGAACTGCTCAGCGAACGGCGCCTGCGCCGGTGGCACTGGCGCACGCTGCTGCGCGGCCGGGTCCGGCCGCTGCTGGCCGCGGGTCTCGCCGGGATGCTGCTCGGCGCCGGCGGCATGGCCTGGCAGACGCAGGCCGGGCCGTTCGCGCCGGACGAAGTGTGCTGGGGCGCCCTGTCCCGCGACGACCTCGCCGCAACGTTCCGCAAGCCGGAGGACGTCAAGGCGGTCGAGGCTCCCGTGCTGCACGGTGGACGATCCATGGACGGCCCCACCGGCAGTTGCCAGTTGACGAACAGCGACGGCGACGCATGGGCGCTCACCGCCCGGGTGCACCGGCTGGAAGACCGCAATGGCGACGACCGCAAGTGGGCCGACGAGTTCCTCTCCGCCCGTCTCACCCCGCTCGGCGGCGGCCTGCTGGGCATGGCCTCGGACAACCGCGCCTGGCTCGCCATCCCGGACGGCTGCCTGGGGCGCCCCGGCGACTTCGACGGGCCGACCGTCGTGGACATCGCCCAGGGCAGCTGGATCACCGACATGGAGCCGCGTACCGAGGAGCGGGACGGGATGGCCCGCATGGTCGTGAAGCTCGTCAACAAGGTCAGCGCGGACCTGGGCTGCACCGGCACGATCGCCGATCCGGTCGAACGCCTGCCGAAGGCCGCCCGCTACACCCGCACAGAGAAGCCGGACGCGCTCTGCGGCATCAAGGGGCTGACCCTGGGCAAGAAACGCAAGCCGGACCGGTACCCCATGATCAGCGACGGGCACGGCCCGGTGCACACCTGCGACCGGGACATCACCGGCTCGCAGCCGAAGCAGCGCCTGATGACCGTCGAGGACCCGAGGCTGGCCGGGATCTTCATGAGAATGGCGCTCCACGAGGGCGACCGGGTGCGCTCCGCAGCCGGCTACGGCGGCCTCAGCCCCAACCTCGGCATCTTCCAGGCCCGTTGCCAGGCGGGCGAGACGGTATTCGTCGTACAGGCCAACCGGGACGGGGCGAGCGCGGACGTGCGTACCCTCTTCCCCCGCTACGTCGAAGCCGAGGCCGCCCGCCTCGGCTGCGGCCCGCTGAAGCTGAAACTGCCACGGCCGGGCGAAGGTCGCTGACTCCCGCCCGGCCGCCGTGCCGTAAGTCGCCGCAGATCCTGTCGGCCAGGGCGAGGCGGTGGCGTGGGCGACGGCGCTTCACCGTGCAAGCCGTACCGCAGACCACACTGATTGCGCCACAACACCGCCGAGTAACACGCAATGAAACGTTGGAAGGCACACGCCTGCCGATTCGCGACCTTGTTTCGGCCGAAACAAGGTCACCCAACTTCGTTCGGGCGAACCGAAGTTGGGGGTCGGTACCTACGTAACGAACATGCCATACGTGCCTGAACAACCCGCTGATATGTGTCAGGCACCGACCACTTGGGCCACATGACAAACATGCCTGACGGTCAATCTGCACCCGAGACAACGCTGCCTGCGGTGCAACCTCGGCCGCTGGGTCGGCAGGCCCAAGGTCAAGGCGGCCGAGGGCGGGCTCGAGAGCCTGTGGGCTGTACCGGGCCCTCCGTACACACACGCGGCACTCATGGACACCCGTGCAGCGCTGAACCACGCCGCCGTGCAGGAACTGGACTACCGGTCCCCTGATGATGCGTTCCAGCACGTTGCGGACCTGGCCCACGCGGCGTTCGTCATCGCCGGGGAGCTGTCACGACCCCGCACCACCGGAAGCCGACGCCACCCCGGTGCGCCCGTTGACCCAGTCGCCCCAGGCGGGCCACAGCGCATCTTCTGCGTTGCCCAGACCCGCCGCCACCAGCTCTGGCCGCCGACCGTCTCGGTCCGGCCCAGCCGTCCACGGCCGCGTGTGCGTCCTCCCGCAGTGCGCCACTGGCAGACACCCCACCCGCCCATCAACCCCTGACCGGCACTCTCCCCAAGGCCTCCATACGCCGATCCTCCTGTCCCGTGACGGTGACCAGCTCACCCGTGAACGGGATTTCGGGCACCCACCCGGTCCACCCCTTGATGTAGCGGATGCGATTAAGGTGCCGCCGGTGGTCCAACAGGACCGCAAGCTCCCCGACGGGCCCGACGCTTCACCAGACGGCTTGGTGCCCCCGCATGGCATCAGCAGCGGGATGTCGCCACACGTTGTGTATCGCGGCATCGGAACCAGCAGCGAGGGGGCGGAGATTCATTGGTGGCAGTCGCCTCCGGGACTCCGGAGCCAAGCAGCCCGAAGAGCACTACCTTACCGGCCCTTACCCAGTCGAATTCCGGTGGCAATTCGTCCAGCGGCCGTGCCATGGGACATCCGGTGCCGAAATGTGCACCACGTGCCTGGCTGTATCGGGCCTGGCCGAGTCGGAGCAGGGCGCCGAAGACAACGCCTGCTGCCGCGGCCCAAGCCCACGAACCCCTGACCCCCGCGATGCTGGGGGCGGCACTCAACAGCGACTCAAGCGACCAAGGAAACGAACTTGTCTACCTGCCGTAGCAACTCCGGGAACCGGCCGACGGGCCTGTGACCACGGCACCTTGCCTCGACGTGGTGAGCAGTCCACGGCCGCCAGGGCCGCGCCCGGTCACCGGCGATGGAGTCCCAGGCGGTGGTGGTCATTGCGCCGGTATGCGGTGAACAGATCGGTGACGCGTGCGTCTCGGGCTCTGCTGCCGTCCGGAAGCCTCAGCGAGGGCAGTCCGTACCGGTGCTCGATGGTGGCCAGGATGGAGGTTGTGTCGTGCTGGGTGTGGTCGACGCCACTGTTCAGGCCTGGCGCGATCATGAGAGCCGGAACCCGGCTTCCGGGGCCGAAGACGTCGTGCGGTCCGCGGTTGCCCGGCGTACCCGGTGGCGGAACGTGGTCCCAGAAGCCGCCGTTCTCGTCGTACGTCACGATGATCATCGTGTGTTCGGCGTCCGGCCCGCTCTCCACCGCCTTGATGAGCTTGACCAGGTGGGCGCTGCCCTCGTACTCGCTGCCGCCGGGGTGCTCGTCGAACTCCTCCGGCTTGACGAAGCTGACCGCGGGAAGGCCGCCGGGGCGAGCGACGTCCTGGAGGAACTTCCTCTCGTCCGCGAGGTGCTCGGCCCGCGCGTCCGTCCCGTCGGCGTAGTTGGCGAAATAGCCGAGCGGCACATGGTGGACCGAGAAGTCGTCCGGCACGCAGTAGGGAAACTCCGCGCCCTCGCGCGCCGAGTTCGTGCAGGTGCCCGTGCTGGTGTGGGTGGGGCCCGCGGTCCAGCCGGGACCCAGCGGGTGTTGGGGATCCCGGCCGTTGTTGCCGACCGCGTTGTCCCAGCCGGCTGTGTACCAGGCCCAGGAGACGTGGTGCCCGGACAGCAGGTCTCCGATGTTGTCGCTGTACAGCAGCGGCAGCCGCTTGCCTTTCTCCCTGTGCGGCTTATAGGGCTGGGTGAACGGGTCGATGCTGTTGACCGCGTAGTCGCCGCACACCGTGCCTCGGGGCGCGGGCACCGCCCCGTCGAAGCTCGGGGCGCAGTGCCCCGAGGAGTCTGCGGCCACGGTGAGGCGCCCGTCGTGCAGCTGGCCGCCCGGTGAGGCGTAGTAGGGCAGATCCTTCGGGCTGTCGCCGTCCGGCATTCCATTGACGTCCACGGTCGAGTGCAGGTCGCAATTCTCCGTACCGGTCTTGCAAGCCGCATCCGACGTCTTGCCACTGTCATCGGCGTCGGCGAAGATCGGCGTCTGCGCCGCCACCAGCCACTGGTGGTTGAGGAAGGAGCCGCCGAACGCGGCCTGGAAGAAGTTGTCGAAGACCACGTACGGCGGGGCGTCATTGCCGTGCAGGTAGGTGTAGATCGGCAACTGCTTCGTGTCGTAGAAGCCCATGGTCAGACCCGCGGACGCGTTGGCGACGACGAAGCGGTCCTGTCGGCCGCCGTGGATCTGGTACTGGTGCTGGTAGAAGCGATGTGTCAGGTCCTTTGTGCAGCCGCCGGGCTCTCCCGTGCCGTTGGGCCGACCGCCGGGGCACGTTGTGGCGTCGTGCGGGACGTAGTCGTCGATCTGCCAAGGACGATTGGGGAACCCGCTCTTGACCCAACGCCACTCGTGCTTGCTGCCCTGCTTCGCCGGATGTCCGGTATCCGTGCAGGTGGTCGGCACCGGTGACGGCGAGGTGAGGTTGGGGTCCGTCTGGAACAGGCAGTGCAGCGGCCTGCCGTCCTGGCCCACTTGGACCGTGTGAGCCGGTGTGGCGCTGGACAAGCCCCTCACGCGTTCGCCGCCGACCTCGCCCCAGTTGCCGTAGACGTGATCGAAGCTGCGGTTCTCCTGGTAGAAGACCACGATGTGGTCGATCCTGCTGGCCGGGTCGCTGTCGGCGGGCAGAGCGGCCGTGGCGGGCGCCGCCAAACCCGCCAGACCCACCGCCGTCACGAGCAGCACAGAGGCACGGTGCACCAACGGTCCCAACTCCTGTCGAAGAGATCCCCGTGCACGATGACACCCCCGGCGCCACGAGACGGTCAGGCCGGGCCGCACGTCATCCTCACCACCCGAACAGCCGACCTGACACAAGGCTTCTGACCTGGATTGATGTCCCAGTCGAGCTAGTCATGTGGGGCTCAGACACGGCTTCTCAGCACCGCCCGACCCACCCATCGATGCCGTATGCCCCGCTGACACCGAGATCGAACACGCTCACGGGCTACCCGCCGGCGCACGCGCGGCCGCAGCCTTCGCCCCGGCCCGCATCCACCCCGCCGTCACCGGGCAGATCGCCGACGAGCAGTGGAGATCCGCCGTGGCGGCCGACCTCGCCAACAGTTGAGGCTCGAAGGAGTAGGCCCGCGCCGCCGTAGCCGCCTGGAGCGAACTCCTCCCGCTTGCCGACCTGGAACTTGTGGACCTGCTCACCCGCGTCCGCGACGTCGCCTCCGTGTCCCTGGTCTCCAACGGAACCACCCGGCTGGAGCAGGACCTCGCCCATCAGGGACTGGACGGCTTTGCCCACACTGTCGTGAACACCGCCCGCATCGGCGTCGCGAAACCCAACCCCCGCGTCTACCGCATCGCTGCCGCACGCGTCGGGGCCACGGCTGAGCGCTGCCTGTTCATCCACCTGTTCATCCACGACACCCAAGCCAACGTCACCGCAGCCCGCGATGCAGGAATGGCCGCCCACCACTGCCGCGGCCCCGACGGACTGTGCATGACGCTCGCGCCCCTGCTCAACCGGTAGCCCGCGTAGGGCTTTCTGCCCGCTGCGCTGGGCCGCCCGCCTTTGAGAAGGTTGATGTCGAGACCTGGGTGCCCATCCCAGGGCGCCGCATACGCGATGCACGTCCGCGATTCAGTGATGGTGAGCCTCCGCCTTGTCGCGCCGGCCGATCGTCGTCCCGAGCCCGCTCGCTGAACGGTTCTCCGGAAGCGCGGGGACCGAGGTGACGTCGACCTGCCAATTCAGCCGTGGTCACCCTGTACGTCAACTACGGTGCAAACGCTGCCGAGCGGGTACCGGAAACTCGACCCCGTTCCCTCTCGTCCGGGCCTGGCCTGTGACTGCTTCCGTTGAGGTGTCTGGTTGGATTCGGACATGGGCAACGGTAGCCACGAGGAATCAGGGCTCTCCAAGAGCACCTGGAGCGACGCAGATTTCGAGGAGATGGGGTGGCACGACGCCACGATCCACGGCTTGTCCGTCCAGCCGACCGACGACATCCTGCCGCGTCTTCTCCTCGACCTTGACTACATCGTCCGCTGGGTCCACCCGGTCCCGCCCGCAACACACTTTTCGTTCTGGGTCTCACCGGCGACACTCGTCTTTGAAGATGTCTTCGACCTTGAGGGCGACCTCGACTTCAAGGGTTTGGCCCTGGACTTGGAGGTCGACAGGGTGCACCGGCTGGTGCCGGACGATGCCCGCCCGAACTTTTCGCACTGCCCGCTCTGGCACATCGAAGGCCACGCGTTCGACTTGAAGTTCCGGGCCTCCGGCTTCCATCAGCACTTCCGGCAGCCTCCGAGGCTCGTATCCCGACAGGCACTGCCCTATGCCGAGCGCGGGGGTTGCGCCTTCACCGAGCTTGGCTTCAGCTGACTTGTGACCTTCCGAGCCATCTGCCAACAGTGAGCACAGCAACCGTGCCGACCCAACCTGGGTCGGCCAGATCTCAGACGCAGTCTGATGCCGCCCAGCGCCACTACAGCACTGGGTTCAGGCCGCGATGCCGAGTTCGGAGCGGGTGCGGTGGATGAACTCGCGGACGGCCGGCTCGCGGCGCCAGGGGGCGAGGGCGGTGTTGAACTCGCGGACGTAGTCCTTGGCCCGGCTGGACTGGACGCGGGCGAGGATGTCCACGGACCGGTTGCCGAGTCCCAGGCCCTGGTCGAGGTCTCGGGCCTGGAGGTGGGCGGTCCCCACGATCGTGAGGCGCATGCCGACCGAGCGGGTGAACACCCCGGTCGGCATGGCGGCGGCCTGCTGGTTCCAGGCGAGCGCCGTTTTGGGGTTCTTCGGACCGCGGAAGACCTCGGTGGCGTCGGCGGAGAGGCGGACGTGGTGATAGAAGTCGATCCAGGCGGGCTCTGCGCCGCTGGACGCCTCTGCCCGGCTCAGGAGGGTCTAGGAGGGCCTTGGAAGCCTTCAGGACCCGTGAGGCGGCCATGGCATCCCTGTCGCGGGCATGGGCACGGGCCTCGATCAGCTTGGCGAACGCCAGGACCTGGGAGCGGCCTGGCCCCTGGCCCGTTCGAAGGCGCCCTGGGCCATGTCGACAGCCTCGGAGGCGAAGCTCCGCAGCAGTGACTGCATCGCCATCAGGGCGGCCAGGGCGACTTCTGCTCGCCGTTCGGGTTCCGGGCGGCGTGGCGGCGGGGCTGCGGGCGAGGGCGTTGCGTACGGCGTACTCCCAGGACCTCTGCGGTCCGCCGGGCATCGTAGATCGGGACTTTGTCGCGCTCTGCCAGGTACAGGGCGCCCGGTGCGGAGGCGGCGAAGTCGAGGATGCCTGCCTTGGTGGTGGTCCAAGTCGTGCGCCCGGTCGTGGGTTCGACTGACGTGATCACCGTCCTGCTGGGTTGTTGATCATGTTTCAGCGAGGTCCGGATGGCGTACAGGCCGTTGGATGTCGCGGCGAAGACCTCTCCGCGACTCAGCGGCCGTTTCCACCGGGTGCCGCGGGTGGCCACGTCGATCGCCCGGATCTCGTGCCTGGCCGGATCGGTGAGGTACAGGGTCTTGGTCTTCCGCACGATCTGCGCTGCCTGAAATCCGGGGGTGTCCAGAAAGCTGTCCGGGATGAGCCGGGTTCACAGCGTCCTCCCGGTGCCGGCATCCAGCGCGTAGAGCCGGGAGGGCAGCATTGCCCAGCCGCCGGGTTCGTGGCGGGCACGTTCTCGCACGATGAACACCATGCCGTGGGCGATGCCGAGCACGGCCGTGCCACCGTTGGGGGGAGTGAAGTTCCGGTACTGGTCGGCCGGGGCGCCGCTCGTCCAGGCGATGCGGCCGTCGTCGTAGGTGTTGATGCGGGCGATGGAGCCGTTGCCGGTGGCGCAGTAGATGACTTCGTCGTACGCGGAACACCTCTGAAGGCCACCGTTTCCGGCGAGCGTCGTCTCCCAAGGGTGCCAATCTGGGTGGGCACGGCGGGTGGTCGGCGCGGAGGTCGGGGAGGAGGGCCAGGCCGCCACGGTGGCGATGCCGGTCGCCGCGGACGCCAGGACCGTGAGAGCCATCAGCCACGCGGGGACTCGCCGATTCAGCCCGTGGACCGCGAGCGCACGGAGTGTGCGGAGCGCCGTGGCGCGGATGGCCTTGCGCGGCGGTTCGGAGGGAGCGAGGGCTGCCAGCACTTCCTCGGGGGTGGGCCGTTCGGCCGGAGCCTTTCGCAGACAGGCGGCGACCACGTTGTGTAAGGACTCGGGCAGGGCGCTGAGATCCGGCTCCTCGTGCTTGCTCAGGTGGGCCGAGGCGTAGGGGCTGCCGGCTTCGAATGGACTGCGTCCGGTCGCGGCGAAGACCAGCACACAACCCAGGGAGAACACATCGGCCGCCGGTCCGGCGTCGGAGAGCGTCGTGAACTGCTCGGACGCCATGAAGGCGGGAGTGCCGACGATCTGGCCGGCGGCGGTGAGGGGTCTTCCGTCGACGGCGCGGGAGACGCCGAAGTCGATGATCAGTGGGCTGTCGTCGCTCAACAGCACGTTGCCCGGTCTGAGGTCGCGATGCACCACCCCCGCCCGGTGAATGTCCCGCAGGCCACCGGCCAAGGCCCAGGCCAGCGCCCGGAGTTCCGGCTCGTCGAGCGGTCCACGCTCCCGTACGCGGGCAGCGAGGGATTCTCCCAGGACGTAGGGACTGGCCATCCACGGATCCGGTGCGTGTGGATCGGCGTCGATGATCGGCACGATGTGCTTGCTGTGGACCATGCGGGCGGCGGCGACCTCCAGCTCGAAGCGGGCCCGGAACTCCGGGTTCTCGGCCCACTGACGGCGTATCACCTTCAGGGCGACTGTCTGACCAGACGCGGAGTATGCCCGGTACACCACTCCCATCCCGCCCGACCCGAGCCGGCTCTCCAAGCGGTAGCTGCCCACCCAGGTGGGATCGTCCTTCAGCAGCGTCACCCAAGCTCCCCCTCGCATACGGCTTCTGCCGGAGACAGAGAGTGAGCGTAGAGCCCCCGAGTGGCCGTCGGTGGCGTGTTACGCGGATCAGTGGACCCCGCCAATGCCTACCAACTGCGGACCCCCCGGCTATCCCGAGCGGCTGATACCGCTGCCCGCGGACGCCCGCAAAGGCGCCATCGCCGCGGACGGGATGCGGCCGGCCGACGGCTACATGGTCGATGCAAAGTACGTGCAGGACACGGACGACGAGTACAAGAAGACCTCGTGGCGCACCCCGGACACCTTCGCGCTCGAAGACCAGTACGACAAGAACGGCAAGAGGAAGTGGAGCAAGAAGGACATCCTCGTCGGCAAGGACGAGGACGAACTCGACCACTACAGGCAGGCCATGACGCACCACGAGCAGATCCGCGGCCTTGAGATCATCACCAACGACTACGACGCGGTCGCCTACTGGCAGGCGCTCATGGCGGCACAGGGCGTCAAGGGCACCTCCCGGTACGTGCCCTAGCCCCGGACGACAAAGGACGCACCCCGCTGTGGACCTCGACGAATACCAGACGACCTACCTGCTCTACGCACCCGCCAAGAATCCCGGTGGCTGGAACCTCGACCTTGCCGCCTTCGGCGCCGCTCTCGAAGCGGCGTTCCCCGAGGTGCGCTACGAGACCCGGCAGGGCAGGCAACTGCGCCTGTCCTTCTGGGCTGTGACGGAGGACGGAATCGAGTTCACCGGCCTCGCCAGCAACGAAGGCCGCGACACCGTCGTCCTCACGGACAACACCGCCGATGAAGCGGCCGTCTTCATCGCCTGGCTCCGCGACTCCTTCCTTCCCTCCCCGGACCTGATCCGCTTCAGCTCGGAGCCCGCCGTCGAAGCGGGCATCGAGACGGACTGCCGCATGCCCGCGAGTGGAGACACGACGCGCATTGCCGAGGAGCTGAAGCAGTACATTCAGGTGGTCGAACGCTGACCGCCACCATGACCGCTTAAGTTGGCGGCCCTGGTTGACGCCAAACGCCACCGTTTTCCAGGCCGCCTACCTGCCCATGCCCTCAGCACGCGCGGGCTGGTGGGCTGCCGTTGACCGGCGGGTCCGCACCGGCCCAGCAGTGGCGCAGGTTGCCAGCCTGGCTATGCCCATGAGATCGGGCTCTGGCCCACTTCTTGTGGTGGGCTCACTGACGGTGATGTCAGTGGCATGTGGTGAGATGACCGCGCGCTATCAGCCGCCTGGTGGAAAGATCGTTCCGATGCCTGTGTACCCGTCGCTGACCCGTGCTCTGGCGCAGGCTTTGGTCGATGTTCTCTGGTTCGTTGAGGGGTGCGAGGACGAGCAGATGGACCCAGATGACGCGGTCAAGGTCTTGGAGGGTGTTGCCCATCTTGTGACTCAGCTGACGAGTTATCAGCGAAGCGAGTTCATCGACCTACTCGGTTCGATGGCTGCTGAGGAGACCGATCCGTCGCGCCGCGAGTTCTTGGAGGGCTTCCCCGAAGGTTTTGGACTCGTTGAGAATGACTCCTGACCTGGGATCGATTCATAATTCCTCGGGAAGGACATGATGAAGCTTCTCCTCACCGACTCCGGTATCAAGAACACGAGCATCCAGGATGCGCTGGTCGACCTTCTGGGTAAGCCGATCGCCGATTCCAGCGCCCTCTGCATCCCCACCGCGGGGTACGGGGCCCCCGACGCCGATCCGGGCGGGCCATGGCGATTCATCAGCGGACGATCTCCCAGCCCCATGACCGAGCTGGGGTGGAAGTCGGTGGGCGTGTTGGAACTCACCGCGTTGCCCAGCATCGACGAAGCACGCTGGGTCTCCTGGGTCCGGGAGGCCGACGTCCTGCTGGTCAATGGCGGTGACGCGCTGTACCTGGGGCACTGGATGCGGGAGTCCGGGCTGGCTGAACTCCTGCCGTCGCTGCCCGACACGGTCTACGTGGGACTCAGCGCCGGGAGCATGGTGATGACCCCCCGAATCGGGCAGGACTTCGTGGGCTGGAAGCCGCCCACCGGCGGCGACAGCACGCTTGGCGTGGTTGATTTTTCGATCTTCCCGCACCTGGATCATCCGGCCTGTCCGGAGAACACCATGGCCGCGGCAGAACGATGGGCGGCCGGGATCGCGGGTCCGGCCTACGCGATTGACGAGCAGACCGCTATCAAGGTGGCCGACGGCGCCGTCGAAGTGATCTCCGAGGGCCACTGGAAGTTGTTCAACCCGACCCCATGAAGCGTTCTTCCGGAGCGTGTTCGTGGCGCAGCACCGGCCTCGTTCGATAACGACCAAGGGGCCATCAGCAGGTCACGCCGGAGCCGAGGCGTGCCGGCATGCCCTTGCCTCCAAGGGGCCCGGCGGCACCCGGTGCAAGCTCGACCCGCAACAACTCCGCCTGCTGGAGACGGTGCTGGATGCCGGCCCTGCCGTATTCGGCTGGCCTGACCAGTGCTGGTCGCTGGCGCGGATCGCTGACGTCGTGCGTCGCCGGTTCGGCGTCGAGTACCCGTGGCCGGGCTGGACCTGCTGCTGCACCGCATCGGCTGGAGCGTGCAGGTCCCTTCCCGCAAGGCCACCGAGCGGGACGAGGCGAAGATCGCCGCCTGGAAGGACGAGCAGTGGCCCGTCATAAAAAGAGGGCGGCGGACCTGGGCGCCTGGCTCTGCTTCGAGGACGAAGCCGGCCAGGGCCTGAGGCCGCCGAAGGGCCGCACCGGGGCCGACGGGGCCGCACCCCGGTAGTAAGGGTCACCGCCGCAGGCACCAAACGAGTCTCCATGGCGGCTCTGATCTGTACCAAGGCCGGTCACCGGCCCCGGCTGATCTACCGCGTCCACCTCGACCGAGGTCCTGCCAAAGGCCGCCGCAAGGGCTTCACCGAGACCGACTACCCCTGCCTGCTGGATGCCGCGCACCAGCAGCTCGGCGGCCCCGTCGTTCTGGTTTGGGACAACTTGAACACGCACGTCAGCCGCACCATGCGCGAGCTGATCGCCGCCCGATTATGGCTGACCGTCTACCAGCTGCCGCCCTACGCTCCCGAGCTCAACCCCGTCGAGGGCGTGTGGTCGCACTTGAAGAGACCGCTGGCCAATCTCACCAAACACAGCCTCGACCAGCTCACTGCGCTGGTGAAGACACGGTTGAAACGGATGCAGTACCGCCCCCGCCTCATCGAGGGTCTCATCACCAAGACCGGGCTCGACTTTCAACCGCCGTCAGCTGTTAAAGATCTCTAGTCAGAATGCAGTGGGGATCGTCGTTGTCTTCGTCGCCCACGCGGGTCCAGAGCATCAGAGTCTTTCCATGCCGCAGAGCGCCAAGGACGTCTCCCACGTCATCCCCCTTGGGGCCTTTGGCGTCGAACGACCGCCAGACGGCGGTCCCTGTCTTGCCGGAGTCGTCTTTCCAGGTGCCCGATCCTGACCGGGGTCCTGTCCAGTTCCAGTCCGAGGCGCCCATCCAGTCGCCGCATACGTTGTTGGCGGTGAAAGTTCCATCTGGCTTCAGCGTCAGGGTGCCGCCGTTGGCGTCGGTCCATGTGGTCGTGAGTTCGGCTGGCTTCAGCACGACGGATTCGCCCTCGGGCGGCGGCCGGTTCCAGATCCTGCCGCAGGCCGTGAGTGCGAGAGCCATGGCAAGGAGGACCAGCGCGGTCCGGCAGGAACGCAACACACTCCACCTCCAGCGGTTTCTACAGGTCGCGTGCGCGACCGGGGAGATCAAGGACGTGTTCCGCAGCCTGGCATAGAATTTGAACACGTTCAAGTTTGAGTTGACGGAGACGGAGCCCCACGGGTCGTCACGGCCGTACCGCAACGAAGTGCCGCAACCGCAGCGACCGATGGCGGTCGACCTAGACCCCCCCATCGCCCGGAAGCGGTCGTAATGGCCCTGAATGGCCGATCTGTCTAGAGCTACGGATCAGAAGATTGAGAACAGCCCAGCGGCAGCATGGTCCGCGCCAACCACCAGGCGCGCGAGCGCTGACTTGGCGGGCGCACTGCTGATCGCCCAAGCCAGTCGTGCCGGATCCGTTCCAGATGGAGCAGGATCCTGCGGGGAATGACGGACATGCACGGCGTCTAGGCCCCAGCGCGCCGAAGGCTCGCCGTTGGCCAGATCAGGCGCGAGTCGAATTGCGCACTGGGGTGACAGAGATGCCTGGTCGTGTGCGAGGATTCCGGCTCCGCATACGTGTTTGCCGAGGTCGACCGGAGACCCGTGCCAGCCATACCGCTGCCCACGCCGTCTGAGCCCGGCTCCAAGCGCAACCAGAAGGGCCGCGGACTAGCGATTGCGGGTGTGCTAGCGCTCGGTGGGGTCGTGCTGGCGATGAGTCGGATAATCGGGGCAATCTCCGGTGACGCCGACGAAAATCCGGACAAGTAGATGTCCGGCGCAGGCGACCGGTCGGCCGTAAGCCTCGCGGTGGGCGACTGCTTCACTAGCTCGCAGCACGGAGAGGTTCTACTCCGCGGTACCTGTGCCATGCTCCCGGCCACACGAGGGCGAAGTGTTCGCCACGGTCGCTCTCACCGGGTCCCGCGGCGCCGACGACTTCCTCGCAAAACAGTCATACCACCAGTGCAGCGATCGGCTGACCGACTACGTCATGGACGACTGGTCCTTGCCCCACACGATGGGCATCAACTACTACTACCCGACCCGTGAGGTCCAGCAGTCGGGTAACAGGACCGCCACCTGCTTTACGGCCGACACGGACGGTCAGACCACTGGCAGCGTACGCGAGCAGGAGACCAGCCTGGCAGCAGACCAGCTTGCCTTCCTCAAGCTGGAGCTGGCCTCAGCGCGCGTCTTCCAGACCTATCCGCACCTGGGCAGCGTGGCCGCCAGTCGTGCCTGGGCTGCGAAGATGGCGGACGCGCTGGACCATGAGGCAGATGGCCTCGACGTCGCCAACTGGTCTGCCGGTGCCAGGCCCAAGGTCACCGCCTACGTCGGGGAGCTTCGAAAGAGCGCCGAGCTGTGGAGCAAGGCCGTGGCGGCACGTTCGGACAACAGTTACTGGGACCGTTCTGACGACGCCTGGGACCACCCTTCCTACAAGTACCAGCGGGACGTCCGAAAGGCTCTGCGGCTGGCTTCGGATGTCCCCGCCACCTCTTTCGGGCCTCCGTTCTAGGTTCGACACGCCTCGGGTTGCTGATCGGGCCTGCCTGATTGGGCCGCCTCTCGAACCGAAGCGCCGTCAGCACAATTCGGTGCGTTCGGGCGCACGGTGGAAGCGGTGGCTGGCCCCATCCTGTTGGGCAGCTACCCGGCGTGGGTGGCTGCTCGCCGATCCCTAGCGCTGGATGCCGCAACCTCAAGGCCTGGCGGATCCTCACCAAGCTCCGCACCGGCCCCGACCGCGCCACCGCCCTAGAAGGCGTCTGAAATGCCTGTCAGGGCAAGCCGCCTGGTAGCGGGGCGGTGACGCACGTTCGGGGGCTGGGGTGTGCGGGCTGCGTACCCGTTACTCGACGTATCTGTCTGATCCGGATTGGGAGATCCTCTGTCCGCTGGTTCCGGCGGTCAAGCCTGGTGGACGGCCGGCGAAGCACGCGCGGCGGGAGATCCTCAACGCGCTGGTGTACTGGCTGCGGGCCGGTTGTGCCTGGCGACTCCTGCCGCATGACTTACCGCCGTGGCAGACGGTTTACCACTACTGGCGGCGCTGGCAGAAGGATGGCGTGTGGGAGCGGATGCTGACGGCGCTGCGGGAACGCGAGCGGTGCAGCTGGGCCGGGATCCCACTCCCAGTGCCGCCATCGTGGACAGTCAGAGTGTTCGGGCCAGTGAACGCGGTGGTCTGCACGGCTACGACGGCGGCAAGAAGGTCAGCGGCGTCAAGCGCCACCTGCTCGTCGACACCCGCGGCACTGTCCTGGTCACCTGCGTGAGCTCGGCCAGTGTGGGTGACCGCGATGGCGCCGTGGTGCTGTTCTCCCGGGCTGCCGACGCTTTCCCGCGCCTGCGGCACGTGTGGGCGGACCAGGGCTATCGCGGCGCCGACTTCCACGCCTGGGCTCTGGAGGCCAGGCATCACCGTGGAGATCGTGCAGCGCCGCGACGGTGGTTTCCGCTCGACCTGGGCCCGGGTGGGGGCACCGCAGCCGGCAGTGCCCCAGTTCGCGGTGGTCCCGCGCCGTTGGGTGGTGGAGCGGACGTTCGCCTGGCTGGGACGGTGCCAGCGCCTGTCGAAGGACTACGAGTACCTGCACGTCTGTTCGGAGAATGCCATCTACCTTGCCATGGCCATGCTCCTGGTGCGTCGCCTCGCAAGATGGGCCCGCTGCCAGGCTTTTCAGACGCCCTCTAGCTCCAGACGCAAGCGCGAGGTTCGCCAGAGACGGCCTCGACGGCGTACGGGGTCTTCAACTTCTTGGAGTTCGTGACTTCCGGCAGTCTTCGACCATTGCGAAGATCATTGCCATGACCATCCCGTTCCGCATCGACCGAATCCTCAGTGACCGTCCCTTCGCCGAGGTTGGTGAACCCACTCTCGCGGTCGACGACGAGCGTCGCCGTCTGCTGGCAGTGGCGGGCACACACACGGCGGTGGCGGGCATACAGGAGTTCGGCAGCACTGCGCCGGTTGGTGTCTACGGCACCGATGATCTGGCCTGCCGAGCCCTTCTCCGGGCGCGCTACCCCGTGCACGCAATGGCCTTCCACCCCGCGCTGCCCCTACTGGCTGTCGGCACGGGCAGCTACGACGGCGGCTACTTCTTTGAAGGGGAACTCCTCCTCCTGGATTTGGAGACGGGCGTGCCCACGTCGCTCATCGAGCACGATCTCGGCCGCCAGGTCCTGGGCCTGGAATGGCTCAACGAAGAGGACCTACGTGTGCTGATGGCACCGCCTGACGACTGGCAGGACAAAGATGCATGGGGCGAGGGGCACGTGGCGGTGGTGCGTCGGCCCGACTGGAGGGCCGTATCACCCCGGTCGATCACCGCATCCGACCTGGCCGGACCACGCGTGACGGTTCCGCGCCCCGACGGCCGAGAGGACGCCCGTCGGACGGTCTCCTCTCTGAGCGCCGACTGGGATCCGCGGTGCAACGTCCGCGCAGTCGAGGAGCTGTCCGACGGCAGGATCCTGGCAACCCTTGACGGGATCCAACTGGAGTCCTGGCTGCCGTCGGGACAGCGGCAGTGGGCTGTTCCGGACGACGAAGGCGGCCGGGACCTTGTCATCGCGGCAGATGAGCAATCGGCCTGGGTCGCTCTGGTCCGGCCCGAGTGGGGAAAGCATCCTCAGGCCGTGGTCCGGCTCTCGCTAGCGGACGGGGCACAGCTCGACCACCTCACTCCCTCCGCCCCGGTGTCCCTGGTGCGCGGCGCTGACGGCATACCGGCCCTCGCGCCTGCAGGATCAGCCGGAGAACGGAGCAGGCTCCGCATCCGGCGTGGCAGCCGCATCTACTCCCGGGAGGCCGTGCGCGCGGAGGGCGAGCGGAACCCCGGCCCGAAGGAAACGTGGCTCGTCGCAGCCGACCTGGAGGCGATGCCGGTTGCCGAACGCCCGCGCGAACCGACGAAGGCGGAAGTCATACGGCTGTTCCCCTACTCCTGGATGCCAGGTGAGACACACTTCGCCGGCCCTGGCGTAGAGACCGCAGATGGTGGCCTCGTGCATGCCGGCACCGTCTACCACGGCCACGGGTTGCAGCCCGACGGCTCGTTCGTCGTACGACGCAAACCAACGAATGGGCAGCCGGCCTGGGTCTTCCGGACGAACCGGAAGGCCACCGGCCTTGATTGCGACGCGGACACCGTCTATGTCACCTACGACGATGGCGAGATCGTCGGGCTGAATCTTCATGACGGCACCGTGCGCTGGCGTCGGCACCTCACCGTAGCCGCAGTGCCCGCCGTACCGACGGCACTGACCCTGGCCCAGCCTGGTCGGTTGCTCATCGGCACCAGCGACGGGCGACTTCTGGATTGCTCGATCACATAGGGGGTTGCAGCGTGCGTGTCGGGCCTGTTGATGCGGCGCTCGACGGCGTTTCGCTGCTTGTAGGTGTCGCGGTCGAAGGCCGGTGGTCGGTCACCGGACCGGCCTTCGCGCCTACGTTCGGCGATCTGGTCAGCCGGCTGCGGGATGACCGCACGAATGCCCCGTCCGCGCAGGTGGGTTCTGACGGCGCGTGAGGAGCACGCCTACTGAGCTGGCTTCGTTGATTTCTAGGGGCTCTGGTCCACTTCTTGTGGTCGCGGACGCAGCGTGACCGTGGCGCCTGACTGCGAAGGCGGTGTCAGTGCAGCTGGTGATGAGAGCGGACCTGCATGTATGGCTTGGCCCGCCAGTCGTCCAGGCTTGAATCAGGCGTGAGTTGCGGCGTGTGAAGAGGTGATTCTTTTGGGCTGTCTCGTCTTCCCGCGCAGTACTGGCGCCAATCGCACGGGGAAGGCAACGTAGGAGCAGCCCTCGCAATTGCGGCCAACTGTGCCTCAACACAGCAGTGTTGAACTCTGCGATCCAGCTGAACAACTGGAGATGACCGCAACGTTTGAGCAGGTCAGAGCCATCAGTTCTTCAGATCTGTCTCGCACTGTCTCACCGGCTTCCGGTTCTTTGAGCTCCTTGCCCATGCTGAGGAACCGAAGCGAGTCGCGTATGGTTCGCTTCAGGCACGGCTGTTGGCACCTGACATAGGGGGCCTTCCTGTGCCCGGCTCTTCGTCATTCTTCATCTGTTGGTCCAGACGGGGTGACGGAAGCATCGCGTGGGTGCTGGTTGCAGCCTCATCTGCGCCTCTGTGTGTGTGGCGGGGGCCATCTGCTGGGCCCCGCCCATGCGTCGAAAGTGGAGGCTGGCTGGCTCATCGGGACGGTGTCGTGGCCTGCAGTGTCGGGTCCAGCACCTCGGAGCAACGTGAACGGCCCAGCCACAGACCTGTCTGAGGACGTGAGTATGAACTCTCAACGGCCCCGTCAGGGGCACGCTACGGCGCCCTTGCCGCCTGATCCGGCTGTTGCGCGGGCAGCTCCACGACAGCCACCACTTGTGAGGGAGGCGCTATGGAGCTGACGTGGAGGACTCCCGCAGTGACCAATGAGCACGCGGAGTTGCCTGACCGCGCGAGTCGTTGATGAGGATCTTCGAGAACTCACCACTCCCACTCTTCGCCTCAGGCGGGTTCTCGCCCAACAGGGCACTTGCTGGTGCTGCTTGCAAGTGCTCGAGCGCACTCTGGCGGCTGTAGCGCCGGTCCCCGACACTGCCGGGCGTGGCTGACAATACGTTTTGGATTGCTGCGCTCACCGGCGGAACTGCTGTTCTGGCCAGCTGGGTGACCAGCCGAGGGAACACCAGAGCAGCCCGCATCCAGGCCGACGCTACGACAGCGTCGCAGCGCCTGCAGCGGCTGTACGAGGCTCGTCGGGCGGTCTACCTGGACCTCATCCAGCAAGGTCAGCGGATGGCTGAGCTGTACTGGAAGGTGCCCGAAGTCCACCGCTTCAGCGCCCCTGAGAGCCGGTCGGTGACGCTCGAGGATTTCCGGGACCGTATTCGGGACACCTACGGGGACCTGAGGCGGGCTGTGCGAGTCATCGAGCTGGAGGGGCCGGACGAGGCGGCTGCTGCAGCGTACGCGGTGAAACAGGCAACAACTGATCCGTATCAAGCCCTCAACTCCGTCATTGCCGAAGAGGCAGGCGCAGAGGCCCGCTTCGACGCCTGTTACGGCCCCTACTGGGCGGCACTCGGCCGCTTCGTCGACGAGGCGAAGAGCGCTCTCCATGACACGTAGAAGCCACGGTCTCCGCGGTCTGGCGGATGAGTAATCGAGCTGAGCAGGCCCTGTCGGGGACCTGAGGCAGGACTCCAAGGCGTGCCGGCATCGTCTGCAGTATGAGGCTCTATCGTCTGATCAATCGCCCGGTGTCGACGTTCACGTAATTGGCTCTGACCGCAGTTCCGTGAATCCCGAACACGGGGCGGCTGGCCTGGTACCCGACGCTGCCGTCGGTGAACGCCACCTTGGATTATGGGCGATCGGTACGCTGACCCCCATGGGGCTGGACATCACGGTGATGATCGCAGACTGGTCATGGCTGGGGGAGGTTCCGCCCCGGGAGCGACTGCCGCGGCTGAGGAACGCCTGGTATGCCGACGAGACGGGGCTGTGGAATCACGACGCGCCGGTGGTCGAGGGCGACTGGGGGTGGCCACGGGGACCCAACAGCGCCTTCTTCGCCATATACGAGTTCCTGCACACCTGTGGCTCGTTCAAGGCGCACTTCTGGGCCGGGCAGCGGTGGGAATCCGTCCGCGACCATGTTGATCCTCTGGTGCGGGCTGAGTTGGACACGTTGTTGCTCGGGTTGATCTGGGTCGGGCTGGACGGTGAGGCGCAGCACATGGATCCGGGCTTCTTCAGCGACGACCCCAGTGTCTATGGGCTGCTGCTCGCACGGTCACCAGACGGCGTACGGGAGCTGGCCGCGACCTGGGAGCGGGTACGGCCTCGCCTTGACAGGATGCAAGGAGCCTTCACCGAACATGCCGCCGATCCCGAAGGATGGGTCGGCATCTTCGGCGCATTCACAGACCTGCTGGCGGAGTGGGGCCACGTCCTCACCGAAGCCGCCCGACGAGGCTGGGGCATCGTGGGGCTGAGCGAGTAGAGCAAGGCCGTCCCTCCGGAACCAGGACAGTCCTCAACCGTCCTCCTCGCCACGACAGGAGACACCCTGTCTGAATGATCCCCTGTTCGCGCCACTGACCTGGGGATTCACGGAACCGCGGACAGAGCCACGTAATTCCCCAGCGGCAGGCTCAACGAAGCCCGCTATGCCCAGGGTCACGCCGACCTTGTCGCCGTCGTCGACGGACCGCCCGTGACAGGCGGGGACCGTTCGCGGCGTTGGCGGCAGCGGGGGTTCTCGTAGCGAAAGGTTGGAGGTTCGAGTCCTCCCTCGCGGTCTGCAAGAGGCCCACTGCCCGCGGTGGGGAACTCGACCTTCCCTGCTCTGCCGTCCCGCCGCTCTACCGGGGGTTCCTCCCCGCCGGCTTCGGGAGCGGGCTCTTCGCGCTTTGGTTGCTGCTGGGGATTGTGGCCCTGCAACGCGGGACAGGCCCGGCGACCGCGTATGAGCGCAGGCTTGCCCGGGAGTACTTTGAGCGCTGGATCCATCATCGGGACCACGAGGTGCAGACAGCCCTGCGCGAGAACCGCCAGCCTGTCCCAGACCGACGGTTCCACGTGAAGCACAACCGTCTGCCCGTCCTTGAGACATATCTGCTGTGGAGCTTCCTTGCTCTCGGCCTGTTCGGTCTGCGGGCCGTGCTCTCCTCCCTCGATACCTCCGGCCATCTGGGTCCTGCGGACGCGCCAGCCATCGTGAGTGCCGCGGTCGGCCTCCCAGCTCTAGTGGCCGCAGGGATCGCAGTCATCCCGCGCGTCATACGTGCGTGGGGAGCACAAGCCAGAGTCTCGGGGGCAGGGGATGCTGCCGAGGCAGCCGGTCGCGCCGAGATCATCCGGGCGGAAAAGGAAGGTGAAGCAGCCATAATCCGTGCCCAGGCTGAGCTGCGCCGGGCAGAAGCCGAGTACAAGCGCGCCGAATTGGGCCTCGACCCATTGCCGCCCGCAGCTCCTCTGTCTGGACCAGACACGCCGGCCGCTCTCCCCGCGCCGAGCAGCAACGGAGACGTCGCCTCCGAAGGCTCACGCCCAGACACCAGCCCCGCCCCGTAAGGCCGGGGGCCAGTCCTCACATGCGGTTCCCTCCCTGCGCGGCCTCAAGTCCTCTACGAGGTCAGCAGTTGCAGCACGGCAGATGCCCCCGTGATGCGGGGGTAACAGTCATGGCGGCGTGCCGAGGCAGAGCCCGGGAGCTGCAGCCTCGGCACGTGGGATGGTTCAGCGCCTGGTTGTGGCTCGTCGCAGCAGATCCGCACAGCCCCACCGCGCCGCTCGAGCACTGCCTCGATCAGGTCACCCACCATGGTCTTCCCGGTGCCGGGCTGACCTCCGACGATCACCACGACCGGTTGCTCCTGCGGTACGGCCTGGCGAGCAACCGGCAGGATCACCCGGTCCTGCATGTCGCGGCGCTCCTGCTCCGACAGCGCTGCCGTTACCAGCCGCCACCTTGATCACACACCAGAAGGTAAATCCAAGGATAAACTGAACGCAAATCCATGGATAAGTTGTGGTAGGGTTTGTGGTGGAGGTGGAGCATGCCGACGGAAGATGAGCTGTTCGCCGCCGTGGAGGCGCTGCTCGCCGGGGAGCCGGAGATGCCTGAGCCTGCCGAGCGGGCACGGCTACGCGAGGCCGCTGGGGTCACCCAGGCCCGGCTCGCGCAGGTGTTGCAGACGACGACGCAGACGGTGAAGAACTGGGAGGCCGGCCGCGCCGAGCCGCGCCCCCCGCGCCGCCAGGCCTATCGGCGGCTCCTCGACGGATGGGCAGAGCGGTTCCCCGCCGACCCCGGCTCTGCCACGCCCGTGCCGTTCACCGGCCGGACGACCCCAGCGGAAACACAGACCCTGTCTACGGGGCAGGCGCCCCAACGCGCGGCCATCGTGGAGGACACCCAGTCCCGCGTAGCCGCCGTTCCCGCGCCAGCCGCCGCGTCGCGTCCGGCGCGCACCGCCAGGACGTCGTCGACGTCCCGGCGCCCCGGCGCGAAGAAGGCAGCCCCCGCCAGCACCCCGGTGGGCGGAGCCGACCCGCGCTTCGAGAACGGCCCGCTGGCGGTCGTCGACGTCGAAGACCACCAGGTGCTGGCGTACTGCACGGGTGGCCTGGTTCTGGACGTGCCCGCGAAGAGCATCCAGGCCCTGGTGGACTGGACCCTGAAGGAGGCGAAGCTCGGGCAGCCGAAGCTGTCCGGCCCGGGTAAGGACGCTGACCCGCTGCTGGTGTTGACCGAGGCGGCGTGCGAGCACTACGGCCTGCCGGCCGCCCTCACCGACGAAGAGCGCCTGGCCGGGCGCCTGCCGGAGGACCACAAGGTCATCAAGCAGCTGGCGCGCGCGGACTGGAAGTTGACCGGGCGCGGGTTCGGACCGTGGGCGCGGATCTACCGCCCGGCGCAGGGCGCGCAGCGCAACTGCGTGCAGCTGTGCATCCCGTCGTGGAACGCGCTCGACACCCGACACTGGGCCGACGCCGCACAGCTTCCGCCGGCCGAACTCGCCCAGTTGCTCGGGACGTACGCGTCCCGGGTGATGACGCCACGCGGGTCGACGGCCGTGACCGGCCTGGAGCTGATGACCGCCTTCCACCCGCCGACCCGCGCATCCGAGCCGGACGAGAACGGCAACCGGCACAGCGAGCACAACCCCGGCAGCCTGGGCAAGGACCCGGTCGATCCGGCGCCGTGCGAGGTTCCTGACGGGCACCCCCTGCTGTCGGACATGCCGCGCTTCCACCGCCGCACCCCGGCGGAGGTCCTGGTGGAGGAGGCGTATGACTGGGCGCGTCCGCTCACCGACGCCGAATGCACCAAGCGGTTCCTGGTCGGCATCGACGTCAACATGGCCTTCGCCGCGGCCGCCAACCGGCTCACCGTCGGCCTTTCCGCCCCCGTCCACGTCCACCGGCCGCTCTTCGACCCGAAGCTGCCCGGCTCGTGGCTGGTCGACCTCTCCCATATCCGCCTCGACGAGCGTCTGCCCAGCCCGTTCACCCCGCACGGCGAACGCCCCACCGGTCCGGCCTGGTATGCCACCCCGACGGTCGCCTACGCGGTCGAACTCGGCTACCCCGTCACCCCTCTTGAGGCCTACCTGCGCTACGAGCACGGCCCCTACCTGGACGCCTGGTACACCCGGCTGCGCGACGCCTACGTCGCCACGATGGCCGACCTCGGCATCACCCCTGGCATGCCGGCGGAGCAGTTCCTGGCCGCGATGGCCGGACACCAGCACACCGACCCCGTCCTCGCCGCCGTGCTCAGCGCCATCAAGGCCACCGTCAAGGGCGGCCTCGGCAAACTGCGCGAGCGGGCCCGCAGCGGCGGCTGGCGGCCGGGCGAGCCCTGGCCCGCGCTCGCCCGCCCGACCTGGCGCCCCGACATCCGCGCCGCGGTCATCGCAGGCGCCCGTATCAACATGCACCGCAAGATGCTCAAGCTCGCCACCCACGCGGACCTGTACCCGGTCGCGATCCTCTCCGACTGCGCCGTGTACGCCGCCGACGGCCCCAGCCCGCTCGACTTCCTGCCCTACCGGGACGGCAAGCCCCTGCCCGGCACCTTCCGGCTCGGTGTCTCGCCCGGGATGGTCAAACACGAGGGCACCCAGAGTGTGCTGTGGGCCGAGGGCCTGCTCGAGGAGCACGGTCCGGACGTGAACCTCGCCCGGCACATCAAAACCGGCATCGTCGCCGGCCAGGACGAGGGGGAGTAGACCCCGATGGGCCTCATCGCCGACAGCCTCGACAAGGCCGACGCCGCGCACTTCACCCGCCCGGTGCCGAAGTCGGCTCAAAAGCAGATGCAGTTCCTGGTCAAACAGACCAAGGGCACCAAGGGTGCAGCCGACCTGCTCGGCGTCACCCAGCGCACCGTCGAGCGGTACCTCACCGGACAGCTCAAGCAGCCCCGCCGCCACCTCGCGGACCGGCTCGCCGACGAGGTCCGCAAACGGTGGCAGCCCCGGGTCCGCGACCGGGCCAGGAAGCAGGCCGCGACGACCGGGGGCATCATCATCGACACCCGGGCACGCTTCGGATTCACCGCCGCCCCCGGCACGACCGACGACCCGCGGCTACGGCCCATCACCCAGGGCCTTCCTCCCGTCTACGCAGCACGGCTCTTCGACGCCCACGCCGCCGGAGCCACCGAGGAGCAGCTCCAGAGCATCGTGGCCGAAGGACTCCAGGACATCTACTTCAAGGACCGCGGCCGGCGCGCGCAGGGCCTGTTGGTGGACTTCACCGACATCGATTACGTCGACGTCGATTACTGATTGAACCCTCAGGTCGTGAGCGGTGAGCCGGCTGTGACTGAGCGCTTCAGTTGGCGAGTGAGTGCGCGAGTTGGCGAGTTGAGCGGCTTGCGTCGACGGCTCGGGTGAGCTGGGCGGCGTAGGCGTCGAGAAGCGGCTTCATCTGCTGGTAGAAGGGCACCTTGTTCTGCCGGATCCAGTGTCCGATGGTGAACCGGTCCTGGCTCCATGCTGCGTCGAGCTCGGGATCGTTTCGGGCTTCGGCCGGTTGTGGGGCGAATTGGGTCTCGCCGTGGGTGACTTGGGTCCAGATGTAGGCCGTGGCGGCGAGGCGTGCGCGGTCGTCGGAGAGGTAGCGGGGGCTGGGCCGGCGTTCCAGCTGGTCGGCGATCTGGTGCCATGCATCTGGTGGCAGCGCCCAGTCGGCGAGAAGGGTGCGTCGGTGCCGGTAGTCGATCAGTGGTGAGGAGGCGAGCTCTGCGGCGATCGCGTCCAAGGCTCGTTCGTATGCCTCCGGGGTGCCCTGCCGGCGGGCCCATCTGGCGATGGGCCCGCCCAGACCCTTTCCATCGATGCCGAGTCCGAGGAACTCGGCGGCGTCGACGATGGTCTTCCCGAGGGCTCGTCGGACGAGGAAGGCGGAGGTGGTGCGCCGCAGGACCGGCATGCTGAAGGCGACGGTGAAGTCGCCGAGGTGGCGTTCGGCCCACTCGAGGGAGAGGAACGCCGGAACGTGCTGGGGGCGGTAGTCGAGGCCGCGTTGGGGCAACCGGCTGCCGCCCCTGCCGCTTCGTCGGTGCGTGGAGACCAGATACTCAGCGGCGTCTCGGAATCGTTGGGAACAGTCGTCCCGATAGCGGCGGAACGCGGTGTCCCAGCTGCGGTGACGTTTCGGGGCGATGCCGCTGCGGGTGCGGTTCTCGATCGGTGCCAGGGGAGCCAGTGCGGTCTGCAGGTCGGTGGCCGACAGGATGGCGTCGGCGGCAAGGAGGATGCTCGCGCAGGCCCGAGCGTCCTGGGGCGGCGTGCTGACATGGATGGAGCGTGAGGGGTCCTGACGGGCGGCCAGAACCTGATCAGTGCAGCGGGTGTCGACGTCCGGTGTGGTGGGACGGGCCCTGGGCCAGGTGATCATGACGAGCCCGCTGACCATCTGGAGGTCCGTGAAGTACTCGCTGGCCGTCGCCGCCGGGGTGTCGGGGCTGAGCATGGCGGTGATGTTCTTCTGCAGTGTGGAGAGCGCCTCGGGCAAGGGCTCCGCCGGTCCGAGCGGCTGCTGGTCGAGGCGGGCTCCGCAGAGCTGCGAGGCCCGTTGTGTGCGGCGGGACCCGTGGGTGAGAGGTGATCGACACTGGGCGGGGTGGAGTCCGGCGATGGTCGGGCGGGCGATCAGCTGTCCGGGGCGGTCGGTGAGCGGTCGCTGGCATTCGGGACAGAGGTGTTCGAGGAAGCGCTGGTGGTGCTCGCAGGCGAAGATGACGGGCAGTCTCCAGTCGGTCTTCCAGGGGCCGCCGTGGTCCGTCTGCAGCGGCGTCCCATCGCTGGCGAGGCAGTCGGGGCAGTAGCGGGCTGCTGCGGGGAAGAGCCAGTCCAGTGCGGGGACGCGCTTGCCGGCGCGGACGACATCGAGGCTCTGGGCGATAGGTGGGTAGCGGGGCGCGAGCGGCAGCAGGGTCAGAGCCGTGGCCTCGGCTGCGGTGAGCCGGGTGGCGGTCTGGAAGTCGTTCATCCGCGCGGCTGGCAGTTCGAGGGAGAGGGCGGTGCGGGTGATGGCCTGGGTGTTGGGCTGGTACTCGGCCAGGCCGGTGCGTCGCAGGACCGTGTCCGGGGCGACATCGAGCCGGTGGGCGAGCCGCATCACGTAGCCGGCCAGCAGTTCGCCGGGCAGCGGGTCCAGGCTCCTGGGCAGCGGTGTGATCATCGAACGCCTTCCTGGGCCGTGCCGAGGGGGCCGCGGTCATCGAAGACGGTGTTGCGGCCGCGGCGGGGCTTGCGCCGGGCGGGCTTGTCAGGGACGGCGGGGACTTCGCCGGCGCCGGCGTCACGCCGGTCGCTGTCGCGCAGGTCGATGGCGATGCCCTCAAGAAGTTCTTCGTCCAGGCGCTCGCGGCCGGAGTCGATGGCCTCGCGGCAGCCGTCCTCGATCAGCCGTTCCAGGAGGCCGACGACACCGTTGGTGCGGTGGTAGAGGTACTCGGGCATCGTGCCCTCGGTGAGCATGCCAGGGACCGCGTCCAGGAGCCGCAGGCCGCTCTGGACGCCGTGCAGGTGCTGGACCCAGGCGGTGATCTGCGGTGCGGTGTCGTAGTGGAAACGGTCCAGCTCGATCAGGTCGAAACGCCGTTCGGTCTGAGTGGCCTCCAGCCCGTGGGCTTTGGCGTGCCGGGAGGGCGGGAGCTGCCACTGGCCGGTGGCCGGGTCGTGGCGCCCTTCGCGCAGCAGTCCGGAGCCCGGGATGTCGACGCCGACCAGGACCAGGGTGACGTTCATGCTCATGAAGGCGCGGATCAGGTCGAGGGTGTCCTGGTCGTCGGCCCGGTGCATGCGAAGCCTCGTGATGTCGTCCAGGATCAGGACCTTGGTGCCGTGGTCCCGCAGTGACGCGGCGACCTGGCGGATCAGGTCGGGCAGGTCCATGCGGGGGCCGAGCGGTGCGTCGAAGAAGTTCAGGATCGCCTTGCAGGTGCTCTTCGGCTTCGCGGTCACCGGGGTCTGGACGTAGGCGACCGGGATGTGCAGGTCGCGGCTGCCGGGGCGGGCGTCGGGGTTGAGGTAGTCGTTGAGAGCGAGCCACCGTTCCTGGAAGGCGGCGGCGATCTCGCAGACGCATTCGGTCTTGCCCTGGTAGCCGCCGCCGGAGACCATCACCCCGGCTCGTGTGGTGGGCTTGAGCTTCAGTGCGTTGGTCTCGATGCGGCCGCTGAGGAGTTTCTCCACCGCCCGGCTCATCGGGGTGTCGAGCAGTTGTAGGTTCGCGTGGGTGGCCGTGCGGTGCAGGTTGTGCAGCATCTTCTTGCGCCGGCTCAGCTGTCCGAAGGCCGCGCGGTCCATCACCGGAGCCGGGACGAACAGTTTGCGGGTGCGACACCAGTGCTGCCAGCCAGCCGCGGTGTCGCGGGCCGGTGTGGGGCCGGTCAGGACGAACGGCAGCGTCTCCATCTCGCCTGTCACTGCGGTCCTTCCTGTACCGGTTGAGAAACAGAACCGGCCTCGTCGTCGGCGTCGGGCAGCGTGAAAAGCGAGTGCTCGCGCAGGCCGTCGCCGAGGCGGGGCGGTGAGACGAGCGGAGCGGCGACCGCGGCCTCGCGTCGGCGGCGCCGTTCCGCGTCGACGGCCTGCTGGTTTTGGCGGATGAGCTCGGCCGGCTGCGGCGCGACGGCCGGCGGCGTCAGGCTGGCGGGCGCCCTCCGGTCGCGTTCGGCGGCCCGTGCGCGGGCGACTTCGCGGGCCCGTTCTGTCCGCTCGGCCTTGGTCATCTGACTCGGCCAGGAGTCCACCGGGGAGCGGGCGCCGATCAAGTCGAGCAGGACGGGCAGGAGTTCGGTGTCGTCGCGGGGCGTCAGCCCGGCCCGGGCGGCCTCGCGCAGGACCTGCTGGACTCGCGCGTCGGAGAACGCGAGGACGTCCTCGCCGGTGGGCAGTCCGTTCCAGGGCAGGGTGTGCCACTGCCCGGCGAGCTCGATGAACGCCTGCCGGCAGTCGCGGGGGTCGCGGTGCACGACCCATTTGTCCCGGTGCCGGCCGCTGCGAGGGGAGGGAAACAACCTGAGTTCGCCCAGGACGGGGTCGTCGCCGCCATACCAAAGTCCGCCGATCTTGACCCCGCGACGGCCGTGGATCTTGACGAAGTGCGCGGGCAGAAGGCGGTGGTAGAGGCTCGCGTCCGGGATCTGCAGAGCGATCCCGTCGCGGGCCGCCGCCGTGGCGAACAGGGTGTTCGGGCTGTGCCGACCGCCGGGGTCCCAGGCGGGCGCATACTGGTCCAACCTGCGGTTTTGCCAGATCCTCACGATCCAGGTAGCCAGCAGATGCTCCATCTCATCCAGGGTCCAGACCGCGTCTCCCTCCGGGTCGGCACCCCGGTCGGCGACATCCCGCCCGCGGTAGCCGAGAAGCAGTTCCAGCAGCAGCGACTGGATTCCCAAGAACGCGCGTTCGCAGGCCGCCTTGTCCTGAGCTCGCATCGCCCTCGCCGGCAGCACCACCGTCCCCAGCGTGCGGGCGACCTGCACCAGATGGTGGTTCCTGTAGACGCTGCCGTGATCGCTGGTCACCGTCTCGGGCGCGAAGAACGGCCGTCCGGCGACCGGATGGCCGGCGAACTCGGTGACCAGCGCGGCCGGGACACCGGGGTAGTGCCATTCCATGTCAGGCGTCCAGTCCGGGCGCATCGGCAGCGGCAGCATCACGTCCCGCAGCAGCATGGCCACCTCGATGGAGGAGTCCGATTCCGGGGTGAGCCGGAAGGCGACCAGGGAGTGCGTGAACGCGTCCAGTCCGAGGGAGAGATCGACGGTGATCGGCTCACCGAACACGTCGTCGCGCAGCTTCACCGGGAACGGCGTGGTGTCCAGCACCACCACCTGGCCGGGACGGGTGATCGTCACGGTAGAACCGCCGGTGTCCACCGCCGCGGCTGAGCGGAGGTAGCGCTGACGTCCGCTCTCGGGCCCGAACCACTCCTTCCAGACCTTCAACAGCGTCGTGTAGTGCGGGATCTTCTTCTCCGCCTCCGTGCCGAACTTCTCCCGCACGAACTGGTGGATCATCCGTTCCTTGGTCTTCATCCCGACCCGGGAACGGTGCAGACACTCCGCGTGGACCGCGTGAATCGCCTCCGCCACCTGCAACGTGATCTTGTGGTGCCCCCGCAGCACGGGGGTGAGACGGCCGTCCGCCAGCCCCATGATTCCCTGCTCAAGCCAGGCTGCAGACCACCGTTGCAGCGTGCGCTCGCTGACCTGCCCCAGACCCAGCTGACGGGCGTCGTCCGGGTGCAGAGCCTTCAGCTCGGCCACTTTGGCGAGCCGCCGCTCGGTCAGCGTGGTCCGCTCCGGGTCGTACTCGGGCCGGGGCTCACCCTCCTGGGGCCAGTGCCGGCTGCCGCTGCGGAAGCCGCTCTCGGCCTCCAGGAAGTGGGCCACCCTCAGCCGGAGCCGCCTCTGGTCATCGTCCTTCAGGTCCTCGAACCGGGCGGGCTGCTGCTTGTCATCCATCACGGCCTCCCGCCGGATAGACCCAGGTCGCATCCCCGAACGGCAGAGTCAGGTCGACGGCCATCTGCCGGCGCCAAAGGAGATGGACCGCGTGCGTGCGGGCCACCGCCGGAACGTGCGTCTGATCCACCAGCTCGGCGAACCGCCACGGACGTCGGCCAACCGCAGTCAGCAGCTGCCGCTCAAGCCCGAGCGGATCGGCCATCGGGCGGCGCCGCACCGACAACGCGTCGATCCCCGCCAGCACCTGCCGGCGCCAGCCGGTCACCACCATGTAGCGCCAGCCCGCGGCGGCCGCCGCCTGCGCTGCCGCCGCGAACCGCACCTCGTCCTCCTCGCCGATCAGGCCCCCGGGACGCACGTCCACCAGCCACGAGGCTCCCGCCGCGAGCACGAGGAAGTCCGGAATGTGTGAGCCCTTGCCCTGCGAGGAGGAAAACCGCAGACGGAACGGCTGTGACAGCACCTCGTCGAACCCGCCGACGAAGTCCAGGACCAGAAGCAGCCAGCGTTCGGCCAGACTCTCGAAGCCGTGCTGCCTGCCGGTCGTCACCAGGCACTCCAGCCCGGGCCGGTGACGCTGACCGGTCCGCCAGGCAAACCGCCGAACCGGCACCGACGCCATCGCCGGCCCTGCCGACAGGTCCTTCACCGGGACGATGACCTCGGACTTGCCGGTCTTCCACGTCACCGTCCACGTACGCGGCCATCCCGGCCCCAGGTCAAGGCACTCGGTGGCCCGCTCGGGCAGCGCGTACGGCAGCGCGAGGTCCTCCAGGCGGCAGGCGTGGGACCACACCGGACCTGCCGGAACATCGACGACCTGTACGTGACCCATGGCGAGAGCACACCGCAGAGCACGAGCCGTGCGTATGGGAAATGCCGATCCAGCGTCAGAGCCAGACTCTGTCGGTATCCTACCCAGCCAACACTTGGGTGACTGGCAAACTGAAATGCTGTCGCAACATACTTAGCCCATGGAGAGGAACTTGAGGTTACACTCACGAAAGAAAACCCGGAAGATCGCCAGGATCCTCCTCAAGATACTTTCCCTCTATCTGCGGGGGCTGACCCTAGATAGGGCAAGAAAGAATTCTTGCTGCTTCGTAGCCCTGCTTACCCTTGCTTCGCCCATCATTTACCTCTTCACTGGCGTCAATGCATTCTCCTCCCCTCCCGATTGGCTCATCCTGGGCATTGCCATTTCGATGATTATTATTGGATTCTTACGCGTCGAATGGATCGCCTACGAGCTGGAAAGATTGGCGCGCAGGCTGGACGCGGAGCACCTTGATTGCCCTTCGGATGTCGAGGGAAGTTTCGTCCTCTACCTGCGCACCTTTGGGACGGATCGGAAATCGGCGAGATTCCAGTACAGCAAATATGATTTAGAAGAGGAACGTATTGCATACACGGAGGAGGAGCTGCTCTGCCTAACCATGGAACGGGCTTATGGTCAAGTTGTCGCCCTCGGGCAGCCCGGGGAAGTATTGTCGCAAGCTGGCGCAAAGCGTATGTACGCTTCAGATGAACACTGGCGTGACTGGGTCGCAGAACTCGCATCCAGGGCATCGCTGGTCATGATTCAGGTAAATGAAGGGAAACACACCAAATGGGAGCTTGAGCATGCCGCCAAGCATCTCCCGCGAGAGCAGGTTGTCCTCCTCGTATCACGCAAGATTCACGAGTACGACTTCCTCCAGGACGTTTTCGGCTACTTCGCAACCTCACCTAGCTTGACCGTAGCGTATGAGAAACACATCGCCGCGGTTCTAAAGCCTCAAGCTCACCAGCGTGGCGATATCGCGGAGCAGGAGGAATACTTCTCGGTGATTTGCTTCGATGGTGCGGGAGTCGCTTTTCATGACTCTGTGAGGTGGGAAAAGAAACGGCCTGCCAGAGAGCAGAATTTGGTGACGGCTCTTGCGTTGCACACACTGTTCCGCTTGAATCACCTACCCCTTTGGGCATCGCTGACGAGGGGGTTAGGGAACCTGGCATGTTGTCGCCGCCCCTTGACGAAACCCCACTCGCGCATGTACTGCACAAGAACCGATGAGCAGTGCCTGGCGGAAAGTGCCAAAATACTGCAATGGAACTCCACCTGGCCTCAGTTTCGTCTCGATTCATGCTGCCCAGATTGCCTCAGGGAAAGGCGCTTAAGCGACGGATCCAAGTAGGTGCTGTTGCTGATTCTTCAGGCGAATGTAAGAGTCGTGAACATAACTGGTGAAATCATCCCCAGGGTGTGCAATCAAGGCGCGGCGGTTTACCCCTTCCGCTTCCTCCATGATTGCAACTTCCAGAGAAAGGACATGGGCGCAGAAATCAACCAGAGGCTTCGGGGTCTCCGTTTCAATAATCAGGTCTGCATGCTCGACAACTAGGTCACGTATGCGTCGATTGGTGGGCATGAGTGCCTGATCACGCCATCGCAGCCACTCGCTTGTCCCCGCCTCTGGGTTCCGCTCATCTCGCCCCGGGAGGATCGTTGCACGCAATGCCTCCCAAATCTGCTCATTTGCGTCAACTAGAGTGTTTAGTGGTCCATATAGGTCTCGCAGTTGGCTATTGATGCGTGCGAGGCGTGCCTGCCGACGTTCTTGTCGGATTTGGGAGTACTGGCTTAGCAGGAAGGCAAGCACTGCAACAACGATGCTCGCGCTGGCTGTGATGATGGCAGCTGTCACACCCCGAGTGTGTCCCAACTTCCTTGGTTTCGGGGCCGTAGCCGGACGACGAGGCGGTTCCTCACCTGCTGGGGCGACAACCGAGGGAGGGTACAAGGTCTGCGGGCTGGACGATCCTTCGCTGCCGTACGCGCTACCCGCCTCGTGCTCAACTCGCCAAATCAAGTGCTCAGTCACACCGGCGGACCGGCGCTGTGTGTGCAAGCAACAGCAGGGACCGGCCTGTCGCGCGTCTGAGCACGCGGACCACGTGAATCCTTGTGGGTGAGAGTGGCGAGCAAGGCACGGGCGCGTGGCCCAGCTGTGAAGGGACCTCAGGCCAGGCTGTGAACTGCTGGGTGCTGCCGCCCCTTGCCGTTGCCTGCCCACCAGGCGGCCCACTGCCTTCGCTGGCCCGCCTGATCCATCTGTTCTGCTGCGGCGGCCGAGTGGTGGCGGAGAGCCCTCGAGCCCCTCGGGTGTGATGGGCGCGGCGCAGGAGACCGGGGCGCCCTGGCCGGCAGCTGCATGCCGACCGGGTCAGGCGGCGCCGAGTTGGGGGGTGTGCCGCTGCTGCATGGTTCCGAACACCTCGTCGAATACGAGGGAGCGTCTCGTGGGCACCAGGTGGTAGGGGGAGCCTGAGCCGGCGGCGGGTTGCGGACCTGTGCGGCCCAGCATGAGGACGTCCAGGGGAGTGAGGACGTCGAGGTTGTCGAAGACGTAGCAGATCGGCAGCTGCGTCCATGCGGCGAGCTGGAGGTGCGCCATGACGGCAGCCCGCTCCACCGCATGGCGATGGGTGATGCGGCTGGTCATGCGGCTCTTGCAGTCGATCAGAAACACCTGCCGGTCCTTGGCGGCCACTAGATCGGGTGTCCAGCGCAGTGAACTCTCGGTGCCCCGCAGGGCGACTCGCACCGCTTCGGTCAGCACGCCCTGGCCCCAGGGGCTGACGTCCCATCCGCGCAGGGCGAGTTCCTCGGCGACGCGCCTTTCGTGTGCGTCGCCCACGGCCTTCCTTTGCTGAAAGCTCGGCATACCGGCAAGTGTTGCTCTCCTCCTCGGGCTCGAAACAACCCCGTGCGCCGTCTCGGACACTCCTGGCCAGGGATGTTGGCGGTCGTTGTCGTTCGTTGGCGTTCATGGGTGTCCGCCGGTGTCTCTCTGCGTCTCATGGCGTCTCACGCTGTCTCGAAACAACATGACCGGATCTGATCCCTGCAGCCGTGCGCCGGAGTTGCGGCCCGCTTGCCGTACGTCTCTTCGTCCCACCGTGGCAGGACCGGACGATGGCGGGACGCGGATCCGACGTGCTGCCTCCCGTGCCGTTTCGGAGGATAGGGCTGTCAGGTGATCACCTTCCTGGTGTGGCGCTGCTCGGTACGCCGCGTTCGGGGAGGAGGTGCCAGGCGATCTCGTCGTGCTCCCTGAGGTGCTGCCAGGAGGCAAGGAGACGGCAGCGGACCAGTTGGTCGAGGAGTTCCTCCACCTGCTGCTGGGACTGACTGCCCAGCCGGGCGAGCACGTCGAGTTCCGCACTTCCGAAGCCGTCAGACGTGTGAGCTGCCAGGATCAGAGCGGTGAGCTGCACCGCGGGGGACATCCCGCGCGGTACGACCAGCGGAACAGGGTGCAGGGCCCAGTGCGCCGCGCGGGCGCGGGTGCCGCGGCCGGTTGTCTGGGAGTGCATGTCCGCATCGAGCAGACGCGCCTCCACATGGGGACGCCGCGGGCCGGAACAGCACAGCCACCCGGCGTGTTCCAGTTCGCTCCACAGTTCTGCACGGCCGTGCAGCCGCATGCTGCGCAAAAGGCCGCGGGGGAGCCGGACGCGGCCTCGGCCGTCGGCGCGCAGGGCGCACTGCAGGGCCAGCAGCCGGGCGGCGGGGGAGGAGAAGCGGGGCAGGGCGACGGCGAGGTAGGTGAGCATTTCCCGCACGCGCTGTTGCTCCGGCGGGCCGTAGGCGGGCGCCCTGCGTTCTGGCTGCGGCCCGCCGGCGGAGGAACGGATGCGAGCGGGACTGAGCAGTGTGGGCGGCACGATGGCGGTGTGGCTCATCGCGGCGGCGCAGGCGGCGCAGGCGTCTGCGAGCCGCCACGTGCGGCCGCTGCGATCCCGGGTCAGGGCGAGCAGGACGGGGCCGGCGCAGCCGCGGTGACGGGGGTGCCAGTGGCAGCCCCGGGCCCGGCACTGGCAGGTGCGCAGGTGCCTGGGCAGCGTGTCGGCGCGGGCGTGGCGGGCCAGATGGGTCAGGGCGGCCGACCGGGCGGAGGCGGCCTGCACGGGATGGTGCGGGGTGCAGCGGGGGCAGGCCAGGGCCGGCCCGCCCGGCTGCGGGCGCAGTTCCACCGTCCAGGTGCGCTGCACCGCGGCGTGCATGCTGGCAAGCCGCATCGGCTCGGTGCCCTCCCATCTGCTCCGCGTCGGCGGGGTGTGGCGTTCTCCCGGTCGGGCGAGCGCGGGAGTCGGCCGCACCGTAGTGCAGAACTCTGCACTCGCGCAGTCCCGGCGGCCACAGCGTCCACCTGCAGAAATAGTGCAGAGGTCTGCACTGACAGGGCAGGGTCCTGCACCGTCGGATGGTGGGGTGACGATCTTGCCGCCCGATCCCGACCTCACCGCGCTGCGCGTCGAACTCGCGCGCCTGCGGGGCGAGCGCGGCTGGACCTTCGACGAACTCGCCGACCGCAGCGGCCTGGCCCGCCGCACCCTGATCGACCTGGAACACGGCCGCACCACCGGCAGCGTCACCACCTGGCACGCTCTCGCCCACGCCTTCGACGTCCCCATCGAGCACCTGCTGGGCACCCTCTGCGACGACCACACCCCGCCCGGGGCGAAGGGCTCCTGACCCCGCCGAGCCCGCCCATGAATCACCCGAACCGGCGAGCAGGCGCCGAACGGTCAATCGGCAACTCGCATGCATGTTCGCCCCGGATGGGCTGCCCGGGGGACGCGCCTTCGCCGTCCCCGCCGCTTCGGCGCGCCGCCTGGCACGGTCCGGTCCATGTGCCCCAACACCGCCTCCACCGGCCGCCACTGGGACGGCAGCCCCCGCACCACCCGCGCCCGCCGCCCGCTGCGGGTGGCCGCCACCAGCCCCAGCCGCCTGCTGCGCTGTGGCCAGAGCGTCCGCTGCCGCCTGTGCGGCAACCGCATCGACGTCTACCCTTGCAGCGACCAGCGGCCCATCGCCCTGCACCCCGACGAACTGGCCGCCGCTCAGATCCCCGAGTCCTGCCGCTGGCACCTGAGCTGCGGCATCGCCCACCCCCACGCAGACGGCAGCGCCTGGTGCCGCATCCCGCACACCGTGCTGTGCCCCGGCCGCACCCCACCCGCAATCCTCCAGCTGAGCCCGCACGTCGAGGCGGTACGCCGCCAGCTCGCCGTCCGCTCCCGCCGCCTGATCGACACCGGCGTCTTCACCCCGCCGGCCCCGTCCGACCCCGCCTGCGAGGAGCAGGCCGCCGACTCCCGCCGCCCCGCCCGGCCGGTCGTGCAACTCCTGCTGGGCCGCTATCTCGCCGACCGGCCGCTGGAGGAGATCCGGTGCGTGGCCCAGACACGCCAGCGCCGCCGCTGCCCCCAGCCCGTGCTCGCTGCTCACACGGCCGCAGGTCGCTGGACCCTGCTGCCCGCCGGCCCGCAGCGCGGCCAGGTGACCCCGCCCGCCACCCTGATGGCCGTCTACGACCTCAGCCGCCTGCCGTACGCGGAACAGCTGCGCTGGCGCACCCAGCGCTGCCCCGCCCACGCCGCGGCCCCCGGCGCCGCCGACCTCTCCCTGGCCGACTGGCAGGTCTTCGACCCCCTCCTGCACGCGGCGCACATCCACACCCGCCTCCCACACGCCGCGCCCAACCACCGACGGGAGGCGTGACGGTGGCGCACCACGCCCTCGAAGTCACCCTGACGAGGCCGCTGACGGCGGCCGAACTCCACCACGCCGCCCGGTTGTTGCCGCTCGCGGCCAACCATGACGCCACCCGCCTCATGATCCTCGTGCGCGCCAAGACACCCGGCCGCGCCGCGCACCGTCTGCGCCACCGTGTCGGGGCACGGCTACCGGTGGACGTGATCACCACGCACTACCCGGACACGGACGGGCAGATCCTGCTCAACATCGCCTTCCCACCCGCCGTACACGCCGCCATCTGCGACACCGCCCACCGCACGGGACAGCCCCCGGAACTCTTCATCCGGCACGCCATCCACCGCGCCCTGGACCGGCACACCGGCGCCGAGGCCGCCCGCCTCGACCGGGCGATCCAGGACCTGCTCGCCGGCACACTGCCCGCCCACCTGCTGGCGGCCGTCGGACGTGCCCTCACCCACATCCCCGGAGCCCCGCAGTGAATCCGACCGACGAACAGAGCGCCGCCGCCGACGTCTTCCACGCCGGCGAGCACCTGGCCCTGCAGGCCGGCGCGGGCACCGGCAAGACCACCACCCTGGCCCTCCTCGCCCACACCACCCAGCGCCGCGGCCGCTACCTCGCCTACAACCGGGCCATCGCCCAGGACGCGCGCGCCCGCTTCCCCGCCAACGTCTGGTGCAAGACCGCCCACGCCCTGGCCTACGCCGCCGTCGGCCACCGCTACACCCGCCGACTGGGCGCACCGCGCCGCCCGGCCTGGCAGACCGGACAGGCTCTCGGCATCACAAAAGCAATCCGCATCGGCGAACGCGACCTGTCACCCAAGGCCCTGTCCTACGCCACCTTGCGCACCGTGGCCCGCTTCTGCCACACCGCTGACCCCGCCATCACCCGCCACCACGTCCCGCGCCTGCGCGGCCTGGAAGAGGCCGACCTGCACACCCAACTCGCCCGGCACGTGGTGCCGTTCGCCCGCAAGGCCTGGGCCGATCTGCAACACCACGAGGAGGGCGCGGTCCGCTTCGACCACGACCACTACCTGAAGATCTGGGCTCTCACAGGGCCCAGGATCGACGCCGATTTCCTCCTGCTGGACGAAGCCCAGGACACCAACCCCGTCGTCGAACAGATCTTCCTCGCCCAGCGCGAGCACGCCCAGCTGGTCATGGTCGGCGACTCCGCCCAGGCCATCTACCAGTGGCGGGGCGCCAAGGACGTCATGACCGGCTTCGACGGCACCCAGCTTGCCCTGTCGCAGTCCTTCCGCTTCGGCCCGCTGCTGGCCGAAGAGGCCAACCGCTGGCTGCACATCGCTGGCGCCCCGATCCGCCTCACCGGAACCCAGACGGTGCCCACCGAACTCGGCCCCCTCACCCGGCCCGACGCGGTGCTGTGCCGCACCAACGTCGGCGCCATGGCCCAGGCGATGGACCTGCTGTCCGCCGGACACCGGGTGGGCCTGGCCGGGGGAGGAGACGGCCTGCGCGCTCTGGCCCTGGCCGCCCGCGACCTCAAAGAAGGCCGCCGCACCACCCACCCCGAGCTGCTCCTGTTCCCCTCCTGGGGCGAGCTGCAGGACTACGCCGCCCACGATCCGGCCGGACGCGACCTGCAGCCGTTCGTCGACCTGGTCGACACCCACGGCACGGGCGCCATCCTGGCCGCGGTCGACCAACTCGTCCCCGAACAGCAGGCCGACGTCACCGTCTCCACCGCCCACAAGGCCAAGGGCCGCGAATGGGCCCGCGTGAAGATCGCCGACGACTTCACCCCGCCCAAGGACAGCGACCAGCAGGACGCCACCGGCCGCCCGGTGCCCGGTCCCATCGACGAGGGCGAGGCCCGCCTCGCCTACGTTGCCGTCACCCGGACCCGCCACCGGCTCGACATCGGCGGCCTGTCCTGGGTTCATGACCATCCGGACGGATCCCCCGGGGCATCCGTGCGGATCGATCCGTGTGCGCACCCCGCCCCCGCGGGTGCGGCGGAACGCGTCCCAGCCACTTGTGCCGCGCCCGGGTAGGCCTGCGTCGAACCGGGGGTGCCGAGCCCTGGGCAGGCCCGTCGCGATGTCGGTATCTGTGGGATGAACGTCCCGATCGCCATGGCGCAGCGGGGGCCGCCGGCGTCAGGCTGAACGTGGCGTCGCCGAGCGGTCGCCCTCGACCCAGGGCTGACCACCCTCGGGGCAGCCATCGCCGCCGAGCAGCAGCGCCTCACCGACCACCGCTGGCGGGTCACTCTGCAGTACAACCCGAGCAACTGGGGCGGCGACATCACCGGCATCACCGCCCTCATGAGTAAAACCGTCCCGTGGCAGCGGCCCCCGACCACCCATCCCTCACCTCCGCACACCGGCTGAAGGGCGGCCGCCCCTGTCCCGCCACCCGGGACCAATCGTCCGGGCGCCCCGTCACCAGACGACACCTCAACCCACCCGGCCCCGTGGCCGAAATGCACTGCATCCGGCCCGGGACATCCAAATCCCTTCAACAACAACAGAATCATGAGACTCGAAATTCACGTGAGATCGCAGGACTGGGTGGCGGAAAACTCCTGCGAGATTGTCATTCCGTTTACGGATGCCGGGAACAGTCCGCCTGACACCCAGGGCGTGGGGACGCTTTGTTAATGCGACTTCATCTGCTGCGCTGCATTCTCGATCCCGTCACGAGCTGGCGAGCTCTTCGGCGGTCCATGAGGAGCAGTGACACGACGTCATTCGACGTGTCCTACAGGCAAGCCCGAGTGGAACGATTCCCCGAAGAAGCCCCCTACCGGCAGCACGGGCACGCGCCCCTGGCCGCACCGGACCAGCGTGAAAGGGACCCCCACTGACCGGACATCTGGCCGAATATATAGTCGTCGAAATCCAGCCGAACAGGCGGAAGCGAAGAGTGGGGAGTGCCTTTTTGCCGTCTTCCCGAAAGGCCCCTCGGTCTTGCCCGGTGTCGGAAAGAATCGGACGGTCCTTCATTCTGAAGCCCGGGGGAGTTCAGCATGCCGGATCCGGCTGAGATCGCTGTGATCAGTTCCGTCCTGCCCGCCACCTTGACGTTCCTCTTCCAGCGCCTGGACCGTCTGCTCACCTCACGCGGATCTGAGCCCGAGACGGACGTCATCATGCCCGCCGGCCTCGTGGGAACGCTTCAACTGCCGCTGGAGCCGTCCGAAGACGTGCTGCAGGCCCGGCGAGGCGAACTGGAACTGCTGCAGGAAGCCCTCGCCGACTACGCCGACGGCACCGTCCCGGTGCGCCCCTCCGACCACAAGCTCTTGCGGAACCTGGCCCGCGCCCGCACCGCTCTGGAGGACATCTACCGCCAGCACCTGACCTTCGAGGGCGAAGACCGGCCCGCCTCCGGCCCGTTCGTCCACCAGACAGTCAAGACCGTCACTGGCGAGGCCACGGGCATGGACAGCGACGTCATCGCCGGGAACTCTCGCGTCATCCAGGACGTGGACACCGTCGAGGCCGGAGGCAAGCTCATCGGTATGAGGGGCAGGCGGATCACCCGGCAGTAACACGGCAACCGCCCAGCCACATGTGCCTGCGCGTCCGTGCCGCGGCACACCCGACCGCTTTGAAGGGCTGATCTGTGCCAGTACCCGAACCTGCCGAACAGGACGCCGCGCCGACCATGTCCGCGCCCCGCGACGCTTCCGAGCTCGCGGCGGCCACCCAGCCGTCTCCCGGTCACGAAGCACACACGGAGCCCCAGAGCGGGAGCCAGCCGTCCGCCCATACTCCCGTCACTGACGGCCGGCCACAGACCCCCGACTCTCCAGACAACAGCGACAGCACCTCACCCGCCGCCACGCTGCCCGGACTGGTCAGCGCCACCACTGACGTTCCCGCCCTGCACACGACGCCACCCGGCACAGTCCCGGACGATGGGGCGAGCACCGTGCAGAACGTCGGCAACAACTACGGGACAGCCGTCGCAGTCCAGAACATCAATGAGATCCAACGCCTTCGGGGAACACCTCTGCCCGATGACTGGATCAAGGCCCGCCTCCACCCCTACCTGCCCGACGACCAGACGACGAAAGCCATCGACGCACTCCTCGATGTACACCGGGCCGCCGTCATCCACAGCACCGCCGGTACCGGCCGCTACACCACCGCCCTGCACACACTCACCCACCAGCGGGTCAAAGACATCCGGCAAGTCCGCCGCGAACCCAATGAGCGGGTCGAACTCGAAGGCCTCAAAGACGAGGACACCGGCTGGATCCTGGATCTGAGAGACGAAGAAGAAACACTGCGCCCAGGATTCGGGCTCCACTTGCGCGAAGCGGCCGACCACCTGCGCGCCATGCGGTCCTACGTCGTCGTGGTCACCCACACCGACACCTGGATGACGGTCGCGGGCGAAGCCACCGAACTGGCCCACCTCCTTGCCCCGCCCCCCGCTCTCGACGTGCTCCACACCCACCTGGAACGACACCGGCCGCCCGTCCGCGACCTGGAGAAGTGGTGTGCCGACGAGGCCATCACCAGACAGCTCCACCAAGCCACACCAGCCGAGGCCGCACGACTCACCCGCATCATCATCACCGCGGTCAGCCTCGACGACTCCACCGGCGAGCCCAAACCCTTCAATGAGCTTGTCGAAGCCGTCATCCAATCCACCCACAACTGGCGCACCGTACTGCGCACCTGGCACACCGACCATCCCAACAGCGCCCACCGCAACTACCTGCTTGCCGCGGCCGCCCTCGACGGCGCGCCTGCCGAGGCCATCTATGAAGCCCAGACCACACTCGGCGAGGCACTCGACGACACCCCGACTGCCGTCTGCGGACAGCAGGGCCCCGGCATCATCGAACTCACTCACACCATCGGCGCGGAACTCGGCGACGACGACCGCATCCACTTCCTCAAACCCGGCTACGCCGAGGCAGTCGTCGACTACTTCTGGGTCGACCGTCCCCACCACGTGGCCGCGTTCACCCGCTGGACCGCCGAACAGGCCGCATCACTGCCACCCGACCTCGGCGTTCCCCTGGCCGAGCGCGTCGCCCAGTGGGCCACCCGCTACACCCTTGCCAAGCAGAGCTTCACCGTCCTGCGCGCAATCGCCACCCACTGGGCCAAGACCCGCAACCTGCGCGGCAAGGCCACGGACTTGCTGGTTGCCGCAGCCATCGACCCCACCGCCGGCAAACGCGCCCGCGCCCAGTACCTCGCCTGGGCCAAGGCCCCCGACACGGACGAACCCATGCACCGGGGCAGCACCCCCATCGTCCTCAAACAGGCCCTCGCCGACGCCCTGGCCCAACTCGGCCACGCCTACCCCCAGATCGCCCTCAAACGACTGGCCGAACTCGCTGCCCACACCACCCACCAAGCCGTCACGGACGCTGTCGGAGACGCCCTGACCGAACTGTGGGACCAGCCCGCCCACCAGGACACCATCCGAACCACCCTCACCACCTGGTTCGCCGCCTCCCAGCCCCACTACACCGCAGCCGCCCGCCGCACATTCCTCCACCTCGCCGGCCGCACCACCACGGACGGCACTCCCCTCCTCCTGGCCCGAGCCGGCAGCGAAACCGGCCCGTTCGCCCTCACTGGATGGCGCTGCGCCCTGGACAAGGAAGCCGACCCCGACCTGCAACGCGCAGTCAGCACCTGGCTCGACAGTGCCCTGACCCACGATCAGCTACGACCCGTCATTCTGCAGACCTTCACCGAAGCCGTCTTCCGCTCCGACCCCGACCGCACCTACCTCGCACCGCGCTTCCTCACTCTCAACCACATGGCTTACGGATGGGAACCCGCACACCCCGGCACACAGCCCACCGCACGCACCCGCCTGCGCGACGCACTCGTCATCGCCCTGCGAGAAGCCGACCCGACAGCACCAGCAACGTTGCACCATGCGCCGGCCACGTCGTAGACACGGCGGCTGGCCCACACCCCGAGCAGGCACCCTCGACCTGACCTGCCCGGCACCCACCGCCCTGCCTGGCCACCCCTTCACCCTCACTCTCACCGGCGCCTGGGAAGAACTCCCCTCACCCCGCCCGCACCACAGCCCTCACGCGGCCGCCGCCGACCACGCCCTGGAAATCGCCCGCACCATCACCGCCGACTACCTGGCCACCGACGCCGTACCGGCCACCGCCCGCATCAACACCGTCCTCGGCTGCCCCACCGACCTACCCACATTGCCCATCCGACTCCTCTGGGGCCACGTCCACCTCACCGCAGAACCCGGCGCCGTCCAGGCCGCGCACAACCACCAACAACACCTGCACGACCTCCAACAGCGTCACGCCGAACACACCCGCCGCCTGGACCACGCCCATACCCTGCGCGACACCCTGATGAGCGACCCCTCACTCGCCCTTTCCTACTGGTTCGCCACCGCACCACAAACCATCGACACCAACACACTCACCCGCCTTGAGAACCTGTTCGCTCAGGCAGCCGCGTATGCGCCGCATGGCCAGTGGGCGCCACTGGCACGCCTGCTTCACGCCTTCGCCGAAGGCCTGACCGACGACGCCAAGAACCACCTCATCGACACCCTGGCCACCCTCACCGACCGCTACGACCGCCCCGAGATCACCGCCGCCATTCAAGCCGCGCGCATACCGTCCACCACACACTCCACCCAGCCGTCCCCGCCAGACCGCACGCCTAAGCAGCAGACGGCTCCCATGACCGGGACGTTGAGGCAGCGTTCAGGCAACTTGAACGGCGAGGCTTCCTCGCGCGCGACGACAAACAGCTAGTCGCGTTATCGGCGTCTCTCCTCAGGACCTTCCCCAGCCCCAGGCGGCGGGGCGTAGGTGCTTCTTGAGATCCCCTGCCCCAGATCTGGGCGTACCTGGTGCACGACATTGGTCGGCAATCTCATCACGGGAGCGGTCGTCGTCGGTCTTGTCTTGGGCGCTGAACGCTTTCGGAGCCGGCCCCTCGGTAATGCAGAACTGTCGGCGCCCGTCGAACCACTGAAGGACAGCGACCGAGGCGACAGCGAGCCGCCGCTCTGCTCTCAAGGGACTGTCCAGGCCGAGTCGAGGATCAGCGTATCGCTGCCCTGGCCGGCGCCTTGTTGCGTGACGCCCCAGTCCTCCAACGCCCGTCCGTAGTTAAGATGCGGCGGTGCTGACAGAACTGGCCCTCCACCACTGGCGATTTGGCCAGGTTCTCGCCGAGCGCCTATGCGCCGGGATCCTTCGAATCAGCGGCTACACCGACATCCAGCCGCAAGCGCCTCTGGGTGGCCCGGACGGGAAGAAGGATATTCTCCTCCGGCGCGACGACAAGACATACGTCGCAGCCGTCTACTTCCCCACGACGGCCAGTTCCTTCGCCGAGATCAGGAAGAAGTACAAGAGCGATCTCCTGGGCGTCAAGGCGAACAAGGCTGATGGGTTCATCTTCCTGGTCAACCAGCACCTCACTGTCGGGGAGCGCGCCCAACTGCTCGCGCTCGGAGGGCCCTACGACGAGATCTTCAATGTGGAACGCATGCGAGCCGCCCTGGATGATCCCCGGGGGTACGGGCTGCGTCTGGAGTTCCTCAGAATCCCCATGAGCCCTGAGGAGCAGGTCGCATTCTTCAACACCGACCAGCAGGACAGGATCCAGCGTTTGCTCCGTAACGAGCTGCAGGACGAACAGATCGCTGCGCGGCTCCCAACCGTGGCCAGGCTCGACAGCTCGCTGATCAGGCTGCTGCACGCCGCCATGTTCGAGAACTTCCCCCTCTCAGAGGGAAACAGCGAGCTTGTTGTGCCGCCGGTCCGTGGCGGCCGGGTCCGAGCGATGCAGACCTACGTCGTCGACTTGGACGGCGAGTTCCTCCACGCTGGCCTGCCGCCTGAGCAGATTGAAGACGCGTTGGCCTCATTGTTCGACAGTTGGCGGCACGCGTACGCAGAAGCCGTAGGAGCCGACAGAGAGGTCGTTCTCCGCACACTCGCGTGGTTCCACCACGAGTTCGTATCGATCATGCCGTTCCCAGACGGCAACGGTCGCCTGGCCCGGATCATCCTCGATCAGGCAGCCTTCGAACTCTGCCGCAGAGGCGTTGCCGCCGACCTGACAGCTGATCGCCCCGCCTACTTCACTGCGCTGCGAGCTGCCGACGCGGGTGATCTGAATCCCCTGGTGGAACGGCTACGCGCGGCTCTGATCGGATAGGGTGCACGGGCTGCAGGAGAGCGACGGCGCCTGCTACAAGTGTGTCCCGGCACGCAACTCCTGCAGTCAACGCAGCCCGCGCTTCAGACGGCCGTGCTGGCAGGCGCGGCCGTCCGCCGCTTCCTGTCTCCCCGCCCAGCCCAGGCAACGCCCCTGAAGGCCACGCCAGATGGCTGGCGCACACCACTCATCGAGCACGTGGCGTGGCGAACTCGCGGACGCAGTCCCTTGGACGCGGACCAACTCGACGTGGCCGAGGTAGCGACGCACCGAACCCGAAGGGCGGCTGCTGTCGGTGTCCATCGCGGGGGCTGTTGTCAGTGGCGGGTGGTACACCTGGACGTCACGGTGAAGTCGTGTGCTTTTCCGGCTTGTTGATCACAATGACGTGAAGAGGTAGGACATGGTCGAGGCGGAACTTCCTGAGCGGGGTGTGGTGTTCTGGCCGGTGGGCACCGGCGACTCCACCACCATCGTGCTGGGCGACGGCCTGGTCATGCAGGTCGACCTGCGCGACATGAAAGCCGCCGACGAAGACGGCGCGGTCGTGGCCGCGGTCATCGACCGGCTGGCCGACACCCTGCCCCAGCAGCCCGGCGGCACGTCGCCCTACCTGGCCCTGTTCGCGCTCACCCACGCCGACCTGGACCACTGCTGCGGCTTCGGGGACCTGCTCAAGAGCCCGATCCACATCGGCGAGATCTGGGCAACACCCCGGCTGTGGCGCGAGCTCGACGAGGACACCCCGATGTGCGAGGACGCCCAGCTCTTCCAGGACGAGGTCGAACGCCGCGTGAAGGCCACCCTCAAGGCCCTCAAGGCCGGCAAGGAACCCCAGAGCGGCGACCGGGTCCGCATCATCGGCTACGACGACGATCGCGACCAGCACTCCTATTCCGAACTCCCGGACGCGTACTTCACCACCCCCGGCAACACCATCAGCACCATCGACGGCACCGACGTCTCCGACCGCTTCGAGGCCTTCGTCCACGCCCCGTTCCGCGACGACTGCGCCGGCGAGCGCAACGAGACCTCGCTCGCCCTCCAGCTGAAGCTGACCGCTGAGGACGGCACGGCCGGCCGCATCCTGCTCTTGGGCGACCTGGCCTACCCGACCATCAAGAAGATCCTCGACTACAGCGAATCCCACGACCGCACCGAACGCGTCGAGTGGGACATCCTGCTCTCCCCGCACCACTGCTCCAAGAAGGTCATGTACGCACCCGGCGAGGACGGCACCGAGGAACTCAAGCAGGACATCCTCGACCAGCTGAAGACCCACGCCCGGCCCGACGCCCGCGTCATAGCCAGCTCCCGGCCCTTCCGCCCCAGCGACAAGAGCGGCGACAATCCTCCCCACCTGCTCGCCCGCGCCGCCTACGAGACGATCACCGAACTGCCCGTGCTGTGCACGGGGGAGTACCCCAGTAAGGACGACCCCCGCCCGGTGGTCTACGCCCTCGAGCCCGGCCTGGGCCTGGACCTGGTGGCCACCGGCGAACTCGTCGAGAAGTCCGCCGCCCTGGCAGACCGTCCGGGCCGGCTGCTGAGCGCGCTGGGCATCACCCGCACCGTCCCCCAGACAGCCGGGCCGGGCGCTCCGCCTCAGCGCGGCATCGCCGCGGGCCGCGAAGCGGTGCGCCAGGCCCGCGGGGACGAGGCCGTCCCCGCCACCTCCGTCGGATTCGGTGACGCGTGAGCCAGACCGTCCTGCAGGAAGCACTCCCCGGACAGCAGCAGGCCATCACCCAGCTTGAGCGGATAACTGCAGCCAACAACGCCCTCGAACTGGGCCGCATCACCCCCGCCGACCCGGCCGGCGGATACCCCGGCTGGATCGAGGCCCGCCTCGGCGTGGACTGCTCCACACTGCCCCGCACCCCCGCCGGCCTGCACTTCAAGCGGCGCGAGGCGATCACCCTGCTGATCCCGCCCACCTTCCCCTTCGACGTGCCCCGGGTCCGCACCGCACACACCCGCTTCGCCGGCGCCCCGCACGTCAACTGGGCCCGCAACTTGTGCATGTACCGCTCACCGGCCACCGAATGGGACCCGGCCGACGGGATGTATGGCTTCATCACCCGCGTCTGGGACTGGTTCCAGGCCGCCGCCGCAGGCGAGCTCGACACCCCCGGCGAACCGCTTCACCCGCCCAATGCCCTGACCCGCCAGGCCGCGGGCCTGCTGGTCGTCCGCCACGACGCCCCCAACGCCACCGACACATCCTGGATCGGCGCCGCCCTGCTGCACCGGGTCCGCGACGACCGCCAGGACGTCGTCGGCTGGCTGCCCCTGGGCTCCTGGCCCACCAGCGCCGAACAAGCCCGCCAGGCGGCCGGACTGCCGCCGGACGCGGATGTCTTCCTCGCCCCCGCCCTGATCACCGCCCGGCACCTGACCTTCGAATACCCCAACACCGCCCGCGAGCTGACCGCAGTCCTGGCCGGCGAAGGCATCACGCCCGCCATGATCCTCGGCCTGATCGGCGTGGCCGCCGGCCGCAACCGCACGGTCCTGCTGCCCGCCGCCGACCCGGACGACGACACCCCAGTCGCCCCCCTCTACCTCCTGATCGGCACGCCCTCCCGGGGCATCGCCGGCAGCGACCACCTGCTGCCCCACCTGGTCGCCTGGAACCTCCCCGACCTGGCCGACATCATGGGCCGTCTGTCCGCGGCCGCCTTCGACGACTACCCGCCGCTGGCCGAACTGGGCCAGAACTTCCTCAAGCAGACCAGCGAGAAATGGCTGGACAGCCTGCCCACCCGGTGGGCCCGCATCCAGGAAGCCCGCCCGCAGGTCACCGTGCGCCGCGATGCCGGCACCCCGGCCACCTGGCTGGCTGGCAAGCAGATCCTCGTCCTGGGATCCGGCGCTCTGGGCGCCCCCGTCGCGGAGATGTGCGTGCGCGCCGCAGCCGCCCGCGTCACCGTCGCCGACCAAGGGCTGGTCCACCCCGGAATCCTCGCCCGCCAGCCCTACACGGACACCGACATCGGCCTGTCCAAAAGTCGCACGCTCGCCGCGCGACTGTCCGCCATCGCCCCGCACACCACCCGCGTCGAACCGCTGCCCGGCAACATCATCACCACCCTTGCCGACGCCGACGTGCACTCCTTCGACCTCATCGTCGACGCCACCGCCAACCGCATCGTGCGCGCCTACCTGGAAGCCACCCGCGCCACTGACCCCGCTGCCTGGCCACCCCTGGCCACCGTGATGATCGGCCACCAGGCAAGCCGCGGCATCGCTGCCCTCTCACCCACCCGCGCCACCGGCGGCGGCACCGACATCCTGCGCCGCACCGCCCTCGCCTCCCGCGCCGACGCCACCGGCGCCCACGCCGACATGCTCGACGACTTCTTCCCCGCCCAGCCGCGTACCGACCTCTTCCAACCCGAACCCGGCTGCTCGGACGCGACCTTCACCGGCTCCGCAGCCGACGTCACCGGCCTGGCCGGCCAGCTCATGACCGGCATCCTCCACGCCCTGAACACTCCCGAACCCGAGCAGACCATGGCTGCCCTCACCGTCCGCTCACCCGCCGGCCCCCACGACCCCACCCCGGCCGGCGCCCGCTGGTGGACCTGGCCCAACGACACTGTCCTGACCGAGGAAGGCGGCTACCAGGTCCGCATCAGCACCGCCGCCCTCGCCGAAATGCGTGCCGAAGCCCGCCGCGGCGCCCGCGTCCGTGGCCCTCGGGTGGAAACCGGCGGCATGCTCCTGGGTGCCATCGACGACGCCACCGGCGTCCTGTGGATCGATGAAGCCACCGGCCCGCCGCCCGATTCCCTGCTCAGCGAGCACCACTTCGAGCACGGCACCACCGGCGTCCGAGAGCACCTCGCGGCCCGCCGCACCGCCACCCAGGCCACCACCCGCTTCCTCGGTATGTGGCACACCCACCCGTACGGCCCGGCCCGCCCCAGCTCCACCGACCTTGCCGCCATGGACACCCTCACCCTGCCTCTGGAGGACACCCCGCCCCGCGCCCTCGTCCTCATCGCAGGCGGCCCCGCCCCCATCTGGAAGGCATGGCTCGAGGACAACCAGCCACCCCACTTCTACGCCCGCCTCGCCGACCGCACCGACACCCCCGCCCCCACACCGGCGGGCATCCGGCCTGGCCAACTCGACATCACCTGGTGGCCCGGCGGCTACGCCACCCAGCCCCACCGCCTGCCCGCCCCACGCCGATCGGACGACGCCCGCCCATGACCCGCACCATCGGCCTCGCCCTGTCCGGCGGAGGCTCCCGCGCCGCCGCATTCCACCTCGGCTGCCTGCGCGCCCTCAACGACCGCGACCTCCTCGCCCAGGTCCGCGTCGTCTCCGGAATCTCCGGCGGCTCCCTCCTGGCCTCCCTGTGGGCCTACGGACCCGCCGACTTCGCCGACTTCGACGCCCGCACCACCGAACTACTGCGCGCCGGCCTGCAATGGGACATCCTCCGCAAGGCCCTCACCCCCGCCGCCGCAGCCCGCAACCTAACCGCCGCAACCCGGGCCCGGGCCAAAGGACTCTTCTCCCGCACCGTCGCCGTCACCCGCACCGCGAATCGCACCGACGCCCTGGCCACGCTCCTGGCCGAGCGCGCCTTCGGCACCAAGACCATGGACCAGGTCACCCACCCCGGCCTCGACACCGTCATCACCGCCACCGACTTGGCCACCACCAACGCCGTCCGCTTCGGCAGCACCCTCAGCAGCTGCTCCCGCTACGGCACCATCACCGAACCCGTCCAGGTCGCCACCGCAGTCGCCGCCTCCGCTGCCTTCCCCCTCCTCCTGCCGGCCATGGAACGCACCTTCACCTTCGAGCGCGTCGGCCAACTCCAGCGCCACACCGTCCTGCTGACCGACGGCGGAGTCTTCGACAACCTCGGCCTGTCCGTCCTCGAACCCGGCCGCAACGCCGCCTTCACTCCGCAGGTCTTCAACGTGCCCTACGTCATCGCATGCGACGCAGGCCAGGGAGAACTGCCCTCCCAAGCACCGCACTTCATCGCCCGACGCGTAGCCCGCTCCTTCGAGACCGTCCATCGTAAAAACCAGGACGCCGGGCGCGCCCGGCTCCATGAGTGGGGTGCCACCGGCCGCATCGACGGATTCACCCTTGCCTACCTCGGCATGAAAGACCACCGGCTGCCCGCCCCTCCGGCCGACCTCGTACCGCGAGAGCGAGTCGCCACCTACCCGACCAACTTCAAGGCGATGAACCAAGCCGACTTCACTGCCCTGACCACGCGTGGCGAACAGCTCATGCGCACTCTGCTCCCGTTCGGGACGCCACCGGCGCCGTCGACGCGGATGACCCAGCACGCGAAACCGTGGACCACGGGTGAAAGCCCCGCCTTCCCGGGCAGCGGGTAGAGCGCTCCTGCTCGGCTGGCGCCCGGCCTCCCCCGGCCCGGCTAAAGGGCCCCCGACGCACCAAACGAGTACGCCCCGTCCCCCGCCCTCGCGCACCCGCGCCCTCACCGGGGCCTCGCCCGAACCGGTCACGGTAGCCCGGGCAGCGAAGCGGATCTTGTGCACGGCAAAACCTGGTGCCCGCACACCTGTCTCACTGCAACGCTGACACCGCATACCCCCTCAACACAGGCAACTCGCAGGAAGTACACCGCAATGACGACGAACACCTCGCACGGCGATGACATCGCGCTTGGGCTGATCGCACAGGACCTGATGTTCCTGCGGCGCTTCATGCAGGGCGTACTGGCCGCCGGAGACCGGGCGGTCGTCCCCATGTACTGCATGCACAACTACATCTGTCTCGTCGTCCACGAGTCCCACCGGGCGCTGCAGGCGATCAAGCCGGCCCTCGCCGAACAACTGGCCTACGACTGCGCTGCGGCCATCGAACGCGCGCGCCACTCCGTGAAACTCTTCGACGACACAAGAAAGCAACTGCCCGACATCGGCAAGGACTTCGAGCGCATCATTGAGGCCCACCGTGAGGAGTTCCTGAACAACACCTGGCTGCCACTTGCCCGTCCCCTCGAGAAGGACCTCGTCCTGTGGCGCTGCCGCGGCCGGGTCATCTCGACCTCCCACGTCGCGAACTTCTTCCTCGGCTTCTCACCGCAGCAGATCCGAAATCCTGCCGCACTCCGCCGTGAACTCCACGACGTCGCCGCGGAACTAGGTCGTTACGCGTCCGCGGCGACGGATGAACTACCGTGGGCTGGAGAGTCCTTCATGGACACCCTGAAGGCCACCGATCTGGCTGACAGAGAGGTGCGCGCCGAGAAGACCTACCGGCAAGCCTTCGACCCGGCCCTCCCGGAAGAGCTCAAAGCAGCCCTGACGAGCCTCACCTGCGCGCTCAGCGTGGTCGACGTCCTGCTGGCCGACGACGCCGAAGGGCCATCGGCTGCAACCGTCTCGAAGCTGCGCTACATCACGCTGCACCACGTCCTCTCAAGCCTGCGCAAACTTGCCAAGGAATATGGGCCCAGGCTCCAGCTGCCAGCACGAGCACTGCTGGACGAGATCCTCAACGCACCAACGAGCGTACGGATGGACCAGGCACACCGGGGATTTCGCAACACCCTTGTGCACTACCGGCCCGAGCGGCGTATTCAGGAGCAACTGTCCCTAAACACGCCGCTCTACGGGCTGGTTGATGCGTATTTCCCGGGGGAGGACTTCCCCACGCTGAGTACAGAAGTTGCACGGCACGCCACCGACGTCACACGGCGGATGCAAGACTGGGCACGCTGGTGAATCGCACGGCCCAGTCACCAGCCCCGTGCCGTTACGAGTGCAGTCGGCCCACCTCGAATCAGCCTCGGCCGGGTCAACCACCGGGTGGCCTCACCGTGGACTGTCCCGATATGTACTCGCCGTCGTGCTCCGGACGGCGGTGCCGACAGGTATGACCGTCCACCGCCCTTTCCTTCGTGCGGTGCAGAGGGGCGAACTCCCGAGCACGAGCAGCATCCACAATCGTCGCAGTCGGGGTGCGGGAATACGGGAGAATGATGCCTACGGGCTGCGGAAGGTCGTGGACGAGTCAGCGGCCTGCGCAGGGCCGCGGTCGCGCTACTGCCAGATTGCCGTGATGAGTTGGCCGCGGAATGGTCGGAGGCGACGGCGGGGCCGCGTCGGCAGCACAGGAGACCGTCGGGGATGACGGCCTCGCCGCTCCCGATCGGGTGATGGCCTCGGGGATCCAGCCCAGAAGTAGACACACATCGCCGCGGCGGCGGGCGTCCTCAAGTCAACGATGCCGCTGCTGAGGGTCGCCGGCCAGTGCGTATCCGCGGTATCCCGACACACGTTTACGTCATGCCGGCCCGCCGCGGGTTCAGGTACCCAGGCCGAGATCCTTGATGAACACCCCCTCAGCGAGCAGCAGACGAGCCAGGTTGCTTCCGGTCGGCCGGGCTCGGTAGAGGCGCAGGTTCTGCGCGCAGGTCTCCAGGTCGGAGATGAGCGTGAGCGCGTGGTAGAGCGTGAAGACCACCGCAGCAGCGGGGCCCAGTGCAACAGTTGACCTTTTCGGCATAGTCGTGTTCCTTCCAATGACTTGAACCACCCCAAGTGGGGGTTCTGCCTCCACTATCTGACGCATGAGGAGATCACCGGAAGCCATCAGATGACCCAATCACGTGTAATCTCCATAGATGTGAGCAGCATCAGCGGACCAGCAACGATCCACCAGCTCGTCCAGGACGCAGCCAGCCACGACCACACCGTCACTGCTCGGCTGATCCGCGACTGGACTGAGAAGGGCTTGCTCGATTACCCGCAGCGCCGCCCGGCCGGCAAGGGGCACGGCTCGCACCCGGCACTGTATGACGAGAAGCAACGCCATCTTCTGCTCACGCTGCTCCACCATCGCAAGCAGGGTGTCGGTATCCGTACCCTCTCGCAGATTCCCGTCGGCATCTGGATCTACTGGGGCGACGACTTCGTTCCTCTGCGCCAGGTCCGCGTCGCCATGGCGACCTGGATCGGCGACCCGAGAGTCAGCCTGCGCCGGGCGCGCCAGATCGCCCGGACAATCCTGCAGCAGATTGACCACCCTGCCGCCACACCGGCCGCCCGCAAAGCTCTGCTGGACATACTCGCGGATGCCGCCTACACAGGACGCGTTGACCTCGATGCCCTGGAATCCGCAGCCCGTGCCGTCTTCGAGCCCGGCTTCAGCCCGCTCCACCGCGCTGTCGGACACCTCAGCGCCCCGCTCACCATCGACTCCCAGATAGGCATCACCGACGCCCGGCTGCGCGCCATCGCGAAACTCGCCGCAGGCCAGTTCAGCGACGATGACTTCCGCAACGCCCGACACGCCCACCTTCTGGGCTACGCCCAGTACATGCGAGACCAGCCCTTCCTCTCTACCCAGGAACCGACTGACAACCCCGGCCTGTACGAGCCGGTCACCGCGGAGAGCACCCTGAACCAGTCCTGCGACCACCTGCTCACCACGCTCGGCCTCGGAATCATCTACCCAGAGCGGGCCGCCGAGTTCGCCCGGCTCCCCACCCCCCACATCACTTTCCGCGCGTAGACCGCCTCAGCAATCTCGCCGCTCACGCGCTCCAGGCATGGCCCGGTGCGGCCCTGGCCAGACCACCGACGGCGAAGGCCCGACCACGGTCACGGAACGACAATGCCTCCGCGGATCAGACCCGACATCCACCGCTCGGATCCGCGCACCGGACGATTAAGACCAGCGCATGCCCAGCGCCGACAGCTCCTCGATTCGCTCAGGCGCAAGACGCGCCTTACGAGTACGGGAGTTGGCGATGAACACACCCAGCGCCAGCTCAGACCCGTCAACGGTTTCGGTGTGCGATCGGGGTACGTTCAGATGCCCCTCCCGAGCGCGGTACCGGCGGGCTGCCGCCAGATTCGCCTCCCACTTCTGTGCGCGGCTGCGCCGAGGGACGACCGTCGCCGCAGCTATTTCTTCCGCACGGGGTTCGACGCCCAGTACCTCGTCGAGCAGCCACTGCTGCACGCCGCTCAGCGCATTCCACTCCTGCCGCTGTACCTGCACCCAGCGCCCGATGTCCTCGCCCTGCACCAACAGCACACCCTCCCTCTCCGGCAGTGAACCCCCGGTCTGGCGGTGCATGCGGGCAAGGTGGAAGCAGCGCTGCCACGCCACCGGCCACGCCGGACACCATGCGGGATCGATCTCCTCCAGCGCCCGGCGCCGCTCCCGGCTCAGCCCACCCGCCCCAGAGCCCGCCTGCGGTCCCTCCGTCCGGTGGTCCCCGGCGCGCCGGGCTGCGGCACGCTGGTTCTTCAGCCAGGTCCCGACCGGGTAGTTCTCCCAAGTGGCCTCGGTAGGAGCCAGCAGGTGGCCGTGCTCGGCGGCCCAGCCGCGGGACGCGGCCAGGCCCTCGTCGAAGGCGACCGTGAAGTGGGACCACACCATCCCGAGTTCGTCCAACTGCGCCACCCGCTCCGGGCTGAGACTGCCCTGGCGGTTCAGGCGTCGCTGGTTGGAAATCCACACCCCCAGCGGGAACCCGTCAGGCGCCGTGTGCCCGTAGGGAACGCGCAGATGCCCCTCGTCACTGTGAAACGCGAGCGCCGCCTGCAGGCCTCGCCGCCAGAACTCGCCCTCCGGCCGCAGCACCCGCGCACTGATGAACGCCGCCAACTGGGCCGGATCCCGCCGCGACGAGAACGACAGCAGCCCCTGCGCCGCAGCGCCAGCCCCGCCTCCCGTGCTCAACCCGCCAGAAGCCGCCTCGGACCGGCTGGCGGCCTGCGGGACGGCGAGTTGCTCGACCGCCTCCGCGTCGTGCGCCCGCAGCGCGGTCAGCAGCTTCGCCAGATCCTCGTACGCCTTCGAGGCGAGCATCTCGTCCGGCTCTTCGCCTGGTCCCAGGAACACCGGCACCACCAGAGAGGCGATCTTGCCCTCACCCGGCTGCATCCGCAGTGCACGGCCCACCGCCTGGACCACGTCGGGCACCGAACCCCGCACGTCCGCGAAGACCACCGCGTCACAGCCCGGCGTGTCCACCCCCTCGCCCAGCACCCGCACCGACGACAGCACACACCGCTCCCACACCGCACCGTCCGCCGCACACCCCGACGAGAACTCCTCCAACACCTCCCGCCGGTACACGACCTTGTGCTCCCCGCACAGCCACTGCGCCCACACCGCCCCCGGCTCCGGATAGCCCCCCTCACCGCTCTCCCACAGCGCCTTCGCCACCGCACCCAGCCCACTCGCGAAGGCCTCCGCCTCACTCGTACGCGAGTGGAACGTCAACAACCGCCTCAACTTCTGCTCGACCGCCGTCTTCAGCACCGCCGTCTGCAGCGCGCCCAGCCGCAGCCCCCGCACCGCGTCACTACGCGCATCCGAACCCACCAACTGCATCGCCTGCACCTGCGGATCAGCGATGTCCACACACACCACCTGATACCGCGCGACCAACCCCCGCTCGATCGCCTCCGACAGCGGCAACCGGTACACCACCGGCCCGAACACACCCTCGTCATCCATCGACGCCACCAGCGCCGCCGCCCCGCCCCCACCACCCGAAGACGCATCCCACAACCGCGGCGTCGCCGTCATGTACAAACGCCGAGCCGCCGGCACCTTCCCCTGGTCATGCACCGCCGCCCACGGCTTGCCCAGCACCCCCGACGTCCGGTGCGCCTCGTCCACCACCACTAGGTCCCACCGGCTCAGACCACTCGCATGAGCCCGCTCCAACACCCCCAAGCCCAGCGCCGCATACGTGGCGAACACCGTCACCCGCTCACGGCCAGCCAGCCACGCCACCAGTTGCTCGACATGGGTCGTGCACGGCACCTCCAACGCCCCACCCTCGCGCGGTGAGCACACCCCGAACATCGGCCCCGTACGCCCGGCCGCCCGCCACACCCCCACCATCTGGCCCAGCAGATCGAGCGTGGGCACCAGCACCAACACCCGCCCTGCACGCAGGTCCAGCGCCGCGTGCACCCCCACCAGACTCTTGCCCGCACCCGTGGCAGCAACCACCTGAGCCCGCAGCCCGTTCTCAGGCCACACCCCACCGCCCGGCGGCTGACCCAACGCCCGCACCACCGCATCCACGGCCTCGATCTGATGGGGACGAAGCCGCTGCCGACCCGACACGATCTTCCGCCTTCCAGCCGCCTAACGGGGGCAGTAGCCCCTCACTACAGAGTCTATCCCGAGTCACTTTGATGCAATCGCCCTATCGAGCGACAACACTCACGCCCGCGAGGGGCCGCACCCATCACCGTCCCACCCAGACCGCACTCCCTCGCGGGAACTGCCCGGTCTTCCGCATACGGCGGTGGGGGGGGGGGGGGGGGCGCCCCCCCCCCCCCCCCCCCCCCTCCCCCCCCCCCCCCCCCCCCCCCAAACCCCCCCACGGCCGGGGGGGGGGCGGGGGGGGCCGCCGGGACGCCACACCCGCCCGCCCCCCACCGCCACCGTGCGCCGGGGGGGGGGGGGGGGGGGGGTGGGGGGGGGGGGGGGGGGGGCGCCCCCCCCCCCCCCCCCCACCGCCGTACTTCAACTGCCCGCAATCGGCAACGAACTGAAGAGCAGTCAGGACGGGGGAGGGGCAGGTGACTCCGGAGATCCCTCCACTCCGAGCTTCGCCAGGCGCGACCGGATCGCGCTCGGCTGCCGAGCAAACCGCTCGGCCAGCTCGTTAACACCACTTCCAGAAGCGTGGAGCTGCAGCAGCAACTGGTCATCCTCCGGAATCCACCGCTCGTAGGCCTTCGGATACTGCTTACGTACCTCGTCCACCGAGTACACCCGTGAAGCCGGCTCCGGCCTCACCGGAAGCTCCACCCCATCCAATATGGAAGAGGGGAAACGGCACACCTCAACACCCCGCAGCCAGAAGGTGATTGAGCCGCCCTCGAACGTCAGCAGATCCGCTTCAACATCCAGCACCCGCCGCATGACATCCGCATCCGAAGGATCAACCACGAACTCCGAGAAACGTAACCGGATCTTCCCCTGAAGAACAGCATCAGACATGCCAACACCCTGCCCAACACGGCACCCCAGCAAGCGAGATCCCCCTCCCCGTAGCCAGCCAGGCCCGCAACGCGGGCCCAAGGCAGGGGAGCGAAGCGGACCTGCCCCGAGCCGCGGAGCGGATCGGCCCCCCGGGCGTTTACGCCCGGGCACTTAGGCCGCGCAACGTGCGGCCCCGAGCCGCAACGCGGCTCGGCCTGGGCGCCGCAACGCGGCGCCGTTTCACTTGGGGGGTGCGCAG
>NZ_JBIAWE010000030.1:0-67199 GCF_042895235.1 Streptomyces sp. NPDC001410
GCTGTTGAGTTCTCAAGGAACGGTCGCTTCCTTTGTACTCACCCTCTCGGGCTTTCCTCCGGGCTTCCCTTCGGTGTTTCCGACTCTATCAGATCTTTTCTCGATCCGATTTCCTCGGTGCTTTCCAGGTTTCCGCTCGCGCGGTTTCCCTTTCCGGCGGTTCCGACTTTATCAGAAGTTTTTGGCCGGTCTAACCGGCTGCTCATTTCCGAGTAGTAAGTCGGGGGTGCTTCTCAGGATCACATTCGCGACGCCTCGGGAAGCAGATAGATTCTGAACGATCAGCCCTGAACTTGTCCAGCTCTAGGCAACTCATTGAATCTACCTCCTCGCGCCACCCGTGTCAACGGGTCTTGCGGGGCGAAGAGGAGACTAGCAGCTCACAGGCCCCGGACGCACATCAGGCGGCCGTTGGGAGGGTCGTGCTGCGTTCGGTCGCGTCGAGGTCGCCCGTCTCACCGGCACGTACCGCGCGACCGCCGAGGACGTAGACGTACGCCAGGAAGGCCGCCTCGGCCGCGACCCCGATGCCGATGCGGGCCCAGGTGGGGAGGCCGGACGGGGTGACGAAGCCTTCGATGGCGCCGGAGACGAACAGGACCAGGGCTAGGCCTATCGCCATGCCCACGGCCGCCCGGCCCTCCTCGGCGAGAGCGGTACGGCGGCTTCGGGGCCCCGGGTCGATGACGGTCCAGCCCAGGCGGAGGCCGGTGCCCGCGGCGACGAAGACCGCGGTCAGTTCGAGCAGGCCGTGCGGGAGGATCAGGCCGAGGAAGGTGTCGAGGCGGCCGGCGGAGGACATCAGGCCGATGCCGACGCCCAGGTTGAGCATGTTCTCGAAGAGGATCCAGAGCACGGGCAGCCCCAGAAAGACGCCCAGGACCAGGCACATCGCGGCGGCCCGGGCGTTGTTCGTCCACACCTGGGCGGCGAAGGAGGCGGCGGGGTGGCTCGAGTAGTAGGTCTCGTACTCGCCGCCGGGACGGGTCAGCTCGCGCAGCTGGCTGGGGGCCGCGATGGTCGACTGCACCTCCGGGTGGGTGCCTATCCACCAGCCCAGGAGGATCGCGATGGCGGTGGAGATGAGCGCAGTGGGCACCCACCAGTGGCGCGCGCGGTAGACCGCGGCGGGGAATCCCTGACCGAGGAAGCGCGTGACGTCGCGCCATGAGGCGCGGCGGGTTCCGGTGACGGCGCTGCGCGCGCGTGCCACGAGTTGGCTGAGCCGTGCCGTCAGCTGTGGATCGGGAGCGCTGGACTGGATGAGGGACAGGTGGGTGGCGGTGCGCTGGTAGAGGGCGACGAGTTCGTCGGCCTCGGCGCCGTTGAGGCGGCGCTGGCGGCGGAGTAGGGCGTCGAGGCGGTCCCATTCGGCTCGGTGTGCGGAGACGAAGACGTCCAGGTCCATCGGGTCTGCCTGCTCCTTGGCTGGTCGTCCACTGCTCTTGGTGGGGGCTCGTGATGCTGTCAGCTTGTCCTACTGCGGCGCGATGCGCCCTCAGCTTGGCAGACTTGCGCTTCACGGGGCAGGCCAGGGGAAGGACGGCGGGCATGAGTGAGCTGGTGACCGGCGAGGCGGTGGCGCTGGAACTGCGCCCGGCCAAGCTGCCGAGCAGGGCGTTGGCGGTGTTGCTCGACCTGGTCGTGGCGGTGCTCGTGTACATGGGCGTGACCTTCGCGCTGGTGGCCGCGACTTCGTCGTTGGACGAGGCGGCCCAGCTCGCGGTGTCGATCGCGACCTTCATGTTGGTGCTGGTCGGCGGTCCGATCGCGGTGGAGACGCTCAGTCATGGGCGCTCGCTCGGGAAGCTGGCGTTCGGGCTGCGGGTGGTGCGGGACGACGGTGGGCCCATCCGGTTCCGGCACGCGCTGGTGCGGGGCTCGATCGGTGTGGTCGAGATCCTGATGACGTTCGGGATCGTGGCCTGCATCGCCTCTCTGGTGTCGGCGCGGGGCCGGCGGCTCGGGGACGTCTTCGCGGGCACCCTGGTCGTACGCGAGCGGATTCCCGTGGGACGGGCCGGCCTCGTGCCTCCGCCTCCGCCGGGGCTCGCGGGGCGGTTCGCCGCGCTGGACCTGTCGGCGGTACCGGATGGGCTGTGGCTCGCCGTCCGGCAGTACCTGACGCGGATGCAGCAGCTCGATCCTCAGGTTTCCTGGGACATGGGTCAGCGGCTCGCTGCCGATCTCGCGGCTCGTACGGGGGCTCCGGCGCCGCAGGGCGTGCACCCGGCCGCCTTCCTGGCGGCTGTGGTCCATGAGCGGCAGGCTCGCGAGGCGCGGCAGGCCTTCGGGGGTCCGGGGCCCGTGGTGGCCGGGGGTGCGCCCGCCGGCTTCGGGTCCGGCGTGCCCGGTGGTGCTGGGCCCGGTGGCTATCCGCCGCCGGCGCCTCAGGCGCCCGTGGCGAACGGGTATCGGCAGCAGGCGCCGGTCTGGCCGCAGAATCCTGGTCAGCCCGGCCCGTCCCAGGCACCGGGATGGCCGCTGCCTCAGGCTCCGGTCGTGCCGCCCGCGTCGGCGCGGCGGGACGAATCGCCGTCCGATCGGCCGGCCAAGGGTTCCGGTTCCACCGGGTTTGCTCCGCCGGCGTAGCAGGCCGCGTCCGCCGGCAAGCGCCGCCGGTTCGGGCGGCGTCGGCTCAGTCGAATCTCGACGGCGGTGACTGGAGGTCTTCCAGCTCGATTCCGGGCGCGGACAGGACCACGTCCCCGGCGATGTGCACGGTGTGCTGTTCGCCCGTGTCCAGGGCTGTGACCTGGTATTCGTCCACGGTCAGGGGGCCGCTGTCAGTGGCGTGTGCTTCGCTGTTCACCAAGGCCCAGGACTGGTCCACGGTGCGTGGGGCGAGGACCGGGTCCGTGAAGGCCACGAGGCGTACGCGGGTGGCGGCGGACGAGGGGGTGAGGCGCAGCAGACGGGCGGTGGCGACGAGGAACGCGGGGGACGTGCCGGTGAAGGCGTGGGCGCGCACATTGCCTTCGGTGGCATGAGTTCCGGTGGGGTCGGTGCGGACCCAGGTGACGCCGTCGAGGGCGGCGCCGCGTACCTGCCAGCCTCCCGCGTGGAGTTCGAGGCGGATGGGGCGGCCGAGGTCGTCCAGGGCGAGGTCGATCGAGCCGCTGTGGTCTCCCGCGGGGGTGGTCAGCTGGGAGACGTAGCGCCAGCCGGACGGACCGGGGGCGCACTGGAAGTGTTCTTCCGCGAGGGGGGTGTGATCGTGCGGATCGTGGAGCGAATAGCGGCCGCGGGGCATGGGGGTCCTGGGGCTTGACGGGCGGGTCCGGCCTGAGGCCAAAGGGGCAGGCCCCCGGCACGGGGGTGCGGGGGCCTGCCTCGGAGGAACTGGCTGCGGACCTACGACTCAGTAGCGGTAGTGGTCCGACTTGAACGGGCCGTCGACCTCCACGCCGATGTACGCGGCCTGCTCGGGGCGCAGCTTGGTGAGCTTCACGCCGAGCGCGTCCAGGTGCAGGCGGGCGACCTTCTCGTCGAGGTGCTTGGGCAGCGTGTAGACGCCGGTCGGGTACTCGTCGGGCTTGGTGAACAGCTCGATCTGGGCCAGGGTCTGGTCCGCGAAGGAGTTGGACATCACGAACGACGGGTGACCGGTGGCGTTGCCCAGGTTCAGCAGGCGGCCCTCGGACAGCACGATGATCACCTTGCCGTCGGGGAAGGTCCAGGTGTGGACCTGCGGCTTGACCTCGTCCTTGACGATGCCGGGGACCTTGGCGAGGCCGGCCATGTCGATCTCGTTGTCGAAGTGGCCGATGTTGCCGACGATGGCCTGGTGCTTCATCTTGGCCATGTCCGAGGCCATGATGATGTCCTTGTTGCCGGTCGTGGTGATGAAGATGTCGGCCTTGTCGATGACCTCGTCGAGGGTCGTGACCTGGTAGCCGTCCATCGCCGCCTGCAGGGCACAGATCGGGTCGATCTCGGTGACGATCACCCGGGCGCCCTGGCCGCGCAGGGACTCCGCGCAGCCCTTGCCGACGTCGCCGTAGCCGCAGACGACGGCGGTCTTGCCGCCGATCAGGACGTCGGTGGCGCGGTTGATGCCGTCGACCAGGGAGTGGCGGCAGCCGTACTTGTTGTCGAACTTCGACTTGGTGACGGCGTCGTTGACGTTGATCGCCGGGAAGAGGAGGACGCCGTCGCGCTGCATCTCGTACAGGCGGTGCACGCCGGTGGTGGTCTCCTCGGTGACGCCGCGGATCTCGGAGGCCAGCTGGGTCCACTTCTGCGAACCGTCCGTGATGGTGCGGTGCAGGAGTTCGAGGATGACGCGGTGTTCGTCGGACTCGGCGGTGTCGACGGACGGGACCTTGCCGTCCTTCTCGTACTCGACGCCCTTGTGGACGAGGAGGGTGGCGTCACCGCCGTCGTCCAGGATCATGTTCGGGCCGCCGGTGGGGCTGTCCGGCCAGGTCAGCGCCTGCTCGGTGCACCACCAGTACTCCTCCAGGGTCTCGCCCTTCCAGGCGAAGACCGGGATGCCCTGCGGGTTGTCGGGCGTGCCGTTCGGGCCGACGGCGATGGCGGCGGCCGCGTGGTCCTGGGTGGAGAAGATGTTGCAGGACGCCCAGCGGACCTGCGCGCCCAGGGCGACGAGGGTCTCGATGAGCACGGCGGTCTGCACGGTCATGTGCAGGGAGCCGGTGACACGGGCGCCGGCGAGGGGCTGCGCCTCGGCGTACTCCTTGCGGATCGCCATGAGGCCCGGCATCTCGTGCTCGGCGAGGGTGATCTCCTTGCGGCCGAACTCGGCCAGGGAGAGGTCGGCGACCTTGAAGTCCTGTCGGTTGTCGACAGTCGTCATTGCGAGCTGCTCCTCGGGGTTGGGTCGAGGTGGGTACGGCTGGTCTGCGCGGCGGCGGACACAGGGGTGCCCGAGTGGAGGCACAGGCATGCCCACGTACGCGCAGCGCAGTCCGTCGGAGGCCCTCTCTCCCTCGGTCGGTCCGCAGGGGGACCGCCCGACCGCCATCAGCAGCGACGTCTGGCTCCGTCCCAAGCTACACCGGAGGTCCGGGTCGTCCCCAGTCCGCATGCGAACAGTTCAGGCCGTTCTGGGGGCGTAGCCGGAGGTCAGAGCGGGGTTTCACGGCCGAGGAAGAGTTACCGCGCGGCGAGTGCGCTTGCGGTACGTCCCTCAGTGACCGACCGGGTGCGGGGTCGGGCCGCCCGGGGTCGCCTTCGGGTCCGGGCCCTTGGCGGCCTCGGCCTCGCTGTAGATGTCCGGCTCCAGGTAGATGACCCGGGCGATGGGGACGGCGGCGCGGATGCGGTCCTCGGCCGCGTTGATGGCGGTCGCGATCTCGGCGGCCGTGTCGTCGTGCCGGACGGCGATCTTGGCGGCGATCAGCAGCTCCTCGGGGCCGAGGTGGAGCGTGCGCATGTGGATGACGCCGGTGACGGTGTCGCCGTCGACGATCGCGGCCTCGATCTTCTTGACCTCGTCGATGCCCGCGGCCTCGCCGAGCAGCAGCGACTTGGTCTCGGCGGCCAGGACCAGGGCGATCAGGACGAGCAGGACACCGATGCAGACGGTGCCGATGCCGTCCCACACGCCGTCGCCGGTGAGCAGGGCGAGGCCGACGCCGCCGAGGGCGAGGACCAGACCGATGAGCGCGCCGAAGTCCTCCAGCAGGACCACCGGCAGCTCGGGCGCCTTGGCGCGGCGGATGAACTGCGACCAGGAGAGCTTGCCCCGCAGCTCGTTCGACTCCTTGATGGCCGTACGGAACGAGAAGCCCTCGGCGATGATCGCGAACACGAGGACGCCCACCGGCCAGTACCAGTGCTCGATCTCGTGCGGGTGCAGGATCTTCTCGTAGCCCTCGTAGATGGCGAACATGCCGCCCACGGAGAACAGGACGATCGAGACGAGGAAGGCGTAGATGTACCGCTCGCGGCCGTAGCCGAAGGGGTGCTGCGGGGTCGCCTCTCGCTGGGCCTTCTTGCCGCCGATCAGGAGCAGGAACTGGTTCCCCGAGTCGGCGAGCGAGTGGACACCCTCGGCGAGCATCGACGAGGAGCCACTGAACGCGAACGCCACGAACTTCGATGCCGCGATCGCGAGGTTGGCGCCGAGTGCCGCCACGATCGCCCTGGTACCGCCTGACGCGCTCATGTGTCCGCGTTGTCCCTTCGCCCTCGTCCGTCCACGCCGTCCGGGCGTGCGCCCGGCTTTGCCCGTGCTTTGCCGGTGGGCCATTCTTGCAGTCCGCCCGGGCGGCGACGCCTCAGGTATCCACAGCCCCGGTCATACGATCACAGTGGCACGGAAGACCGTGCCCGCACCGGACACCTCGGCCGTCTCGCCGGCGGGGACGAAGACCGACTGGCCGGGGGCGAGTTCGTGCTCGCCCGCCCGGACGGAACCGGCCGTGCAGAGCAGGATCTGCGGGGTGTGCAGGGTGAGGTCGTGGGTGGTGCCGCCCTCGGGGAGCACGTACCGGGAGAGCCGGAACTCGTCGATCGGCGTCTCGTAGAGCTCCTCGCCGTCCGGGGAGGCCTCGGGACGCAACACGCCCGGGTCGCCGGCTTCGAAGCGGACGATGCGCAGGAGTTCGGGGACGTCGACGTGCTTGGGGGTCAGGCCGCAGCGCAGGACGTTGTCGGAGGTGGCCATGATCTCGACGCCGAGGCCGTTGAGGTAGGCGTGTGGGATTCCGGCGCCGAGGAACAGGGCCTCGCCGGGCTGCAGGCGGACGTGGTTGAGCAGCATCGCCGCGATGACGCCGGGGTCGCCCGGGTAGTGGTGGGCGAGGTCGGCGTAGGGCGCGTAGTCGCCGCCGAGACGGGTGCAGGCGGCGGTGGCCTCGGCGACCGTGTGGGCCATCTCCTCCGGGTCGGCGCTGAGGACCGCCGTGAGGACCTCACGCAGGGCCGCGTCCTCCGGGTGGGCGTGCAGCAGGTCGACGTACGGCTTGAGGGAGTCGACGCCGAGACCGGCGAGCAGGTCGGCCGTCTGGACCGGGTCTCGGAAGCCGCACAGGCCGTCGAACTCGGTGAGCGCGCAGATCATTTCCGGCTTGTGGTTGGCGTCCCTGTAGTTGCGGTGCGGGGCGTCGACGGGGATGCCGCGCCGCTCCTCGTCGGCGTAGCCCTCCTTGGCCTGGGCCAGGTCGGGGTGCACCTGGAGGGAGAGGGGGGCGCCGGCGGCGAGGATCTTGAGCAGGAAGGGCAGGTGGGGACCGAACTTGGCGACGGCCTCCGCTCCCAGTTCCTTCTCCGGGTCGGCGTCGATGACCTCGACGAGCGTCCCGCGCGCGGTGCGCGAGGGAGCACCCGGGTGCGCTCCCATCCACATCTCCGCCTGCGGTTCGCCGGTCGGCTCCACGCCGAGCAGGTGCGGGATGGCGGTGGGGGAACCCCAGGCGTAGGGGCGGACGGTGTTGTCGAGGCGGTCCATGTGGTTTCTCTGTCTCCGTTACGTACGCTGCTCGGCCGGCGCCGTCGCCGCTCGCGCACCGGTGGTGGGCGCGGGCCGGACGACCTGGAGCAAGGTCAGGCCCCGGAAGCGAGCGCCAGGTAAACGGCGGCGAAATCCGTGATGGCGATCAGTTCCGCGAGGGTCTCCAGATCGCCGCCCTCCTCCGGTTCCAGCTCGCTGATCGGCGTGTCGTGGCTGAGGGCCAGGTCACGGGCGCCAGGAGCGGCGGTGAGGCCGCCGATGGGGCGGTCGCGGAGCAGCACCACGCGCGCGTGCAGCGCGGGCGTCTCCTCCACGCGGTCGCGGAAGAAGTCCTCGGGGTCGGCGCTGGCCGCGAGGGGACCGGCCAGCAGGGCGCTGTGCGCGGCGAGTGCCTCGGGCAGCTCGGCGACCAGGGCGGGGCGGCCGGCCAGCTCGGCGAGGGCGGCGGAGAAGCGGCGGCCCGCGGGCCCGGCCGAGCTGCCCTCCGTCCAGACGACGGGCAGCGCGTCGGCCAGCTCGGCGGCCAGGGTCTTGGCCGGGTTGCTGTAGGTCGCGATGGCCGGGCCGCAGCGTTCGGCGATGTGGTCCAGGCGGTCGGCGACCTTCTCCAGGGCGTCCGGACCGGCGGTGAGCAGGCCGATGCGGTCGAGGAGGGCCAGCAGCGGGGTGAGCATGGCCCAGAAGACGCCCGAGGAGGACGCGGCGAGGGGTTCTTCCTGGTCGTACGGCGATGTCGCCATCGGTACGAACAGGCCGTGCGCGCCGGCCATCGCCTCGGCGAGCGGGGTGCCGGCGGGGGCCACGGCGACGACCGAGGAGCCGCGGCGGTAGGCCTGCTCGGCGAGCATGGAGAGGCTGGGTTCGGTGCCGTCCGGGGTCGCGATCAGCAGCAGGTCAACGGAGCCGGCCCAGCCGGGGAGGTCCCAGCGCAGGGCGCCCGCTGCCGGGGCGACGCCGGTCGGGGCCAATCGGGTGACGGGGCTGCCGGGGCCGGCGAGGCTGCTGATGAAGTCGGCCGTGTGGGTGGCGGCTGCTCCCGGGCCCGCGATCAGGACGGCGCGGGGCCGGCCGTCGGGCTTGAGGTCGCCGACGCCGGCCTCGATGGCGTGCCGGGCCGCGGTGCGGACGCGGGCGCCGGCCTCCGCCGCGCCGCGGAGGAGGCCTCGGTGGTCGGCCTCGGCGAGGCCCTCCGGGGCGTCGAGCAGCGATTCGTCGAGCATGGGCGGCAGCCTCCGATCGCCGGGGGTCCAGTGCGGGGGTCGAGCGCGGGGGTGGGCGCCTCGCCGTCGCGGGGCGGTGGGCCTCTTACGCGGGGCGGCGGGCCTCGTCGACGAGCAGGACCGGAATGCCGTCGCGGACGGGGTACGCCAGGCCGCAGTCCTGGCCGGTGCAGATCAGCTCGGTGTCCTGCTCCTCGAGGGGGGCGTGGCACGCCGGGCAGGCGAGGATCTCCAGAAGGCCGGCTTCGAGCGGCATGGGGTTTCCCTTCGGGGGGTGACGGCTTTGCTGATGTGCGGTCAGCGTACCGCTGGTGGGTGGGTTGAGCTGGGCTTGCGTGCCGCCCAGGGGGCTCTGCCCCCTGGGCTCCCGGATTTTTTCCCGCCCGCCCGCCTGATCTCGGTCGGCCGAGAAGCGCGATGGAGCGGGTTTCGTGGGTCAGGCCCTGATGATCGCCAGTGCCTCGTCGCGGATCTTGGTCATCGTTGCCTCGTCCTTCGCCTCCGCGTTCAGCCGGAGGAGGGGTTCCGTGTTGGACGGGCGGACGTTGAACCACCAGTCGGCGGCGGAGACCGTGAGGCCGTCGAGGTCGTCGAGGGTGATGCCGGGGCGGCCCTCGTAGGCGGCGCGGATCGCGGCGAGGCGGGCGGTCTGGTCGGCGACCGTGGAGTTGATCTCGCCGGAGCCCGCGTAGCGGTCGTACTGGGCGACGAGGGCGGACAGGGGGCCGTCCTGGCCGCCGAGGGCGGCGAGGACGTGCAGGGCCGCCAGCATGCCCGTGTCGGCGTTCCAGAAGTCCTTGAAGTAGTAGTGGGCGGAGTGCTCGCCGCCGAAGATCGCGCCGGAGCGGGCCATCTCGGCCTTGATGAAGGAGTGGCCGACGCGGGTGCGGGCCGGGGTGCCGCCGTTCTCCTTCACGACCTCCGGGACCGTGCGGGAGGTGATCAGGTTGTGGATGACCGTGCCCTTGCCGCCGTTGCGGGCCAGCTCGCGGGCGGCGACCAGCGCGGTGATCGCCGACGGGGAGACCGGGGCGCCGTTCTCGTCCACGACGAAGCAGCGGTCGGCGTCGCCGTCGAAGGCGATGCCCAGGTCGGCGCCCTCCTCCGGGACCCGCTTCTGCAGGTCCACGATGTTGGCCGGGTCGAGCGGGTTGGCCTCGTGGTTCGGGAAGGTGCCGTCCAGTTCGAAGTACATCGGGACGAGGGTCAGGGGCAGGCCTGCGAAGACCGTGGGGACCGTGTGGCCGCCCATGCCGTTGCCGGCGTCGACCACGACCTTCAGGGGGCGGATGGAGGTCAGGTCGACGAGGGAGCGGAGGTGCGCCGCGTAATCCTCCAACGTCTCGCGCGTGGTGAGGGTTCCCGGCTCGGCGACCGGTTCGGGAGCGCCCGACTCCAGCCAGCGCTCGGCCAGTTCACGGATCTGCGCGAGGCCCGTGTCCTGGCCGACGGGGGCGGCGCCCGCGCGGCACATCTTGATCCCGTTGTACTGCGCCGGGTTGTGGGACGCCGTGAACATCGCGCCCGGGAGGTTCAGCGCACCGGAGGCGTAGTACAGCTGGTCCGTGGAGCACAGGCCGATCTCGGTGACGTCCACGCCGCGGTCCGCCGCGCCGCGCGCGAAGGCGCGGGACAGGGCGGGGGACGAGGGGCGCATGTCGTGGCCGACGACGATCGCCGCCGCACCCGTCACCTCGGCGAAGGCGGCGCCGAAGAGGCCGGCCAGCGACTCGTCCCACTGGTCCGGGACCACTCCGCGTACGTCGTACGCCTTCACGATCTGCGACAGATCAGCAGCCACGGCCAACCCTCCTGAAAGTCCTATGGGTGCCCACAAACTACCCGTCGGGGGTAAGGGGTGGGTGTGCGGACACCAAGTGGACCCTGTGGCGCCTCCGAGCCGTAACGCGGGGCGGGGGTGGCGTGGGGTGGTGCCTGGGGGCCGACTGCCGTTGGGCGGGGCTCAGTTGTCCGGGGAACGCAGGACGCGCAGGTGGCCGCGGCGGGCGACCTCCATGGGGTCCGCGGTACGCCCTCCGCCGCCCGCCTGGGCCGCGCGCTCCTGGGGGCGGGCCGCCTCGCGCACGGCGTTGGCGAGCGCTTCGAGATCGTCGCCGCTGGGCCGGGCGGGAGCGGAGCCGTCGAGGAGGCGGACGACCTCCCAGCCGCGGGGGGCGGTGAGGCGCTCGGAGTGCTCGGCGCACAGGTCGTAGCAGTGGGGTTCGGCGTAGGTGGCGAGCGGACCGAGGACCGCGGTCGAGTCGGCGTAGACGTACGTCAGCGTCGCGACGGCGGGTCGGCCGCAGGCGGTTCGCGAACAGCGACGTACAGGGCTCACGACGTTGGACGGTACCGCACTCTTGAGCGGGCCGCGACGACTCTCCACCAGGTCACTCCACCGTGTCGTGCTGTGAGACGCCCCACACGCCCCTCCGAACACGCCCTTCTGACCTGCGGGGACGGGCCTGTTGGAGGTGCTGGTCGGGAATCCGTCCGGTCATGAGTCGGTACAAACAACGTCAATTGCCTTGAGTTCGGCGGTCTTGGAGGGTTGCGGAAACGAGCCAGACCTTGGCTGGAATGGTCATCCTGCGACACGGGGGTGTCGGTGGCCGGTTGCGGTGCGGTCGGGGGCCGGTTGCCGCGTGGGCGCCGGGCGGGGGGAGCGTACGGGGACTACGCTTCACCAGTGATGGACAACCGTGTACCGCCCCGCGCCACCGGCCCCGGGCCCCGTCGACGTGATCGACACGGGCGGGGCATGAGGGGGCCCGTCGCGCCGCCCCAGGTGCCACTGGCGGCCAGCCGTGCCGAGGTGTTCGCCGACCTGGTGCAGGACTCCGTGGAGCGTCTTGAGCGGCGGTGGCCGCAGCTGGCGGAGATCGACTTCCTGGTGCTCGAAGTGCCTCGGCTGGAGGGGCGGAGCACCGAGGTGTGGAGCGACGAGGCTGTGCCGTTGGGCGGGATCATTCCCGCGCGGGACGGTCGGCGGGCTCGGGTCGTGGTGTACCGGCGGCCGGTGGAGATCCGGACCAAGGGGCGGGACGAGCGGGCCGCGCTGGTGCACGAGGTGGTTGTGGAGCAGGTGGCCGAGCTGTTGGGGCTGACTCCGGAGACTGTCGATCCTCGGTACGGGGAGGATTAGCCGGGATTTCCGGTAGCCCGGTGCAGCGGCCGGCCGGGGCTGGTTTCGCCCCGGCCCCGCTCCTGGCCGGCTACTTCTGCAGTACCGACAAGTCCTCGTCCGCCTCCGGTACTGCCACCAGACCGCGGTCACTTGGGAGGGTTTGGATGGTGAAGCCCGGAATGCCGGACTCTGTGGCCGAGAGGGTTCGGGCGGCGTAGACGGGGGCGTCGGAGGTGGGTTCCACCGTGAGGGCGTACGTGCCCTTCAGCCCTGAGGGGACCGGGGCCGAAATGTCCTGGGTGGTGCCGGACTTGATCGTGTAGGTCTTCGTCGCCGGCGTGCCGCCCTCGCTGCCCGCCGAGGCGGTGACCTTGACCGTGACCGTCGCGGTGGGAGCGGTCAGGGAGAGGGTCGAGGACTTGCCGCTGTTGTCGGCCGACGTCGCGCGCGTGCCGACGGGGGCCGTGGCCGGGATGAACGCCGTCTCCTGCTTGGTTCCCTTGCCGCGGATCACGCGCAGTGCCGCCACGACCGGGACCGACCGGTCCGTGGGTGTCAGGACCAGGGAGCCCGCCTCGCCGCGGGTGACGTCGCCGAGATCGGCCGCGGTGGTCATGCCGGACTTGACGTGCAGGGTCTCGTTTCCGGCCGGGGTGATCAGGCCGTCGGGAGAGGCCAGGCGGACCTTCAGGTCCGCGTCGGCGTCGCCGGGTGTGAAGGCGATCAGGCGGACGTCGGTGGCGTCCTTCGGGATGCCGGGCAGGACCAGGCTGCCGGCCGGGTCGGCGGCCGCGGCCAGCCAGTCACCGCCCACCTTGTCGTCCAGGGCCTGCACCGCCGCGCCGACCCGGCCGCTGCGCACGTTGACGTGCACCGTCAGGTCGGTCTGCTGCTCGTCGGTGAGGGTGGACAGAAGGATGGGCTTGTTCGAGTGCGGGGGGATCGTGAAGCCGTCCGGCACCGTGGACTTGATCGCGCCGTCCTTGCCGTACAGCTCGATGTCGACGACGGCGGCGGAGTCGTCCGGGTTGGTGAGGTGCACGTAGTCGGTGCGGTCGGTGGACGTGCTGGCGCCCGGGAACCAGAACTCACTGTCCGGGGCGGTGCAGTTGACGCCCTGGAGGCCACGGCCGGTGCCCGCGGCGACCTCGGTGGTCTCCTGGACGGTCCAGCCCGGCGCGAACTTCCCGTCGGCGGTGCCGACCAGCGCGGGCGCGTCGGCGCCGGAGGTGTCACCGGTGACCGGGGTGCCGGGTTCCTTCGGGGTGAGGACCGGCTTCTCGGCCTTCTTCTTGGTGCCCTTGCCGGTCTTGGTGTCACTCGTGCCGTCCGCCGACTCCTCGGCGGCCGCCTGGAGTTCGGCCTTGCCGCCGCTCGCCGCGCCCTTGGTGACGGGCGTGAACGACGTGTACGACGTGTCGGCGATGTCGGAGAGGCTGGGCGCGGGGCACACCAGGCCGGCACGCTCCACGGGCAGCTCGGCAGCCGCCTTGGCGGGGCTTGCGCCGGACGCGGACGGTGTGTCGAGCGCGGCGAAGGCGGTGACGGCGGCCAGTGCGGTCGTGCCGGCGATCAGGGACAGGGTCGTGCGGTTCACTGCTGGCTCCCGTCGGGACGCTCGCTGCCGGTGCCGTAGGGGTGCTGGGCCTGGTCGTAGCCCTGCTGGTACGCCGTCGGGTCGTACGGCAGCTGCCCGTCCGTACCGCCGTAGGCGTAGGGGTCGTACTGGCCGTTCTGGTAGGGGTCGGACTGGTACGCCTGCTGGTCGTAGCCGCCTGCCGGGTACTGGTCCGCTCCCTGGTACTGGTCGGTGCCGTAGCCGGTGTACTCGGTGCCCTGGTAGGACGCGGCGTCCCAGTCGGCGTACTGCTGTTGGTGCGGGACGGCGGCCGGGACCTCCTCCGGGACGGGAGGCACACCGGGCTGTTCCTGGTCGGCCGCTTCCTCGGCCTGGGCGCGCAGGCGGCGGGCGCGGCGGCCCTCGCCCGCGGTGGCCTGGGCGGGCAGCGGCTGCTCCTCGGGGAGGTCGTCGTCGATGTCACGGCGGCGGCCGGGCAGGGCGAGGACGACGAGGACGACGGCGAGCGCGCCCTGGGTCCACAGCCAGGCGGTGTGGGTGACCGGGGCGTCGTAGGTGACGTCGAGCCTCCCGCCGGTGGAGGGCAGCTGGAAGCCCTGGGCCCAGCCGTCGACCGTGGTGCGGGTGAGCGGCCTGCCGTCCAGGGTGGCCGTCCAGCCGTCGGACGCGGCGTCGGCCAGGCGCAGGACGCGGCTGCCCGAGCCCGAGGGAACGGTGGTGTGGATCTCCACCGGCCCGGCGGCGACGGACTGGGCGGCGCCGGAGCCGCCCGCGGACACGATGGTGGCGCGGGAGACCTGCTGGTCGACCCGCCACAGGGCGCTGCCGTTCTGCTGGCTGAGCCTGCTCAGGCCGTGCGTGGCGTCCAGGACTCGGGTGACCTCGCGGGGTGCGCCCTTGTGGACGAGGACGTAGCGGACCGCGAAGCCGCCGAGCTGGCCGGCCTGGTCGGCGCCGGAGCCGGCGACGAGGTTGGCGACGACCTTGTCGAGCCCCGCGTTCTCGCCGTCGGCGGCGGCGAGTTCGGCGTCTCCCAGGCGGGCGCCGGAGCCGCGGACGAGGGTGTAGCGCACGCGCGCGGTGGAGTCGCTGTCGAGGATCAGGGTGCGGGCCTGGTCAGCGGTGGTGGCGTCCTCGGCGACGAACGCGGGGACCTGCACCGGGTCACGGCGCTCCAGCGGGCCGTCGGCGCCGCGGATCATCCAGCCGGCGGCGACGAGCAGTGGGCCCGCGGCCGAGGCGAAGGCGATGAGGGCGGCGACCGGCTGGCGCCAGCCGAAGCTCTGCTCGGCCACGCGCGCGCGTGCTCCGTCGGCGCCGAGCGCGGCGGCGGCCAGTAGGGCGATGCCGTAGACGAGGGTGGCGGGTCCGGCCCAGGTGGAGTGGTTGGACAAGGCGGCGAAGACGAGGCCGGCCAGGGCGACCGCCCAGGCGGTCCGGATGCCCAACTGGCGTTCGGAGCGCAGGAGTGCGGCCAGGGCGGCGAGGACGATGCCGATGAGCATCAGGCCGTGGACGGTACCGGGGCCGCCCGGGCTCGCGCCGAGCAGGTCGAGCGCGGTGGCGGACGAGGAGCCGTACTCCAGGCCCGCTTCCTTGAAGAAGCCGGTCGGGAGCAGGGTGAGCGACCAGGGGGCGAGGACCAGCAGCGGGGTGCCGAGCTGGGCGACGAAGCGCAGGCCGTGGGCGACGAGGTCGCCGCGGCGCAGGACCAGCACGGCGAGGCCGAGGATCAGGGCGATGGGCCAGACGATCGGCGTGAACGCGGTGGTGACGGTCAGCAGCAGCGCGTACGCCCAGGTGGCGCGCCAACTGCCGCGCGCGCCGGAGGCATGGGCGAGGCCGCTCGCGGCGATGCCCGCGCGCGCGATGAGCGGCAGCAGCACGGCGAGGACGGCGGTGCCGATGCGGCCGCCGGCCAGGGCGCCGGTGGTGGCGGGCAGGAAGGCGTAGGCGATGGCCGCCCAGGCGCGCAGCAGGCGGGAGGTGACGAGGGGCCGGGAGGCGAAGTAGGCGGTGAAGCCGGCCAGCGGCACCGAGCAGACCAGCAGGACGGTGACCGCGAGTCCGGTGGAGCCGAACAGGACCGACGCGAGCGCCGCCACGACGGCGAGGTAGGGCGGTGCGGACGGGGTGCCGCCGGCGCCGACCGGGTGCCAGCTGTCCGCGAAGCGGGACCAGAGGTCGCCGGCGTCGGCCGGGGCAGGCAGCAGGGCGCCGCCCGCGAGCGCGCCGCCACCCAGCAGGGCGCGGCAGGCGGCGAGGGAGACGAGGAGGAGGGCCAGGAAGAGCACCGGGCCGGGCTTGCGGGCGATCCGCTTGAGCCGGGCGAACTGCTCGATCTCCAGGAAGTCGGCGTCGTCGCCGCCGGGACCCGACTCCACGGCGCCGCCGTGCCGGCCGGCCGAGGTGGTGTCGGTGTCGGAGCCGCCGGAGAAGTTGCCGGCGATCTGTTCCACGGTGGCGCGGACGGTGGCACCGGGCGGCGGGAAGAGCTGGCGCAGTTCGCCCTTGTCGATCTGCGAGCGTCCGCGGCGGCGCCGTCCGGCGAGGATCCGCTCGGGCCGCAGCAGGGTGCCGAGCAGGCCGCGGATCTCGTCGACGGCCTGTCCCGGGACCTTGCCGACGAGATAGGCGACGGTCCGCAGGACGGTGCCGAGGACGAGCCGCAGCAGCACCCAGGGCAGCACGGCGGCACGGGTGTTGACGAGGAGGGTGTAGACGGCGCCGGCCTTGTCGACCTTGTGCGGGGAGGCGGCGGTGCGGCCCACGCAGTCGACGGTACGGCGCTCGCGGGAGGCCGCCTCGGCGTGCCGTACGACCGCATCCGGGGCGATGAGGACGCGGTGGCCGGCCCGGTGGGCGCGCCAGCACAGATCGACGTCGTCGCGCATCAGGGGCAGCCGGCGGTCGAATCCGCCGAGCTGCTCGAAGACGTCGCGGCGGATGAGCATGCCGGCGGTGGATACGGACAGCACGGTGTGGACGTGGTCGTGCTGGCCCTGATCCTGTTCGCGGCGGTCCAGGCCGGTCCAGCGGCGGCCGGAGTTGGCGATGGAGACGCCGACCTCCAGCAGTTGCCTGCGGTCGTACCAGCCGCGCAGCTTGGGGCCGACGACCGCCACGTCGTCACGGCCCAGTTCGACTTCGTTCTCGACGACGCGGAGCAGCTGGGCGAGGGCGTCGGGCTCGGGTGCGCAGTCGTCGTGCAGCAGCCACAGCCACTGGACGGGCTCGCCGTGCGGCAGTTCGGGCATGTCGTAGGCGTCGTCGCGCCACGAGCGGGTGACCGGGTCCCAGCCGCTGGGGCGCTTGAGGTACGGCAGCTCGTCCGGGGTGAGGACGGGGACGGTGCGGCACGCCTCCTCGACGGCCTGGCCGAAGCCGGTGCGCCGGGCGAGGTGCAGCACGCGGTCGTCGCCGAGGGCCTCGGTGACCAGCCGGGCGGAGTCGTCCGCGCTGCCGGTGTCGGCCGCCACCGCGTACTGGATGGGGCGCTCCTGGCCGAGCAGCCCGGCGAGCGCGTCGGGCAGCCAGCGGGCGCCGTCGTGGGAGACGAGGACCGCGGTCACCACATGACGCGGAAACTCGGGCGGGCGGGCCGGGTCAAATGCTGCAGTGGCTGCCTGCTCTTGGGCTGCCGTATGGCTGTGCACGGACATCGAGGTACGGGCCCCGGTTCGATGGACTGCGGTGGACGCCTGTGCCCACGGGGGGCAGCGGGGCGTCTCGGACGAGCGACCACACTATCGGCTAGCCATGACGACGGCCCGCCGCCTGTGGATAACCCACCGGCAACGGGCCGTTCGCGCAGTTTGTGTGTGTTCGTGCCTTCAGACGGCGGCCTTCTTCAGGCGGCGGCGCTCACGCTCGGACAGACCGCCCCAGATGCCGAAGCGCTCGTCGTTGGCGAGGGCGTACTCGAGGCATTCGGAGCGCACCTCGCAGGCGAGGCAGACCTTCTTCGCCTCTCTGGTGGAGCCGCCCTTCTCGGGGAAGAAGGACTCGGGGTCGGTCTGGGCGCACAGCGCGCGCTCCTGCCAGCCGAGTTCCTCGTCCGCGTCGTCGACCAGCAGTTGCTGCACCAGCTCGGTCATGTGCGCCCCTCGTCTGTCTTTCGCGTCCCCGTGTGTAGCCGCTACCGATTTCGGCTGAACGACACGAGTGAAATTACAAGTGTGCTGCTCCGGGCGAGTCAAGCCGAGATCTGCTATTGAGCCCGTTATTCACTCTGCGGAACCAAGGCCGTGCGGAAAGTGTTCAAATCGGCATAAACCTTGCCACGCAAGCGAGGCCCAGAGGGGCGACGGACCCCGTACGTACCTCTGTACGAAGAAGGACGCCCCCGCGTTCGATCGCGTTCCGCGAGGCTTGAGCGCTCGGTTGTGCGCCATGTGTCCTGGGGGCCAGGTGAACAAACCTTTCACCTGACAGATGAACCGGATGAGGTGAAACATGTCCCACATTCCGGGCGCCGAGTTGACAGTGCGGGTGTGAACCGCTGTCCTAGGGGGCATGCTCGCGAACTTGGCACTCACCTCGACCCGCACCGCCGGGTCCTTCGGTGCTGCCCAGGTCCGCTGTAGCTGTTGTTGCTGTCCCAGCTGTTGAGCCAGACGCGCTCCGGCTGTCGCCGAGTCCTGTGACCCGGCCGTTTTCTCCTTCGCAGAACCCCCAGTTCAGGGCACCCCGCTCTTCCGCTCTTCCGCCGAGGAATCACAGCATCCCTATGAACAGCGACAGCGACCTCCAGATCGCCGGCGACATCCTCGAAGTCCCGCACCTGCTCCAGCCGCCGCGCGAGCACCCGGCCACCGTCGCCGAGTTCGTGGGCCTCGCCCGCGAGATCGCCGCCGACCGCTCCCAGTGGGCGCACCTCGTCCGCTACGACGCCACCACCCGCTGGTACCACCGGCTGCGCACGGGCCCCGGCTACGAGGTGTGGCTGCTGTCCTGGGTGCCCGGGCAGGGCAGCGGGCTGCACGACCACGGCCGTTCCTCCGGTGTCCTCACCGTTCTGGAGGGCACGCTGACCGAGCGGACCGAGCGGACCACGCGCGCGCTGACGCCGGGCGCGCAGCGGGTGTTCGCGCCCGGGTACGTGCACGAGGTGGTGAACGACGCGCTGGAGCCGGCGGTGAGCCTGCACGTCTACTACCCGGGCCTGACCGAGATGCCGATGCACACGGCCCAGCACTGCGAGGCGCGCACCGAGTCGCGCCCGGTGACCGCCTGAGCGGTCGACCGTCCGGCCGAATGATCGTCTGACCGATTGACCACCTGACGCGTTGTCGTACCCGCCTGCCAGACTTGTCCCCATGCGCATTGTGGTTCTGGCAGGCGGCATCGGTGGTGCCCGGTTCCTGCGCGGTCTGAAGCAGGCCGCGCCGAACGCGGACATCACGGTGATCGGCAACACCGGTGACGACATCCACCTCTTCGGGCTGAAGGTCTGCCCCGACCTCGACACGGTGGTGTACACGCTGGGCGGCGGCATCAACGAGGAGCAGGGCTGGGGGCGGGCCGACGAGACCTTCCATCTCAAGGAGGAACTGGCGGCCTACGGCGTCGGCCCGGACTGGTTCGGGCTCGGCGACCGGGATTTCGCCACGCACATCGTGCGGACCCAGATGCTGGGCGCCGGCTATCCGCTGAGCGCGGTCACCGAGGCGCTGTGCGACCGCTGGAAGCCGGGCGTGCGGCTGATCCCGATGACCGACGACCGCGTGGAGACGCACGTGGCGGTCGAGACGGACGGCGAGCGCAAGGCGATCCACTTCCAGGAGTACTGGGTACGGCTGCGCGCCTCGGTCCCGGCCGAGGCGGTCGTGCCGGTCGGCGCCGAGCAGGCCAAGCCCGCGCCCGGTGTCCTGGAGGCCATCGCCGAGGCGGACGTCATCCTCTTCCCGCCGTCCAACCCGGTCGTGTCCATCGGCACGATCCTCGCCGTGCCCGGCATCCGGGAGGCGATCGCGAACGCGGGCGTGCCGGTGGTGGGCCTCTCCCCCATCGTCGGTGACGCGCCCGTGCGCGGGATGGCCGACAAGGTGCTCGCCGCGGTCGGCGTGGAGTCCACGGCGGCGGCGGTCGCCGAGCACTACGGCTCCGGGCTGCTGGACGGCTGGCTGGTCGACACCGTCGACGCGGGCGCGGTCGAGCGGGTCGAGGCGGACGGGATCCGCTGCAGGGCCGTACCGCTGATGATGACCGACCTGGACGCGACCGCGCAGATGGCGCGGGAGGCGCTGGCGCTCGCCGAGGAGGTGCGGGGAGCGTGAGCGAGGAGCGCGCGGAGTACCGGGTCTGGGCCCTGCCCGGCATCCCCGAGGTGCAGCAGGGTGACGATCTCGCCAAGCTGATCGCCGCGACCGAGCCCGGCCTGGTCGACGGGGACGTGCTGCTCGTGACGTCCAAGATCGTGTCCAAGGCCGAGGGGCGGATCGTCGAGGCGGCCGATCGGGAGGCCGCGATCGAAGCCGAGACCGTGCGGGTGGTGGCCCGGCGCGGCACGCTGCGCATCGTCGAGAACCGGCAGGGCCTGGTCATGGCCGCCGCCGGGGTCGACGCCTCCAACACCCCTGTCGGGACAGTGCTGTTGCTGCCCGAGGACCCGGACGCCTCCGCGCGCGCGATCCGCGACGGGTTGCGCGACACCCTCGGCGTCAACGTCGGGGTGGTCGTCACCGACACCTTCGGGCGGCCCTGGCGCTCGGGGCTCACGGACGTCGCGATCGGCGCCGCCGGGGTGCGTGTGCTGGACGATCTGCGCGGGGGCACGGACGCGTACGGCAATCCGCTCAGCGCCACCGTCGTCGCCACCGCGGACGAACTGGCCGCCGCCGGTGACCTGGTCAAGGGCAAGGCGGCGGGACGGCCGGTCGCCGTGGTGCGCGGCCTGGCCCACGCCGTGGCCGACGAGCACGGCGAGGGGGCGCGGGCGCTGGTGCGTACCGCGCAGGACGACATGTTCCGGCTCGGCACGTCCGAGGCCGTGCGGGAAGCGGTGGCCCAGCGCCGTACCGTGCGGGCCTTCACCGACGCCCCCGTGGACCCGGGCGCGGTCCGGCGTGCGGTGGCCGCGGCGGTGACCGCGCCCGCGCCGCACCACACCACACCCTGGCGGTTCGTGCTGCTGGAGTCGGAGGAGTCGCGGGTACGGCTGCTCGACGCGATGCGCGACGCCTGGATCGCGGATCTGCGCCGGGACGGCAAGAGCGAGGAGTCCATCGCCAAGCGGGTCCGGCGTGGGGACGTACTGCGGCACGCGCCGTATCTGGCCGTGCCCTGCCTCGTCATGGACGGCTCGCACACCTACGGGGACCCGCGGCGGGACGGCGCCGAGCGGGAGATGTTCGTGGTCGCGGCCGGGGCGGGCGTGCAGAACTTCCTGGTGGCGCTGGCCGGGGAGCGGCTGGGCTCGGCGTGGGTGTCCTCGACGATGTTCTGCCGGGACGTGGTGCGCGAGGTGCTGGGGCTGCCGACGGACTGGGATCCGATGGGGGCGGTGGCGATCGGGGATCCGGCCGAGGAGCCGAGGCCGCGGCCCGAGCGGGACGCGGGGGCGTTCATCGAGGTGCGGTGAGGGGCCCGTACGACCGCCCGCTCTCGCCTAGTCTCGTAGGACGGCGGCGGCGCCGATGGCGCCGACACCCGCAGGACTCTCAGGACACCTAGGACTCGGACTCGTAGGACTCATTCGTGGCAGGACGATTCGCTCCGCGGCCCACTCGTACGACCGTGCGCGGTGGAGAGGTCGCCGTGCCCGCCGGGGTCCCCGGGCAGGGGGCGGGGGCCGCTGCGCGGGTGCGGAGCTGGGTGCCGGACGGGCCGCTCGATCTCGGGCTGGTGCTGGGGCCGCTGCGGCGCGGGCCGGCCGATCCGACGTTCCGGGCGACGCGGGACGGGTCCGTGTGGCGGGCCTGCCGGACGCCCGCCGGGCCCGGGACGCTGCGGGTGTACGTCCACGGCGGTGAGGTGCGCGCGCAGGCGTGGGGGCCGGGTGCCGAGTGGCTGCTGGAGCAGGTGCCGGAGCTGCTCGGTGCCGCCGATGATCCGGACGCGTTCGTGCCGCGGCACCGGGTCGTGGCGCTGGCGCGGCATCGGCGGCCGGGGCTGCGGCTGACGCGGACCGGGCTGGTGCTGGAGTCGTTGATTCCGTCGGTGCTGGAGCAGAAGGTCACGACCGATGAGGCGTATCGGGCGTGGCGGTTGCTGGTGCGGAGGTTCGGGGAGCGGGCGCCCGGGCCTGCGGGGGTGAGCGAGCGGCCGATGTGGGTGATGCCGGCGCCTCGGACCTGGGCGCTGATTCCCTCCTGGGAGTGGCATCGGGCCGGGGTCGACGACAAGCGGGCCTCCACGATTCTGCGGGCCGTGCGGGTTGCCGCGCGGCTGGAGCAGGGGGTGGGGATGTCGGCGGGTGAGGCTCAGGCGCGGTTGGAGGTCGTGCCGGGGATCGGGCCGTGGACGTCGGCTGAGGTTGTGCAGCGGAGTCATGGGGCGGCGGATGCCGTGACGGTCGGGGACCTGCATCTGCCGGGGATCGTGGGGTGGGCGTTGGCCGGGGATCGGGATGCCGACGATGCGGAGATGCTGCGCTTGCTTGAGCCGTATGCCGGGCAGCGGCATCGGGCGGCTCGGTTGATCCTGCTGAGCGGGCAGGTGCCTGCGCGAAGGGCGCCGAAGATGCCTCGGGTGGACATCGGTTTGCTGTAAGTCGCCCTGCGCTGCAGCCGGCCGGGGGTGGGTCCGCTCACCGGCGCTGGCGGGGTGCCGCTGCGCCCACCCTCCCCCAAGCTCTCGACTTCGCTCGAGCAGGGGGGACCCCCATCGCCCCAGCGGCACGACTGCCCGCAGCTACGCAGGTTTTTAGGGGCGCGAGGAACTGCGCGATCAGCCCCCACCGGCCCGCAGGCGAACGACGGTCCGAAGGGGGCCCCGCAGGCTACTGATCCGAAGAAAAGCGGAGCGCACCCGCTGGGATGTGGGCGTCGCACCACACGCGTACTCCCTCGCGGAGTTCGTTGTCGGGGCCGACCACCGCGCCGTCGCCGATGACCGTGCCGGTGAGGACGGAGCGTTCGCCGACTCGGGCCCGGGTGCCGATGAGGGAGTCGGTGATGACGGCGCCGGGTTCGATGACGGCGCCGGGGAGGATCGTCGAGCCGAAGACCCGCGCGCCCTGCGCCACGAACGCGCCCTCGCCGACCACCGTGCCGCCCGTCAGCTTCGCGTCCGGGGCGACCGTGGCCGTGGGCAGGATCAGACGGTCGCCGCAGCGGCCGGGGACGGCGGGGGAAGGGGCCCGGCCGAGGACGAGGTCCGCCGAGCCGCGGACGAAGGCGGCGGGGGTGCCGAGGTCGAGCCAGTACGTGGAGTCGACCATGCCCTGGAGGTGGGCCCCGGCGGAGAGGAGGTCCGGGAAGGTCTCGCGTTCCACCGACACCGGACGGCCCGCCGGGATCGTGTCGATGACCGAGCGGCGGAAGACGTACGCCCCCGCGTTGATCTGGTCGGTGACGATCTCCTCCGGTGTCTGCGGCTTCTCCAGGAAGGCGAGGACGCGGCCGGTGTCGTCGGTGGGGACCAGGCCGTAGGCGCGCGGGTCCGTCACCTTGGTGAGGTGCAGGGAGACGTCCGCGCCCGTCGAAGCGTGGGTGTGCACGAGCCGTCTGATGTCCAGGCCCGTCAGGATGTCGCCGTTGAAGATCAGCACCGGGTCGTCGGGGCCGGAGTGCAGACGCGACGCCACGTTGCGGATGGCGCCGCCCGTGCCGAGGGGCTCCTCCTCGGTGACGTACTCGATGTGCAGCCCGAGGGAGGCGCCGTCACCGAAGTAGGGCTCGAAGACCTCGGCGAGATAGCTCGTCGCGAGCACGATGTGCTCCACGCCCGCCGCTCTCGCCCGCGCCAGCTGGTGCGTGAGGAACGGCACCCCGGCCGCCGGGACCATGGGCTTCGGCGTGTGCACCGTGAGCGGACGCAGCCGGGTGCCTTTGCCGCCGACCAGGAGGATCGCTTCTGTCACCTGTCGTCTCTGCTTCCTGCCGGGACCGGCCGAACTACTCGTTTCGGCCGGCCAGTGTATGCAGACCGTGCGACGGCGCCCTGGTCGGCCGCGCGGTGTCCCGCGAGATCGGCGTCCGGTTTCCCCCGACCGACCCCCCGCCGTCCGCGAGCCTCCCCCACCCGTCCCGATGGCCGGAGATCACGTTCAGTCGTACGTTCTTCCCCTTTGGGTGGAGATTGCCACTGCCCGACGTCAGATATGTCTTTCCGCTGGGATTGGCCCCGAAGAGCCCGAGCTTCGTAGTAGCGGTGGATACCGCGGATGACGGAGGGGGTCTGGGAGCAGGTGACGGGCCGGCCCCGGCGTACTCTTGCGCGGGTGAATGCCACCGATCGCACCCCTGCCGACCTGCTGCGTTCCGCGCTCGCCGCGGATCCCGGCCGCCCGCTGGTGACCTTCTACGACGACGCCACGGGCGAACGCGTCGAACTGTCCGTCGCCACCTTCGCCAACTGGGTGGCCAAGACCGCGAATCTCCTTCAGGGCGACCTGTCCGCCGGACCCGGCGACCGGGTCGCACTGCTGCTGCCCGCGCACTGGCAGACGGCCGTGTGGCTGCTCGCCTGTGCGTCGGTGGGGGCGGTGGCGGATGTGGCCGGGGACCCGGCCGCCGCCGACGTCGTCGTCAGCGGGCCGGACTCCCTGGAGGCGGCGCGGGCGTGCCGCGGGGAGCGGGTCGCTCTCGCGCTGCGGCCGCTGGGCGGGCGGTTCCCGCAGGCGCCGGACGGCTTCGCCGACTATGCCGTGGAGGTGCCGAGCCAGGGGGATCGGTTCGTGCCGTTCGCGCCCGTGGATCCCGAGGAGGCGGCGCTGATCGTCGCGGGGGCCGAGTTCAGTGGAGGCGAGGTGGTCGAGCGGGCCCTGGCGGATGCGGCTTCGCTGGAGCTGACCGGGCCCGGGTCCCGGTTGCTGTCCGGGTTGTCGTACGACACGTGGGAGGGCTTGAGCGCGGGGCTGTACGCGCCGTTGGCTTCCGGGGGGTCCGTGGTGCTGTGCAGGAATGTCGACCGGCTGGATGAGGAAGCTCTCGCCAAGCGGGTCGAGAGCGAGAGGGTGACCGTGCTGCGCCGCTGAGAGGGGCGGGGGCGGTCATCGGGCCGGCCCTCACCCAGGTGGAGCAGCAAAGGGCGGCTCCCGCCCCGCTCCCCCGCCATCGTCGTAAGAGCAGAGGCATGACGCTCGTACGCCATGAGGGGGCCCGCACCGTGAACGACAGCGTTCGTCGGGGGCTCGGGGCCTCGGCCGCCGGGGAGGGGCTCCTGCGGCGCCGGCGGCGGTGGGTCTCAGGGGCAGCACTGGCGGTGGGCGTGGTCGTCGTGGCGGCGGCCGGGGCGGGGTGGGCCGTGTACGCCAAGCTCAGCGCCAACATCACCCCGGACGACGCGGCCGCGGCGGAACTCGCCCGGTACGAGCGGGAGCGGCCCACCGCGCTGGTGCGGGGCGCGCAGAACATCCTGCTGATCGGGTCGGACACCCGGGCCGGGGACGGGAACGGGCAGTACGGGCGGGACCTGGGCAGCGAGCGGTCCGACACCACGATCCTGCTGCATCTGGCCGCCGACCGGCGCAGCGCCACCGCCGTCTCGCTGCCCCGGGACCTGATGGTGGACGTCCCCAGCTGCCGGCGGGCGGACGGCAGCCGCAGCGATCCGGTGTTCGCGATGTTCAACCACGCCTTCCAGGTGGGCGGTTCGGCGTGCACCATCCGTACCGTCGAGAAGCTGACGGACATCCGGGTCGACCATCACATGGTGGTCGACTTCAGCGGGTTCAAGGAGATGGTCGACGCCGTCGACGGGGTCCAGGTGTGCCTGAAGGAGCCCATCGACGACAAGGCGGCCAAGCTGAAGCTCCCCGCGGGCCGGGTGACCCTCGACGGGGAGCAGGCACTCGGGTACGTGCGGGCCCGCAAGTCGATCGGCGACGGCAGCGACACCGAGCGGATGGAGCGGCAGCAGCGGTTCCTGGGCGCGCTCGTCAACAAGGTGCAGAGCAACGACGTCCTGCTGAACCCCGTGAAGCTGTATCCGGTGCTGGACGCGGCCACTTCCTCGCTCACCACGGATCCGGAACTGGCAAGTCTGCGCGGTTTGTACCAGTTGGTCCGCGGACTGCGGGACATCCCCGCGGAACATGTGCAGTTCCTGACGGTTCCGCGCGAGTCGTACGTCTACGACGCCAATCGTGACCAACTCGTGGAGCCGGAGGCCGAGAGGCTGTTCGCGCGGCTGCGGGCGGACGAGCCGGTGGTGGTGGCGCGGTCGGATTCTCAGGAAGTTCTCACGGAGACCCCCGGGGCGGGTCCGGGGAACGGTCCCTCCGCCGCTCCGACGTTCCGTGGGAACACAGCGGCCGAGCACACCTGCGAGTGAGGCGCGCACCAAGACGACGAACTTCAGTTCAGAAATATGAGGGGGATTGCCCAGTTGTAGGAAGGTGGAATTTGTCACCGGCGTCGCTTGACGCTGAACTGGGCGGATAGTGTGAGCGATCCGGTGCACCCGGCCACGAGGTCCGTCCTGGGGTCGCGCACTGATTCACCGAGACCCGAGCGCCTTTGAGGGGGAAGGCGCCGCGTGGCCCCGACGGAGGATTCGAACAACCGTGGACGCGCAAGGCCGTGGGCGGGCGGACAACATCGACCCCGCAGACCAGTGGGTACTCAATCCGAACACCGGCGAATACGAACTGCGACTGAGCGCTTCCGCACCGCAGTCGTCGGTTCCCGGTCCGCGGAGACCGAACTCCCGTGATTCCGGCGGTGCCCGGCGCGGCCGCGGCGACGCGGCGGGGGGGCAGACGCGCGAGATGCGGGAGGTGCGCGGCGCCGAGGTGCCGGGTCCCCGGTCGGGCCGGCGCCGGGGCGCCGAGCCCGAGCCGCCGCCGACGCGGCGCGGTCGGCGGCCGGTGAAGAAGAAGTCGAAGGCCAAGAAGGTGCTGGCGTGGACCGCCGGCGGCACGGCGTTCGTCCTGGTCGCCGTGGGCACGGCCGGCTACCTCTACCTGAAGCACCTGGAAGGCAACGTCACCACCACGGACGTCGGCGACGCGGCCAAGAACAGCTTCAGCAAGGACGACGCCTTCAACATCCTGATCATCGGCACCGACAAGCGGACCGGCAAGGGCAACGAGGGCTACGGCGACTCCGGCAGCGTCGGGCACGCGGACACCAACATCCTGCTGCACGTCGCCAAGGACCGGACGAACGCGACCGCGCTGAGCATTCCGCGCGACCTGATCGTGGACGTGCCGGACTGCGAGACCACGCAGGCCGACGACACCAAGAAGGTCATTCCCGGTACCGACGGGGTGCGCTTCAACACCAGCCTGGGCCAGGAGGGCCGGGACCCGGGCTGCACGATGCGCACGGTGAAGGCGGTCACCGGCATCGAGCCCGACCACTTCATGATGGTCGACTTCAACGCCGTGAAGACGCTGACCACGGCGGTAGGCGGCGTCGACGTGTGCCTCAAGCACGCCGTGAAGGACAAGCAGTCGCATCTGGACCTGCCCGCCGGCGCGTCCAAGATCGCGGGCGAGCAGGCGCTGGCGTTCGTCCGCACCCGGCACAGCTGGGGCAACCAGGGCGACCTGGACCGCATCAAGGTGCAGCAGCAGTTCATGGGCTCGCTGATGCGCAAGATGTCCTCCAGCGACACCCTCACCAGCCCGACCAAGCTGGTGAAGCTGGCGGAGGCGGCCACCAAGGCGCTGACCGTCGACAAGGGCATCGGCAAGGTGAGCACGCTCAAGGACGTGGCGCTGGAGCTGAAGAAGGTGCCGCCGAAGAACATCTCGTTCATGACGGTGCCGGTGGTCGACAACCCGGCCGAGAAGGTCCACGCGACGGTCGTCGTCGACAAGACGAGGGCGCCCGAGGTCTTCGACGCCATCAGGAACGACGTCTCCTTCACCGAGGTGAAGAAGAAGCAGAAGGCGGCCAAGGACGCGGCGGCCGCCCGCCTCAAGGGCAGCAAGTCCCAGCCCTCCGAGGTGCGGGTGCGGGTCCTCAACGGCGGCGCCGAGGCCGGCAGCGCGCAGGAGACCCTGCAGTGGCTGCAGACCCAGGAGGGCGTGCTCAAGTCGGAGAACGCGGGCAACGCGCCCGCGGAACTGAGCAGGACCACGCTCGAGTACGCGCCCGACCAGGCGCCCCAGGCGCGTGAACTGGCAGCCCTGATGGGGCTGTCCGGAAGCGCGCTGAAGCCGGGCAAGAGCGTGACCAACTCCCAGGGGCTGCCCGCGATGACGCTCACCCTGGGCAAGGACTTCAAGGGTGCGGGCGTCCGCCTCACCGCTCCGACGAAGGCTCCGTCGGTCGACAAGTCCACGGCGGACAAGGTTCAGTGCGCCTCGTAGGTAACCCATCGGGTCCGTCGTGCGTCTAACTCGGCGCGGGACGGACCCGTTTCATGGCGCAGGGTGGGGAGGGCAGGGAGTTGTCGCAGAGCGATGTGCGCGGGGAGCCTCCTGCGGTCGAGGACACGATGGCGCTCACGCCGCAGGCCGCCAAGGCGCCCGAGGGGTCCGGACGGCACGGCGGCGGGCGTCGCGGCGGCGGCCCGAAGACCGGGCGGCGGGGGCCCAAACGGCGCGCGCTGCGCTGGTCGGCGACCGTGCTGGCGGTGGTGATACTCGGCACGGCCGGCGCCGGATACCTGTACTACGAGCACCTGAACGGCAACATCCAGAAGGGTCGCCGCAGCAACGGCGACGACTCCAAGGCACAGCGGACCCGGCCGAACGCGGCCGGCCAGACCCCGCTGAACATCCTGCTGATCGGCTCCGACAGCCGTAACTCCGACGAGAACGTGAAGCTCGGCGGCGCCAAGTACGACCGCGGAAGCCCACCGCTCGCCGACGTGCAGATGCTCATCCACCTCTCCGCGGACCGCAAGAGCGCCGCCATGGTGAGCATTCCCCGGGACACCCGGGTCGACATCCCCAAGTGCACGGACCCCGACACCGGCAAGGTCTACCAGGCCACCAACGCCATCATCAACACCACCCTGGCCCGGGGCGGGGCCGGTTGCACGCTGGCCACCTGGGAGAACCTCACCGGTGTCTACATCGATCACTGGATGACGATCGACTTCGCGGGCGTGGTGAAGATGGCCGACGCCATCGGCGGCGTCGAGGTGTGCGTACGGCAGAACGTGTGGGACCACTCGACGCCCGCCCAACGCGGCGGCTCCGGTCTGAAGATGAAGGCCGGGCGGAAGAAGGTCGAGGGCGTGCAGGCCCTGCAGTGGCTGCGCACGCGGCATGCCTGGGGCAGTGACGTGATGCGGGCCCGCGCCCAGCACATGTACCTCAACTCGATGATCCGCACGCTGCAGCACCAGAACGTGTTCACCGACACCGGCCGGCTGATGGACCTGGCCGAGGCGGCCACCAAGTCCCTGAAGGTGTCCGAGGAGATCGGCACCGTCAAGAAGCTCTACGACCTGGGCATGGAGCTGAAGTCGGTGCCGTCGGACCGCATCACGTCGGTGACGATGCCCAACGTCGAGGACGCGCAGAACAGCGAGCACGTCGTACCGGAGAAGGCCGGCGCCGACAAGCTGTGGCAGATGCTCCGCGACGACGTGCCCTTCGACAAGAACGGCAAGCCGTCGGGGGCGAAGAAGGCGGCGAGCAAGTCGCAGCCGACGAAGACCCCTTCGGTCGACGCGGCCCGGCTCGGGGTGCTGGTGCAGAACGCCACGCAGTCCTCCACCGAGGCCGCGGTCGGCGGCCGGGCCGGAACGATCAGCCAGGCGCTCGTGCGGAAGGGGTACGGCAGGGCCACGGCCGACACCTCGGCGACGCTGTCCGCGGACCGGACCGTCGTGCGCTACCCGAGCGCCGATCTGGAGGGGGACGCACAGGCCGTCGCCAAGGCGCTGGGCATCCCGATGAGCCAGGTGAAGCAGTCGACCGACGTGTCGGGGGTCACCCTCGTCGTGGGCGCTGACTGGCGCACGGGCGACGCCTACCCCAAGAAGTCCGCCCCGAAGGCCGGCGACCTGCCCGGCAACTCCGACGCCATCAACGGCTCGGACACCTCCCAGTGCATGGACGTGTACAAGCCCTACCAGTGGTGAACGCAACACGAGGGCCCCTCCGCGACGTGCGGAGGGGCCCTCTTCGTTCCTGTGCTCAGCGGGGTTCGAGCACCGCCGGCCGCCGCGAGGCGATCACTCGCTTCGCCAGGGACCTGGGGCTGGTCAGAAAGCCCCAGCCCCACGACATGTGCATGGTCGCGAGGGCCACCGGGATCTGCAGCCGGGCCCTGACCGGCAGCCCCTTGCCCGCCGGGACCGAACCCGCCACGATCGCCGCCAGATAGCCGCCGGGGATCACCAGACCCCACGGCGTCAGAGCGGCGCCCACCACGAGACCCGCCGCTATGGCGCACACCGCGGTCGGCGGGGCGAGGTAGCGCAGGTTGATGGAGCCCTCGTGGTAGCGGGCGACGACATGACGCCAGCGGCCGTAGTCCTTGTACTGCTTGGCGAGCGCCTTCACGCTCGGCCGCGGCCGGTACGACACCTTCAGCTCCGGCGAGAACCAGATCAGGCCGCCCGCCTCGCGGATGCGGAAGTTCAGCTCCCAGTCCTGGGCGCGGATGAACTCCTCGTTGTAGCCGCCCTGTTGCTCCAGCGCCTCGCGGCGGAAGACACCGAGGTAGACCGTCTCGGCGGGGGCCGCCTGGCCACCGGTGTGGAAGGCCGCGTTGCCGACACCGACCTTCGAGGTCATGGCGGCGGCGACCGCGTGCTCCCAGTCGTTCTCGCCCTCGGCGTGCATGATGCCGCCGACGTTCTGCGCGCCGGTCTCCTCCAGGAGCCGCACGGCGGTCGCGATGTAGTTCGGCGAGAGCATGCCGTGGCCGTCGACGCGGACCACGATCGGGTGCCGGGAGGCCTTGATCGCCGCGTTCAGCGCGGCGGGGGTGCGGCCGGTGGGGTTCGGGACGGTGTGCACACGGGGGTCTTCTGCGACCAGCTCGGCGGCGATCTCGTCCGTGCGGTCCGTGGACGGACCGAGGGCGATCACGACCTCCATCTCGCCGGCGTACTCCTGCGCGAGGATCGCTTGGACGGCCCCGCGCAGATGCCGCTCCTCGTTGAGAACGGGCATGATCACAGAAACGGCGGGGTGTCGCACGTCGGGCTTGGCGTTCATAGGGGGCTCACGTTACCGCGAACGGGGGACACCGGTGCGTGCCGCCGGGCGCGTGCGGGCGGGCTGGAGATCGTATCGGCCTACGGTGCTCACAAATCCCGCATACGGCCGCAGTCCGGAGGTGTCCCTTGCCCAGCCCGCCCAGGTCCCCCGCCCGGCCGCAGCGCCGACCGCAACCGCCCCGCCGGGTGCCACGGCAGCCTGGGCGGGTCGTGCGGCCCCCGCGCCCCAGGCGGCCGCGCTGGGCCATGCGGGCGGTGACCACGCTGTCCGTGGTCGTGCTCGCCTCCGCCGGGATCGGTCACGCCGTCGTCACCAGCCTGGACGCCGGCATCACCCGGGTCGACGCCTTCAAGGACATGAAGAACCGGCCCCGCGCGGGGCACGGCATGAACGTCCTGCTGGTCGGCACCGACGGCCGCGACAGGATCAGCGAGTCGCAGCGGCGCGCGTACCGGCTGGGCGGGCAGCCCTGCCACTGCACCGACACGATGATGATCGTGCACATCTCGGAGGACCGGGAACGGGCGAGCGTGGTGAGCCTGCCGCGCGACTCCTACGCCGAGGTGCCCGAGCGCGTCGACCCGGGCACCGGCCGGCGGCACGCCCCGCACCCCGTCAAGCTGAACGCGGCCTACGCCGAGGGCGGCCCCCAGCTGACCATCGCCACGGTCGAGAACATGACGCATCTGAAGATCGACCACTATCTGGAGATCGACTTCACCAGCTTCATGAAGACCGTGGACGTGCTCGGCGGCGTCCGGATCTGCACGACGACGCGGCTGAAGGACTCGTACACCGGACTCGACCTCGCGCCCGGCACGTACACCCTGGGCGGCGGGCAGGCGCTGCAGTACGTACGCGCCCGGCACGTGGACGGGGTGAGCGATCTGGGCCGGATGAACCGGCAGCAGCGGTTCCTGGCCGCGCTGATCGAGCGGGCCACCTCCTCCGGGGTGCTGCTGAACCCGATGCGGTTCCGGGACGTGACCCGGGCGGTGCTCGGCTCGGTGCGGGCCGACTCGGGCTTCGGCACCGACGAGCTGCTCGACCTCGGCCGGGCGATGCGGAACTTCTCCCCGTCCTCCTCCGAGTTCTCCACGGTGCCCATCGGGCAGATGAACTTCCCGGTGAAGGACCTCGGCTCGACCCTGAAGTGGGACCCGGCGGCGTCCGGCAAGCTCTTCCAGGCCCTGCGCGACGACAAGCCGCTCACCGTGGACCACCCGCACCGCGGGCCTCGGCCCGCGCCCGTCGAGGTCGAGCCGCGGCAGGTCCGGGTCCAGGTGGAGAACGGCACCGGCACGGCCGGGCTCGCCAAGCGGATCGACGCGGCTCTCGCGGCGGCCGGCTTCGTCACCACCCACCAGCCGACCACCGCGGCCGTGCACGACGTCAGGCGCACGGTGATCTCCTACGACCCCCGCTGGGACCGCTCCGCCCGCACCCTGGCCGCGGCCCTGCCCGGCAGCGCACTGCGCGCGGTACCGGGCATGGGCAAGACGCTGAAGGTGACCGGCGGCTCCGACTTCAAGGCCGTGCACCAGGTGAAGGTCGAGGACCCGGCCAAGCCGGAGCAGAGCGCGCTGCGCGGCAACGAGGTGGTCTGCCCGGCTTCTGGTGAGGCTTAGTCCGCTGAAGAGGCTCAGTCCTCGAAGCCCTCCGCCGCGCGCTTCTCACGCAGCTCGCGGATCGCGCGTCGGCGGGCCAGGCGGTGGGTGCGGCGGATCTGGGCCTCCTGGTTGCGGCGGCGGTCGCGGTCGGTCTCCGCGATCACCGGGGGCACCCGGCGCGGCTTGCCGTCGGCGTCCACGGCCGCGAAGACCAGATAGGCCGAGCCGACCTGGGTCGGCGGGGTCGACTCGTTCCAGCGCTCGGCCAGGACCCGCACGCCGACCTCCATCGAGGTCCGGCCGGTCCAGTTGACCTGGGCCTTCACATGGACCAGGTCGCCCACGCGGACCGGCTCAAGGAAGGCCATCTCGTCCATGGACGCGGTGACGGCGGGACCGCCGGAGTGCCGGCCGGCCACCGCGCCCGCCGCGTCGTCGACCAGTTTCATGATCACCCCGCCGTGCACCGTCCCCAGGAGGTTGGTGTCGTTGTGGGTCATGATGTGGCTGAGGGTGGTGCGGGAAGCGGATATGGGCTTGCCCGGGATGTCCGGATCCGCGTCCGAGGCCTGGTCTGTCATGGCCCCCACCTTATGCCGAAGCGACATTCACGGAATTTGTGACGGCTTCGCAACAGCGCCGCTCTGATTTTCCGACACCCCTTGTAAGGCCCGCACCCGCGCCCTGCACACTGGGGCGCATGAATGACTGGCCCCAGGGATGGTCCGACGACAATCGCAGCCCGCGCTACGGACGCGGCAGCGGCGGCGCGCAGCCGGAAGGCGCCCGTGTGATGCGCCAGGTGCGGCGCGGCCCGGCGGGACCGCCCGGGCAGCGCGGGTACGGCGGCGGTGTCCCGCAGCAGCCGTCGTACGTCGACGGCCAGGGCTACGACGACGGCGCCGGCTACGACGACTACGACAGCGGCTACAACACCGGCCAGGTCTACGGCGGCGGGCACGGCGGCGGCTTCGTGCCCAACGACAACGACGTGGACCCGGACGTCGGGCGCTACCGGCCCCGGCCGAACTGGCGCCGCCGCATCAAGTGGACCGCGATCACCGTCGCCGGTGTGCTGATTGTCACGTCAGTGGCGACGTACTTCTGGGCCGACTCCAAGCTGCGCCGCGAGGTCGACCTGTCGACGGTCATCGACCGGCCGGAGACCGGCTCGGGCACGAACTACCTGATCGTCGGCTCGGACAGCCGCGAGGGCATGTCCAAGGCGGACGAGAAGAAGCTGCACACCGGTGGCGCCCAGGGCAAGCGCACCGACTCGATGATGATCCTGCACGTCGGCGACAACGGCGACACGCTGATCTCGCTGCCGCGCGACTCGGACGTGGAGGTCCCCTCGTACAAGGGGTCGACGTCCGGGAAGATCTACCCGGCCAAGGGCCGGCACGAGAAGCTGAACGCGGCCTACGCCGAGGACGGCCCGACCCTCCTGGTGCGCACGATCGAGTACAACACCGGCCTGCACATCGACCACTACGTGGAGATCGGCTTCCAGGGCTTCGCGAACATCGTGGACGCGGTCGGCGGTGTCGACATCGACATCGACAAGGGCTTCAAGGACAAGTGGTCCGGCGCCGACTTCAAGGCGGGCAAGCAGACCCTCAACGGCCAGCAGGCCCTCGCCTTCGTCCGCACCCGGCACGCCTTCGCCACCAGCGACCTGCAGCGCACCAAGAACCAGCAGAAGTTCCTGGCCGCGCTGGCCCACCAGGTCGCCACCCCCTCGACGGTCCTGAACCCCTTCAAGCTCTACCCGACCATGGGCGCGGGCCTGGACTCCCTGATCGTCGACAAGGACATGGGCCTGTGGGACCTGGCGTCCATGTTCTGGGCGATGAAGGGCGTCAGCGGCGGTGACGGCACCTCGATGAACATGCCGATCTCCGGGTCCACCGGCGGCAACCTCGTCTGGGACAAGGCGAAGGTGAAGACGCTGGTGAGCCAGTTGAAGAACGACGAGAAGGTGACCGTCACCGGCAACTAGGCCGTCGCGGAGGCCAGCAGCGAGACATGGGGAAGGGCGAGCTGCCCTTCCCCGTCCGCGTATCCGGCGCTCAGCCGCTCGTACTCCCGCCGGATCCGGGCCACCGTCTCCGCGTCCTGCGAGGTCACCACCAGCCCGACGGTGGCGACCCCGCCGGCCGCGCCGCCCCACCACTCCTCGATGCCGGCCCGGTGCTCCCAGGCCAGCTCCGCCGCCTCGGCACCGCCGAACCCGGCCTGCGTGAGCAGCTCCGCCAGGCCCTGCGGGGTGCGCGCGAAGTCCTCGTCCGGGTCCAGGCGCGGCAGGTACGACGGCGGTACGGCACCGCCGGCCGCGCAGGCCTGCCCGAGCAGCTCCTGCCCGGCCCCGCGCCGGGCGCCCCACAGCGTCAGGGCGATCCTTCCGCCGGGCCGCAGCACCCGCCGCAGCTCGGCGAGCGCGGCCCGCGGCCGGCCCACGTGGTTGAGCACGAAGTTGCCGACCACGGCGTCGAACTCCCCGTCCGGGAAGGGCAGTTCGGGCAGGACGGCGACCTCCGCGGCCACCCCGCGCCGGCGTGCCTCGGCGACCATGCCGGCGTCGGCGTCCACGGCCCGCACCAGCGCGCCCCGCTCCCCCGCCGCCAGGGCGGCCGTGCCGGTCCCGGTCCCGACGTCGAGGACCCGCGTCCCCGCGCCGACCCGGGCCGCATCCAGCAGCGCGGGAACCGGGTACGCGCACAGCCGGCCGAAGCTCCCGGCGTACGCCTCGGTCCGCCCCGCCCACATCGCCCGCTCGGCGGCGTCGAAGGCCGCCGTCGCATCCGTCTCGATCATGGCCCCAGCGTGCCGCACAAAGGATCAAGGGCACCCACGGGGGTGCCCCTGAACGCCCTCATGGGCAGCAGCGGGTCACATCCGCGCGCCCGCCATCGCGCGACACATCTCCGCGCAGCGGCGACACGCCTCGGCACAGCGCATCATCTGCTTGTCGTCGGGCATGGACATACACGCCTCGGCGCACATGTCGCAGGCCTTGGCGCACATCGCGCACATCTCGGCCGACATCGGCGAGCGACGCATCATCATGTCGGCGCACATGCGGGTCATCTCGGAGCAGTCCATGAGCGCGCGCATGATCTGCATCTGGGCCTGGCCGCCCATCTGCATGCAGGAGCTCATGGTCTCCTCGCAGACGTTGTGGCACGACATGCAGGCCTCGACGCAGTCCTGCATCTCCTTGGTCATGGCGGGCATGGCGGTTCCGGGCTGGGGCATGGCTCCTCCTGGGGAGGGAGAGGGGTCCGGGGCGGGCCCCGTGTGCTTCCGTCCTACGCCCGAGTGCCCCGCCCTGCCATTTGACGCCTGTCCCGCTTCGCACCCGTTCGGCCCACAGGGCGACTTCAGACGCTGGGGGTCGTGCCACCGTCGATGACGTACTCGGCACCGAGGATGGCAGCCGCGCGGTCCGATACCAGGAAGGCGATCAGGTCGGCGACCTCCTCGGGGCGGTTGGGGCGACCGAGCGGGATGCCGCCGAGGGAGTCCATGAGCCGGTCCAGAGCCACCTCCCGGGTGACGCCCGCCTCCTCGGCGATCCGGGTCACCAACTGGTCCGCCGCGCTGGTCCGGATGAAGCCGGGCGAGACCGCGGTGACCCGTATCCCGTGCGCGGCGACCTCGTTGGCCAGGCCCTTGCTGTAGGTGGTCAGCGCGGCCTTGGCGGCGGCGTAGGCGAGGGTGCCGTTCCACAGCGGCATCCGGCGCTGGATGGAGGTGACGTGCACGATCACGCCCCGGCCGGCCTCGATCATGCCGGGCAGCAGGCCGCGGTCCAGGCGTACGGCGGCCAGCAGGTTGACGGTCAGCTCGCGGGCCCAGTCGTCCTCGCCGAGGACCACGAAGCCGCCGGCCGGAGCCTCGGATCCCCCCAGGGCGTGGACGAGGATGTCGACGCCGCCCAGGCGGGCGTTCACCTCGGAGACGACCTCGGCGGCGCCCTCGACGGTGGAGAGGTCCGCCGCGATGAACGTCTTCTCCTCGACCTCGTCGGGGCGGCTGCGGGCGGTGACGAGCACGCTCGCGCCGGCCCGGCGCAGGCGTTCGGCGACGGCGGCTCCGGTGCCCCTGGTGCCGCCGGTGACCAGCGCGCGCCGGCCGTCGAGGGATTCGCTGGTGGGCATGGTGACGGTGCCTTCCGTGACCGGGACCGGGCCCGGGAACGCCCCCACTGTCCACGCTACGCCGATACGCCGGCAGCCCCCGTCCGAGGCGGACGGGGGCTGCCGGGAAACGGGGGGAGCGTGCCTTACGGCAGGTTGCGGGCCATGACGATCCGCTGCACCTGGTTCGTGCCCTCGTAGATCTGGGTGATCTTGGCGTCGCGCATCATCCGCTCCACCGGGTAGTCCCGCGTGTAGCCATAGCCGCCGAGCAGCTGGACGGCGTCGGTGGTGACCTCCATGGCCACGTCCGAGGCGAAGCACTTGGCGGCGGCGCCCTGGAAGGTGAGGTCGCTGTCGCCGCGCTCGGAGGCGGCCGCGGCCTGGTAGGTCAGGGCGCGGGCGGCGGCGATCTTCATGGCCATGTCGGCGAGCATGAACTGGATGCCCTGGAAGTCGGCGATCGGCTTGCCGAACTGCTTGCGCTCCTGGACGTAGCCCTTGGCGTAGTCGAGGGCGCCCTGGGCGACACCGAGGGCCTGGGCCGCGATGGTGATGCGGGTGTGGTCCAGGGTCTTCATGGCGGTGGCGAAGCCGGTGCCCTCCTCGCCGATCATGCGGTCGGCGGGGATGCGGACGTTGTCGAAGTAGACCTCGCGGGTCGGGGAGCCCTTGATGCCGAGCTTCTTCTCCGGGGCGCCGAAGGAGACGCCCTCGTCCGACTTCTCGACGACGAAGGCGGAGATGCCCTTGGTGCGCTTGGTCGGGTCGGTCACGGCCATGACCGTGTAGTACTCGGAGACGCCCGCGTTGGTGATCCAGCGCTTGACGCCGTTGAGGACGTAGTGGTCGCCGTCGCGGACCGCCTTCGTCTTCATGCCGCCCGCGTCCGAGCCCGCCTCCGGCTCGGAGAGGCAGTACGAGAACATCGCGTCGCCCTTGGCGAGCGGGGTGAGGTACTTCTTCTTCAGGTCCTCGGAGCCGGACAGGATCACCGGGAGCGAGCCCAGCTTGTTCACGGCCGGGATGAGGGAGGAGGACACGCAGGCGCGGGCCACCTCCTCGATCACGATGACCGTGGCGAGCGCATCGGCGCCGGCGCCGCCGAACTCCTCGGGTACGTGCACGGCGTGCAGGTCGTTTGCGACCAGGGCGTCGAGGGCCTCCTGCGGGAAGCGGGCCTCCTCGTCGACCGCGGCGGCGAACGGCGCGATCTTCGCCTCGACCAGCGAACGGACGGCGTCGCGGAGCATGTCGTGCTCCTCGGACGGGCGGTACAGGTCGAAGTCAGCCGATCCGGCCACGGTCTCTCACGCTCCAAAGACGCAGTGATACTGACGCTAATTACCGTTAAGTAACTCAAATTTTAGAGGGCCGCCCGAAGGACGCCTACGTGAGATGGGCGACAGCCGGGAAATTGCCCGGTGGACGCCCCGACTATGCTCGGGGCCGCATCACCGACGTACCCGATCTGGAGCACATCCATGAGCCTGAAGATCACCGTGATCGGCACCGGATACCTGGGCGCCACGCACGCCGCGGCCATGGCCGAACTCGGTTTCGAGGTGCTGGGGCTCGACGTCGTGCCCGAGAAGATCGCGATGCTGGAGCGCGGCGAGACCCCGATGTACGAGCCGGGGCTCGAGGAGCTGCTGCGCCGGCACGTCGCGGGCTTCGAGGGGTCCACCGGGCGGCTGCGCTTCACCCAGGACTGGGCCGAGGTCGGGGCCTTCGGTGACGTGCACTTCGTCTGCGTGAACACTCCTCAGCGGCACGGGGAGTACGCGGCGGACATGTCGTACGTCGACGCCGCCTTCGCCTCCCTCGCCCCGCATCTGCACGGGCCCGCCCTGGTGGTCGGCAAGTCGACCGTGCCCGTGGGCACGGCCGAGCGGCTGGCCGCCTATCTGGCCGAGCACGCGCCCGCCGGTGCGGACGCCGAGCTGGCCTGGAACCCGGAGTTCCTGCGCGAGGGCTTCGCCGTGCAGGACACGCTGCACCCGGACCGGATCGTGGTGGGCGTGCGCGGCGAGCGCGCGGAGAAGCTGCTGCGGGAGGTGTACGCGACGCCGGTCGGTGAGGGCACACCGTTCGTGGTGACCGACTTCCCGACCGCCGAGCTGGTGAAGACCTCGGCGAACTCCTTCCTCGCCACCAAGATCTCCTTCATCAACGCGATGGCGGAGGTCTGCGAGGCCGCGGGCGGTGACGTGGTGAAGCTGGCGGAGGCCATCGGCCACGACGACCGGATCGGGAAGAAGTTCCTGCGCGCCGGCATCGGGTTCGGCGGTGGCTGTCTGCCGAAGGACATCCGGGCGTTCATGGCGCGCGCCGGTGAGCTGGGCGCGGACCAGGCGCTGACCTTCCTGCGCGAGATCGACTCCATCAACATGCGCCAGCGCGGCCAGATGGTGGAGCTGGCCCGCGAGGCGCTGGGCGGCGGTCCCTTCCTGGGCAAGCGGGTCGCGGTGCTCGGCGCCACCTTCAAGCCGGACTCGGACGACGTCCGCGACTCGCCCGCGCTGAACGTGGCCGGGCAGATCCATCTTCAGGGCGGCCAGGTGACCGTGTACGACCCGAAGGGCATGGAGAACGCCCGCCGGGTCTTCCCCACCCTGGGCTATGCCGACTCGGCCCTCGACGCGGTCCGGGGCGCCGACGTCGTGCTGCACCTGACGGAGTGGCGGGAGTTCCGCGAGCTGGACCCGGCGGCGCTGGGCAGCGTCGCGGCGGCCCGGCTGATCCTGGACGGGCGCAACGCCCTGGACCCGGAGCTGTGGCGGCGGGCCGGGTGGACGTACCGGGCGATGGGCCGCCCGACCGCGTAGCCCCACAAAAACATCCCCGCAGAGGCATCCACGAGGACGCCGGTTCGGCCGAGGCTCAGTCGGCCGAACCGGCGTCTTCCCGCATTCTGCACCACCGGACACATACATGGCCGATGAACTCCCTGTGGTTCACGCCTCCTTCGCGCGGTAGCGGCGCATCTTCGCGCGCGCCCCGCACACCTGCATCGAGCACCAGCGGCCCCGTCCGGCGGGGCTGCGGTCGTAGTACGCCCAGTGGCAGGTCTCGGCCTCGCACGCCTTGAGACGGGTCCAGGTGCCCGCGACCAGCGCCTCGGCCACGGCGGCGGCGACGCGGGAGAGCAGTGGGCCGGTGTCGGCCGGGGCGAGGCTCGCGGAGCCGTCGTGGTCGTCCACGGCGACATACAGGGGGGCGTGTGCCAGCAGCTCGCCGAGCGGGGTGACCTCGCGGTGCGGCGGATGGCCGGCGTGGGCGAGCAGCGCGGCCCGCAGCGACTCGCGCAGCGCGCGGGCCTGCGGCAGCTCGTCCTCGGTGAGTCCGAGGCGCGCCCGTCCGTCCACCGTGTCGAGCGAGTCGGCGCCCGACTCGATGTCCAGCGTGTTCACCAGGGACTCGACCAGGGTCAGGCCTCCGGGCGCGGGCGATCTCTCACTCATGACTGCAAGTTACCTCCCGAATGCGGTTGCGGCGTTACCGCCGATGCGGGAGCATCAGGTAACGCGTTACCGGTTACATGCTTTTAAAGGTAACTCCGACTTCGAGGAGGAAGTCATGGCACTCGCCAAGCTGGGTGTGGTCGTCCTGGACTGTCCCGACCCCCGTGCGCTGGCCGGCTTCTACGCCGGGGTGCTGGGCGGCACGGTGGAGGGCGAGGGCGACTGGGTCGATCTGAACGTGCCGGGCGGTCAGGCGCTGGCCTTCCAGCGCGCGCCCGGGTTCGTGCCGCCGAAGTGGCCCGCGGCCGACGCCTCCCAGCAGCTCCATCTGGACCTGGTGGTGGAGGACCTGGACGCGGCCGAGAAGGGCGTGCTGGAGCTGGGCGCGAAGCCGCTGGCCGCGCAGGGCGGCAGCAGCTTCCGGGTCTACGCGGACCCGGCCGGACATCCCTTCTGCCTCTGCGCCTGCTGAGCGGGCCAGGCCCTAGCCGTCCAGCTCGGCGATCCGGGCGTTGGACGGCTCCCGGCGGTGCTGTGCGGCGCGGGCCATGAAGTCCGCGCTGCGGAGCACCCGCTGGACGTTTCCCCAGGTCAGCAGGGACAGCTCGGACTCGGACCAGCCGCGGCGCAGCAGCTCGGCGATCAGGTGGGGATAGCGGGAGGCGTCGGCCAGGTCGTGGGGATGGGCGGCGCCGGAGTCGTAGGTGCCGGACAGGCCGACGCACTCGGGGCCGGCGACCGCGCGGACGTGGTCGAGGTGGTCGGCGACGTCCCGGACGGTCGGGCCGGTCTGCTCGGCGGTCAGCGGCACCATGCACAGGCCGCCCGCGGCGCCCAGCTCGGCGAGCAGGTCGTCGGGCAGGTTGGCCGGGTGCGGGCGCAGCGCGCGGGCGGCGGAGCGGGTGCACAGCACCGGGGTCTTGGAGAGCGCGGTGGCCCGGCTGACGGTGGCGTCGGAGGCGCCGGAGAGGTCGGCCAGGACGCCGAGGCGGTTCATCTCGCGGATGACCTCCTCGCCGAACCGGGTGAGCCCCGCGTCGCTCGCCCAGGCGGTGCCGGTCAGGGTGAGGACGCGCAGGCCGAGGGCGTGCAGGACGCGCAGGATGCCCAGGGAGTCGTCGAGCGCGGGCGCCCCGGCCGGGCCCAGCACGACGGCGGCCCGGCCGCAGTTGCGGGCGTCGATGATCTGCCCGGCGGTGCGCACCAGGCGCAGTCCCTCCGGATGGGAGTCGATCACCGAGTGGACGAGGTCCAGCTGCTCCAGGGTGGCGCCCAAGGCGCGGTCCCCGGCCAGGCCCTCGGGCAGGTGCAGCGACCAGAACAGGACGCCCACATGGCCCTCGCGCATCCGCGGTACGTCGGTGTCGACGGCCAGCTCGCCCAGCTCCAGGTCGTACCAGGGCAGATGGCGCAGGGCCCAGGGCAGTCCGCTGTAGCCGTCGGCGACGGGGTGGTCGACGAGCAGGGAGTGCGCCCGCCGCAGCGTCTCGTCGGCCGGGGCGTACGCCTCCTCGGGGAACGGGTCGTCCGGCAGGCCGTGGTCCCCGCCGACCTCGGTCGTGGCGGGCCTGTCGTCCTGGAGGTCGGCCATGGCGGGCTCCGTACGTCGTCGAGAGCTACGTCGGTCGTGAGCTACGTCTGATGCGGCTGGCGTACCGCCACGGTCGCACGGGGCGCGGGGATCCTTCCTGGTGAGTGGGGCGTTCGGGGGTACGGCCGGTCACGCGTCGCCGGCCGCCCGGATCACCTCGTCGAGGGTCTCCCAATGGGGGTCCCCCGCTCGAGCGAAACCGAGAGTGGGGGAGGGTGGGCGTCCGGATCTCTCCCGGCTCCACCGTCAACGGCGTCCTGGAGGACGACACCGACGGCCTCTACGCCGCCCTCACGGCCCGCCTGAAGGAACTGGACCTCGCCTATCTGCACCTGGTGCGCCCCGCCCCGGAGGCCGGCTGGTACCGGCGGATCCGCGCAAACTGGCCCGGCACCCTGATCGGCAACCCGGACCTGAGCGACCTCACCACCGAGGCCGTCATCCGGGAGAGCGCGCGGATGCTGGCCGCCGGGACCGACCTGGTGGCGCTCGGCCGGCCGTTCCTCGCCAACCCGGACCTGGTCACGCGCCTGCGCCTGGGCGCGCCGCTCAACCCGGTCCGGGACCGGTACCTGATGTACGTGGGCGGGGCGGACGGCTACACCGACTACCCCACCCTCGACGCTCAGCCGTCCAGCGACTCGATGGTCGCGTTGGACGGGCCGCGCGTGGCCTGAACGTCACGGGCCACGTCCTCCGCCGCGCCCAGCACCCGCACCGCGTTCTGCCAGGTCAGCTTGGCCAGGTCGGCCCGGGACCAGCCGCGGTCGAGCAGCTCGGCGATCAGGTTCGGGTAACCGGAGACGTCGCTGAGGCCGTCCGGGGTGAAGGCGGTGCCGTCGTAGTCGCCGCCGATTCCGAGGTGGTCGATGCCCGCCACCTCGCGCATGTGGTCGAGGTGGTCCGCGACCGTGGACACCGTGGCGACCGGGCGCGGGTGCCGCTCCTCGAAGGCGCGGTGGATCTTCATCGCCTCGGGGGTGGTGTCGAGGTGATGGAAGCCGTTCGCGCGCATGTTCTCGTCGGCCGCGACCGTCCAGTCGACCGCCGCCTGGAGCACGAACTTCGGCACGAAGGTCACCATCGCCATGCCGCCGTTGCCGGGCAGCCGCTCCAGGACGTCGTCCGGGATGTTGCGCGGGTGGTCGCAGACGGCGCGGGCGGAGGAGTGCGAGAAGATCACCGGCGCGGACGAGGCGTCCAGCGCGTCCCGCATGGTCGTGGCCGCCACATGGGAGAGGTCCACGAGCATGCCGAGCCGGTTCATCTCGCGGACGACCTCGCGGCCGAAGGCGGACAGGCCGCCCACGTTCGGTGCGTCGGTCGCCGAGTCCGCCCAGGCCACGTTGTCGTTGTGGGTGAGCGTCAGGTAGCGCACGCCGAGCGCGTACAGGCTGCGGAGCGTGCCCAGGGAGTTCCCGATGGAGTGGCCGCCCTCGGCGCCCATCAGGGAGGCGATACGGCCGTCCGCGCGGGCCGCCTCCATGTCGGCCGCCGTCAGGGCCGGGGCCAGCTGCGCGGGGTAGCGGGCCAGCATCTGCCGGACGCCGTCGATCTGCTCCAGCGTCGCCGGGACCGCGTCCGGCTGGTCGGAGGGGACGTACACCGACCAGTACTGGGCACCGACCCCGCCCTCGCGCAGCCGCGGCAGGTCGGTGTGCAGGCTCGCGCTCTGGGAGGCGGCGAGGTCGAGGGCGTCGAGGTCGTAGCGGACCTGCTTGCGCAGCGCGTACGGCAGGTCGTTGTGCCCGTCGACGACGGGGAACTCGCGCAGCAGTGCGCGGGCGTCGTCCAGCGAGGTCACGGGCGTCACTTCCCGAAGCCGAAGCCGCTCGCGGCGCCCTCGACCTTGGTGCGCAGCCGCTTGCCCTTCTCGGTGGCCTGGTCGTTCAGGTCCTGCTGGAAGTCGCGCATCTTCTGCAGCAGGTCCTCGTCGTGCGCGGCGAGGATGCGGGCCGCGAGCAGACCGGCGTTGCGGGCGCCGGCAACGGAGACGGTGGCGACCGGGACGCCGGCCGGCATCTGCACGATGGACAGCAGGGAGTCCATGCCGTCGAGGTACTTCAGCGGCACGGGCACGCCGATGACCGGCAGCGGGGTGACCGAGGCGAGCATGCCCGGCAGGTGGGCGGCGCCGCCGGCACCGGCGATGATCACCTTCAGGCCGCGGTCGGCGGCCTGCTCGCCGTACGTGATCATCTCGCGCGGCATGCGGTGCGCGGAGACGACGTCGACCTCGTACGCGATCTCGAACTCGTCCAGGGCCTTGGCAGCGGCCTCCATGACGGGCCAGTCGGAGTCCGACCCCATGACGATGCCAACAACGGGGCTCATTCGGTGATCGTGCCTCTCAGATAGCCGGCTGCGTGACGGGCGCGCTCCAGCACGTCGTCCAGGTCGTCGCCGTAGGTGTTGACGTGTCCGACCTTGCGGCCGGGCTTCACGTCCTTGCCATACATGTGGATCTTGAGCTTGGGGTCGCGGGCCATGCAGTGCAAGTACGCGGAGTACATGTCCGGGTAGTCGCCGCCGAGGACGTTCGCCATGACCGTCCACCTGGCGCGCGGGCGCGGGTCGCCCAGCGGGAGGTCGAGCACGGCACGCACGTGGTTGGCGAACTGGGAGGTGATCGCGCCGTCCTGGGTCCAGTGGCCCGAGTTGTGCGGACGCATCGCCAGTTCGTTGACGAGTATGCGGCCGTCGCGGGTCTGGAACAGCTCGACGGCGAGGTGGCCGACGACGCCGAGTTCCTTGGCGATGCGCAGCGCCAGCTCCTCGGCCTGGAGGGCCAGCTCCTCGTCCAGGTCGGGCGCGGGCGCGATCACGGTGTCGCAGACGCCGTCGACCTGCTGCGACTCGACCACCGGGTAGGCGACGGCCTGGCCGTGCGGGGAGCGCACGACGTTGGCGGCCAGCTCGCGGACGAAGTCGACCTTCTCCTCGGCGAGGACCGGGACGCCCGCCTTGAACGGTTCGGCGGCCTCCTCGACGGAGTCGACGACCCACACGCCCTTGCCGTCGTAGCCGCCGCGGACGGTCTTGAGGACGACCGGGAAGCCGTCTGTGCCGGTTCCCTCCCGCCCGCCCAGCTCCGTCGCGAATGCGGCCACGTCCTGCGGATCGCTCACGATGCGGTGCCGTGGGCACGGCACGCCGATCGCGTCGAGCCTCGCGCGCATCACGCCCTTGTCCTGGGCGTGCACGAGCGCGTCGAGGCCCGGGCGGATGACGATGCCGTCCGCCTCCAGGGCCTGCAGATGCTCGGTGGGTACATGTTCGTGATCGAAGGTGATCACATCGCAACCGCGCGCGAACTCACGCAGCGTGTCCAGGTCGCGATAGTCGCCGATGACGACATCACTGACGACCTGCGCCGCAGAATCCTGAGGGGTGTCACTGAGAAGCTTGAACCTGATGCCCAACGGGATGCCCGCTTCGTGCGTCATACGCGCGAGCTGCCCCCCGCCGACCATGCCGACTACCGGGAACGTCACACCCCTAGGGTATCGGCCACGCCGACCGGGACCGGATTACGTCCCTCACACCCCCTCTTACCCTGGGCTTTCCCGGCTCTTTCCGACCCGTTCCCAAGCTGTGGCCTGGTCCGGGGGCGGCGGACAGGTCGCCTGGATAGCATGACTGGGTTGACGAAACCTACCGACGGGAGCTGCACAGCCATGGAACCTCGTTCCTCGGGGCTGCAACGGCTCGTACGCGAGGTGGCCAAGTTCGGCGCTGTCGGAGGCGCCGGCGTCCTTGTCAATCTCGGCGTGTTCAACCTGGTCCGGCACTTCTCCGACCTGCCGGTGGTGCGCGCCAGCATCATCGCGACCGTCGTCGCGATCGCCTTCAACTACGTCGGCTTCCGTTACTGGACGTACCGGGACCGCGACAAGAGCGGCCGCACCAAGGAACTCACGCTGTTCCTGATGTTCAGCGCGATCGGCCTGGTGATCGAGAACGGCGTGCTCTTCCTCGCGACGTACGGCTTCGGCTGGGACAGCCCGCTGCAGAGCAACGTCTTCAAGTTCCTCGGCATCGGCGTCGCCACCCTGTTCCGGTTCTGGTCGTACCGCACCTGGGTGTTCCGCACGATGCCCGCCCGCGAGACCGTGGCGCGTGCGGAATCGATCCTGGAGCAGGAGTCGAGAAAGCCCGCACCCCAGCAGCGCGTCCCGTAGTTGCCCGCCAGGACCTAGTGCGCCGGCAGGGCACTAGCGGACCGTCGGCTGGTCCTCGTCCGCCGGCTTGCGGGCCGGGGGCGTGCGGGACAGGAACAGGCCGAAGACCGGTGGCTGGGACTGGAGCAGCTCCAGGCGTCCGCCGTCGGCCTCCGCGAGGTCGCGGGCGACGGCCAGCCCGATCCCCGTCGAGTTGCGCCCGCTGATCGTGCGCTCGAAGATCCGGGCGCCCAGGTCGCCGGGGACGCCCGGTCCCTCGTCGGTGACCTCGACCACGGCCTGGTTGCCGGTGACCCGGGTACGCAGGGCGACCGTGCCGCCACCGTGCATCAGCGAGTTCTCGATCAGCGCGGCCAGCACCTGCGCGACCGCGCCGGGCGTGCCGACGGCCCGCAGATGCCGCTTTCCGGAGCTGACGATGGCCCGGCCCACGCTGCGGTAGGCGGGCCGCCACTCGGCGAGCTGCTGCTGGATGACCTCGTCCAGGTCGAAGGAGACGGCGGAGCCGGTGCGCGGGTCGCGCGAGTTGGTCAGCAGCCGCTCCACCACGTCCGTCAGCCGCTCCACCTGCCCCAGCGCGATCGTCGCCTCCTCCTTCACCGTGTCCGGGTCGTCGGTGAGGGTGATCTCCTCGAGCCGCATGGACAGCGCGGTCAGGGGCGTGCGCAGCTGGTGGGAGGCGTCGGCGGCGAGGCGCCGCTCCGCGGTCAGCATCCGGCCGATGCGCTCGGCCGAGGAGTCGAGCACGTCGGCGACCCGGTCCAGCTCGGGGACGCCGTAGCGCTTGTGCCGCGGGCGCGGATCGCCCGAGCCGAGGCGTTCGGCGGTCTCGGCGAGGTCGGTCAGCGGGGAGGCGAGCCGGTTGGCCTGGCGTACGGCGAGCAGGACGGCGGCGACCACCGCCAGCAGCGCCACCAGGCCGATGATCAGCAGGGTCCGGCCGACCTCGCGGGTCACCGCGGAGCGGGGCTCCTCGACGGTGACGATCTCGCCCTCCTCGCCCCTTTGCGTGGAGCGGATGACCTCGCCCTCGGGCTTGGTGCCGATCTCGATCGCCGGCCGGCCCGGGACCCGGATCTCGGCGTACTGCTCCTTGCTGACCGGGTTGCGCAGGACGTCGGCGTTGACGTTCTCCGCCGCGAGGATGCGGCTGTCCACGATGCTGGCCAGCCGCACCGCCTCGGACTCCACCCGCTCCTGGGCGCTGTTGCTGATCGTCCGCGTCTCGACGATGACGAGGGACACGCCGAAGACCGCGATCACCACGAGGACTACGGCGAGGGTGGACTGGATGAGACGTCGACGCATGTTCCGTTACCTGAAGGGACTACCGGACCCCGGTGCGGGGTTCAGCTCTTCTCGAAGCGGAAGCCCACGCCGCGCACCGTCGCGATGTACCGGGGGTTCGCCGCGTCGTCGCCCAGCTTCTTGCGCAGCCAGGAGATGTGCATGTCGAGCGTCTTGGTGGACGACCACCACGTGGTGTCCCAGACCTCGCGCATCAGCTGGTCGCGGGTCACGACCCGGCCGGCGTCCCGCACCAGCACCCGCAGCAGGTCGAACTCCTTCGCCGTCAGCTGGAGTTCCTCGTCGCCCATCCACGCGCGGTGCGACTCGACGTCGATCCGCACGCCGTGCGTGGCCGGCGGCTGCTGCGGCTCCGCGGCGCCGCGGCGCAGCAGGGCCCGTACCCGGGCGAGCAGTTCGGCGAGCCGGAAGGGCTTGGTCACGTAGTCGTCGGCGCCCGCGTCCAGACCGACGACGGTGTCCACCTCGTCGGCCCGCGCGGTCAGGATGAGGATCGGCACGGTGTGGCCGTCGGCGCGCAGCCGGCGGGCGACCTCCAGGCCGTCCATGCCGGGCAGGCCGAGGTCCAGTACGACCAGATCGACGCCGCCCTGCATTCCGGCGTCGAGCGCGGTGGGGCCGTCCTCGCGCACCTCGACCTCGTAACCTTCCCGGCGCAGGGCGCGGGCCAGCGGCTCCGAGATGGACGCGTCGTCCTCGGCGAGCAGTACACGGGTCATGAGGTGATGGTAGACCGCCCGCGCGCAGTGCTGGGGTGTGATCGGTTCCGGGAGTTCTTACCTTGCCGGTCCCCTGGTACGAACCATTGCCCGAGAGGTGCGATCGTAGATAACGCCTTCGAAACAGGTTGCACGGTTCCCTCGACACCTGTGATCCGCGTCTCAAGTCCTTCCATATCCGGCACTGTCCTGCCGTATGGTGACCCCTGAACGCCTGTAGCACACCGGGGACCTTTGGCGGGAATGACGCTGAAGGTCTCTTTTGTGTGCGGGCTGATGAAGATCAGCCTTGAAAGGAATGACCTCTGGCCGGGCTCCGGACGCAGTGACGCGTCCAGGGCGTGGATCCCGGTGGTCGCCGTCCGCCGCTCCGTGATCCGGAGCGGACTCCCCCTGGGCGTGGGGGTGGACGACCGACCCCGCCGGTGCCGGCCGCACCCCCACCGGGCGCGCAACGCTCCAGCTGCCGCGTCCCGACCAGCAAGGAACGACCATGGCGTCCAGCCTGACGAAGGACTCGGTCCACCCGGGCACCCCCGGTTCCGAGAAGACCTTCTTCGGCCACCCCCGCGGACTGGCCACTCTCTTCATGACCGAGATGTGGGAGCGATTCTCCTACTACGGCATGAGGGCCCTGCTCCCGCTGTACCTGCTGGCCCCGAACGGCCTGCACCTGAGCCCGGGCACGACGACCGCGATCTACTCGGTGTACGTGTCGCTCGTGTACCTGCTGGCCCTGCCCGGCGGCTGGGTCGCCGACCGCTTCCTCGGCCCCCGCAAGACGGTCGCGTTCGCGGGCCTGATCATCATGCTCGGCCACCTGTGCCTGGCACTGCCGGCCAGCGTCAGCTTCTTCGTCGGCCTCGGCCTCGTCGCCATCGGCTCGGGTCTGCTGAAGGCCAACATCTCCACGATGGTCGGCCACCTGTACAAGGGTCCGGACGACCCGCGCCGTGACGGTGGCTTCACCATCTTCTACATCGGCATCAACGCGGGCGCGTTCGCCGCTCCGCTGGTCATCGGCACCGTCGGTGAGAACGTCAACTGGCACCTCGGCTTCGCGCTGGCCGCGCTCGGCATGGCGCTGGGTCTGGCCCAGTACCTGCTCGGCGGCCGCCACCTGAGCGCGAAGAGCAATGTCGTCCCGACGCCGATGTCCGGCGAGGAGAAGGCCGTCACGCTGCGCAAGGGCCTGATCTGGCTGGCGATCGCCGTCGTCTTCTACGGCGTCGTGGGCTTCACCGGTCACTTCACCCTGAACTGGGCGCTGATTCCGCTCACGCTCATCGGTCTGATCGTGCCGATCATCGTCATCTCCCGCATCCTCCGGGACAAGGACATCGACCGGGCCGAGCGTTCGAAGGTGTCGGCCTACATCTGGTTCTTCGTGGCCGCCGCCATCTTCTGGATGATCTACGACCAGGGTGGTTCGACCCTCTCGCTCTTCGCCGAGGGCAAGGCCGAGAACACCATCTTCGGCTGGGAGTTCCCGGTCTCCTGGTACCAGTCGGTCAACCCGGTCATGATCATGGCCCTGGCGCCCGTCTTCGCCTGGCTGTGGCTGTGGCTGAACCGGCGCGGCAAGGAGCCGAGCACGATCGTGAAGTTCGCCTCCGGCCTGGTGCTGATCGGTGCGTCGTTCTTCCTCTTCCTCGCCCCGCTGTCGATCGCCGAGGGCGGTCACAAGGCCGCGGCGATGTGGCTGGTCGCGATCTACTTCGTCCAGACGGTCGGTGAGCTGACGCTGTCTCCGGTGGGTCTGTCCGTCACGACGAAGATGGCGCCGAAGAAGTACGCCTCGCAGATGATGGGCGTCTGGTTCCTCGCGGTCACCGCGGGCGACTCGCTCACCGCGCTGCTGTCCAACCCGGCCGTCGGCGGGGTGAACCTCGACAAGACGGGCTTCGTCACCCTGGAGGCCGTGCTCGCCGTGGTCGCCGGTGTCGCGGTGTGGATGTACCGCAAGAAGGTCAACAAGCTCATGGGCGACGTCCACTGACGTAGCCCAGGCTCTGAGGAGGGCCACCGCATCCCTGACGGTGCGGTGGCCCTCTTCCGTTGTCCGGGAACTAGCGCGTCCTGCGCTTCGGCATGAACGTGAACACCGCGGCGCCCAGCAGGATCGCCGTGCCCGCCACCAGGCCGAGGGCCTTGAGGGCGCCGTGGTCACCGGAGCCGGTCTCGGCGAGGCCGCCCGCACCGCTGCTGCCGGCGCCGCCGGTGGACGACGAACCTCCGGAGGCCGACGTGCCGCCCGAGGCGCCGCCCGGCTGCTGGGCGGTGTCCAGGGTGAGGGAGACCAGCGACTTCTCCGGCGTACAGGTCGTCGTCGTGCCCAGGGCCTTGATGGTGAGGACGCCCGGCGCCAGCGTCGAGGTGCCGCTCGCGCCCGGCTTGTAGGTGCCGGTGAGGTCCGGGATCTCGATCGGGTCGCCGGACTTGATGGGCTGCGCGTTCGTCGGCCCCTCCACATGCACGGTGCCCTTGTCCGCGCCGCCCAGCACCACCTCCATCGACGGCTTCACGGAGTCCTTCGGGATGTCGGCGGGGCTGTTCATCACCGACTTCTTGAACTGCACCGTGAGGGCGTAGTCACCGCCGTTCTTCTTGGCGTTGATCTGCACCGGCGAGGTCGCGTTCTTGTCGCCGATCGGCGTCTTGCAGGCGTAGGGGACCTGGACCTCCTTGCCCGGGAAGTCGGTCTGGCCCGTGCCGCCGGTCGGGGTCGCGCTCTTCGTCGGCGTGGCCGACTGCGTCGGCGGCGAGCTGGACGTGCCGCCGCCGCCCGGCGTCACCTGGATCGTCGCCGCCTTCTGCACGGTCTCCTTCGGCGTGCACTTGGTGTCCGTCGACATCGCGTTGACCGTGTACGCGTCCGGCGTCAGCGTCACCTCGCCGGCCGTCGTCAGCTTCAGGGTGCCCTTCATGTCGGACAGCACCATGTCGCCGCCCTTGGGGATCGCCGGGTTCTCCCGCGGGCCCTGCATGGCGATGTCGGCGGTCTGCGCACCGGCCGCCTTGAGCACCCCGGACGGCTGCACCGAGTTGGCGGGCAGGTCGATGATGTCCGGGTTCTTGGAGGCGGCCTGGACGAACTTCCACACGATGTCGACCGTGTCGCCCACCTTGGCCGTGGCCGGCGCGGTGATCTCGACCTTCGTGGTGCCGTCGACCGGGTCGATGCCCGCGGGCGGCACGCAGTGGGTGGCGAACGACACCTCGGCCGCCTGCGCGGGCGTGGCCGCCACGCCCAGCAGCACGCCCGCCGAGCAGAGCACCAGTGCGGCGCCGGCGGCGCCCGTCCTGCGGGCCGGTGTGACTCTCCTTCGCATGCTCACTTGGGTCCCTTCGTGGTGGGAGTCGTAGGACTCGTCGGGCTGTCGTCGTGCGGTGCGGAGAGCCGGCCGGCCGGGCCGCCCGGAGCGGAGTCCGGGGTGAACCACGGCAGGGTCGGAGTCGGTTCGGGCCCGGGCCCGGGGGTGCGGGAGCGGGGCAGTCGCAGCGCCGGGCGGGTGAGCTTCCGGTGGCGGACGCCGCCCGGCCGGCGCGGCCGTACCCGGTCCACGACGGCCATCCCGACGCGGAAGAGCGCGGCCGGGACGACCAGGCAGAGCAGGATCCAGAACAGCGTCACGCCCCAGGGGCGGCCCACGCCCCACGGCTGCTCGGCCAGGACCTTGCCGTCGTACCGGAGGGAGACGGTGTAGTCGCCGTGCGCCCCGGCCGACAGTTCGACGGGCAGCTTGATCTGCGCCTTCTTCCCGGGTGCGAGGGTGCCGCGCCACTGCTGCTCGTCCCACTGGGGCGCGAAGACGCCGTGCGCGGTGCCGATGCGGAAGACCGGGTTCTTGATCTCGGTGGAGCCGATGTTGCCCGCGGTGAAGACGAGGGTGCGGCTCGGCGGCGCCCCGAACCAGGTGAGCACGCCGCTGGAGCCGGTCAGCCGGGTGTCGGAGAGGATCGACAGTCGGCCGCCGGAGGGCTCGGCGGGCAGCGGGGCGACGGGATGCCCGGCGACCTGGAGCACGGCGTCCGCCTCGGCCTTCGCACCGGTCACCGTGGCGACGTGCACCACGCAGGGGCACGGCACGGGCGGCTCGGCGACCGGCAGCTTCCTGGCGAAGGACCCGCCGGCGTCGGTGGTCACGGCCCGGCCGTCGCCGTTGGCGCAGGAGTTGGTGCCACCGATCACGCCCCGGGACGGGGTGGACCGGCCGCAGATCAGCATCATGAGCAGCGTGTGCGGCCGCCAGCCGCTCCCGCTGACGGTGACCGAACCGCCCGTGCCCGCCTGGGAGGTGGACAGCTTGACGACGGGCCCGTCCGCCGCGGCCACGGGGACGGAGAGCGGCAGCAGGAGCAGTGCGAGCACCACCGCCAGCACGGGGATCCGGGCCTTGCCGCTCACGTCACCGCTCCCGTCAACTCGACGTCCATATCCGCGTGTTCGTCGTCCTCGGCGGTACTCCTACGACGCCTGCCGCGCCGTACGGCCACGAGTGCGGCCGCCGCCCCCACCGCCCCGAGGACCCCGGTCACCGCACCCCAGGGCACGAACCGGGCCGAGGTGTGCGTGGTGTCGTGGGCGCCGCCCGCCGCCGTGACCGTCAGCCGTACGTCGACGTCGTCCAGCGCGGGCCGGTCGGGCCACGGCTCGCTGAGGGTGCGGCGGGAGGTCGGGGGCAGCTGGACCGGCAGGGTGCGCGCGGGGCGGTCCAGGACCGGGCCGAAAAGGCCGTCCGCGTGGACCGCGAGTTTCGGTACGAGGGTGGTCGTACCGCGGTTGACCAGCTCGTACGTGATCCGGTCGCCGTGCACCGCCACATGTTCGACGGTCAGCGCGGACAGGGCCGGGCCACCCACGCGCAGCCGGAGCGCGACGGCCGCCGTACGGCCGTCCGCGTCCCGGGCGGTGATGGTGCCGGAGCGGTCGCCGGGTGCGGCGCCGGTCGGCACGGTCACCGTGAACGGCACCTCGGCGCGGGTGCGCGCCGGGACGCGCAGCCCGGTCCGGGCGAACGCGATCCGCACGCCGGTGCCGCGCAGTTGGACGGTGAGCGGCTTTTGGCCGCGGTTGGTCACGGACACCGTGTCCTGCAGGACCGTTCCGGGGGCGCCCTCGGCATAGAAGGAGGGGCGTCCGGCGCCGGCGGGCGCGAGGGACCAGGCTGCCGCGGCTTCCGCGTGCGGTGCGGAGACCGGCAGCAGGAACAGGGCGAGGCCGAGGACACGGGCGGCGGCGGACGGCATGGGCGGCTCCAGCGGTCGGAGGCTGCGGTTTTGCGGCGTACGGCTGGTTCAGCGGCGCGTGGCCGGGTTCCGCCGGGTCAGCCACAACGCGCCCGCCGCGCCCGCGAGGAGAACCGTTCCGCCGAGGGTGCCGAGGGCGACGGCGGAGTCCTCGGGGCCGGTCTGCGGAAGTTGCCCGCCGGAGCCGCCCGACGACGAGGACGAGGACGAGGAGGACGATCCGCCGGCCGCCGTCACGTCCAGCGTCAGGGACGGCTTGGGGCTGTTGGTGGGGGTGCAGGTGGTCGTCGTACCGAGCGCCTTGATGGTGAGCGTGCCCGCCGTGAAGGTGACCTTGCCGGTCTTCTCCGGTGTGTAGGTGCCGCTCAAGTCGCTGATCTTGATGGGGGTGTTGGCGGGTATCGCGGCCGCGTTGGCCGGTCCGGTGACGGGGATGGTGCCGCTGGCGGCGCCGCCGAGGTTGATGGTGGCGCTCGGCTTCATCGCGCCCTTGCCCAGCTCGACCGGGCTGGAGGAGACACCCTTCTGCCAGGACATGGTGATCTTGTAGCCGTTGCCGCTCTTGACGCCCTTGATGTCGATGGGCGAGACGGCGCTCTTGTCGCCGATCGGCGTCTTGCAGTGGTAGTTGACGTCCACGACGTCGGCGTGGGCCGCCGGCGCGGCCAGCAGCACCGCCGAGCCGGCCAGGGCCGCGGCGGACACGAGCGCGGCGGTTCGTTGCGGGTACGACACGGTCGGTCCACCCCATTCATTCCTGACGGCATATCAGATTCGGCCGTCAAGGTACGCCGGGGGCCTTGAGGAGGGAAGACGCAGCACACGCCGGAGTTGTGTCGATCCGGCGCGTGCGAAAGGGGGTTCGAGTGGAGACGGAGACTCAGGTGACCGGGTCCGGCCGGCCACCCGAACACTCAGACAGGGGCGCCCAGTTCTGCCCAAACGGTTTTGCCCGAGCGGCCCGGCGTGCGGACGACGCCCCAGTCCAGGCAGAGCCGCTGCACGATGAACATGCCGTGGCCGCCGGGGCGTCCGGCGCGGTGCGGGGTGCGGGGGGCCGGCTGGCCGGCGCCGCGGTCGGTCACCTCCACCCGGATCACCTTGTCGTCGCGGGCGAGGAGCAGTTCCTCCGGGCCCTCGGCGTGCAGGCAGGCGTTGGTGACCAGTTCGGACACGACGAGCAGGACGTCCTCGGCGGCGGCCCGCCGGTCGGCGGAGGCGGCGGGCAGCCAGCCCCACGCGTAGAGCGCCTGGCGGGCGAAGTCGCGGGCGAGCGGGACGACCCCGCTCTCACCGTCCAGGCGCAGCCTGCGGATCTGCCGCCCCGGGGTCTCCCGCGGGGTTTCCCGCACGCCTTCGGACGACACGGACGGCGCGGCTGCCCCCGTGGACGCGCCGTCCTCCGGCGCACCCCCCTCGGACGCCCCGGAAGCGCCGCTCGGCTCCGGGCCGCGGTCGCCCGGCGAGTAAGGCCGGGTGGTGCTCATCAGCGCTTCACCTCACCGATTCACCAGTACACGATTCAAAAGCACACGACTCAATAGCTCATACGTCACGCCGGGGGCCGTTTCGCCGGTTCCCCGGGCGGTCCGCCCCCCCAACGGCCGACGCGTTCAGCATTCTCCTGCCCGGCGGATCCGGGAGAACACCCCCGCCCTGGGCATGACGCGCGCCACGCCGGGCCACGGCCCCACAAGGGGACGGCCGGGGCGCGGGTCTCAGTCGGCCTCGCCGGCCAGCGCCGCCTCCAGGGAGTCATGGACAGTGAAGACCGCCCCCGCTCCCGTGATCTCGAACACCCGGGCGACCGCCGGGAGCATCCCGGCCAGGTGCACTCCGCCACCGGCGGCCTCCGACTTCAGCCGGGCTCCGAGCAATACGTTCAGGCCGGTGGAGTCACAGAACTCCAGCCGTGAGCAGTCCACCACGAGGCGTGAGAATCCTTTGCCCAGGAGGTCGTCGAACGGCTCGCGCAGAAGATCGGCGGTGTGGTGATCGAGCTCACCGGCCGGTGTCACTACGGCACTGGAGCCCACTTCGCGCACCTCCACCAGTAGCCGGCCCGACTGTGCGCTGCCGACCATCCCGTGGTCCATGCCGTCTCTCTCCCGAGGTCGTGGCTGCTACTGACGCCCTCGAACACTACGCCTTCCTCACACTCTCCGACACCCGAACAACCTCACATAGTAGGACAGATCACTACAGAACGTACTTGCGATCGACTTGCCGAAGCAGGTAGGGCTAGTAGGGACACACATCCCTACACGCCGGCTTCGGAGGCGCCGCACACCGCAGTGCACGTATTGGCTTCGGCAGCCATATGCCGAGAACGACGGAGGACACCCATGTCACCCCGGCTCGACGAATCGCCTACCCGTAACGCGACGTCGACACCCCCACGGGAACAACTGGATCACCCCCTCGATCCCGTCGACACCCATGACCCCCTCGCGGGGCTCCCGGAGATCCCGCCCTTCGACGAGGTCGACCCCGTCGACGCGCGGGCCCTGTCCAAGAACCTCTTCGAGCGGCTGGCGTCGCTGGAGGAAGGCACGCACGAGTACGCGTACGTCCGCAACACGCTCGTCGAACTGAACCTCGCGCTCGTCAAGTTCGCGGCCTCCCGCTTCCGCTCCCGCAGCGAACCGATGGAGGACATCGTCCAGGTCGGCACCATCGGCCTGATCAAGGCGATCGACCGCTTCGAACTCACTCGCGGTGTGGAGTTCCCCACCTTCGCGATGCCGACCATCATCGGCGAGATCAAGCGCTTCTTCCGCGACACCTCGTGGTCCGTGCGCGTACCGCGCCGGCTGCAGGAACTGCGCCTGGACCTGGCCAAGGCCGGGGACGAACTGGCCCAGAAGCTGGACCGCGCCCCCACGGTCGGGGAACTCGCCGAGCGGCTCGGCCTGTCCAATGACGAGGTCGTCGAGGGCATGGCCGCCTCGAACGCCTACACCGCCTCCTCCCTGGACGCCCAGCCCGAGGAGGACGACTCCGAGGGCGCGCTCGCGGACCGCATCGGATACGAGGACCACGGACTCGCAGGCATCGAGTACGTCGAGTCGTTGAAGCCCCTGATCGCCGAACTCCCGCCCCGGGACCGGAAGATCCTCTCCCTGCGCTTCGTCGCGGGCATGACCCAGTCGGAGATCGGCGAGGAACTGGGCATCTCCCAGATGCACGTCTCCCGCCTGCTGTCGCGGACCCTGGTGCGGCTGCGCAGGGGCCTGACCCTGGAGGAGTGACCCTCCGTCACCCGTGGGAAGCGGCTCGGCCGACGGCGCCGGGCCGCTTCGCCGTGTTCGAGCACCCGAACCGTTATGTGGTTACCCCGGGAAACGTCTTTTCCGAACCGCACCCCTCCACCACGATGGGCCCCCACAACTGACTGGTACGTCAAAGGCCTCGGGGGACGGAGTGTGCGGGATGGCTCAGGGCGGCGACCGGGCCGAAGCGGGTGCGGAACACGCGGCCGCACCGGACGCGCGGCTGACGGAACTGCTGCGCGCCCCCACCCCGACGGCTTACCCGGCACTGCAGGAGTTGCGCCGCCGGCACCACCCGGCGGTGCTCGCCTACGCCCGGCTGTGCACCGCGAGCGAGTCCGCCGCACGCCGGCTGGCGGCGGAGGCCATCACCACGGCGGCCCGTGAGACGGCCCGCGGCCGGGAACCGAGCGTCCCGCTGCGCCACCAACTCCTGCTGCTCACCGCGCAACTGGCCGCCGGCTGGGCGGCCGACGAACGCTCCGCGGGCGTGGACCCGGCCCTGCTCCTGGTCCTGAACTCCAGCGGCCTGCCCGACGGCCCGACCCCTCCCCTCCTCCCGGCGTTCCAGACGCTCCCGTCCCGCACCCAGGGCCTGATCTGGTACGGCGTCCTCGAAGCGGAGCCCGTGGAGCGCACCGCGGCCTTCCTCGGTCTGAGCCGCGCGGACGTGGCCCACTGCACCCAGCCGGCCCTCAAGTCCCTGGCCGAGGCGTGCCTGAGACACCGTCTGGCCGCCTCCGACGACCCGCGCTGCGCCGACTTCCGCCGGCTGATCGAGGAGGCGGTACGGCAGGACGGGCCCCGCCGCAGCCCCGACCTGGACGCCCACCGGGCCCACTGCCCTTACTGCTCGGCCGCGTTCGAGGATCTGACCGCATTGCGGGACACTCCGAGGCAGACCCTGGCGGAGGGCCTGCTGCCGTGGAACGGAACGGCGTACATCCGCCCCGACGAGCCCGTTCTCGCCCCCGAACCGCCTGCCGCCCAGGGGAGTTGGCCGCCCCAGCGCCGCTACCTGCTGGCCTCGGCGGCCCTGGGCGTGTCCCTGCTCCCGCTGCTGGTGTTCCTGCTGTCCTCACCGGACGACTCCGGCCGGCAGCCGGTGGCCGCGACGCCCACACCCCCACCGGTGACGGTGACGGCGACGGTCTCACTGACCCCGTCGCCCTCGCCGAGCCCGACCCGCACCACCAAGTCCCCGTCCCCGTCCCCGTCCCCGAAGCGGTCCTCGCACCGGCCGACCCCGTCGCCACGCCCCAGCCGCACCCCGAGTCCGTCCCCCAGGCCCTCGTTCTCGCCCCCGGGCAGCACCTACGCCCAGGTGGTGAACCGCGGCACGGGCCGCTGCCTCGACATCCGCGACGGCGATCTCTCCCAGGGCAACGACGTCATCACGGCCCGCTGCTCCGACTCCCCCACCCAGCGCTGGCGCCTGGACACCTACCTGGGGGTCCTCCGTTCGGCCGCCGACTCCGACTTCTGCCTGGACAGCCGCGGCTCGACCGACCGCGGCGTGGGCATCTGGGGCTGCGACTCGGTCTACGGCTCCAACGGCCAGAACCTCCGCTTCACCGTCGACCCCGACGGCACGATCCGCCCGGCGATCGCCATCGAGACGGCGGTGACGCCGGAGGACTGGGGCGGGGTGGGGCTGGATCCGCTGTACGGGGGTCCGGAGCAGCGGTGGCGGGCGGGGGCCGCCTGAACACGACCCCCGCCCGCACCCTCACACGACCCGCTCGCCCCTGCGCCAGACCCCGCTGACCAGCGGCACACCCGGCCGGTACGCCAGGTGGACGTGGCTCGGGGCGTCCAGGAGCGTCAGGTCCGCGTACGCGCCCGGGGTGAGCCGGCCGATGTCCGTGCGGCGCAGGGCCGCGGCACCGCCCGCGGTGGCCGACCAGACCGCCTCGTCGGGGGTCATCCGCATGTCCCGGACGGCCAGGGCGATGCAGAAGGGCACGGACGAGGTGAAGGACGAGCCCGGGTTGCAGTCCGTGGAGAGGGCGACCGTCACGCCCGCGTCCAGGAGGCGGCGGGCGTTCGGCCACTCGGCGCGGGTGGAGAACTCGGCGCCGGGCAGCAGCGTGGCGACCGTGTCGCCGTTCGCGAGGGCGTCGACGTCCGCGTCCGTGAGGTGGGTGCAGTGGTCGGCGCTCGCCGCGTCCAGTTCGACGGCCAGCTGGACGCCGGGGCCGTAGGAGAGCTGGTTGGCGTGGACGCGGGGGTGCAGGCCCTTGGCCTTGCCCGCGGTCAGGATCGTGCGGGCCTGGTCGCCGTCGAAGGCGCCCTTCTCGCAGAAGACGTCGATCCAGCGGGCGTGGGGCGCGCAGGCGTCCAGCATCTCGCCGGTGACGAGGGCGACGTAGGCCGCCGGGTCGTCGGCGTAGTCCGGGGAGACGATGTGGGCGCCGAGGTACGTCACCTCATCGGTGTGCCGGGCCGCGATGGCGAGGGCGCGGGACTCGTCCTCGACCGTGAGGCCGTAGCCCGACTTCGTCTCGAAGGTGGTGGTGCCCTGGCGGAGCGCCTCGTCCAGGTAGCGGGTGAGGTTCGCCTCCAGTTCCGCGTCGGTCGCGGCGCGGGTGGCCGCGACCGTGGTGCGGATGCCGCCCGCGGTGTAGGAGCGGCCGGACATGCGGGCGTTGAACTCCTGCGTGCGGTCGCCGGCGAAGACCAGGTGCGAGTGGGAGTCCACGAAGCCCGGCAGCACCGCCCGGCCGCCCGCGTCGACCCGGTTGTCAGTGGCGGGTGCTTTGCTGGATTCACCGGTCCACGCGACGCGGTCGCCGTCGACGACGACGGCCGCGTCCTGGACCAGACCGAGGGGGGAGCCGTCACCGAGGGAGGGGTCGTTGGTGACCAGCGTGGCGATGTTGGTGATGACGGTGCTGCTGCTCATGGTGTCCTCAGGGGTGGCCGGTCGGGGTTCGGCGGGTTCGGCGGTGGTCAGCCGCGCAGGGCGTCGATCGCCTCGGCGAGTGCCGACGGCACGTCGGGCACGAGCGCGTGCACACCGTCCCGTACGACCTGGCGGCCGCCCACGATCGTGTGCCGTACGTCCGCCGCGCTCGCCGCGAATACGGCCGTCTCGGCGCCCAGCCCGGGCAGCGGCCCGGCCGTCCTGACCGAGTCCAGGGCGATCGTCGTCAGGTCGGCGAGCGCACCGGGTTCGATGGTGCCGGCGTCCGTCCAGCCGAGGGCCGCGTGGCCGTCGGCGGTGGCGGCCCGCAGCAGCGCCGAGGCGGTCCAGTGGCCCCGGGTGCGGGAGCGCAGCCGCTCGTTCAGCTCCATCGCGCGTGCCTCTTCGAGCAGGTCGATGACGGCGTGGCTGTCGGAGCCGAGGGAGAGCGGGGAGCCCGACCGCTGCAGGGCGACGGCGGGGCCGATGCCGTCCGCGAGGTCGCGCTCGGTCGTCGGGCACATGCAGGTGCCGGTGCCGGAGTCGCCGAGCAGCGCGATGTCCTCGTCGGTGAGGTGCGTGTTGTGCACACCGGTGGTGCGCGGCCCGAGGACGCCGTGGTCGGCGAGCAGCCGGGTGGGGGTGCAGCCGTGCGCGGCCTGGCAGGCGTCGTTCTCCGCCGTCTGCTCGGACAGGTGCACGTGCAGCGGGGCCCGCCGCTCCTCGGCCCACCGCGCCACGGTCGCCAACTGGTCCGCGGGCACGGCCCGTACGGAGTGAATCGCAGCGCCGATCCGCGCGTGGTCCCGCTCCTTGAGAACTGCACAGCGTTCGGCCCAGGCTTCCGCATCTCCGTCGGAGAAGCGCAGTTGGTGCGCGTCGGGTTGCGCGCCGAAGCCGGAGGAGAGGTAGGCGGTGTCCAGCAGGGTGATGCGGACTCCGGCCTCGGCGGCCGCCGCGATCAGCGCCTCGCCCATGGCGTTGGGGTCGGCGTAGGGCTTGCCGCCGGGGGCGTGGTGCACGTAGTGGAACTCGCCGACACAGGTGACGCCGGCCAGGGCCATCTCGGCGTACACCGCGCGGGCGAGGGCGTGGTAGGTGTCCGGAGTCAGGTGGTCGGCGACGGAGTACATCACCTCGCGCCAGGTCCAGAAGGTGCCGGAGCCGACCTGGACCGTGCCGCGCAGCGCCCGGTGGAAGGCGTGCGAGTGGGCGTTGGCCAGGCCGGGGAGGGTCAGTCCGCGCAGGATCTCGGCGCCGGGCGGCGGGGTGGCGACGCCCGTGCGGACAGCGGTGATACGGCCGCCCTCCGTGTCCGTGTCCAGGGCCACGCCCGGCTCGACGTCGGTGTCGAGCCAGGCGTGCTCCAGCCAGTACGTCCGTGTGGTCACGTGCAGGCCAGCCCTTCCAGTACGTCGGCGAGCGCGCTCACCCCGGCCACGCAGTCGTCCTCGGCCGCGAACTCGGCCGGGGAGTGCGAGACGCCGGTGGGGTTGCGCACGAACAGCATGGCGGTCGGAATGCGCCCGGAGAGGATTCCGGCGTCGTGTCCGGCACCGGTCCCGAGGACGGGCACCTTCAGGCGGTCGCTCGCCGTCCCCAGGATGCGGCCCAGTTCGTCACGGAGCGCGTGGTCGAACTCGACCACCGGGGTGAAGGACTCCCGGACGACGTCGAGGTCGATGCCGTGGGCGTCCGCGTACTCCCGGGCGGCCTTCTCGATGCCGCCGACGACCGTGTCCAGGGTCTGCTGGTCGGCGGCGCGGGAGTCGAGCCAGCCGCGCACCAGGGAGGGGATGGCGTTGACGCCGTTGGGCTCGACGGAGATCTTGCCGAAGGTGGCGACGGCACCGGCGAGTTCGGCCTCCCGGCGGGCGGCCAGCACGGTCTCGGCGTACGACAGCATCGGGTCGTGCCGGTCGACCAGCCGGGTGGTGCCGGCGTGGTTGGCCTCGCCGCGGAAGTCGAAGCGCCAGCGGCCGTGCGGCCAGATGGCACTGGCGATGCCGACCCGGTCGCCGGACAGGTCCAGCGCGCGGCCCTGCTCGACGTGCAGCTCGACGAAGGCGCCGATGCGGGCCAGCCGCTCCGGGTCGGCCCCGATGCCGTCGGGGTCGTACCCGGCGGCCTCCATGGCCTGGGGGAGGCTGATCCCGTCGCCGTCGGTGAGCCGATGGGCCTGCTCGACGGTCAGCTCCCCCGCAGTGAGCCGGGAGCCGACACAGGCCAGCCCGAACCGGGCACCCTCCTCGTCACCGAAGTTGACGATGGCCAGGGGCTTGGCGAACCGCACGTTCCTGCCGCGCAGCTCGTCCAGGGCGGCGAAGGAGGAGACGACCCCGAGGGGCCCGTCGAAGGCGCCGCCGTCCGGCACCGAGTCCAGATGCGACCCGGTGACGACGGCGTCCCCGGCGGCCGGGTCCCCGAGCCAGGCCCACTGGTTCCCGTTCCGGTCGACCTCGTAGGCCAGCCCGCGCGCCTCGGCCTGCTCCTGGAACCAGGTCCGGCATTCGGCGTCGGCACCGGTCCAGGAGTAGCGCCGGTAGCCGCCGGAGGCGGAGCTGCGGCCGATCGGCAGCAGCTCCGCCCACATGCTGTGGAAGGTCACGCCTGGTCACCCTCGCGCATAGGCACCCGGACCCCGCGCTCCTGCGCGACCGACTCCGCGATGTCGTAGCCGGCGTCCACGTGCCGGATGACACCCATGCCGGGGTCGTTGGTGAGGACGCGCCGGATCTTCTCGCCGGCCAGCTTCGTGCCGTCGGCCACCGTGACCTGGCCGGCGTGGATGGAGCGGCCCATGCCCACGCCACCGCCGTGGTGGATGGACACCCACGACGCACCGGAGGCCACGTTCACCATCGCGTTCAGCAGCGGCCAGTCGGCGATCGCGTCGGAGCCGTCGAGCATGGCCTCGGTCTCGCGGTACGGGGAGGCGACGGAGCCGCAGTCGAGGTGGTCGCGGCCGATGGCCAGCGGAGCCGCCAGCTCGCCGGAGGCCACCATGTCGTTGAAGCGCTCGCCGGCCTTGTCGCGCTCGCCGTAGCCGAGCCAGCAGATACGGGCGGGCAGGCCCTGGAAGTGGACACGCTCGCCGGCCATCTTGATCCAGCGGTGCAGGGACTCGTTCTCCGGGAAGAGCTCCAGGATCGCCTTGTCGGTCTTGGCGATGTCCGAGGCCTCGCCGGACAGGGCGGCCCAGCGGAAGGGGCCCTTGCCCTCGCAGAACAGGGGCCGGATGTAGGCGGGGACGAAGCCGGGGAAGGCGAAGGCGCGGTCGTAGCCGGCCAGCTGGGCCTCGCCGCGGATGGAGTTGCCGTAGTCGAAGACCTCGGCGCCGGCGTCCATGAAGCCGACCATCGCCTCGACGTGCTTCGCCATCGCCTCACGGGCTCGCGTGGTGAAGCCGGCCGGGTCCTTGGCGGCGGCGTCGGCCATGTCCTCGAAGTCCACGCCGACCGGCAGGTAGGACAGCGGGTCGTGGGCGGAGGTCTGGTCGGTGACGATGTCGATCGGGGCGTTCATCGCGAGCAGCTGCGGGACCAGCTCGGCGGCGTTGCCGAGGACGCCGATGGAGAGCGGCTTGCGCTGGTCACGGGCCTCGGTGGCCAGCTGGAGCGCGTGGTCGAGGTTGTCGGCCCGGACGTCCAGGTAGCGGTGCTCGATGCGGCGCTCGATGGCGCGCGGGTCGCAGTCGATGCAGATGGCGACGCCGTCGTTCATGGTCACGGCGAGCGGCTGGGCGCCGCCCATGCCGCCGAGGCCGGCGGTGAGGGTGATGGTCCCGGCGAGGGTGCCGTTGAACTTCTTCGCGGCGACGGCGGCGAAGGTCTCGTAGGTGCCCTGGAGGATGCCCTGGGTGCCGATGTAGATCCAGGAACCGGCGGTCATCTGGCCGTACATGGTCAGGCCGAGGGCCTCCAGACGGCGGAACTCCTCCCAGTTGGCCCAGTCGCCGACCAGGTTGGAGTTGGCGATGAGGACACGCGGGGCCCACTCGTGGGTCTGCATGACGCCGACCGGGCGGCCGGACTGGACCAGCATGGTCTCGTCCTGCTTGAGGGTGCGCAGCGTGCGCACCATCGCGTCGAAGGAGCGCCAGTCACGGGCGGCCTTGCCGGTGCCGCCGTAGACGACGAGCTTGTCGGGGTGCTCGGCGACCTCGGGGTCGAGGTTGTTCTGCAGCATCCGCAGAGCGGCTTCCTGCTGCCATCCCAGGGCGCTCAGTTCCGTGCCGCGCGGTGCTCGTACGGGGCGGGGTCCCGACATCGTCTGCCTCCTCCTGTTGCTATCTCTATTCACATCCTGACTTCCTGAATAGAACTAGTCAATACATCGGCGGCACCCCGTCCGCGCGTCGCGGGTGTTTGGCTGGAATCACCCGAACACTGGGGCAGGGCGACAGGAGGACAGGTCGTGGACCAGGACACCTACAGCGAGGCCCGGGAGCGGGCCGCCCGGCGGGACGAGGCGGTGCGCGGCGCGGTGGAGCAGGGGCTGCTGGGGCCGGACGCGGCCGTGGTGGCGCTGCTGGACGTCACCGGCATCCGGGAGTCGGCGGCGGCCCTGCGGGCGGCGTTCGACGCGGTCACGGCGCCGGGAACGCCGGTACTGCACGCCTTCGCGGTGAAGGCGACCCCGCTGGTGCCGGTGCTGCGCCTGCTGCACGAGGAGGGCATCGGCGCGGAGGTGGCGAGCCCGGGCGAGCTGGCGCTGGCACGGGCGGCGGGGGTGCCGCCGGACCGGACGGTGCTCGACTCGCCCGCCAAGACCCCGGCCGAGCTGCGCGAGGCGCTCGCGCTGGGCGTCGCCGTCAACGCGGACAACCCGCAGGAGCTGGACCGGCTCGACGCCCTCGTCGGGTCGGCGCCCGGCCGGTCGCCGCTCGGCATCCGGGTCAACCCGCAGATCGGCGGCGGCACCATCGGGGCGACCTCGACGGCGACGGAGACCTCCAAGTTCGGGGTGGCGCTGCGCGACGAGGGGGCCCGGGAGTGGGTCCTGCGGGCGTACGCGGACCGGCCGTGGCTGACCCGGCTGCACGCGCACACCGGTTCGCAGGGCATCCCGCTGTCGCTGCTGGCGCGGGGCGTGGCGGAGGCGTACGCGCTCGCGGAGGAGATCAACGCGCGGATCGGGCGGCGGCAGATCGACACGCTCGACATCGGCGGCGGGCTGCCGGTCGACTTCACGGCGGAGGCGACGGCGCCGACGTACGCGCAGTACGCGCGTCTGCTGGCCGAGGAGGTGCCGGGGCTGTTCGACGGGCGGTACGGACTGGTGACCGAGTTCGGGCGGTCGCTGCTGGCCAGGCACGGCACGGTGGTAGCGCGGGTGGAGTACACCAAACGCTCCGGCGGGCGACGGATCGCGGTGACGCACGCGGGCGTGCAGGTGGCCACGCGGACCGTGTACGCGCCCGGGGCGTGGCCGCTGCGGATCGCCGCGTACGACGCCAAGGGGCTGCCCCGGTCGGGCCCCGAGGTGGTGCAGGACGTGGCCGGCCCGGCCTGCTTCTCGGGCGACCTGCTCGCCGAGGGACGCACGCTGCCCCTGCTGGAGCAGGGCGACTACGCGGCGGCGCTGGACACGGGCGCGTACTACTTCGCCCACCACTACGCCTACAACTCCCTCGCCCGCCCGGGGATCTACGGCTTCGCGCCCGACGGCACGGGAGGCGTGGCCTTCGCTGCCGTGCGGGAGCCGCAGACCGTGGCGGAGGTCGTGGCCGAGTCCGGCGGGGCGCATGCGTCCGCGCTCACCACCCTGCGCGCGTCCGGGAGCCGTTGACGCACCCCGGGCACATCTCGAACAACTGGGTCAACTGCCCGGAAACAGTCGTCAGTTGACCCACATTAGTACGCCGGACGCATGTTCCACCGGAAAATGCCAAAGCGCTCACCTCTCGCGCACACGGTGCGTAGTGTGCCTGTCACTCAACCGGAGTCACAGGCGGGAGGAAAGCCAGGGTGCCCGGAATCGACGAGTGCTTGCTGGAAGCGATGCGGTTGCCCGGTGCCCGGGGAGCCTCCCTGGTGGACTGGACGAGCGGCTTGGCCCTGGGCACCGTCGGGGACGCCCCCGGCGGTGACCACGAGACCACCGCGGCCGAGGCCGCCGAACTGGCCCGGCTGGCCGCCGAACACGGCGCCTTCGCGGCCGGGGGCGGCGACGACGTCGGCCCGCCCGTCGAGGACGTGATCGTCAGCAACCACGACAGCTACCACCTGCTGCGGTTCGTGGACACGTCCTTCGACAGCAGCGTCTTCCTGCACCTGTGGCTGGGCCGGGCGGAGGGCAATCTCGCCCTCGCGCGGATCCGGCTCGGCGAGATGGCCGCCCGGTTGGTGCTGGGATGACGATGGTCGAAACCCCTCCGCCACTGCCGGTGCGGGACAAGGCCGCGGCCTGGGACCGTACGGCGGGCGCGCTGTCCCCGATGCTCCGGCGGCTCGCCGAGGAGCAGGCCACCGGCGTCCTCGTCCGCGAGCACGGCACCCTGCACCTCGCCGAGGGCCGGGTGGTGCACGCCGAGAGCCCCCATGCCCCTGGTCTCGACGTGCTCCTCACGGCCCACGGCACCCTGGCCACGACCGCCTGGCAGCGGGCTGCCGGGCAGGCCGACGGCCCGGCGGACGCGGCCCGGCTGCTGCTGGACGCCGGGCTGCTGCCGGAGGGCGCGCTGGAGCTGTGCCACCTGGACGCGCTGTACGACGCCGGGTACTTCGCCCTGTCGCCGAGCAGCGCCCCGGGCCGCTTCCGGTACGCCCGAACGCCCCGCCTCGGCCCGCTGCCCTCGGTTCCGGTCATCGCGCTGGAGCGCGAGACGCTGCGCCGCCGGCTGCTGCTGCACCGCCTGTGGCCGGACCCGGCGGCCGACAACGCGCCGCTGATCCGCGCCGACCCGGCCGCCACAGCGCCGGTCACGCCCCGTCAGCGGGCGGTCCTGGACCGGGTGGACGGCGTCCGCACGGCCCTGGAGATCGCCCGCGACCTGGGCAGACAGGCGTTCCACACGCTGGTGGACGTACGCCGCCTCGCGGCGGCCGGACTCCTCAGGCCGATACCCGTGGCCCCCGCCCCGCCGCCGGTCCCCCCGACTCCCCCGCTCACGGTCACCGACCCCGACATCGCGCTGCTGAAGAGGCTCAGGGATGCGCTGGAGGCGCTTTGAACGGCACCAACCCGCCGAGAGGAGAGAGCTGATGGTGTCCGCACAGGACCTCGACGCCGTCATGGACGAGCTGCGTCGGCTGCGGACCCGCGTGCCGCAGCTCACCGGCGCCCTCGCGGCCGGCGTCGACGGTCTCGCCGTCGCCCACGACACCCCCGGTGTCGACCCGGAGGGGCTGGCGGCACTCACCGCGGCCGCGCTGGGCGTCGCCGTACGGATGGCCGACGCCACCGGGAACGCCGGCTTCCGGGAACTGCTGGTGCGCGGCGAGAACGGCTACGTCGCCACCTACGCGGCCGGCCGCACCGCCGTGCTGACGCTGCTCGCCCAGGACCGGGTCAACGTCGGCCGGCTGCATCTGGAGGGCCGTCGCTCGGCCGCCCGCGTCGGGGAACTGCTCGACGCCGCCGAAGCCGCCGCGGCAGCCACCCGGCCGACCACCAAGGCCGCACCCGCACCACGGACCAGAACCACGCGCGCGCCACGCACCACGACCGAGGCGCGCACCGCAACCGACAGCTGAGAGGACCACCATGGCCAACTCCGAAACCGCACTGAAAGAGGCGCTGACCTCCATCGAGGGCGCCACCGGCGTCGCGCTCGTCGACTACACCAGCGGCATGGCGCTGGGCACGATGGGCGGCAGCAAGAGCTTCGACCTGAACGTGGCCGCCGCCGGCAACACGGACGTGATCCGCGCCAAGATGCGCACGATGGAGCACCTGGGCCTCAAGGGCGACATCGAGGACATCCTGATCACGCTGTCGGACCAGTACCACCTGATCCGTCTGCTCAAGGGCCGCGGCGGCAACGGCCTGTTCCTCTACCTGGTCCTGGACTCCGCCCGGGCCAACCTGGCGATGGCCCGCCACCAGCTGAAGAGGATCGAGGCGGACCTGGAGGTCTAGGTGTATTGACCCGCAGCGTTGTTCACGCGGCTGATCGGTGGCTGGCCGCCGAGTGCGGTGTGGCAGCGGTGGTGGTTGTAGGTGTGGAGG